>JAUMPM010000027.1 GCA_031294825.1 Collinsella sp. | reverse complement strand
ATCTGAACATTGAAGGTAGCGGTGCGTGCAGGCGCCTTAGCTCTAGGTTTCTCATGGGCCGGAGATTGCCCCGAAAGAGGAGCGCAGCGTACTTTGGGTACGCAAGCGACGGTTTGAGGAGCAAGATCCGGCGCCTGAGGAAGCTAGAGGGTTTCGATGAAGGCGGCGATGCGGGTCTCGATCTGGCCCATGTCGCCGTTGCTGTAATCGGTCTCGATCTTCATGTACGGAATACCCGCACCCTCGACAGCCTCCTGCATGCGCGCACTCTCCACGTTAAAGGTGTGGCACGCCTGGAGCACATTCTCCACCACACCGTCGACGTGGTATTTCTCGCACATGGCCAGGGTGTTGTCCATACGACCGTCGTTGGGCGTCATGACCGAGCAGTTGATATCCAGGTAGCGGTCGGCGATGGCGCGCAGGATGTCGGGAGCCTCCGGGTCGATCATCATGGCCGCCGTACGCTCGCCCGAGCAGTCGTCCATGCAAACGACCACGCCGCCGTTGGACTCGATGGTGCGACCGATCTTGTTGATCACACCGCCCACCGGGCAGCCGGTGATCAGAATGCGCTTGGCATCCGCCGCAACCGGGCGCTCGCCCGCGTCGTAGGCCTCGCGCAGCTTGGCAACCTTTTGCTCCAGCTGCTGCGTATAGGCCTCGATATCAAAACTAAACGTACCGGCAAACATGGTGCTCATCAGGTCAACGCCGCTCATGGCCGCCGGCTGGTTGGCCTGCAGCGCAAACATCTCGAGCTGGGCCGCACGCAAGCGGTTGCGACGACGGACGGCAGCGCGCAGGTCATCGTCGGTAATCGTGATGCCGTAGAAGCCCTCGAGCTCCTCCTTGAGCAGGCGGCACTCCTCGTACCAGCCCTCGCGCTCGTAGGCGCGATCGCGACCCTGCGGAAGATGCAGAATGTGCGTGCGCTTGAACTCGTTGAGCAGTTCGTACATCTTCTTCTTGCCGTCGCAGGTGGTCTCACCGATGATCATGTCGCTAAAGTACGTAAACGGGCACTTTTGCGAGTAGGCAAAACCGTAGGTCGACTTGATGAGCGGGCAGAGGTTTGCCGGCAGCACCTTCTCGGCCTCGGGAATCACCTCGTCGGATGTGCCGCACAAGGCCACACTTGCAGCGCCCGCGGCATCGATAATCTCGAGCGGCGTATAGCTGCACAAAAAGCCGACCAGGCGATTACCCGCCTGCTTGTAATCCTTAACGCGAATAAACGCCGCCTTGCGCTGCTCGTTGAACTCCTCAAACGTGCTGGGCAACGGCTGCTCAATATTTTCCGACATATAACTCCTAAACCTTTTAACCAACCAAGGAAACGGCTTTCCCGGGTGCCCGAGGTTGCCGTGAAAGAGACGCGCCGCGTACTTTGGCACGCAAGCGACGGTTTGAACGGCAAGATCGGGTGCCTGGAGAAGCCGCCGGGAGGGATAGTCCTAAATGGTTTCCAAGAAAGCCTCAATCCTGGTTTGCAGTTGACCGGCGTCCTCGCCGGCGTAGTCGGTCGTGATGTGCATAAACGGAATGCCGGCCTCCTCGGCGGCCTTCTCCACGGCAAACGACTCCATCTCGTAGAGCGTGCAGAACTGCAGGGCTACGTCGACGATGCCGTCGGCATGCAGGTCCTTGGCCATCTGGACAATGTCCTTCATACGCTGGTCGTTGGGCGTAAAGACAGCGCAGTTGATCTTAAAGTAGCGCTCGGCGATGGCATCGAGCATCTCGTCGACCGTCTCACCAGACTCATCGACCAGGTCCTTGTAATAGCGCGAACCCGTGCAGGACTCCTCGCCCACCACAACGCCGCCGGCCTTCTCGATCAGGTTGAACAGCTTCCAGTTGGGCACGGCCATGGGCGTGCCGGTGTACAGGATGCGCTTGGTCCCCTTGGGCGCCACGCCCTCGCCGGCCTCGACACGCTGCTCGCACTCAGCCGCCATTTCGTTGATGGCTCCGGTCAAGCGCGGTGTGTCGTCCATAAAGGCGGCCTGGACGGTCAGCAGGCTGTCGAGACCGCTGATGGGCGCAGGGTCGGCAGCGCGGGTCGCAGCGAGGCGCTGCAGGGCGCGGCGCTTCTCATTGACGGCGTGGATGGCAGCCTTCAGACGCTCGGGCGTAATCTTGACGCCGCACTCGTCCTCGATCTTGGCGGCGAGCTTCTTGACCTCGGCCTTCCAGGTCACGAGCGTCGACTCGTCGTGCACGTTGGGAATATCCATGACGTACATGTTCTTTTGCGTGGCAAAGAACTCGTAGGCTTTCTTCTTGCCATCGCAGGTGTTCTCGCCTACCACCAGGTCACTCGACTCAATGTAGGGGCAGACCTCGCCCAGCTTAAAGCCGGCAAAGCTCTTGATGAGCGGACAGGTGTTGCGCGGCAGGTGCTCCTCAACCTTATCGGTTGCCCAATCGGCACCAGAGCACAGACCCACGGGGATGCCGTCACAGGCAAGCACAATCTCCTCGGGCACGTAGACACAGAACGAACCGACGATCTTGGTGGCCTCGCCGGCCTCCTTCTTGTCGAGCATCTCCTTAATACGGCCGCTGTGGATGTTGGTGGCGACAAAATCCAGGTAGGACGTGGACTTGGGGCGATTGTTCTGCGTCAGGAACATATCGCCGTACATCTGACCCACGGCGCCCAGCAGCATGTCGTGGTCGGCAAGATTCATGCCGAGGCTCTCCCACATCGGATGGAAATCAAATTCTTCAGCCATGACGGTTCCCCTCTCGAACCAAAAATGAATAGCTACGGTATTACTGCACGGTGGGTGGCGAAAACCCGGCCGTGCTTAAACCCGGAATTTTAGGGAACCTGCTTTGCGGTCGATTATTTAGTTGTGCGTCGTCTCTCCCGGAGCCGTGAACATACTTGCTCATATGCGGCTCCGAGCCATGTATAGGGCACGCGCGGCAACGCGGCGAATGTATGTCGTCTGCGGCATGTGCGCACCCTCCTTTACAAGTTGAGGTCAACTATATCAACGGTCATCGTCCAGACGAACACCGTAGACATTCGTACGACAGCGTCGTGTGCCGGCGTTTAATAAATAATTATCTTGATTGATAAGAGTTTGTCATCCCTCATTCGGCGAGCGGCAAGACAAAACTGCCGAGGCTTATATCCCCGACGGCATTACCCGGCGCTATCGACAAACCAAATGGATCCTGCTGGCATCAAAATGCATGCGCAGCGTCTCGCCTGCTTGTGGCAGCTCGTCGACAGGCATGCCCACTTTGTTGACCTTCCACTGCAGGCGCGTGGGTGCATCGGCCCGCGGCGCATCCAACAGCACCAGGCGCTCAAAACGCGAATCGCTCACGCGCGCCACGTGCAGGTCGTAGCTGTTGCGACCCCGCTCGGCACGGTTGTCCATATGGAAGTAGCTCGCGCGAATGCCCAGGTACACCACATTATCGGGAACCTCGCGACCCACGTTAAAGGTCATGCCCCAATCGAGCGCCTCAACTTCCTCGGGCCCGATCTTTCGCGCGCGGCTTGTATTCTTGCAGCCCGTCAGGCGCAGCGCCGCCAGCGTCTGCGGGCGGCGGACCACGTCCTCAATGGAGCCGATCTCCTCAACATGCCCGTCGTGCATCACGCAGATACGCTGGCACAGGCGGCACGCTTCGTCGATGTCGTGGCTCACGTAGAGCACGGTGCGGTTGCACACATCGAACAGGTCGAGCATGTTCTGCTCGAGTGCGCTCTTAAGATAGGAATCGAGCGCGCTCATGGGCTCGTCGAACATAAAAATGCCCGGATGCGCCGCCACCATACGGGCAAGCGCCACGCGCTGCTGCTGGCCGCCCGAGAGACGCGCGGGATAGCGGTCGGCAAAGTCGGCCAGACCGAAAATGCTCAAATAGCACTCGGCGAGCTTTTTGCGCGCGGCGGCGTCGCCCGCATCCTTTACGCCGGCGCACACGTTATCGGCCACCGTCATGTTAGGAAACAGCTGATAGTTTTGGAACAGCAGGGCGCATTTTCGCTCCTGGGGCGACAGGTTGATGCCCGCCGCCGAGTCAAAAAAGGTCACGCCGTTGACGACAATCTTGCCCTCGTCGGGCGTCTCCACGCCGGCAATGCAGCGCAGTGTACAGCTCTTGCCGCAGCCTGAGGCACCGAGCAGCGCCACGCGCTCCTCACCGGCCTCAAGTTGCATGTCGAGCACAAACCCGGGATAACGTTTCTTAATATCCAAAACGAGCGACATAGCTTATCGACCTCCCTGCAAAGCGGCATCATCGCGCATGAGCTCGGCCAGCGCCTCGCGATCGATACGCAGCGCATCGCCGCCGACTGGGTCGAGCGAATCGGTCTGGCCGCCCAGCTGCTTGACCTGCTTGCGCTCCGCACGGGAAAGACCCCGCTCGCGATACTTTTGCGAATGAGCGGTGTACATGTTGATGAACAGGATGACTAGGAAACTAAACGCGATCACGACGACGACCCAAAAGAGGGCCACCGACGTGTTGCCGCCCATCCACTCAAAGTAGATGGCGATGGGGATGGTCTGCGTAATGCCGGCGTAGTTGCCCGCAAAGAACAGGGTGCAGCCAAACTCGCCCATGGCACGCGCGAAGGCGAGCACCGTGCCGGCGGCGATGGAGGGCCAGCCGAGCGGCATCATAAGCTTGGTGAAGATGCGACGCTCGGACCAGCCCAGCGTGCGCGCCGCATCGAGCATCTGCGTGTCGAGGCTCTCGAAGGCTCCGAGCGCCGTACGGTAGACCAGGGGAAACGACACCACGACGGCCGAAATGACCGCCGCGGGCCAGGTAAAGACGATCGAGACGCCGTGCGCGATGAGCCACTGGCCCACCCCGGTCGAGCGGCCAAACAGCATGAGGAGCAGAAAGCCGCAGACCGTGGGCGGCAGCACCATAGGGATGGTAAAGACCGAGTCGAGCAGACCCTTGATGCGACTCGAGGTACCCATAGTCTTCCACGCGGCGAACAGGCCCAGCGCAAAGGAGATCAACAGGGCAAGGCCGCTCGTTTTTATGGACACCCAAAACGGTCGATAGTCGATGTCGCCCAAAAAGGAGGTCAGAGAGGTCAAGGGCCCCTGCTCATTCCGCAACACGACAGACGATGCTTCTACCATTTGAGCGCTATCAAGCCAACGCGCGCCGCCCTTGGCATCACCCGAGGCTGATGCAATCACCACATAGCGGTCCCCATCCGCACCGCGCTCGTCAAAGCCATAGGTATACCCACCGGCATCAAACGTTGTTTCCGTCGTGACATACCAAGGAAGATCCACGTCCCCTAACTGCGCACCCCCCATGCAGTTTGCGCTGTCGAGCTTGCAGACGAGGGCCTTGAGACCCGATACGCACTCGTTGTCCTGCGGATCCAATCCATACTTCTCGACCGCCTTGGGCGATATCCACACCACAACGCGATCGGCAGCAGGCGCCACTACAAGGTCCACGTCCTCGTCAACGGGAAACCGGTAGCCTTCAGGCTGGCCCTCCATGGTACGGGCGGTCCCCTTGGCCAACCGCTCAAAACCCTCGATCCCATAGGAAAGCCCATGAGCGGTCGCAGCAACCTGGGCCCCGTCCTCAGTGTCCCCAGCAAACGCAAACCCCGGCACCCAGCAAAGCGCGAAGATCAAAGCACAGGCGACAAGCATGCGGAATCTATTAAGCACGAAAAGCTCCAAGCGAATACGAGGACGGAGTGAAACACAAAACGATGGAATTATCGCGCCAAGCCGCACTACGCGGAAAGCTCAAAGCCGTACTTAGCCCAAATCTTCTGGGCCTTCTTGTTGGACAGGCAAAAGTCGATGAACGCCTTGGCCTCGTCGGCGTGCTCGGAGCTCTCGGCAACGGCACCCGGATACACGATGGGCTTGTGCGAATCCTCGGGGCACACGAAGGCCTCCTCGATGCCGTCGTAGCGGAAGATATCGGAGCTGTAGACAAAACCGGCCACGCAGTCGCCCGTAGAGACGTAGGCGGCAGCGGTGCCGACCTTATCGGCCAGGGCCACCTTGTCGGCGAGTTCGGGCGCATACTCGCCGTCGTCACCCTCGGTGCCGGTGTAGAGGCCCACGGAGGCCAGGGCCTGGTTGGCGTACTTGCCGGCGGGAACGGTCTTAGCGTCGCCGATGGCGATCTTGCCGTCCAGATTCGCGACGTCGGCGATGGCCTCGACCTTGGTGTCGGAGCCCTCGGCGCGAATGATCACGAGGTCGTTGACGAACATGTCCTCACGCGTATCGACGTCGACGAGCTCGGCGGTCTCAGCGTCATCCATGGTGCCCTTGGAAGCGGTAATGAGCACGTCGACGGCGGCACCGGCGCGCATCTGCTCGACAAGGTCGCCGGAGGCCTTAAACTGCGTGTCGGCAAAGGTGGTGCCGGTCTGCTCGGTATAGAGTTCCTGGACCTCGGGGAGCGCCTTCTCGAGCGAGTTGGCGGCAAAGACCTGCAGCTCGACAGCTTTCTTAGAAGACGCCTCAGCAGAACCGGCATCGGATCCGGCCGGCTCAGACGTCTTGCTACCCGAGCAGCCGGCAAGACCAAGGCTGGTAGCGGCGACAGCAGAAAGCGAGACGAATCCGCGGCGAGAAACCATATCGAACATATTCAACCCTTTCGGACCTTGTGCCCGGGTACCCCACCGCGGGCTATAATCTGCAATCAGATTATACTTTCTCGAGAATAGTGATGGTGAGAAATTATTCTCGTCTGAGAATATATCTTCAGATATGACGCCCATCGGCTTCACCTCAGCGTCAAACAAAAAGGCGGAGCAACCGTTCAGGTCGCTCCGCCGCAGGTAGTGCGCTTATTTGGTATGTCCGCCGCCCGCTGTCATCTGAGCCGCATGCTCCAGCTGGTCCGCTATGGCCTCCCAGCTTTCGCGGGCGGCCTTTGTAGAACCGGGAAAGTTTACGACAAGTGTATGACCTCGTTGCATGCAAATAGCCCGCGAGAGCATGGCGCGGCGCGTCTTGGTCATCGAGTACGCGCGAATCGCCTCGGCAATACCCGGCACATCGCGGTCGCAGACGGCACGCGTCGCCTCGGGCGTCACATCGCGCATCGAAAGCCCCGTGCCACCGCAGGTGAGCACGACATTGGCGTGGCACTCATCGGCGGCTTCCACAATGGCATCACCAATCTCGCTGACGTCATCACGCACGACCACATGTGAGGCGACCGTCCAGCCCTGCGCCTCGATAAGTTCCTCGAGTGCGGCTCCAGCCTCGTCCTGAGCAAGATCGCGCGTGTCCGAGCACGTCACGATCGATATCTTCAACTCCATAGTCTTCCTCCTACAACACCGTTCCCTCGGGCAGGTCGACACGCACGACATCCACGACGTCGCCCGCCTTGAGCTCGCACGGTCCTTCGTCAATACGCAGCAGGCAGTTGGCCCGCTGCATCGTGCCGAGCAGCGCCGAATTCTGCGTCTTGGCCTCGGTCACCATCAGCTCACCGGTCTTGGGGTCGCGCAAAACCGTGGCGCGATCGAAGAAGCGTCGGTCCTGGCGCTTTTTCACACCGTGTGTGAGCGTCGCCTGCTGCACGGGACGCGCACCCTCGGCAAAGCCGCGCATCTTGCGAATCGCCGGACGCGCGAGCATCTCAAAGCCCACGTACGCTGCGGCCGGATTGCCCGAAAGCCCCAAATACGGCTTACCCCCGAGCAAGCCAAACGTGATGGCCTTGCCCGGACGCATCGAGATGCGATCGAAGAGCACCTCGCCCTCGCGCCGGACGAGCGCCGTCACATAGTCGTAGTCGCCCGCCGAGGCACCGCCGCTCGTAATGACAAAATCGCACTCCCGCACAGCGCGATGCACCAGCTCGGCAATCGCCTGCTCATCGTCGGGCGCGATGCCGTAGAACACGGGCTCGGCGCCGGCATCGAGTGCCTCGGCCATCAGCGCCGAGGAGTTTGAGTCGCGAATCTGCCCGCGCGCCGGCAGCTCACTCGGCGCGACCAGTTCCGTTCCCAGCGAGATAATGCCCACGCGCGGGGCGGCATGAACCTTCACGCTCGCGTAACCGGCGCTTGCCAGCAGACCCGCGCCCGCCGGAGCCACGACCTCGCCAGCGTGCATCACAACATCGCCGGCATGGGCCTCCTCGGCGGCAGAGCGAACGTTCTCCCCCACCTTGGCCGGCGCCGAGAAGTGAACGTGCGAGCCCTCGTTGCCATCGCCGTCAAGCACCTCGACGATCTCGTATTTCACTACGGCGTCGGCACCCTCGGGCACCGGCGCGCCCGTCATGATGCGGACGGTCTCGCCCACGCCGACCACGCCCTCAAAGACATGGCCCGCTGCCTCGTGCCCTACGACGGAGAGCGTCACCGGAGTGTCAGCGGTGGCCGCAGCAAGATCGGCTGCGCGCACGGCATACCCGTCCATGGCGCTGTTGGCAAACGGCGAAATGTCGATATCGGCCACCGCGTCCTCGGCCAAGGGAAGACCGGCGGCCTGCCACACGGGAATCTCGACGAGATCGGTCGGAGCAACGTGCGACAGGACAATCGACTGCGCGTCCTCCAGCGGAATGAGTTTCTCTGCCATATGCACCTCTTAATGCCACGGCGCACAACAGGGGCGCCGATTCTTTATGCTTATCTCAGTATAATCCCCCGCCGCACGACCGCGACTTGGCCTGTACCCGCAAATACACCTGTCGGTTGCAGGCCGCGAAACAGAATGGAAACCAGCCCACCGGCTCGTCGCGTTTACCACGTTTTATAATGCTTGCGTTGCAACCTAAAAGAGGAACGTATGGCTCATAACGACAAACCCGAAAGCGCAAACGAAGCGCAGGATCATTCCCAGCCGCTCGACGAAGGCGGTTTTTTCTCCCTGAACGACGTCATCACGGCAGGCAGGCATCAGCTCACCCGCTCTGAGCATCTCTTGGCTGCCGACACGCGCCGCAACGCCCGCAACCTACTCGCGAGCGCCAAGTTGCTCGCACTCGTCGTCATCGTCTCGCTCGCCATGGGCGTTTCCGCTTGGGCGTTTTTGGCCTCGCTGAATATCGCGACCGACTATCGCGAGCACCATGTGTGGGTCTACGCCTTGCTTCCCGTTGTGGGCGTTGCCACCGCATGGGTGTACAAAAACCACGGTCTTGCCGCCAAGCGCGGCAACAACCTTGTCATCGACTCCGCTCTGGGCACACGCCTCATCCACATGCGCATGGCCGTCCTCACCTTCGTCTGCTCCACGCTCACGCACCTAACGGGCGGATCGGCCGGTCGCGAGGGAGCCGCGGTGCAGATTGGCGGCACCATCGCCAGCAACATCTCGAGCCTCGCCCACCTCAAAAAGCATGACCACCACGACCTCATGCTCGCCGGCATCTCGTCGGCCTTTGGCGCCGTATTCGGCTCGCCCCTTGCCGGAGCTTTCTTTGGCATGGAGATGTGCTTTATCGGCAAGATCGACTACACGGCGGGCATCTACTGCCTGGTCGCCTCATTTACCGGCTACTTTACATCACTCGCCCTGGGTACCGAGTACGAAGCGAATGTCATTGCCGGCGTTCCCGGCATGACGCCGCGGACGGTTGCCATCGTTGCTATCAGCGCCATTATCTTCGGTCTGACGGCACGCCTCTTTGCCTGGTCGGTTCGAACCGTCAAGAGCCTGTACGGTCGCATTATCACCAATTACCTCGTTCGCGCGCTCGTGGGTGCGCTCGTGGTGCTCGCGGCCTACGCGATGCTCGACGCCTGGAAGTATGCCGGCCTTGCCACCTGGCTCTCAGGCGCCGGGTTCGCCGGCAACACCACCCTGGCGGACGCAGCCATCAAGCTCGTGGTTACGGCCCTCACCCTGGGCGCCGGCTTCCAAGGCGGCGAGGTCACGCCCCTGTTTGGCATCGGTGCGGCACTCGGCGGCTGGATCGGTTGCCTCGTCGGAATCGATCCCAGCTTTCTGGCGGCGCTAGGCATGCTCGGCGTGTTCTGCGCCGGCCTCAACGTGCCCATCACCACCTGCATGATGGCCATCGACCTGTTCCACGGCACGGCCGCCGGGTTCTTTGTCATCGTGGCCTTTATCAGCTACCTAACCGGCGGGCACCGCGGCGTGTACCCCGCCCAGCGCATCATCTCACCCAAGCGCCGTTCGCTTATTGTGGATGAGGGCGGTACGGTAGCGGATGCTATCGAGCGCCACAACGACCTGATAGAGTAGATGTAATATTCGCCGTGCAGCCACAATCGGGGGCAATTCGACCTGAACGCGACCGCACTGTCATGTCACACGCCGGGAGTCGCCCCATGCACGCAACTGATTTTGGTCGCACGCTCATCATCGCCAACCCCGCCGCCCAATCGGGTGCGGCGCGCGAGGTCGCTGAGCGCCTGCAGCGCTTTTTGGACATGACTGCACGCGCATCCCAGTTTGACCTGGTGCTGACCGAGCGCATGGGACACGCCAAGGAACTTGCCACACGGGCCCAAGGATACCGCACGGTTATCGCACTCGGCGGCGACGGCGTGATCCACGAGGTCGTCAACGGCTTGATGGCGCAAGAAGAGGCGGTCCGGCCCGCCCTTGCCGTCCTGCCCGTGGGCTCCGGCAACGATTTTGCCCAGACGCTCGGCATCGACGATTTCTCCGGCAAGGACTTTGGCGCGCTGCTCACCTGCGAGCTGCAGCGTCAGGACATCGGGCGCATTCGCTCGTGGAGCCCTGCGAGCGGCAGCGGCGAGGCTGCCGTTGAGTACTACGACCAGACGCTCTCCGTCGGTATTGACGCCGCCATCGGCCTGGGCACCACCGAGCTGCGCAAAAAGACGGGCCTCGCCGGCGCTCCGCTCTACACCCTCTCGGGTCTGGAGCAGTTTGGCCTGCGCTATCGAAACTACCCCATGACCATCAGCTTTGACGGCGCGCCCACCGAACGCGTGCGGGCGATTATCATGGCCATCCAGCTGGGGCCCACCTATGGCTCTGGCTATCGCATCTGTCCCAACGCCGACCCGTGCGACGGCATGCTCGACGTTTGCTACGCCTGTGGCCCCGTCCCCCGTGCGGTCGCCCTGCCCATGTTCCTTTCGGCCAAGGACGGCCACCACACCAAGCTGCCGCCGGTTCGCATGCGTCGTTGCCGTCATGCCGAGCTCACGTTCGAGGAGCCCGACTACCCCATCCAAGCCGACGGCGAGCCCATCGTCGCCTCGCGAATCGAGGTGGACATCCTTCCCGCCGTCCTTGAGGTCTGGCGCCCAACCCGCTAACCCCACCTCAGTTGCGGTGAAATAGGGACTGTTTATGCAGCAAAAGCCGCAAAACAGTCCCTATTTCACCGCAACTTATTAAGAAGATCATTCCTCCCCGCCCGGCTTGCGACGGTTGGCCTTTTTAATCGCGTTGAAGTGCTTGTCGTTAAGCCTGCGCTGGCGCGATCGCTGAGGCACCTTGGTCTTGACGCGTCGGCGCGGTGGACGCCCGCGACGCTCAAGCTCTGCCCTCAGCTTACGCAGACAGCAGCTGCGATTCTGAAACTGGCTACGGCTCTCGCGCGCCGTCACGGTAATTCCCGAAGGGATATGTTTCATGCGCACCGCCGAGTCCGTCGTGTTGACGCCTTGTCCGCCCGGACCAGTCGCGCGAAACACCTGCACCTCGCAATCGCGCGCCAACTCCTCGGCCGACATCTCGGCATAGCGCGCATACTCGCGCCATCCCATCTTGTTCTCGTCCATATCAACACCTCCCCTCATACAAAAAATGTGACAAAGGGACAGTCCCTTTGTCACATCGCATACCAATCGCTTGTGTTGCGCGCTTAGGCGAAGGTGATCTCGCCGTTCTCGCAGTCCATATCGGCGATACGTGCCAGGCTCTCAACGCGGAAGCCGCGCTTACGGAGCTTATCGCCGCCGCCCTGGAAGCCCTTCTCAACGGCGATGCCAATGCCGGCAACTTCGGCGCCCGCAGCCTCGCAGATCTTAATAAGGCCCTCAAGCGCGCAGCCGTTGGCCAGGAAGTCGTCGATGATCAGGACCTTGTCGCCCTCGGACAGGAAGCGCTTACCCACAATGACCGGGTACTCCTTCTGCTTGGTAAAGGAGTAGATGGTCGTGGCATACTGCTCGCCGTCGAGGTTGATGGACTGCGCCTTCTTGGCAAAGACCACCGGCACGCCGCCAAAATGCTGAGCCGCGATGCAAGCCATGCCAATGCCCGAAGCCTCAATCGTCAGGATCTTGTTGATCTCGACACCCTCGAACAGACGGGCCCACTCGGCGCCCATGTGGTCGAACAGCTCAACGTCGCATTGGTGGTTGAGGAAGGCATCAACCTTAAGGACGTTACCGGCCTTTACGATGCCGTCATGGCGAATACGATCCTCAAGCTCCTGCATGGCGCAACCCCTTCTCGCGGCAACGATACCGCGCGATTAATAAACGTTGTTCGATAGTCTACCACGGACCGACCCCCGCCCGTCCCACAAGCCGCATCGCACCACAAACCAGTCTTTTTGGGACGGCGCGAATCGTGGCAGACAGCCTCCCAACACGCTAATGGCGGGCGCGCATCTTCACCAAACGCACCATGGCAAGCGCAAAGCCCACAGCGGCCACAGCCATCAACACATAGAGCACCGAACGGAAACCAAACAGGAACACATCCGGACGTCCTGCAACAAAACTGGTCACGGCCTCGCCCATCGCCACGCTCATCTGTCCATACAGGATATTCGACGCCACCGTAATGCCGAGTGCCATACCCGCATAACGCGCCAGGCTACCCAGACTACCCGCAAAGCCAAGTGCCTCGCGCGGAGCCGAGCCCATGTACAGCGAGTTGTTGGGGCTCTGGAAAATCGACGTACCGCACGACATAAATGCGACGCAGCACACGATCACAGGGATAGAAGAGTGCTCGTCGAGCGTGCTTACTGCAAAGAGACCGCACACATACACGCCCAGGCCGACCGCCGTGGGACCCTCGCAGCCAACACGGTCCGAAACCGTTCCCGAAAGCGGGCCGATAAAGGCATTCACCATTGGCAGCGCCAAAAAGAGCAATCCGGAAATGTCAGAACCAAAGCCGTGGGCGTCCTGAAAATAGAACGGCAGAATAAACTCGGATGCGCCAATGCCAACGAACACGATGAGCATGCAGGCAAGGTTGATGGTGAAGGCCGAATTTGCAAAGCAGCGACGAGCGGCCTCGGCAAGGGGCATGGGACGTTCGCCGGCCTCTGGCCTAACATGCGGCAGCGTGTAGAGTCCCACGATAAACGAGATCACGCCAATGGGCAGGTTGATGAGGAAGATGCTCTCCCAGGGAAAGCTTGCCACCAGCATGCCGCCGAGCACGGGGCCACACATCATGCCGAGGGCCACAAAGGTCGCGAGAATACCCATGGCACGGCCTCGTTCGCGCGCCGGAAACGACTCGGTGATGATACCCATGTTGTTAGCCATGGCCGCCGCGCAACCGATGCCCTGAACAATGCGTGCCAGGATAAGAACCTCAAGCGAGGCCGAAAGGCCGCACAGCAGCGAACCGACCGAAAAGACGATGACGCCCAACTGGAACACATTCACCTTGCCGCGCACGTCGCCCAGACGGCCAAACGGCAACATAGCCACGCAAGTCGCAAGCAGATACACCGAACTTACCAGCTGAATGCGATCGAGGCCCACGCCCAGCTCCTTTTGCATCACGGGCAGCGCCACGGTCACGACGGTCGAATCCAGACACACCATAAACGTCATGATGAGCACGGTGAACAGAATCGCCCACTTGTTCTTGCCATGGGTGTCGCCCTCTAGGGCAATATGCTCGCGGCGCAGCTGCTCTGCAGTTTTCTCCATATCCATCCTTTCGAGTGGCCCAACGCAAAAAACGGGGCCCCAATCGCCTGCAAACAGCCGCGATTGGGGTCCCGCCTACGGAATCGGAACGAAAGGTCACCGAAGCTTTCGCCAGCATCGGCGCCTTGTGCGAACGCTAGCCTAGCACTGCTCGAGCGCCTGCTCAAGGTCGGCAATCAGATCGGCCGTGTCCTCGAGGCCGCACGACAGGCGCACCATGTCGGCAGAGATGCCACAGGCGATGAGCTCCTCATCGTTCATCTGGCGATGCGTGGCGTTAGCAGGATGCAAGCAGCAAGTGCGGGCGTCGGCCACGTGCGTGGCGATCTGGGCGAGCTTGAGGCTCTTCATAAAGGTCTCGGCCGCCGCGCGACCACCGTTAAAGCCAAAGCTCACAACACCGCAGGTACCGTTGGGCATGTACTTCTGAGCCAGGTCATAGTACTTGTCGCCCTCCAGGCCCGGATAGCTCACGAAGCGCACCTTGGGATGACTCTGCAGGAACTTGGCAACGGCCAGGCCGTTCTCGCAATGACGCGGCATGCGCACATGCAGGCTCTCGAGCGAGCTGTTCAAGAAGAACGCCGCCTGCGGGTTCTGCATGGGGCCAAGATCGCGCATGAGCTGCGCGGTGGCCTTGGTGATGAAGGCGCCCTCGCGACCGAACTTCTCGGCATACGTCACGCCGTGGTAGCTCTCGTCAGGCGTGGTGAGACCCGGGAACTTGTCCGCATGGGCCATCCAGTCAAACTGGCCGTGGTCGACGATCACGCCACCCAGATAGGCCGCATGGCCATCCATGTACTTGGTGGTGGAGTGCGTAACGATGTCGGCGCCCCACTCAAAGGGACGGCACATCACGGGTGTCGGGAAGGTGTTGTCGACCATCAGCGGCACGCCGTGGTCATGCGCGGCCTTGGCAAAGCGCTCAATATCGAGCACGGCAAGGGCGGGGTTGGCGATCGTCTCGCCAAAGACGAGCTTAGTATTGGGCTCAAACGCTGCCTCGAGCTCCTCGTCGGTGCAGTCGGGGGCAACGAACGTGCAGGTCAGACCCATGCGCTCCATGGTATGGGCGAGCAGGTTATAGGTACCGCCGTAGATAGCAGAGCTTGCGACCACGTGATCGCCGGCGCCGGCCACGTTAAAGATCGCGAGGAAGTTCGCAGCCATGCCCGAGCTCGTGAGCATCGCGGCAGTGCCGCCCTCCATCTCGCAGATCTTGGCGGCAACCAGATCGCACGTGGGGTTCTGCAGACGGCTGTAGAAGTAGCCCGACTCCTCCAAGTCGAACAGCTTGCCCATGTGCTCGGACGTGTCGTACTTCCACGTGGTGGACTGGTAGATAGGCACCTGACGCGGCTCCGCATCACCCGGGCGATAACCGCCCTGAACACACGTCGTACCGATGGTCTGCTCGCTCATATCTAGCTCCCTTGCCTGGGTTACGTTTTATTCGGTTCACGATACCGCTACCCTGCACCCCTCTCAACCCATCTTCAAGGTGGGTTATGAGACAAATGAATCAAGGGTGTTTGTCTCAACCTTAGGCATTTGCTCTATAGATAAAAATGAGGCATACATGAAGCTCTCGATGACTACATGCATCGGCACGGGTACCATAAGCGGGTACACCGTGACCAAGGAGACAACGATGAAGCAAATCGATACGGCCCAGCTCGACATCACCGCCTGTCAGGCTCAAGCTGCCGAATACCACGCCCGTGGCTTTAACTGTGCACAGGCCGTCGCCTGTACGCTCGCACCTGCCGTCGGGCTCGACCCCCAGGTCGCCTTTACCCTCACCGAGGGCTTTGGCGCCGGCATGGGTGGCATGACCGAAACCTGCGGCGCCATCTCGGGCGCCGTGGCCATCATGGGCTTTGTAATGAGCGACGGCATGGAAAACCCCAAGACCAAGGGCCAGACCTACAAGCTGTCGCGCGAGATCGCCAAGCGTTTTGGCGAGAAGAACACGACGACCGTCTGCGGCACGCTCAAGGGCATCGGATCGGATAAGGGTCCGCTCCGCAGCTGCCCCGGTTGTATCGACGATGCCGTCGAGATCGCCTGCGATGTGCTAAAGCAGCTCGCCGAGTAAACGGCAGCAACATAAAACAACGGCCGGCACGCTTGGGATTCATCCAAAAGCACGCCGGCCGTCGTCGTTAGAACTCGGCAAATTCGGGAGCGCCGACCTCGATCTCCTCGCGCCCCGCCATAAGCTCGCGCATCTTAGCGCAAAACGGCTCCTGCTCCCCCGCTTTAAACACCAAATGAAGTGTCACGGCATCCGCGTAATCGGTATCCGAAACCTTGGCACCCGAACCCTGCGCCAAACGAAGCACCTGCTCATACTGCGGATAGGCCACATGCACGTCAACCGGTACGACACTCGTCATCTCAACGATCTGCCCAGCCTCCCGAGCGGCCGCCACCGCCGCCTGCGTCGCCGCGGTATAGGCGCGCACTAATCCACCAGGCCCCAATAGCGTGCCACCAAAATAGCGCGTCACTACGCAGCAAACATTTTTGAGCCCTGCGCCGCGCAACACCTCGAGCGTCGGCATACCGCTCGTGCGGCTCGGCTCGCCGTCATCACTCTGGCGCTCGCGTCCATCGACCAAAATCCACGCGGGAACATTGTGTCGAGCGTCGTAATGACGCTTGCGAACCATCTCGATAAAGGCATTCGCCTCATCCTCGGACTCAATATGGACCAGCTGGGCAATAAACCGGCTCTTGCGGTCCACAAACTCGCCCGAAGCCTCAATATTCGATTGCAGAGTAAAATAGCTGTCCAACAAAGCCCCTCAACAACAAGCAAAGCAACAAACAGCCTCAATAATAAGGCAAAGACAGCACCGTTGACCTCGCCAACAAGAACGGAAACGCCAATGATACCGTCACCAACAGCGAGAACCCGTCAGCGCGAGCAAGGTGCCTTGAAAGACAAGGGCATTGACCTTATGGTCATGCCCGAAGGCTTGAAAGGCAAATTGCCGCGCTGACGGGTTCGCAGCGTCAACAAAGTGCCGAGTGGGCCGATAAGCCGGGTTCTGTCGTGAACGGTCATTTATCTTGTCTGCACGTTACCATGCAGCTCCACGCACGCTACCCGAACGCGGACCGGGCCGGCCCATAGCGTTCCTATTCGCGCTTGCTCCGGATGGGGCTTGCCAAGCCGCCGTGTTGCCACGACGCTGGTGGTCTCTTACACCACCGTTTCAGCTTTTCCCTTTACGCCTTGCGGCGCAGGTGGGAGTCTTCTTTTCTGCGGCGCTTTCCGTCGGATCACTCCGCCCGGCCGTTAGCCGGCATCCCGCCCTCTGGAGCCCGGACTTTCCTCACGCGTGCTGCAAGCAGCACATCGCGCGACCGTCTGGCCCACTCAGCAGTGCAAGAGTGTAGCACACCGTTGCCGCAGGCAGTGGCACAACACAAGCGTTCGACACGATAAACCAAGAACCACGCCATGCAGTACAATAGGGTTGTCGATGGGCAACGTCGTCAGTCGAGACGCGACCGCGCTCCGCACCCCTCCGTCTACTCGGTGTGTTCCCGCCTCCTCCCCGAGGCGGGATGTCGGCATTTTTCATGCACCGACAACCAAATAGCCTGTGGCCAGCCCGGGCAGCATCGCGCACCTCGCTGCAAATGCAAAAAGGGACCCGTCCATTACGGACGGATCCCTTAAACAAGTGATCGTCAAACCGATTTACTCGGCGTCGGTCTCCTCGTCCTTCTTCTCGGAAGGCAGCGGGGTAACCTCGATCTCGACGCCCAGAGTCTCAGCAGCGGACTTCATGGACAGGGAGATACGACGACGGTCGAGGTCGATCTCCATGACCTTGACCTGAACCTTGTCGCCCACGTGGGTGACCTGAGAAGGCTGATCGACGTGCTTGTTGGCCATCTCGGAGATGTGCACCAGGCCCTCGATGCCCTCGCCCAGGTCGACGAAAGCGCCGAACGGGACAAGCTTGGTCACAGTGCCCTCGACGATAGCGCCGACGGGGTACTTCTTGACCAGTGCGCGCCACGGATCCTCGGTGGTCTGCTTGAGACCCAGGGAGATGCGCTCGCGGTTGAGATCGACGTCGAGAACCTCGACCTCGACCTCCTGGCCGACCTTGACAACCTCGGAAGGATGGTTGACGTGGTTCCAAGAGAGCTCGGAGATGTGGATGAGGCCGTCGATACCGCCGAGGTCGACGAAGGCGCCGAAGTCGACGATGGAGGAAACGGTGCCCTGGAGACGCATACCAGACTTGAGCTTGGACAGGATCTCGGAGCGCTCGGCCTTACGGGACTCCTCGAGCACGACGCGACGGGAGAGGACGACGTTGTTGCGGTTGCGGTCCATCTCGATGACGCGGGCCTCAATGCGGGTGCCCATGTAGGAGGTGAGGTCCTTGACACGACGGAGGTCGACGAGGGAAGCGGGCAGGAAGCCACGCAGGCCGATGTCGAGAATCAGGCCGCCCTTGACAACCTCGATAACCTCGCCCTCGACGTTCTCGCCGGAGTTGAACTTCTCCTCGATGCGGTTCCAAGCACGCTCGTACTCGGCACGCTTCTTGGACAGGACCAGACGACCGTCCTTGTCCTCCTTCTGGAGAACCAGAGCCTCGATGGGATCACCGAGTGCAACGATGTCTGCAGGGTTAGCGTCCTTGCGGATGGACAGCTCGCGGACCGGGATAACGCCCTCGGACTTGAATCCGATGTCAACGAGCACCTCGTCATGCTCGATCTTAACGACAGTGCCGTTAACGAGATCGCCCTCATCAAAGTCGGTAATCGTACCGTCGATGAGGTTGTTCATCTCCTCCTCGTTGACATCGTCAAGAGAGAAAATGGACGAGTTCTGAATCTCACTCAAAGGTGGACCCCTTTCGAACTACGGGGCCCCGATTGCTAGGACCTACAGAAGGGTGCGACAAGCACACAACGTTTAGGAACACTCGGGAGCCGACAGATACTAATGTGACGCTTATGCAATCACGTTCGTATAGGTTACGGGGAAATGAGTTCGATTTCAAGCGTGAACTGCGATTTTTTACTCGTGTGGAGACTTTTTCGTAATCTTATGAACACACGTCTCCGCAACTTGACGATAACCAGCCAGGCATTCGGCTTTGGGGTAAAGTATCCGGAGCCAACGATTCTAGATCGATTTTTCGAGAAAGGTGCCCGCGTGCTCAAAGCAGTCGTTTTCGATATGGACGAAACGCTTCTTAGCATCAACCTCAACGCGTTCATCCTTCGCTATTTTAAGGATGTCTCTTCGATGCTCGCGGATATCGGGCGCCGCAGCCGCGGTGGCACGATGGCGCGCCTCGGCACCATCCTGGTCGACCTCAACGCCAATCGCCGCAGCGGCACGGACAACCGCACCAATCTTGAGTTTTACCAAGAAGAGGTCGAGCGCCGATGCGGGATCTGCCTCTCCGATCCCCTCATCTACGAGGCGTTTACCTACTATGACCACGAAGTTCTTCCGTACAAGAACGACGATGTCATCAACGCCCACGCCATGCCGGGCGCACACGCCGCGCTTCAGGCCGTACAGGACGCAGGACTACGCTGCGCGCTCTTCACCAACCCCAGCTTTACGCAGGGAGCCATCGAGTGCCGCATGGGTTGGGGCGACCTGGCCGACGCCCCCTTTGAGCTCGTGACGCACATGGGAAACACCACCCGCTGCAAGCCCGATGCCACCTACTATCTAGAGCAGCTTCAGGTGATGGGGCTCGAGCCGCACGAGGTCCTTATGGTGGGCAACGATCCCAAGCGCGACTTCCCGTCCCCCGATTGCGGCATCCAAACCGCCTTTGTGGGCCAAGGCAAGCCCAGCCGAGCCACCTGGCGCGGAACCATGGAAGACTTCGCCCGCGACTTTAACGCCGTAGTAGAAGCCTTCTACGAACACCAAGTAGCCGACGAACTGTCTTAACAGACCTGGGTTTTGCCGATCATGATGTTGAGGATCTCGACGTCGGTGTCCTTCATGCCCACGCGACCCACGTAGCCCATACTGGCGATTGTCTGCTCAACGGTATCTTGGATCAGGCCCTCGCCGGCGCGGAAGCCGCGACCCTGCATGGCCATATCATGGCCCAGAATCGCCGCATCAACGGCAGCCGAGATCTTGGCGGCACAGCTCGCCTTGGCGCCGTCGCACACGATGCCGCCCACGTTGCCAAGCGTATTCGAGACCGTCGCGCCAATCTGTTCGCGCGTGCCACCGCACAGCCAGGTAATCGCAGCGCCGGCACCGCACGCGGCGCAAATGGCACCGCAAAACGCCGAGAGCGCACCAATATAGCTCTTGATATGCACGGCGATAAGATCGGACAGCATCACGGCGCGCACCAGACGCTCGTGGTCGCAACGCAGGTACTCGGCATACTCCATGACGGGCAATGCGCAGGTAATGCCCTGATTGCCCGAGCCGCACACAATGGCGACCGGCAGCGCGCAGCCGTTCATGCGGGCGTCGGACCCGGCGGCCGCACGGGCACGGGCACGGCAGGCGACGTCATCGGCACGAGCACCCAGCAGCGTACGACCCACCTCGGCGCCCCAAGCGTGCGCAAGGCCCTCGGCACTGATTGCGCCATTCAGCTCAATCTGACGCTCAACGGCAGCGCGGGCGTCCTCAATGTCACCGTACTCGATAAAGTCGATGATGGTCTCAATCGACATGGGCGTGTCGGCGTTATCTGCCGCCCGCTCAGCCACAACGCGCTCGGCGCAGGCGGCGCACTCCCCCGCCGACTTGCCGCATACCGGAATACCATCGAGCGTATGGCACGTGACATTGGTGTGGTGGTCGGTAATCTCGACGATCGCGGTATGGCCCCCGGCCGTCGCAGTCACCTTGATGTAGAGGTTGGGCACACCCTCGACAAGCGACACATCGCAGTAGCCGGCGTCGGCGAGGAGCTCGGCCACGCGAGCACGGTCTTCATCGTTAACGCTCTCGAGCACCTCGAGCGCGCTCTTGGCGTCGCCGCCCACGGCACCCAGCACGGCCGCGGCCTCAATACCGTGCATACCGCCCGAGTTGGGCACGGTCACGCTCTTAACGTTCTTGATGATGTTGCCCGAGCAGGCAACATCCATATGATCGGGCTCGCAACCGAGCGTCTGGCTCGCCAGCGCTGCTGCATAGGCAACGGCAATGGGCTCGGTACAGCCGAGCGCGCAGACAAGCTCGCGGTTCAAAACATCGCAAAACGCGGCATCACGGATGGAATCGGTAGGCATAGGTATCTCCTGCTTGTATAATGGGCTGGGCTCTCAAGAATGGTTAGTTCCTTTATTTGATAACAATGCATCAAAAACCGCAACCATGGTTCCGGCGGACGGCGTTCAAGCGCAAACTGACGGCATTCATTCATGAGAAGCCGGTCTTGTTGCCTGCTAAAGCGTTTGACCAAAAAACGCCCGAGCGTTTACGCAAAAGTCGCGCTATCATGCAGTCGAACGCGGTAAACACCTTTAGCATTTGCGCCGCACAGACCAGAGAGGAACCATCCATGAAGATCGGTATCGGTAACGACCACGCCGCCGTCGAGCTCAAGAACATCATCTCCGAGCACCTGAAGGAGCGCGGCTGCGAGATCGTGAACTTTGGCACCGACACCTCCGAGAGCTTTGACTACCCCATCGCCGGCTACAAGGTGGGTAAGGCCGTTGCCAACGGCGACGTCGACCTGGGCATCCTGATCTGCGGCACCGGCGTCGGGATTAGCCTGGCTGCTAACAAGGTAGAGGGCGTGCGCGCCGTCGTGTGCTCCGAGCCCTTCAGCGCCAAGCTCTCCCGTATGCACAACAACACCAACGTGCTCGCCTTTGGCGCCCGCGTCGTGGGCTCCGAGCTCGCCAAGATGATTGTCGACGAGTGGCTCGACGCCGAGTTTGAGGGCGGTCGTCACGAGCGTCGCGTTAACCTCCTCAACGAGATCGACCACACGCGCGGCCTCAAGGTCGTCGACGAGGCCTAAACTACTCAGTGCCACAAGCTAACAGCTGGGGCCCGCTCGGAACTCATATCCGAGCGGGCCCCTTCATAGGTTTTGGTATAAAAGAGCGCCGCGGATGGAGTTCCGCGGCGCCCAAGCCACACGCTAACAGCTTTAAGGAGTCAAAGCTGGTTTAGCCAAAGAAGCGCTTGATCTCAATCTCGGCGTTCTCCAAGCAGTCGGAGCCGTGGATCACGTTGGCGTTGACATCGACGGCAAAGTCGCCGCGGATGGTACCAGGAGCGGCGTCAAGCGGATTAGTAGCGCCCATGAGGGTGCGCATCTTAGCAACAGCGGAGAGACCGGAAACGACCATCTTGACGACCGGACCGCTCGTCATAAAGTCGCAGAGACCGCCAAAGAAGGGCTTGTCGGCCAGATGGGCGTAGTGCTCCTCGACGGTAGCGCGCTCGAGCGTGGTCATCTCCATGCGCTCGATGACAAGGCCGCTGCGCTCAATGCGAGCAACAATCTCGCCGATTTTGCGATCGCGCACGGCGTCGGGCTTAATCATGATGAAGGTCTTCTCGATAGCCATAAAAGTAGCCTTTCAAGTAGGTTCGCGCGTGCCCAAGTCCCATTCCGGCACCCGCCTGGACTGCATCGTAACAGAGTTTTAGCTGCAGTTAAACAAAAAGCTGTTTATTGAAACGTTGCAATTTATTAAAGCGCTCCATATGTGTCACTTCTGTTTCGAAGCCCGATTAGAGTACCATCCGACCGCCCATCAACCGCATCGAACAGAGCGGGCGGTCGGTTGCCGCCCGCGAACGCAACCCCTTCACAACCTGCCCAAAGGTCCTACAGAAGTTCTCGACAAGCCCCTCCCCCATAGCAACAAAATACGGGCTCCCGCAACAGCAGACGCCCGTAAAGTGAAAACGATTTATCAATAAATGGCCAAAACGGCTTCAGCCAAATCCCTACTTTACCCCGTGGCCCATCTCGACGACCTTAGTCAGTGACCCAAACACACCCTCGTCGGCCACGAGCTGTGCCTCGGCACGCTGCAGCTGCACGGCAACGGCGGCAGGGGCGGTGCCGCCCTCGGTCGTGCGCGCAGCGACAATCGACGGGATGTCGAGCGCCTCGGTAATGTCGTGCTCAAAGAGCGGGCTTGCCTCCTGGAACACCTCAAACGGCAGGTCCTCAAGATTGCAGCCGCGCTTCTCACACATCAGAACCAGATGCCCCACCACGGCATGTGCCTCGCGGAACGGCAGACCACGCTTAGCCAGGTAATCGGCAACATCGGTGGCGGCAAGGTGACCCACGCCGCACTCGCGCGCCATGGCATCCTCGTTGACGGTCCAAGTCGAAATCATACCGGCCATAACCGACAGGCACTGCATGAGCGTATGGGCGGTATCGAGCGCACCCTCCTTGTCCTCCTGCAAGTCCTTGTTATAAGCGAGCGGCAGGCCCTTCATGGTCACGAGCAGCTGCACCAGGTTGCCATAGACTCGGCCGCTCTTGCCGCGGACAAGCTCGGCAAAATCGGGGTTCTTCTTCTGCGGCATGATGGACGAGCCGGTGGAGTACGAGTCGGAAAGCGTGATAAAGCCAAATTCGGAGCTCGACCACAGCACGATCTCCTCGGAAAGACGCGACAGGTGCATGGCCATGACGGAACCGGCGTAATGCAAATCGAGCAGGAAATCACGGTCGGAAACCGCATCGAGCGAATTGGGGATCACGCCCGCAAAGCCAAGTTCGGCAGCCGTCATCTGACGATCGAGCGGATAGCTCGTACCGGCAAGCGCGGCAGCACCCAGCGGGCAGTTGTCGGCGGCATCAAAGGCGGCCTTCAGGCGTGTAAAGTCGCGCGCGAACATCCAGGAATACGCCAGCAGATGATGCGACAGCAGCACGGGCTGAGCGTGCTGCATGTGCGTGTAGCCCGGCAAAATCACCTTGTCGTACTTCTTAGCCGCATCCACCAGCACATGGCGCAGCTCAAGATTGGCCTCCATGAGCTCCTTGGCCAGCGCCTTGACGCCCAGGCGCGTGTCGGTCGCCACCTGGTCGTTGCGCGAACGCCCGGTATGCAAGCGCTTACCGGCCTCGCCGATGCGACGCGTCAGCTCGCTCTCGATGGACATATGAATGTCCTCGTCGTTGATGTCGAAGGTGAAGCTGCCGGCATCGATATCCTGTTCGATTCCGGTCAGACCCTCGACAATCGCCTGCTCGTCCTCGGCACTGATGATGCCTTGGGTCGCCAGCATTTTGGCATGCGCCTTAGAGCCGGCGATATCCTGTTTATAGAGATGTTTGTCGACCGGCAGCGACGCGCCAAACTCCTGCGTGACCTCGGCCACGCCTGCCTCAAAACGACCGCCCCAAAGAGCCATGGAACCGTCCCCCTTCTCCAAATACCAAAACAAGCGCCCAAAGCAATGCGCCATATCGCTAAAGCGATTTTTCAACCGCTAGTTTTACACATTCCCCACCGTGTGCGGTGCCATGTAGCTAATTTGCAAAGAAGTGACGCGCCATGCACTTGGCGCCCAACGTCTCCCTCCGGATGTTGCCCTGCGAACCATCGATCCAGGCCTTCAGGCTCATAGGGACGTCCTCGACCCTTGCAGCATCGAACTCGGGCGCGAGGGCAAGTAAAGCATGCGCGATAGCATTGAACATAATGGATACTCCTCATATATAGGCGCAGAGCCGCCAAATTGATAGAAGGAGCCCCGCCGGACAACCCCGGCGGGGCTCGGACTCAGCCACAGTCGCGGCATCATATATGCGGGCGGAACGTAGGGGCCACCGATGTTAAGAAGTGTCAGCAAGCATAACGAAAGGTAGGGACCCCGTGCGCCCGTTATGTATCACGCGGATGGGCCGCGCGGATACCAAGGGAAGGAGGCGCTAGGCCTGGGCGGCAGCAGAGCTGGGGCCCTGGACCTTTGCCCACGTCTTGAGCGACAGCGTATCGATCTCGATAAAGCCGGCGCTGGCCTTCTCGTCAAACGTGGTGTCGCGGTCGTAGGTAGCCAGGCCGTAGTCGTAGAGGCTGAAGGGACTCTTGCGGCCGACGACATGGCAGTTGCCCTTAAAGAACTTCAGACGGACAGTGCCGGTCACGAACTTCTGGGTATCGGCCATAAAGGCATCGAGCGCGTTTTTGAGCGGGCTGTACCACTGGCCGTTGTACACGGCGGTGGCCCAATCCTGCTCGAGCTTGATCTTGGTCTTGAGCAGGTCGCCCTCGACGCAGATGTCCTCGAGCGCCTTGTGGGCGGTGATGAGCGTCAGGGCTCCGGGGACCTCATAGCACTCGCGGCTCTTAAGGCCCACCAGGCGATCCTCGACCAGATCGAGACGGCCAAAGCCATTGTCGCCGGAGATCTTGTTGAGGGCGATGACGATCTCGGAGAGCTTCATCTTCTTGCCGTCTACGGCGACGGGCTTGCCGGCCTCAAACTCAATCTCGGTGTAGGTCGGGGTGTCCGGCGTGTCCTCGGGGTTCTTGGTCATAACCCAGGCGTCGTCGAGCGGCTCGTTCCAGGGATCCTCCAGGTGGCCGCACTCAATGGCACGACCCCACAGGTTGTCGTCGATGGAGTAGGGGTTGTCGTTGGCACCCTCGGGAACCGGCACGTTGTGGGCGTGGGCATAGGCGACCTCGTCGGGACGGCACTTCAGGTCCCACTCGCGAACCGGGGCGATAACCTTGAGCTCGGGGTCGAGGGCCTTGACGGCGGCCTCAAAACGGACCTGGTCGTTACCCTTGCCAGTGCAGCCGTGGGCGACGTAGGTCGCGCCAAACTCGTGGGCGACCTCAACAAGCTTCTTGGCAAGCAGCGGGCGAGACAGGGCGGAGAGCAGCGGGTACTTGTTCTCGTACATGGAGTTTGCTGCGATGGCTTTGGTCAGGAACTCATCGGAGAACTCGTCGCGCAGGTCGAGCACCTGGCAATCGAGAACGCCCAGGTCGAGCGCCTTCTGCTTCTTGGCATCCAGTCCGGTCTCTTCCTGGCCCACGTTGCCGCAGACGCAAACGACATCGAGATTCTTCTCGTCCTGGAGCCATTTGACACATACGGATGTATCAAGACCACCGGAATATGCGAGAACGACTTTTTCCTTGCTCATGGCTGTTTCCTTTCGCCCTTGGTAGCTAGTTAGAACATCGGTCAGTTGCAAGTCATTTCAAGGTCATATACCGTGCAATATCAGGTTAAATAGCAAAAATCAGCACATACATGCCCTAGAAACATGCAGCAATGTCGTGCTAAAACCCAACGACCTCAAAATGACTCTGTTGAGGCAATTCGCCCCATGCGGACAGAGACGATTGTTATCGTCGTCGGGAAATTGCGCGCTGGCGTCGGATGGCATTGTCTGCAGTGGTGATGATCTTTACGAACTGCATCTGCCTCTCCTTTCACGTATCGCCGGGCGCAATTCAAATATCGTAAACGGTACCTTTTACTCGGTAAGCGGTTGTTTTTCCGTCTCCGTTTTCGATGGTCGCTATATTACGCTAAAGTGCCCGCAGCACAAGCGACAAATTCAAATTTCTGAAAAGTTTTTTCATTACTTTGTGAAGCGTGGTGCAAACACGCTCCGTTCCTGCGAAAATACGCTCGACTACGAGTTGATGGTTATAACGTCTGAAACAATCTCGAAACGAAAGGCTCGCTTTTATGCAAACTTACGAATCGGACGCCAACATCGGCAACATTAAGATTCTCGCCGTCGATATGGACAAGACGCTGCTGACCGACGAGCGTGTGCTGCCCCAGGGTCTTGATGAGCGCCTGGACAAGCTCGCCGACGCCGGCATCGTATTCTGCCCCGCCAGCGGACGTCCCGCCCCCAAGCTCGAGGAGATGTTCGAGGGCATCAAGAACCGCCTCGCCTTTTGTCCCGACAACGGAGCTTGCGTGATCTATCGCGGCAGCTATATCTATAAAAGCAATATTGACGTGGAGCTGTATCAGCAGGTCTTGAACCGTGCCTCGGAGGATCCTCGCGCTGTCCCCGTCCTGTGCCGCTTCGACGAGTTCTACGTGCTTGCCCGCGACCATCAATACCACGACGAGATCAGCGTCTACTACAACACAATCAACTACGTAGACAGCTTTGAGGGCATTGATTTCGAGTCCAACAAGATTTCGGTCTTCTTCCCCGGCTACGACGCCGAGCCCGCTTTCCGCGAGACCTATAGCCCCGAGTTCTCGGACAAACTCTACGTCACCAACGCTGGGCGCGAGTGGATCGACTTTATGAACCTGGGCGTCGACAAGGGCGCCGGCGTCGCTCACCTGTGCGAGCACCTGGGCATCGATATTGCCGATGCTGCCGCCGTGGGCGACACCTACAACGACATCCCCATGCTGGAGCGCGTCGGTCACAGCTTTATCGTGGACAATGCCGAGGAGCACATGAACGCGCACGCCAAGTGGCGCATTCCGAGCAACAACGACGGGGGCGTACTGACGCTCATCGACGCCATCCTGGCGGCTCGCTAGCCATCCCTTCGGGCCTGGCCGGGCGGCAGGGGTTAACTTTTCGCTCGGTCAGGTCCTGCGCAAGACGAAAGCCACATTAAGTGGCTTTCTTTGCGTGCGGAATCTACGAAAAGTTAACCCCTGCCGCCCGGCCAGGCCCTAGGTTCACCTGCTTGCCGCCGAGATGGTGTCTTGAGTGCCTAGATACTTGGCTGAATTTAATTGAATGAAGGGTGCCTCTTGTTGTTGAGGGGCACCCTTCTGTTTTGGTTACTGTGGGACAAATTAACCAGTAGTGTTTGTCCCAAATCTTAAGTATATGGGGTCTTGTGCTGTAGGCTAGTCCGCCTTATGGGCGCTTCCCTATTTGGCGTCGGCCCAGGTTATGCCGGTGCTGGCTTCGGCGATT
Organism: Collinsella sp.; assembly: GCA_031294825.1. Classification (GTDB taxonomy): domain Bacteria; phylum Actinomycetota; class Coriobacteriia; order Coriobacteriales; family Coriobacteriaceae; genus Collinsella. The sequence goes on along the minus strand of JAUMPM010000027.1, from coordinate 38,155 downwards.
AGGGGGACGCGGAGGTCTACTACGTGCTCCATGGCGTCGCGGACCATGGTGGTTAGGCGCTCGACTTCGTCGATGGGGCACTCAAAGTCCAGTTCGTCGTGCACTTGCAGGATCATGTGGGCGGCAAAGCCTTCTTCTTCCAGGCGACGACTTACGCGGACCATGGCGATCTTGATGATGTCTGCTGCGGTGCCCTGCATGGGATGGTTCATGGCCGTGCGCTCGCCAAAGCCGCGGAGTTGCGGTTTTTTGGCCTTGAGCTCCGGAATATGACGACGGCGGCCGTACATGGTCTCGGCGTAGCCCGTCTGCTTGGCGCGTGCCACCACGTTGTCGAGGAACGTACGCACGCCCGGGTAGGCCTCGTAGTAGCGGTCGATCATGTCGCGCGCCTCGGCCATCGAGATATGCAGCGACTGCGACAGGCCGTAGGCCTGCTGGCCATACACGATGCCAAAGTTCACGGCCTTGGCGCGACTGCGCAGGTCGGGCGTTACCTCGGACACCGGCCCACCAAACACGCGCGCCGCCGTCTCGGCATGGAAGTCCTCGCCCTCGTTAAAGGCGCGCACCAAGTGCTCGTCACCCGAGAGATGTGCCAGCAGACGCAGCTCGATCTGCGAGTAGTCCACCGCCAAAAAGACGCTTCCCTCGCCTGCCGAAAACGCCGTCTTGACGGTACGCCCCAGCTCCGAGCGCGTCGGAATGTTTTGCAGATTAGGGTCGCTCGAAGACAGACGCCCCGTCGCGGTGATGGTCTGGTTGTACGTGGTGTGCACACGACCGTCACCGCGGCGCAGCGGGCCCAACGTGTCCAGATAGGTTGACTTGATCTTGGACTTCTCGCGCCAGTCTAAGATCAAACGAACAATCTCGTGGTCACGGGCAAGATCACTCAGTACCTTGGCATTGGTCGAATAGTAACCGCGCTTGGTCTTTTTGAGACCCTTGGTCGGAAGGCCCATCACATCAAAGAGCACATGCGAAAGTTGCATGGGGCTGCCGATGTTAAAGGTCTCGTCACCGGCAAGGTCGCGAATGCTTCGTTCGACCTCGGTGATCTGGGTCGCCAGACCCTCGGACAGACTGTGCAGGCGGTCGGGGTCCACGAGCATGCCCGCGCGCTCCATCTTGGCAAGTACCGGAACGAGCGGCATCTCGATGCCATCGAACACGTTGGCGGCGTTCTCACGGGCCATGCACTCGCGCAACGGCGCCACGAGCGCCAGCGTCAGAGCCGCAGTACGGGCGGCAGGCGCCGGAGCGTCCTCACCAGCACCCTCTGCACCGCGCGCCGCAGGCAACGCCATCTGCAGATAGGTATCGGCCAGATATGCCTCATCGAACTCGGAGCGATCGGAATCCAGCAGATAGGCAGCGACCACGGTATCGAAGATACGCGTGGAATCGGCAGCGAGCGGATCCATGAGCTCGGGCTCAGAAGAATCGATGGGCGAAAGCTCGTGCAGCAGCGCTTTCGTATCCGGGCTCGCCACGCGGCCCTCCATAAACAGGCTCGCAAGCACGCCGGCGATCACACCGTGAGCGAAGTTGAAGCCCTCAACCTCAGCCGCCGCACAGCTGTCGCCCTCCTCGAGCGCGAACAGGCCCTTGGACGTCGCCAACCACAGCGTGCGCGTCAGCCCAAAGAGCGCGCCCTCTTCCTTGTCGTCGTCCACCACGGCGGCGACCCACTCGCCGGCATCAATCGCGCGGGAGACCTCAGCCGCAACGGCACCAAGCGCGTCGGCATCGCCGGCGGCTGCGCGAACCATAGCAGGTATCTCAAACACACTGGAGGCAGCAGCCCCGCCCTCGCCGCCGATCAGCGCCAAGAAACGGTTCTGCATGGCGGTGATACCAAGCGTACCCAGCGCCGCGGAAACCTCATCGGCAGAAAACGCCGGGAAGGACGTCGCCTCAAAGTCGAGCTCGACGGGCGCATCGGTGCGAATTGTCGCAACCTTGCGGCTCAGTAGTGCGTCATCGATGTGTGCACGCAGGTTCTCGCCCATCTTGCCCTTGACCTCATCGGCATGCGCGATGACTTCGTCCAGGCTACCGTACTTCGCAATGAGCGCACTCGCCTTTTTGGGACCGATGCCCGGTACACCGGGGATGTTGTCGGACGTATCGCCCTTTAGACCGTAAAAATCGGGCACGAGCGCCGGCGTAATGCCGTGATACAGGTCGTCCACGCTCTCGGGCGTCATAATCGCCACGTCGGACAGGCCCTTGCGGGTCGAGACCACGTTGACGTGCTCGGTCACGAGTTGATACATGTCGCGGTCGCCGGTCACCAGTAGCATGTCGCAGCCGGCCTCTTCACCCAGGCGCGCCATGGTTCCCAGGATGTCATCGCCTTCCCAGCCCTCGGACTGCAGAATCGGCACGTTGAGCGCGGCGAGCAGCTCCTTAATCATAGGGAACTGCGCATGCAGATCGGGGTCCATGGGCGGGCGTTGCGCCTTATACTGCGGCAGCATCTCCATGCGCACGCGCGGTTTACCCTTGTCAAACGCCACGACGACGCCGTCGGGGTTAAAGGCATCGATCATCTTGAGAAACATGTTCAGAAAGCCAAAGATCGCGTTGGTGGGGCGACCGTCCGGCGCGTTCATGGTCGGCGGCACGGCGTGGAAGGCGCGATGCATGAGCGAGTTGCCGTCGATAACGGCAAAGGTGCGGCGCTTGTCAGACATATTGAATACCTCGCTTTGGGCTGGGCACGGTTTGCTCACTCCAGTTTACACGCTCCCCGCCCCGCGGCCACCTCACATCAAGCTCCCCCGCCACCGTGAGCCCGCGCGTGATACGATGGCTCACGGTACATCAACCAGCACGATCGATCCGAAAGGAGCCTGCGTCATGGAGCGTCCCTGCGCATGGAAAAAGTACACGCCGCAGCAAATCGAGGAGCTCGAGGAGCTTTGCCGCGGCTATAAGCAGTTTTTGAGTGAGAACAAGACCGAGCGCCTGTGCGTCAAGGCCGGCATCAAGATGGCCGAGGAGGCGGGATACGTCGACCTGGAGACCGTAATCGCCGCAGGCCGCGAGCTTAAGGCAGGCGACAAGGTGTATGCCGCTAACCACGGCAAGGACCTTATGCTCGTCAATCTGGGCACCGCCCCGCTCGAGCAGGGCTTTAACATCCTGGGCGCGCACGTGGACTCGCCGCGCCTGGACCTTAAGCAGAACCCCGCCTTCGAGGCCGGCGACATGGCTTATCTCGACACGCACTACTACGGCGGCGTCAAGAGCTACCACTGGGTAGCCTCCCCGCTCGCACTCGTGGGCGTCATCTGCAAAAAGGACGGTACCACCGTCGACATCAATATCGGCGACAAGGCGGACGATCCTGTCTTTACCATCTCCGACCTGCTGATCCATCTCTCGAGCGAGCAGATGTCTAAGCCTGCCAAAGACGCCGTCGACGCCGAGATCCTCGACGTGATCGTGGGCGGCCGTCCCGTCAAGTTCGATGAGGACGACAAGGACGCCCCCAAGGAGCCCGTCAAGCAGATGTTCCTGGATATCCTCAAGGAGCAGTACGACGTCGAGGAGGAGGACTTCATCTCCGCCGAGATCGAGGTCGTGCCCGCCGGCCCCGCCCGCGACATGGGCCTCGACCGCTCCATGATTCTGGGCTATGGCCATGACGACCGCGTCTGTGCCTACCCCTCCATGCTCGCCCAGATCAACGTCACCAACGTGGAGCGCACGAGCATCACGCTCATCGTCGACAAGGAGGAGATCGGTTCCGTGGGTGCCACCGGCATGACGAGTCGCTTCTTCGAGAACACCGTCGCCGAGATCATGATGCTCGCCGGCGAGGACAGCCCGCTGGCTCTGCGCCGCGCGCTCGCCCGCAGCCGTATGCTCTCCTCCGACGTGTCCGCCGGCTTCGACCCGGGCTATGCCGGCAAGTTCGAGACCAAGAACGCCGCCTTCATGGGTCGCGGCCTGTGCTTTAACAAGTACACGGGCAGCCGCGGCAAGGGCGGCTCTAACGACGCCGACGCCGAGTATGTGGCCCTCGTCCGCGACATCATGGACGAGGCCGGCGTGGACTTCCAGACCTGCGAGCTCGGCCGCGTCAACGCTGGTGGCGGCGGCACCATCGCCTACATCATGGCCAAGTACGGCATGAACGTCATCGACTCCGGCGTTGCCGTCCTGTCCATGCACGCCCTGTGGGAGGTCGCCAACAAGGCCGACATCTACGAGGCATATCGCGGTTACAAGGCCTTCATCGAGCGAGCCTAACCAACCCTTCATCAGTTGCGGTGAAATACGGACTAAACTGGCCCATAAACAGCCAAAACAGACCGTATTCCACCGCAACTTTTTTGGCAGAGGAGAGCCCATGCTGCAGGTCATCATTTCGCCCGCCAAGCAGATGCGCGCGGCCCAAGATGCTTTTGAAGTCCTGGGCATCCCACCCTTTGTGCGCGAGACGGCTCGCCTCCACCGCGCACTGCTAGATATCGAGCGGAATGAAGGCAGCGGCGGCCTGCAGGCGCTGTGGAACGTGAGTGACAAACTGCTGGGACCTTGCCTCAACACCCTGCATGAGTTCGGGCCCATCCTGAAAAGCGGCGATCTCGACAATCCCGCACTCGCCCGTCACCTCTCCCCTGCCGCCATGTCCTATCACGGCATTCAATACCAGAGCATGGCACCCGAGGTGATGGATTCCGCGCAGCTCGCATGGCTGCAAGACCATCTGTGGATCCTCTCCGGCCTCTACGGGTGCGTTCGTCCCTTTCATGCCGTCGAACCGTATCGGCTGGAGATGGGCGCGAAGCTTGTCGTCGACGGTGCCCGAGACCTCTACGCATTTTGGAGCGATAAGCTCGCGCGGGCTATCGCCCCGGCAGGTTCAAACACCACGATCGTCAACCTCGCCAGCGTAGAGTATGCCAAAGCCGTTCTGCCCCACCTCGCGGGCGACGCCACAGCCGTCACGTGCCTCTTTGGCGAGGGTATCCGCAACGGGAAGCCCATCCAACGGTCGACCGCCAGCAAAAAGGCGCGCGGCTCCATGGTGCGGTGGATGGCAGAAAACAAGCTCGAGGATGCAAGCGAACTTACCGCATTCAACATCGGCTATCGCCACGTCCCCGAGCTCTCATACCTAGGCACCCTCATGTTCATCAACGAACAGATGCTCTAGAGCCGGCACCCAACACTGACCCGCTCAGCCTTCTCTATATAACTTGCGGTGGAATAATTCCTATTTGAGCCTTTTTCGCACAATCAGGAACTATTCCACCGCAACTTTTATGAATTGGCTGCTAGGCTCGACACCTATTCTGCTAGACCGTCGGCCTTTGCAATCCCGTTTGTCGAACCGTCCTGATAGACAATCTTGACGTGCTCGACCTCGGACACCGCAACACCCGACGGGGGCTCCAGGCGCCATTCCGTCAGCGCGATATCCATCGTCGTGGGCACATCCCCTTGATCTTTGAGCTTCACCGTCAACGTTTTGAACGTCGCATCATACGTCACGCGTTCGATTTCCTCACCAGGAATAGACCCACCACTCAGCTGCAACTGCACAAACTCATCGCACGGGTACCAATAATCGCCCGGAACGGCGAGCGTATTGGCATTACCGCCAGTACTCCTCACCGTCATAATCGGTAGGCTATCATCAGCCTCGAACTCCCATGCAGCGCCGCCGCGACCACCAAACGTCCAGATACAAAAGGCAATCACCAGCACGGCAAGCACCGCAAAACCGATCGCGACAAGGCCATGGTGCGCACGGCTTTCCTCGGCCGATACATCCCATTGCGTCTCTCGATATAGATGCTTGTCTTCCATGTTCGCCTCCTCACAGGCACGCTCGTTAGGCCAATCGTACCCATTCGAGCTATACTTGAGCCCATTACATAAACGGGGGGCTTGCAGGACAAGACGGCAGGCTGAGATTGGGCGCGCCCGCCCTGACCCGCAAACCTGATATGGGTAATGCCAACGAAGGGAGCCGTGCCAATGAGCACACAGACCGAGCCCAAGCTCGTCACGCAAATCGACTTCGCCCGCGCCGGGCAGATCACACCGCAGATGAAGGAGGTCGCCGAGCGCGAGCATCGCGACCCCGAGTACATCCGCGAGCGCGTGGCCGACGGCCGCATCGCCATACCTGCCAACATCGTGCACATCAAAAAAGGCATGCGCGCCTTTGGCGTCGGTGAGGGCCTGTCCACCAAGGTCAACGTGAACTTGGGCATCTCGGGCGACAAGGCCGATGCCGCCGAGGAATGGAAGAAGGTCAAGATCGCCGAGGACTTTGGCGCCGACGCCATCATGGACCTCTCCAACTCGGGCAAGACGCGCCAGTTCCGCCAGCAGCTCATCGACGAGACGCCGCTCATGGTAGGTACCGTCCCCATGTACGACGCCATCGGCTACATGGAAAAGCCGCTGGTCAAGCTTACCAAGGACGACCTGTTCGAGGTCGTGCGCGCGCACGCCGAGGACGGCGTGGACTTTATGACCATCCACTGCGGCATCAACAAGTCGGTCACAAAGACCTTTAAGGAGACCGGCCGCCTCATGAACATCGTGAGCCGCGGCGGCTCGCTGCTGTTTGGCTGGATGGAGGTCACCGGTAACGAGAACCCGTTCTATGAGTTCTACGACGAGCTGCTCGAAATCTGCCACGAGTACGACGTGACGATTTCGCTCGGCGACTCCTGTCGCCCGGGCTGCCTCTACGACTCCAACGACGCCACCGAGACCGCCGAGATGATCGAGCTGGGCAAGCTGTGCAAGCGCGCATGGGCCGCCGGCGTCCAGGTTATGGTCGAGGGTCCGGGCCACATGGCGCTCGACGAGATCGCCGCCAACATGAAACTGCAGAAGCGCCTGTGCCACAACGCCCCGTTCTATGTGCTCGGGCCGCTGGTGACCGATATCGGCGTGGGCTACGACCACATCACCGCTGCCATCGGCGGCGCTATCTCCGCCAGCTCCGGCGCCGACTTCCTGTGCTACGTGACGCCGGCCGAGCACTTGTGCCTGCCCAACGCCCAGGACGTGCTCGACGGCCTCATGGCCACCAAGATTGCCGCACACGCCGCCGACATCGCCAAAAAGGTGCCCCACGCCCGCGACATGGACGACAAGATGGGCCAGGCACGCCGCAAGCTCGACTGGGACGCCATGTGGAAGTGCGCGCTCGACCCGGTTACGGGCAAGAAGCGCTACGAGGAGTCCCCCGCCGCCACCGAGGGCACTTGCACCATGTGTGGCAAGATGTGCGCCGTCCGCACCGTCAACAAGATCTTCGAGGGCACCACGATCGACCTCGGCATGGAGGACTAACCCTGTCGCCGCGGCCGCTTCTGGCGGCGAGCTGGTGCCTGTCAATTGTTGACTTGTGAACATTTACTTACACTTGCGTAGAGATTGCATCGCCCGCCCGGGTTCGGCATAGAGTCGGCCCGGGCATCTTTATAATGCTGGCTTAAAGACCCATTTGATTCCGACCGAACAAGGGAGCGAACATGGATCGTAGTAAGGTACCTGCCGTCCTGTCCATCGCGGGATCCGATTCCAGCGGTGGCGCCGGCATTCAGGCCGACATCAAGACCATCACGGCGCACCGCCTGTATGCCGAGACGGCCATCACCGCCATCACAGCGCAAAACACCCTGGGCGTTACCGCCGTGCAGGATATCTCGCCAGATATCGTAGCCGCGCAAATTGACGCCGTTTTTGACGATATCCGCCCCAGCGCCGTCAAGATCGGCATGGTTTCTTCTGTCGAGATTATCGAAGTCATCGCCGACCGCTTGAGCGCCTGGAACGCAACGAACGTGGTCGTCGACCCCGTCATGGTCGCCACCTCGGGCGCGCGGCTGATTGCCGAAGATGCCGCCGAGGCGCTCACGCGTCGCCTGTTCCCACTGGCGACGGTTATCACGCCCAATATTCCCGAGGCCATGGCCCTGCTCGACTATGAGGTCGACTCCGAGCGCACGCAGCAAAATGCTGCCATGCTCCTCACCCGCCGCTTTGGCTGCGCGTCCCTCGTTAAGGGCGGGCATCTTGTCAACGAGGCCAACGATGTACTGGCCGAACCCGCACCACTCGATGATGAGGGCAACCACCTAGGCGATCCGCTCACCACGTGGTTCCGCCACAAGCGCATCGAGACCGACAACACGCACGGCACCGGCTGCACGCTCTCGTCCGCCATCGCCTGCGCGCTGGCCCAGGGCATGGATCTTGCCGACGCCGTCAACGCCGGCAAGGCATACCTGACAGGCGCTCTGGCCGCCGGCCTGAACATGGGCAAAGGCTCCGGCCCTGTCAACCACATGTGGCAGTATTAAGATTCGCAGCCCAAGCCACCGCAAAGGCGCCCGCCCCCTTTGCGGTGGTTTGGGGTCGCACTACTCACCGAGCATCTCTTGGAGCTTGGCTGCCACGGCGTGGCCCAGGCTCTCGTGGCTTTCGGGCATCATGTGCAGATAATCGATATCGCCCGGCTCGGCAAAATCAGCGGCATTCAAAAAGTCGCAGCCAAACTGTTTAGCAGCATACGCATAGTATTCGGCAAAATGCTCCGAGGCCTCGACGGAGCGCTCGTCAAAGTCGGTCATGTACACATCGGCGATCTGCGGTTTAATCTTGATAGGCGCCATCAGCAGAATACGCGGGCAGGGCGCGGCTTCGGTCCAGGGAAACGCGCGGACGGTGCGAATCAGCGCCATGGCACCGTCAGCGATATCGGCAGCCCCCACGCTAAAGACCGTCTTGCAGTCGTTGGTGCCCAGCATAATCACGATCGCATCCAGCGGCTTATGAGCCTCGAGCAGCATCGGCAACGCGCGGATGCCGTTGAGATTAGTGTCCAGATGGCACATGTCGTCGCGTACCGTCGTGCGGCCGTTGAGGCCTTCCTCAATCACGTGCCAGCCCTCGCCCAGGTCGCGCTGGGCCACGCCGCACCAGCGCACATCGTGCGCATAGCGTACCGCGGTGCCGTCGCGCATGCCCGCCGGATCATAGCCGTAGGTATTGCTGTCGCCAAAGCATAGAACGTTTTTCATCGTAAGCCCTTCCTCTAGTAAAAAGAAAAAGTCGGCGGGAGCAGTCTCTCCCGCCGGATCGACCTATCTGTCAGCACATACCGATTACAGGTACTTGCGCCAATCGTCATCGTCTTCATCGTCCTCGGCGGCAGCCTGGGCCTGCTCGGCGGCGCGGACAGCCGCAGCGCGAGCGGCAACCTGGGCATAGGACTCCTCGTTGCGCTCGGGGAAGTTTGCCAGCACGTGCTCGAACTTGGCAAAATCTTCGTCCCAGCGCGTAGAGGGCACGGCAAAAAAGACCTGCTTGACCTTAAAGTCGCCCGATGCGAGCTCCTTGCGGAAGAGCTCGGCCACGGCCTCGGCGTCAAAGCCGTTGTTGTCGCAGCCCCAAGCGCCCAGCACGAGCTTCTCGCGACCCAGCTCGTCGCAGATGGCAAGCACAAAGCGGATGCGATCGCGCAGGGCGTCCAGCAGGGCATCGTCACCCACGCGATACTCCTGGCGAGCGCGCTTGGCGTTGGGCGCGGCGGCCACGATCACGTCGGCATACGCATGCACGTGGTTGCGGTCGAAGCGCACCGCGGGCACCACCAGCGCACGGTTGCGGTAAAGCTCGCAGTTGATATTACGGCGACGGTTCTCGCCGTACCATTTGCGCTGCTTATCGAGAACGTTGTACAGATATGAATCGGCGCACAGCGTGGCCTCCTGGCCCAGATAACCCTGAATATAGCCACCGCCCGGATTGGTGAACGAGGCAAAGGCGAGCACGGCCATGTCGCAGAACTGCGCATAGCCACGACCGTTGTCCAAGATGGCCTGCGTGGTGGAGGCATCGAGCACGGTGACCTCGGGCAGAACCGGAGCGGGCTCCTCAGCAGGCGCGGACTCAGCTTCGGCGATTTCCTCGGCAGGCTCCTCGACGGGCTCGAGCGCTGCCTCGACCTCGGCAGCCTCCGCGCCCTCGACGTCCTCGGCAACCTGTTCTTCGGTGGCCACAGCACTCTGAACCTTGGCCTTCATCGCCGAGACAAAGCCGGCAGGCATACCGTCAAACTCGCGAACACCGGCAAGCGAACGCTCGATATCCTTGGCGCACGCTTCGGACACAGTTGCCACGTGACGCTCGGCGGCCTTGGCACGGGCCTCGCGCTTGGGATTGGGCTGACCCGCTCGGTTGGACCTGCGGTTACGGTTCCTGTTGTCGACGTCTGCCATAAGTGGTCACCTTTCTCGGTCTCTGCCGCTATCGGCTTTTCCCATCCATGATACCCCGCCGCGTACAAAAAAGACGGCCCCGAAGGACCGCCTTTCGCATCGATTTGCACGCACGGCAAGCACCGCCGCAATTCGCCACTAGTCGCGACGGCCGAGGATGTTCAGAATGCGCAGGAACACGTTGATAATATCCACGAACAGGTTAGAGGCCATAAGCACGGCGTTGGGCAGCGTAGGCGGCACCGTCGTGGCAACATAGGTGTCGTAGCCAATAAAGCCGGCGAACACCACGATCACGATCAGGTCGGTGATGGTCTGTGAGACGCCCATGAACATCAGCACGATCTCAACCAGAATAGTAGCGAGCAGAATGCCAAAACCGATGCCATATACGCGCTGGAAAAACTTGGGGAACGTCACGCCCAAGGCGCCAAAGACAAAGGTGATGGCGGCCGTGGCGATAAAGGCAGTGTTGATGGTGGGCAGGTCGTAGTTGGCAAGGCCAAACGACGCGGTCAGGCCAAAGGTGCTCGCAAAGATTACGTAGCCCACAAGGGACAGGCCCACGGACTGCTTGCTGGCGGCGGCCGACATCATGACCATGCCGACGATGGTCAAAATAAATGAGCCAAAGACCAGCGGCAAAGCGGCGCCGCTCATCATCATGCGCGCAAACGACATGGTGCTCGTAAAGTAAGCACCGACGCCCATGGCGCAAAAGCCCAAAAAGATCAGGGCAGACATGACAAGGTTGTACGCGCGCGGCGACATCTCCTTGGCGCGGCTTGCGCCGCTCTCGACGGGGCCGTTCTGATAGCCCTGGATATCGTTCATAGGTTCGTCCTTTCAAAAAGTGCCGTGAAAGACGGCGCAGCAGGTGACAAGATTCCTGTCATTGTACCCGAATGCCGTACGTCCTTACCCACGGCGCTCGCCCTCGAGCGTACGGTCGAATGCCCACACCCACCAACGCATCAGATGGGCCTGCGAACCATCTGGTCGTTCGCGCGTCTGGTCCTCCAGATACAACTCGGTCGCGTGCCCGCCAAAACGCACCTTATAGGTTGCCGTACGGATGCCGTGAACCGTCAGGCCAAACCCAGTGGTCGAGACAATCTCGTCAATCGTAAAGCAACGACCGTCGACCCAGCAGACGGTGACCGGCACGACCTGTCCGCCCGCGAGGATGCGAGCCACGACGTCCACATACTGCTTGTGCACGCGCCGAGTTTTGCCATCTGTCTGTCGATATTCCATGCCTCCTATTATCGAACGCATGTTTGCATGTTGTAAAGCGAACAGACTGTGGTTTTGGAGTGTCGTAGTAATCGCACGTGTCCGCATGGCGTGTTAGCAAAAAGAACACCCGCGGTCAACAGGGCTAATATTCAATTTTAGTGCCAAAAAGTTCACTTCTCCCATCAGAACTCGGTAAAGAGACCCGCAGGAGGTGATACGATTTATCATGTTTTTGTAACGTGTCTGCAAACTTCGAGAAAGCCCATATATGGACGTAACGTTCTCAACCTTCCTCGGCCAAATTGTGTCGAACCCAGTCCTTGCCGTCACCGTGATCCTCGCGTTGGGCGCCATCTTCGTCAATGGATGGACCGACGCGCCCAACGCCATCGCGACCTGCGTCACTACGCGTTGCATGCCCGCCCGCGCCGCCATTCTCATGAGCGCCGCATTCAACTTCCTCGGCGTGCTCATCATGACGCACTTTAACGCGAGCGTCGCCAACACCATCTCACATATCGTCGACTTTGGCGGAAACAGCACCATGGCGCTCGCCTGCCTATGCGCGGCGCTGTTCTCCATCGTCGTCTACGGCGCCACAGCGTCGCGTTTTGGCATCCCCACCTCGCAAAGCCACAGCCTTATCGCCGGCCTGACCGGTGCCGCCATCGCCCTCGGCGGTGCGAGCAGCGTCAACGTCCACGAGTGGATGAAGGTCATCTACGGTCTGGCGCTCTCCATCGGCCTGGGCTTTGTCATGGGCTGGGTCCTGTGCAAGCTCGTCTCGATTCTTTTCGCCGCCGCCAACAGGCGACGTGCCAATGTCTTCTTTAAATACGCTCAGATCGCGAGCGCTGCGGCCATGAGCTTTATGCACGGCGCGCAGGATGGACAGAAGTTCATCGGCGTGCTCTTTTTAGGCGTGGCCTTTGCCAGCGGCCAGACGAGCGTCGGCGATGCAGGCATCCCCATCTGGATTATGCTGCTGTGCTCGGCCACTATGGGTATCGGCACCAGCGTGGGCGGCGAGCGCATCATCAAGTCCGTCGGCCAGAGCATGGTCAAGCTCGAAAAGTATCAGGGCTTCTCCGCCGACCTCGCAGGCGCCGCAAACCTGCTGCTTGCCACCCTTACCGGCATCCCCGTGTCCTCCACACACATCAAGACCTGCGCCATCATGGGCGTCGGTGCCGTCAAGCGCCTCTCAGCCATCAACTTCGGCGTCGTCAAAGACATGATGTTCACCTGGTTCTTCACCTTCCCCGCCTGCGGACTCATCAGCTTTGTCATGGCCAAGCTGTTCATGATGTTCCTCTAGTCAAACCGAACGTCCATCCGGACTGCATTACCTCGCCCACCCGTCTTCGCCTCGAAAGGACCCACCCATGGCAAAGAAACCCGATTCGTTCTACTTCGACAACTACGTCGCCTGCGCCGACCTTGCCGTCCAGGCCGCCGAGCTGCTCACCAAGATTTTCGAGAACTTCGATCCCGCAAAGATTCACGATATGCTCAACAAGATGCACGCGATCGAGCATGCGGCCGACAAGAAGCACCATGAGCTTGAGGACGCCTTGCTCACCGCCTTTATCACCCCGCTCGAGCGCGAGGATCTGGATCTGATGAGCTGCTCACTCGACACCGTGCTCGACCGCATCGAGGGCGTCGTGCAGCGCGTCTACTTCACCAACATCCAGAGCATCCATCCCGACGCCATCGTCATCGCCCACAAGGTGACTGACGCCTGCCGCGCCATGAAAGACCTGATGGTCGAGCTGCCCAACTACCGCAAGTCCAAGACCCTGCGCGAACTCGTCATCCAGATCAACACCATCGAGTCCGAAGCCGACGAGCTCTATATCAACGCCATGCGCAACCTGCACGTTAACGGCAAGGACCCGCTCGAGGTCATCGCCTGGCGTGACGTATACGCCTTCCTGGAGTACTGCGCTGACTGCTGTGAGAATGTGGCCGATGTTGTGGATTCGATTGTCATGAAGAACAGTTAATTGGGGGTACGTATCCCACCGGTCGCGGGCCCGGCCACTAATACCTTTTTCACTCCGGCTGCAAGCAGAGTCGTTCAAAAGGTATTAGTGGTCGGGCCCGCTCCCTTACGTACCACCATTGGGAACTTTGGCTGATAGGTTTAGCGCAATGGGGGTTTGGCTGAAGGGACCTTTGGTATCCGTTCGGACACTTTGGCCCTTGATGAGCGTTTGGCTGATTGCTGCTTTGGGTACTGTTTGGGTTACTTTGGGTTTGTTTGATTTTTAATTGTTGGAGGGCTTGTATGTCTTATTTGGATCTGGCTCGTGGTCGGTATTCTTGTCGTTCTTTTGAGGATCGGGCTGTTGAGCAGGCTGTGGTGGATGCCATTGTTGAGGCTGGGCGGATTGCTCCTTCTGCTTGTAATAATCATCCTTCTCGTGTGATGGTGTTGGATACGCCCGAGCTTCTGGAGAAGGCTGCTGCTTGTCAGCCTCGGTTTGCTCGTGATGGGTCTATCTTTGGGGCTCCGCTTGTCTTCCTTATTTGCAGCGTTACCGATGATGCTTGGGTGCGCCCGTATGACCAGATGAATTCCAGTGAAATCGATACGTCCATAGTGTGCGATCAGATGATGATGGAGGCCACCGAGCAGGGCCTGGGAACGTGCTGGGTATGCCATTTTAAGCCTGAGGTGGCACAGGAGCAGTTCAACCTGCCCGAGGGCGTCTATCCCTATCACATGCTCGTCTGTGGCTATCCTGCCGACCACATCGCCGATCCCGAGCATCGCGAGGCCCGCACCATTCCCCTCCCCGACTTCCTCCTCAAGTAGGTTTTGGGACATGCCTTAAAACCCACCCTTGACCGCTCACCCGTTCGCCGAGTTCTGCGTCACTAATGTGCAGGGCTCGGTTTTTTATGTTACACACCCCGGCACAGTCATAAAAAAGGACCCGCAAGCTGCGGGTCCTTTCTAGGCACTAAATTGTAGGCCGAATGTTAGTCCAAGTCGTCGGCGGCAAAGTTGTCGATCGGGGCGAAGGGGTCGGCCACGGGGACAACCGGGTCAGCGACGGGCAGCGGCTCGGCGGGAACAGTCACCGCAGGAGAAGCGGCGGAACCGACCGGCGTGGAGGCCATGAGGTCGGCCGGGAAGGAGTTTTGGGCATCGTCCATGAAGTGCTGGATGAGCTTGAGATACTCGGCCTTGAACTCCTCACGGGAAGCCTTGAGGCGATCGATCTCCTCGAGCTCGGCCTGCTTCTCGGTCAGAGCTTGGCGGATAACCTCGCGGGCCTTGGCGTCAGCCTCGTTGCGGATGCGCTCAGCGTTCTCATTGGCATCGTTGACGATGGTCTCAGCGGTCTGCTGGGCAGCGATCAGGGCAGCGGAAATCTGGCGCTCCTGAGCGGAGAAGTCAGGGGCGGGAGCAGCCACGGGGGCGGCAGGAACGGCCTGGTCGGCGGTATCCTGAGCCTGGGCAAGCTGAGCCTGTGCATCGGCAAGCTGCTGCTCGGTAGCAGTCAGACGACCCTTAAGGTCAACGATCTTAGCGAGCATAGCGTCAACCTCGGAAGACAGCGTCTCCAAGAAGACGTCGACCTCGGCAGGATCGTAGCCACGCTTGGCCTCAGAGAAAGTCTGAGCCTGGATGTCTGCAGGGGTAATAGCCATAACAAGTCTCCTTTTTCATCGCCTCGGCGCTACACGCCCGACGTAAGTTACTAAGTCAGTTCTACACGAGTATACCTATAAGAAGCTGCAGAACCAGCCTCTGCACCAACTGCAACGCAATAATCGCAACGACCGGCGAAAAATCGATACCGCCCATCGGCGGGATGAAACGACGGAACAGGTTGAGCCACGGACCGCACACGCTATCAAGCACCGCGGCAATATCCTGAAGCAAACCACCCTGCTTCATGGGAATCCACGTCATAAAGCAGTAGACGATAATGAGCGTGGAATAGAAGTTGAACAGCGTGTTGACCAGCTGGACGATAGTGTAGATGTTGATGGGAATCTCCTCGTCTTGTCTTTACTTAAGGTAGCCGTCGGCACGAAGCTTCTTGAGATCGGAATCTTTGACCTCGCAGCCGGCGGGCAGCACCATGAACACGCGGTCGCCCACCTCCTTGACCGTGGCACCCAGACCGCAGGCAAAGCCGTAAGAGAAGTCCAAGACGCGCTTGGCCACTTCGGTGCGTACGCCCACAAAAATCAGTGCGACAGGCTGCTTGGTGCGAACGCGGCGCACCACGGTCTCCACGTCGTCATAGCTCTCGGGGCGCAGGACATAGGCCGGCAGCTGCGGCGTGGCGTTGATGATATTGCTCGCATAGGCCGAGGCATCGCTCGGTGCAGGCGCGGGTGCAGCGGCGGCACGGGCGCGGGTATTCTCGGCGTAGCTCGACGGCGTGTCATAGGCACCAGGACGATAACCGCTCGCAACACTGTCCTGCGAGCGCGAAGGCGGGTTATACGTCGTGGCATGGCGGGAGTCATCGCCGACCAGCTGACCGGAGCGCGTATACACGGCAACCGACTCAGCTTCACCGCGGCGCGTCTGACCAAGCAGGCCGTTGCTCGGCTCGTCTTGGGTATAGAAGCCCTCGCCCGAAGCACCGCTGTAGCCGTTGCCCTGATAGCCATCGTCATAGCCGTCATCGTAGCCGTAGTCGTCGTCCTGGCCATAACCCTGGTCGTAACCCTGCTGGCCGCCCAGGTGCATCTTATTTTTAATCTCGTCAAGGAAGCCCATGGTTGTGTCCTCTCGCGGTTTAGTGCAGGCGCCCCGATAATCAGTGCGCACTTCAGAGCCTTATTTTACTGCAAACTCCGGGCTAAATACTACCCTGCCCAGGCGAACGAGCGTAGAGCCCTCCTCAAGGGCAGGCTCAAAGTCCTCGCTCATACCGCAGGAAAGCTCGGGCAGGTTCAAATCGGGATGCGCCGCCTCCAGCTCATCCCTCAGCTCACGAAGCCCCGCAAAGGTGCGGCGTGCCACATCCTTATTCCCCCGGGGCGCCATAGTCATAAGCCCCTGTACGCAAATTCCCTCAAGTTCCGCAAGCTCACCCGCGGCAGCGCGAATCTCATCGGGCGAAAAGCCTCCCTTCGACTCCTCACCACTCACATTGACCTCAATGAGCACACGCTGGGGGCCGGCGAGCTCGCCTGCCTCAATCTTGCGAACAGCACGGCTCGAGATCGCCTGCGCCAGATGCAGCGAACCCACCGAGTGAATCAGCTCGGCTGAGCCCAGCACCGCATTGATCTTATTGGTCTGCAGGTTGCCGATCATATCGAAGCGCACCTCGGGCAGCTCCGGATGCTCCGCCAGACCCGTGAGCTTGCGAACCAGCTCCTGCGGGCGATTCTCAGCAAAATGGCGATACCCCGCCTGGATGGCGGCAACGGTCTCATCGACACCAACGGTCTTGGACACGGCAATGAGGCGCGCGGCGTCGTGGGGACGGCCTGCGCGATCGAGCGCCGCATAAAAACGTTCCAGAATCTGCTCGCGGCGAGCGCGCATCAAGTCCAAATAGTTATCCATTGCCAATCGCCTCCGCTGACAGCCAAACAAGTAGTCCCATGCTATCGCAAGAGCGCGGCCCCGCATGTGCAAGGCCGCGCTCACTTAGGTATTTACAATCTTTCGACGAACGGAATTACTTACTCCTCGTCGTCCTCGCCATCGTCCTCGTCCTCAAGATGATCGAGCAGGTAGCGAAGACCCTCGCTGACCTCGTTAGTGGGCACCTTGGCAACGTAGCGAGCGTCGACGGCGGGCCTCATGATAACACCCTCGCCCGAAGGCACGCGCATGCTCTCGAGCTCATCCTCATCAGTGCAGGCGATATCACCGGCAGTCATACGCTGTCCGGTCAACAGGAAGGTCAGACGGCAGGCGGCATCGATGGAAATCGAGGCGATGCGATCGAGATAGCGCGATACCATGATGGCGCGGCGCAGGTCGTCATAGTTGCTGTCGTCGTCCATAAAATCGCCCGTGTCCATGCGGTTAAAGGTGCGGAAGAACTTCTCGTAGGCGGCGTGCACTGGCTCGTCCTCGACGGCCAAGTTGCAGATGATGGACATGTCGTTGGTGACGAGCGCAGAAAGCGAAGAGCCCAGCACCTGGTAGACGGCCTCAGCCTCGGCCTCGACCGTGCCGACAAGCTCCTTGGGCAGCGAGATGTCGGCCTTGATCATATGACGCGTGGCGCGGCAAATCTGGCGAACCTTATCGGTCATGCGCTGCAGGTTAAAGTCGACGTAGATGATCGTCTGCAGCAAGCGGAAGTCGGAGGCGACCGGTGACTGCGTGGCAATCAGGTTGTAGCAGACGGCCTCCAGGTTGGCGCAGCGTGCGTCAATCGAAAGCGTGCGCTTCTTGGTCTTGGTGGCGAGCTTGCGGTCGTCGGTCACATAGGCCTTCACGGCATCGTGGAGGGCCAGATCGACGGCCTCGTAGATGCTCAGCATCTCGTGACGGGCCTCGATGAGCTGACGGGAAAACAGTTTGCGCATGGTTCACTCCAATCAGTTGGGTGCGGTCATGCCGCCCGCACAGTGAATACGCACCGGACCAGATCCGATCGGCTTGGGACTAGTCGCACCGATCAGCCAAAGCGGCCGGTGATATAGTCTTCCGTCCGCGAGTCCACCGGGCTGGTGAAGATCGCGTCGGTTTGACCATACTCGATGAGCGTAGCGGGCTCGCCGGCAACTTCCTGCAAGAAGAATGCAGTGTAGTCGCTAATGCGAGCTGCCTGCTGCATTGAATGCGTGACGATGATGATCGTCATCTCGGGCGCCAGCTCGGCCATCAGATCCTCAACCTTAGAGACGGACGTGGGGTCGATGGCGGAGCATGGCTCGTCCATCAGAAGGACATCGGGCTGCACCGCAAGCACGCGCGCGATGCACAGACGCTGCTGCTGACCGCCCGAGAGCGCCAAACCATCCTTGTTGAGCTGATTGGATACCTCTTTCCAGAGGTTGGCGCGTTTGAGCGATTCTTCCACGATGTCATCGAGGTCGCTTTTGCTAGTCACGCCCTGCAGACGAGGGCCAAAGGCGACATTCTCGTAGATGGATTTGGGAAACGGGTTGGGCTGCTGAAAGATCATGCCCACACGACGACGGAGGCCGACCGGGTCGACACCCTCGGCATAGATATCATTGCCGTCGAGCGTCATGGTGCCCGCGACGCGCGTACCCTCGATCAGATCATTCATGCGGTTGATGCAGCGCAAAAACGTCGACTTGCCGCAGCCCGAAGGGCCAATGAAGGAGGTGATGGCGTTTTTGGCGATGTTGAGGTCAAGCCCCGTCAGCGCATGAAAGTCACCGTACCAAAAGTTGAAATCCTTGGCCGTAATGGCCGCTTGCTCCAGCGTGGGAGCGGACTGATAAACGGACATGGGACTCCTTTACTAGCGACGCCTGCGCGACAGGAAGCGCGCAAACAGGTTGAAGGCCAGAATGATCACCATCAGCAAGAGCGCGGTGCCGTAGGCTGCGTTCATGTTGATGCCGTCGTTGGCAAGCAGGTACAGGTGAACCGTCATGGGGCGGCCGGAATCGAGCGGCGAAATAGGTAGATTGATGGCCTGGCCCATGGTGTAGAGCACCACCGCGGTCTCGCCGATGGCACGGCCGATGGCAAGGACGATACCGGTGGCGATGCGACCAAAGGCAGAAGGAAGCACGATCTTGGAGACAACCTGCCACTTGGTAGCGCCCAGGCCGTACGCGCCCCAACGGATATAGCGCGGAACGGCGCGAATGGCCTCTTCGGTGGTGCGCATGACGATGGGAAGCATCAAGAGCGCGAGTGCCAGAGCGGCCGAGACCATCGAAAGGCCCAGGCCCATGGCCTCGACAAACAAGGCGTAGCCAAACAGACCCATAACGATGGAGGGCACCGAGGCCAAAGCGTCGGCAGCGTAGCGAATGAGCTCGACGACCTTGCCCTGCTTGGCGTACTCGGCCAGATAGACGGCTGCCAGCACAGCGATCGGCGTGCAGATAAGCATGGCGAGCGCCGTCACGTAGATGGTCGAGACAATCGTAGGCCAAATGCCGCCCTCGGCGTTGACACCCTGGGGCCAACCGAAGATAAAGTCGAGCGAAATATGCGGTAAGCCATTAACAACCACGTAGGCGATGATAGCGACCAGCACAAGCGTGGTGATGTAGGCCGCGGCGCGGAACACGCCGAGCATGATCTTGTTGGACAGGTCCTTGTTGATGCGGCCCTTCTTGCCGTGGGAAAGGGCACGCTTGATGCGCTCGCGCGACGAGGTCGTATCGACCGTCGTGTCAACGGAATCGGACATAGCCTACCCCCTCTTCTTCTTGGAAATCAGACGGACGATGCCCACCAGCGTGGCGGAGATGATAAACAGGACCACGCCCATGCCGAACAGCGCCGAGCGGTGCAGACCCGAGGAATAGCTCATGTCGAGTGCGATCTGGCTCGTGAGCGTCGAGATAGGGCTCGCAATGCTGTCGGGAATAACCGGGGCATTACCCACGACCATGAGCACGGCCATGGTCTCTCCGATGGCACGGCCCATACCCAGCACGATGGCATCCACGATACCCAGCTTAGCGGCAGGTAGCACGACCTTATAGATGGTCTGCCACTTGGTGGCGCCCATGGCATACGATGCCTCGCGAATGCCCATGGGAATGGAATTGAGAGCATCGATGGTAAGCGTCGTGATGGTAGGGACGATCATGATGGCGAGCACGAACCACGCTGTCAGCGCACCAAAACCAAGACCACCGGTCAGTTGCGCGATAAACGGACGAATGATGATCATGCCGAAAAAGCCGTAGATGATAGAAGGGATGCCGGCCAGCAGGTCGACGGCAGGGCTGATGAGCTTGCGCACGCGCTTGCTGGCGATCTCGACCAGGTACACGGCCGTACCTACGCCCAGCGGCACGCCCATGGCGAGCGCACCGACGGTCACCAGACCTGAGCCGGCAAGCAGCGACATGATGCCGTAGTGGCCCTCAGAGGGCGCCCACGTAAAACTAAAGAAGTCCGCCAGACCGATGTCGGTAAAGACGGGCAGCGCCGAGTACGTGGTAAAGACAAAAATCAGGATGACGGTAACGACCGCCAAGAACGCGCAGGCAAAGAAGATCCACTGCAGCGCCTTCTCCTTGATATAGGTACTGCGCGATACGAGCGCCAGCTCGCGCTTCTTGGGCGTCTGAACATTCTGCTCAGTCTGGGAGTTTTCCTGTGCTTCCATGCTACTCACTCCCCTTCTCGTCGTTGGTGACGGGAATAAAGCCCGCCTCGCGAATCTGCTTGTCCATCTTTTCGGACGTCACGTAGTCGATGTAATCCTGCGCCTGCTGCGAAGGCGCACCCTTCACAAAGAAGTAAAGGTCGCGCGAGATGGGATAGCCGCCACTCGCGACCGTCTTCTCGGACGCCTCAACATGATTGACCGAGACAGCCTTGACCGAGGACTTGGCGTTGAGGCTATCGACGAAGCCCAGCGAAATGTAGCCGATGGCCCCACGCGAACGAGATACCACGTCGCGCACCTGGCCCGTACCCGAAAGAACAGCCGAGCGGCGATCGAACGGCGTGCCATCCATCACGATGGTACGGAAGGCCTCGCGCGTACCGGACGCCTCGTCTCGGTTGATGACCTGAATCCTCAGGTCCTCGCCACCGACCTCTTTCCAATTGGTGATCTTGCCGGCGTAGATATCGCGGAGCTGCTCGGTCGAGAGGTTATCGACGGGGTTGTCGTCGTTCACGATGACCGCAATACCGTCGTGGGCAATGACGATGGGAGTCAGGCCCAGATCCTGTTCGTCGGCATTGAGTCCACGGGAGGAGCTGGCGATATCGGCCGTGCCGGCGCTGACGGCCTCGATCCCAGCAGAAGAACCCAAACCGGAAACGAGCACGTCGATGCCGGTCTCCTCCTTAAAGCCCTCGGCCGCAATCTCGGCGATAGGAAGGCAGGTCGTGGAGCCGGCCACGGTAATGGAAGAGGTAGAAGATCCCGAAGAACAGGCGCACAGCGTAAGCGTAAGCACAGCGGCGCTCAGGACCGATACGATCTTTCTCATAGCATCACGCCGATCGCAGCATGGCGCCCACAGGTGCCGTCCTCGTTACGGTAGGAATAAAAGCGGTCGTTCTGACGCACGGTCGAAAGCTGGGTATCCACGATATTATCCGCGTCGACACCGACATCTACCAGCGCCTCGCGAATGGCAGCGGAAAGATCAAGCATGCGAGAGGTATTCGCATCGATGCAAGAGAACTCGGCGGCAAAGCGATCCATGAGTTCCTGGGATACCTCATATTCGTCACCCAAGATATGGGGGCCGATATAGGCGGAAACGCCGCTCGCATCGCAACCGGCAGCATCGCAAAGCGCCTGGCACGCCTTGGCGGAAATGCGTGCAATCGTGCCCTTCCAACCGGAGTGCACCACGGCAAATCCGCCAGGGGCCACCAGCACCACGGGAACGCAGTCGGCAAAGCAGAGCAGCACGGGTACGTTATGCGCCGTACAGACGATGGCATCGCAGCCCTCGGCAATCTGCTCGCGGACGTCCTCAAGGTCATCGGCGCCGTTCGAGGTCACCGCAACGATATGGTCACCATGGACCTGATTGGGAACGAGCAGGTTGTGCTCGCACTCGGCGGCACCCATAGCCTCGAGCGCGCGACGACGATTTTCTTGAACAGCAAAGGGATCATCGCCAACATGCGAGCCCAAGTTGAGTGAGGAGTACGCATCTTCGGAAACGCCACCGGCGCGCTCGGTGAAGGCAAAGCGAACATCGGATGTCGCGCCCTCCACCAACGTAACTCCATCATGGTCGACACGCGAAACGTTGTCCGCACGTGCTGCCATACTAAAGCCTCCTAATAACACAAGTATTGCGGCGACGCCGCAGCAGTCCGTGTCATACGGCTGCCATACTTCATCAAAAGGATACCCGCAGCGGTAGGGACCAAACGTAAAGGGAACGTAAGGAGATTGGATGCTCTGGTTTACAAAGTTGATACAAAAAGGGCGCGTCCATACGGACACGCCCCTGTGCACAACAATGCAAAGAACGACTTAGAAGCTACCGCGCTTCAGGAAGTCGGGAAGCTCGAACTGATCGTTGCCGAAGTTAGGAAGCTCGGTGCCACCGACGTTGCGGGTCGGAGCGGCCTGAGCCGGGCTCGTGGCAGGAGCGGTGCGCTGCGGCTCAGCGGAGGCAGCGGCCTTGCTCTGAGACTGCTGAGCAGCAAAGAGCTCGTCCTGACGGTTGACGTTGGAGTCGGAGAAGCCCGTAGCGATGACGGTGATACGCACCTGATCGCCTAGGGACTCGTCGACAACGGTACCGAAGATGATGTTGGCCTCGGGGTCGACGGCGTTGGCGACAACGTCGGCGGCGTCGCTAATCTCCTGGATGCCCAGGTCCTTGGAACCGGCGATGGAGAGCAGCACGCGCGTGGCGCCATCGATGGAGCTCTCGAGCAGCGGGCTGGAGATGGCCTGCTGGGCAGCGTCGACGGCACGGGTGTCCCCAGAAGAGGTACCGATACCCATCATGGCGGTACCGGCCTGCTTCATGATGGTCTTAACATCGGCGAAGTCCAGGTTGATGATACCGGGGACGGTGATGAGGTCGGTGATGCCCTGGGTGCCCTGGGAAAGGACGCCATCAGCAATCGCGAAGGCCTCGAGCATGGTGGTCTTCTTCTCGGCGATGTCGAGCAGCTTATCGTTAGGGATGACAATCATGGTGTCGACGCAATCGGAGAGGGTCTTAATGCCCTCCTCGGCGCTCTTCTTGCGCTTGCGGCCCTCGAAGGTGAAGGGCTTGGTCACGACGGCGACGGTCAGTGCACCGACCTCGTTCATCGCGATATCGGCAACGATGGGAGCAGCGCCGGTACCGGTGCCACCGCCCTCGCCGCAGGTGATGAACACCATGTCGGCGCCAGCAAGCGCCTCGGCAATGTCGTCGCGGGACTCATCGGCAGCCTTGCGGCCAACCTCGGGGTTGGCGCCGGCGCCCAGGCCGCGGGTAAGGTCGGTGCCGATGTGCACCTTGATATCGGCATCAGAGATCGCGAGTGCCTGAGCATCGGTGTTGATGGCAACAAACTCGACGCCGCGGATGCCCTCTTCGATCATTCGATTGACCGCGTTGGTACCGCCGCCGCCGACGCCGACCACCTTAATGACGGCAAGGTAGTTGTTGATCTCTGTCTCGTGCATGTCGGTCCTCCGAACAAAGGTTATAGCCATAGCATGGGTCGACCCCTGCGCACATTAACCTTCAGGTTGAAAGTAAATGCAAAGGTAAACCGTATTATGTTTGCACATTATGAACGTATCAGTCAAATAATTGACCGTGAAAACCAAACAAACCAGATAAACGGCGTGGTATGGCCCCTCAACAAAGTAACAACCAGCGCTACGAGGTCGGAGCATTCCTAAATGTGTAGTTGCCCGGAGAGCGCACATTGATATACGTTACGCCCTCTACCTGCGAAAGCAACTTGGTGACTACGCGTTCCTTCTTGGCGATATCGTTCGAATCGCCCAGCGACACCTCAATGCCGTTATTGAGGTTTGCCGAGATGGCTTCGACCGAAGGCGTGGAAATATCCTTGACTTGTCCCAAGAACTCGCTCGAAAAACCACGCACATAATCCAGGCCGGCCTTAACGGCTTTGGAGCTCACCGCCTGGCCGGAAACCGGAGCGACATCCGCCGAGACATCAGTCAACAGCACCGCGCCATAATGCTTAGCGAGCGCCAGCGCGGCATCGATTCCGGTCAAGGTATTTGAGCCCTGCCCTGTCGTGATGACGTTGCCTTGGTCGTCCACTTCGACCGACGTCGACAGTGGGGCGATCCAGGTGTCATCATCCCCGATGGCCCAGGCAAGGTCATCGGAGCTGATATAGGCAATTGCGATGACCTTGCGCTCCATAGGCGTAATGATGAGCGTATGCGGGAACTGGCGCTGGACATCCACGCCCGAGACCCACGGGTTCTGCTTGAGATCCTCGGTAATCTGGTCGGGATCGACGTTAAAAAGCGACGTTCCCTCGGGCAAATCGATCAGCTGGATAGCATCGTGCTTCGTCACATGCTCGCTGCCTTGAATCTGAATATCAGTGGCGGTAAACAATCCAGAGTTAATCACCACGATGGCAACGACGACGAGCACGGCCAAGACGGCCAGAACGCCGCCCACGATTTTGCCTTTGCCTGTAACGACAGAAGCGGCGTCTGATGTTTTATTTACCATCGCCCCAAGTGAAGACAACGGGTTGACGCCTTTTTTACCCGAAGGCTTCTTGGCGGTAGCCGGCACCGATGTCAGCGAGCGCGGTTTCGATGCGCCCAGCGTGAGACCCGGACGCGCCGCTTTAGTTCCCGTCGAGGGCTTAGGAGCTGCCATGGGATGGGCAGGCTTGGCGCCCATAACAGGCTTTGACGTCACCGAGGGACGCGAGGACTTTTTTGCGGCCGGACGATTACCGAGCTGAGAGCCGACGACCGGACGACCGGCCTGTCGACCATGCCCGACAGACTTAGAGTGCGCGACGGTATTGCGTTGAGGTTTGGCAGGCGCGCCGGAACGCCCTCCGGCGCGGCGGAAGGTGGGTTTCGATGCTCTAGAAGCCGAGGAATTTAACTTCCGGTCTGAGCTCGATGCCATACGCCTCCCTCACCTTTCCGTGCACATGTCTGATAACCGCGGCAACGTCATCGGCCGAGGCAGTTCCGTTATTAACGATAAAATTAGCGTGAACGGGCGAAACTTCCGCGCCGCCAATTGAAAAACCCTTTAATCCACAATCCTCGATAAGCTTGCCCACACTCGCATCGGGCGGGTTGCGAAAGACCGACCCGCAGGATGCGCGACCCATGGGCTGCGTACGCTTGCGCCTCGTCAGGTACCGTTCCATGCGCTCGCGAATGTCGGCCTTGGGCGCCGGTTTAAGCTTGAGCACGCACTCGAGGATGATCTCATTGCGGGGAAGGCTACATTCGCGGTAGCCCCAAGTGATCTCGGACCCCGCATAATGCTTGATACCGGATGCCGGGTCAAACGTTACGACATCCTCAACCAGCGAGCCAATCCACTCAGTCCGTGTGCCGGCATTCATAGATATCGCACCGCCGACCGAGCCAGGGATGCCAACGGCAAACTCAAGGCCCGAGAGGCTACGCGACAGGGCATCGTTGACCAGGCGCGCAAACATCACGCCCGCACCGACCGTCAGCGTACAACCGTCATCGGCAACAACCGTGCGCTGAAACTCACGTCCCAGCGAAATGACGGCACCGCGATAACCGCCATCGGCAACCAGCAGATTGGAGCCCTTGCCGATGATGACCCACGGCACCTGCTCGCGATCGAGCACCGCCACGGCGCGGCGGAGGGCATGATAGCTATGGCACGTCACAAAGAGGTCGGCCTTGCCGCCGATACGATAGCTCGTATGACGCGCAAGGCGCTCGTCCTCGATCACATCCGTGTCGATCATGCCCGAAAGCGCCATGACGGCGTTAAACAGACCCATTAGACTTAAGCGTCTTTCTTGGCAGTCAGATACTCGATAAACTCGGGACCGACGGTCGTAACGTCACCGGCACCCATGGTGAGCAGCAGGTCGCCCTCGCCCACCATCTGCTCGAGCTCCTGATTGAGCTCAAGACGACTGGAGCAGTACACGACCTCCTTGCCAGGATGCTTGGCGCGCACGGTATCGGCGAGCATCTTAGAGGTGACACCCGGAATGGGCATCTCGCCAGCCGAGAACACATCAATCAGCAGCAGTTTATCGGCATTGGCAAATGCATCGGCAAAGTCGTCGCACAGGGCCTGCAGGCGCGAATAGCGGTGCGGCTGGAACACGACGTCGACGTGCTTGTAGCCCAGCGACGAAGCGGCAGCAAGCGTCGCCTTGATCTCGGTGGGGTGATGGCCGTAATCATCGACCACGGTGATGCCATCGATATCGCCCACGTGGGTAAAGCGACGACGGACGCCCTCAAAGCTCGAGAGCGCCTTGGCGGCGGCGTCGATGTCAAGGCCCAGGACATGGGCGACGGTGAGCACCGCCGTGGCGTTGAGCATGTTGTGGCGACCGGGATTGCTCTTGATCTCCACAGCGTGCTCAGTGCCGTCCTCAAAGCGAACGATAAAGTCGCTCTGGATGCCCTTAACATCCGGGTGCACGCAGACGATGTCGTTGCTCTCGGCAAAGCCGTAGGAAAGCACGTGACGGCCCGTCGACTTGGCGAGCTCGACCAGATGCGGGTCCTCGCCGCAGACGATGACGGTGCCGTCCTCGCCCACCAGGCTCATGAATTTAGCGAAAGTCGCCTCGATCTCCTCGATACCCGAGTAGTGATCGAGGTGGTCGGCCTCGACGTTGGTCACAATGACCACGTTGGGGTTCAGGAACAGGAAGGAGCTGTCGGACTCGTCGGCCTCGGCGACAAAATAGTCGCCCGAGCCGTTCTTGCCGTTCGTGTCATAGCCCTCGACGATGCCGCCGATCAAGAAGCTCGGATCCAGACCCATGCGGTCGAGCATGGTGGCGCACATCGAAGACGTGGTGGTCTTGCCATGCGTGCCGGCAACAGCGACGGTGGTGTAGCCGTGGCCCAAAGCAGAGAGCATCTTGGCACGAGGCCACACGGGAATGCCCAGCTCGCGAGCGCGCACGAGCTCAGGGTTGGACTCCGGAATAGCGGTGGAGACAACAACCACGTCGGGCTTGACCTCGTCGATCGTGGCGGCCTCATGGCCCACATGCACCTTCACACCAGCGCGGGTAAGCTGGCGGATATAGCGTGACGTCTTAAGGTCGGAGCCGGTAACGGCATAACCGCGCTCGTGCAGAACGAGGGCGATGCCGCTCATGCCGGCGCCGCCGATACCGATAAAGTGGGCGCTCTTAAACTCGGGCGCGGAGGTTGCAGTCTGGGAATCAGCCATGTGCTCGTGTACTCCTTGCGTAAACACTGCCTGTAACCCGTTAACTGTACCGCACCTACCGCATCAGCGCGAGGGCGACCGACGATATCCCGTCTAACTAACGCAAACCCTCTACCGCATCGGCCAGAAGAGCGGCGGCCCTATCCTGGGCCAGACCACGCGCCGCCTGACGCATGGCGTCGCGCGCCGCCGCGTCATCGACCAGGTGCAGCAGCTCATCGGCAAAGGCAGAACCGTCGATATCGGCATCGGCGCAGAGCACGCCAGCCCCGGCGTCGACCAGATAACGGGCATTGGTGGTTTGGTGGTCGGCCGTCGCATGCGGATACGGCACGAGCACCGAGGGCACAGCGAGCGCAGCGATCTCAGCCACGCTCGATGCGCCCGAACGCGAGAGCACCAAATCGGCAGCAGCCAGCATATCGCCCATGTTGTCGATGTAGGGCAGGACGCGGTAACGCTTCGCCTCCTCGGGCGTCAGCGCCAAAGCGCGCTCGGTCTCCTCAAAGCCGTCGGCACCCGTCGAATGCAACATATAGAGGTTCTTGCGCGAAAGCAGCTCGTTTTTGAGCGAAACCACGCGCTCGTTGAGGTGCTGGGCGCCAAGTGAACCGCCAAAGACGAGCAGCAGCGTAGCGTCCTCGGGAACGTCAAGTGCCTTGCGGCCGCGAGCACGATCGCCCTCGATCACCGAGCGACGTACGGGGTTGCCGGTCATGAGCACGTGGTCAGGGTCACCTTCGCGCTCAAAGACCGAGCGCGCTGCCGGCACCGAGATGCACACACGGGCGGCGTGGGAGTTCATCATCTTGTTGGCCAGGCCCGGAACTGAGTTCTGCTCATGCAGCAGATACGGAACGCCCGCGCCCTTGCACCACCCCAGCAGCGGAACCTCGACATAGGCACCAAAACCGATGGCGGCATCGGGCTTGCCGACCTTTGAGAAATAACTGGCGAGCGCACGCTTGGCCTTGTTGACACGCCACAGCGAGGTCAGCGCCGTCCAAGGACGGGAGCGGTCGAAGCCCGTGACCGTAATGGGCACAAAATCAAATCCAGCCTCGGGGACCAGACGACCCTCGAGCTTGCGCGACTGGCCCACGAACACAACGTGGTGGCCACGATCACGCAGCTCTTCGGCCAAGGCGAGCGCGGGGTTGATGTGTCCTGCCGTACCGCCGGCTGCAATAGCAACGGTCATCTTATCGGTCATGGTAGTCCCTTCGTACACGCGGTCCCTGGTCGTCGGTGCGCAGACGCGCCGACGGGTCCGAGTTCAAATCGATTCGATTATATCCGCCGCCCGCGTTGCGAGGGCTGGGGCGCTGAGGACGACCTTGCGGCGCCGTTCGCTGACGCGGGCGGGCTGCCGGCTCGGTCGCAGAGCCATCCAGGACGGTAAAACCGTTACGCGTAGATCGCTCGCCGCGCACGTGGGGCACGCCGGCGGTGCTCTCATCCATAACGGCAAAGCTCTCGCGGCGGCGGTCGTACTCATCGCGACGGGCGCTCTCATACGAAACGCGCAGGATCAGACCGGCGAGCATAAGCGACACAATAATCGAAGAGCCGCCGTAGCTAATAAACGGCAACGGTTTGCCCGTCATGGGAAACACGTTGAGGATGCCCAGCGCGTTAATCAAAAACTGCACCGCGAGAATGACCGCGGAGCCAGACGCCATGAGCGCACCCCGACGATCGGTCGCCTGCTCGGCAATGCGAAACGCCGAGTAAATCAGCATCGCAAACACCAAGAAGAACAGCACGGTTCCGACAAAACCGACTTCCTCGCCAATGATGGCCAGGATGTAGTCATTGTGCGCCTCGGGCAGATACGAGTACTTCATGGTTGAGTTGCCGATGCCACGGCCGAACAGACCGCCCGAGGCAAACGCCATGATGGCAAGCGTGGCCTGATAGCCGTCACCATACTCGTCGGCCCAAGGGTTCAAGGCAACCTGAATACGCACCATACGGTATGGCTCTGCGACAAGCGCAATCACGATCACGAGAATGCCGAAGATTAGCACGCCGATGATAAATCTGGGGTCGAGACCCGCAAACAACGCCATGCACATGAGGGTCAACAGGATGATCAGGACAGTACCGAAATCGGGCTGGATAAAGATCAGAAAGAGCGAAATGCCCAGGTAGATGCCCATCTTGCGAAGGAATTCGTTGATGTTGCCACCGGGCGAAAAGAAACGATCAAGCATGATGGCCGAATACGCAATGGCAAATGGCTTTAAAAACTCGGAAGGCTGGAACTGAATGCCGGCAATGTTGAGCCAGCGCGTGGCGCCACGGCTGCCGCTGCCCACCAAGAACACCAGAAACAGTAGCCCTATCATGCCTATGAGGAAGATCCTGAGCACGTCTTCCCCAAACCAACTGTCCGGCAAGATGCGCACGATGGCAACCATAGCCAGCACGCCAACTCCGGCAAACGCGGCTTGTCGAAACAGAAAAAACGTCGCCGAGCCATTCTCGTGCAGCGCCTCGACCGAAGACGCCGAGTACACCATCAGCAGGCCAAAGCACACCAAGGTAAACAGGCAGGCCATGAATATCAAACGGGGGCGCATGATACGGGCGGGAACGCCGGCAATATAGCGTTCGCTAAACGTCTGCCCGCCGCGACCGGAACGCGGTGTGCTGCGCCGCGAGGAAGCACGGTCCGAGTCGGGCCTCCTCATACCTTGTCGGGGGCTCTCCTCTCTCACCGGCAACCCCTATTCCATTTGCGATTTCGCCGCAGCGGCAAGCTGGGCCACATAGTCCTTAAACACGCGGCCGCGCTCCTCATAGCCCGAGAACTCATCGAACGAAGAGCAGGCAGGAGAAAGTAAGATCACGTCGCCACGGCTCGACAGCGAACGGGCGACGTCCACGGCATCGCGCAGGTCATCCGCCTGGGCGATATCCACGTCACCATCGACATCGGCCTCGTCCATAGCGGCGGTAAAGCGCTCGCGCGCATCGCCAAAGCAAACGACCGAGCGCACGTTGTCCATAACGACGCGGGCAAAGTCCGCAAGCGGCGTACCCTTATCGTGGCCGCCGAGCAGCAAGATCACATCGTCGTCGGGAAACGCCGTCAGGGCCTTTTCGACTGCATCGGTGTTCGTTGCCTTGGAATCGTTGACGTAGCGCACGCCATCGATCTCGCCACAGGGCTCAACGCGGTGCTCCAGCGGCTGGAACGATGCCAAACCACGGCAAATGCCCTCGGGATCGGCACCGACGGCCAAAGCAGCCGTGGCAGCACATAGGGCATTGATGACATTGTGATGGCCCGAGATCTTGAGCTCGGAAGTGGCGACAAGCTGAGTCTCGACGCCCTTCAGGCGGACGACCAACTTGCCGTCGCGCACAAAGGCGGCGTCTGCACCCTCGGGCTCGTCAAAAGCGACCTTGCAGATGCGGCGGCCCGGCATGTAGATGTACTCATCGAACTCATGGATGCCGGCATCCTCAACGTCGATAACCACGAGGTCGTCGTCGACCATATTCTCGAACAACTTGATCTTGGCAAGCGCATAGTTCTTGTGGCTCTTGTGCCAGCCCAGGTGGTCGGGCGTGATGTTGAGCAGCACCGCCACGCGAGGATGAAGCTCGGCGGTCGTAGCAATCTGATAACTCGACAGCTCGGCCACAAACCACTCATTATGTGCGCGGCCGTCGATCTCGTTCACCGGCGGCTCACCGATATTGCCGACGGCCACGCTGGCTTCACCGGCGGCCTTGAGCAGATAATCAGTCAGCGACGTGGTGGTCGTCTTGCCGTTGGTGCCCGTGATGGCAATCCAGTTATCGGGCGACAGACGATAGGCAAACTCGGGCTCACCCATAATCTGGGCGGCATGCTCGCGCCCGGCCTTAAAGAAGCCCGAGAACTCCGAGATGCCCGGGCACGTCACGCATACGTCATAGGCACCCTCGACCTGTTCGGTCCCATAGACAAACGACGCACCAGCAGCCTCGAGCGCACGCGTAGCGTCATTGGGCTCAGAGGTGCCGCCGCCATACACGGTAACGGCGCTTACGCGCTCGGGATGTGCCAGCGCCCAGCGGGCGACATCGAGACCGGATTTGCCCTGACCCAAAACGAGCAGGCTAAAGACATCAGCAAGAGGCATGAAAGACCACTATCCCAACTGGAAGAACAGAGCAAGGCCAACGGCACCAAAGGCCGCAGCGATAATCCAAAAACGGATGACGACCTTGGTCTCGGCCCAGCCCTTCTTTTCGAAATGATGATGGATGGGCGCCATAAGGAAGACGCGCTTGTGCGTAAAGTGGAAGTAGACAACCTGAATCATGACCGACAGGGTCTCAACGATAAACAGGCCGCCGATGATGAGGGAGACGACCTCGGTGTTGGTCATGATGGACGTGCAGGCAAACGCGGCGCCCAGGGCAAGCGAGCCGGTATCGCCCATAAAGATGCTCGCCGGATAGCAGTTGAACCACAGAAAACCCAAGCAGGCACCGGCACACGCGGTGCAGAAGATGGACAGGTTCACGTCTCCGTGCAAAAACGCCATCGCAGCCATGGCGAGCATGGCAATCATGGAGGTGCCGCCAGCAAGACCGTCAAGGCCATCGGTCAGGTTCACGGCATTAGAAAGACCGGCGATCATCAGCCAGCAAAAGACAATGTAGAGCCACGGGAACGAAAGGCCGCAGATGGTGGTCGAAAGAACACCGAGGTCAATCGTCAGGCCGCCGGGAAAACGAATCTCGGGGGCGACGCCGCACCAGTTAACGGCAAGTACCGTAAAGGTGACACAGATAATGGTTAGGCCGATCATCTTGGCATGAGGCGTCAGACCGAGCGAGCGCCCATGCGTAACGGAGGTCAGGTCGTCGATCAGGCCCAGCACGCCGGTCGCCAGCGTGGCGAGCAGCACGAGCACGAGCTCGGTGGTGAGCTTACCCATCAGCAGGCAGGTCAGCGAGATCGCGACGAGGATGACAACGCCACCCATGGTGGGCGTTCCCTGCTTAACCAAATGACGCTTGGGACCGTCGGCACGAACCTGCTGGCCGATACCCTCGACCTTGAGCAGCTTGATCCACCACGGCATGAGCAGCAGCGCAATGGCGGCGGCGATGCCAAGCCCCAAAAAAGCCTGATACGTTGGATATGAGGGATTGCCGAACATGGGCTAGCACACACCTTCCACAAAGCGGTCGAGCTCAACAAAGCGGGAACCCTTGACCAGTACAACATCATGTTTTTCAAGCGCGCCGCCCATGCGGTCGAGCACCTGCTGATAATCAGAGAACACCTGGATGCGGTCCTCGTCCATGCCCATCATGCGCGCGGCATCGGCCATAAGCTGGGCCAGCTCACCACCCACGCACGCCAGCATGTCGAGCTTCTTGGCGGCGGCATAGGCGCCCACGAGCTCATGCATGCGAGGAGCCTCATCGCCCATCTCGCCCATCTCGCCCAAGATCGCCATGCGAGACCCCGTGCACGAAAGCGAGCACAGCAGATCGAGACCAGCAGCCATGGATTCGGCGCTGGCGTTGTAGGAATCGTCAATGACGCGGGCACCGCTCTTGGCGCGCTTGATCTCCTGGCGGTGACCGGTGATCGTGAGGCCTCTAAAGGCAGCATCGATCTGCTCGGGCGTCACGCCCAGGCGATAGGCAACCGCGGCGGCCTTAACGGCATTAGGAACGGACTGCACGCCGGGGATGGCAAGCATGGTATCGATCGTCTCACCCCGGCCAAAATCGAGCGTAAAGACCGGACGGCCCTCGTCATCAACACGAATGTCGCGGGCACGGACCTCATCATCGTCCGAAACGCCGGCCAGCATCACGTCGATACCAGCAGGCTGGGCGAACGTATCGCGAATGAACGGCGTAAAGTCGTCCTCGCCGCCCAAAACCAGCAGCGGCAAATAGTCGCCGGCGGCGCACATACCCTGGACAATCTCGGCCTTAGCGCGAGCGATGTTCTCGCGGCTACCCAAAATGCCGATATGAGAGGTGCCGATCTTGCTCACGATGGCAAGGTTGGGATTGGCGGACTGGGACAGGCGCTCGATCTCGTGGAAATGGTTCATGCCCATCTCGAGCACCAGGACCTCGGTATCGGCCGGAGCGGAAAGCACCGTGAGCGGCATACCGATCAGGTTATTGAAATTGCCCTTGGTGGCCCAGACACGATAGCGCTTAGCGAGCACAGCGGCGAGCACGTCCTTGGTCGTCGTCTTGCCGATGGAACCGGTAATGCCAACGACCAGGCAGCCAAGCTCCAGGCGATACGTGTGCGCCAAACGCAGCAGAAACTCCTCGGGATCATCGGTCAGCATGATGGCGCATCCCTTGTCCTGCGCCAGCGAGACCAGCTCAGCCTCGGGCTCACGCGTCATCACGACGGCGCCGGCACCCGACTGGACGGCACGGGAAGCAAAATCATTGCCGTCGACATTTTCACCGGGAAAGGCGACGAAAATCGTCCCTTCCTCGACCTGGCGCGAGTCGATAACGCACCCGCGGCATACCCGATCGGCTTCTCCCGTCACGGTTCGGGCCCCTGTTGCGGCCGCGAGGTTGTTGACGGCGATCTCTATCATTGCAGCTCCCCTGTAAACCTAATAATGCTATCGGCGTATTGTATCCCAGCGCCGCGCATGCGTGGTGCAGGGCATGTGAACACCCCTCATATGGGACAACAAACCATGCCCCAAAGATTGTAACCCCCTACCTCGTGTGCGGAATGCCCAGCACGTCGAGTGCGTTGGCCATAATGGACTGGAACGGCACCGCAGCGGCATCTGAGCCGCTCGGCGTTCCGTCGAGCGTGATATAGCACAGCACCTTAGGCGATTGTGCCGGTGCAAAGCCCATAAAGGACGACATGTAGTTCTCCTTGAGGTAGCCGCCGTTCTCGTCGGCTCGTTCGGCCGTACCGGTCTTACCCGCCACGTCATAGCCATCAACCGCGCCGCCAACGCCCGTTCCCTCGGACACGACCGTCTGCATGCACGATGTCACCTGGGATGCGGCGTCCAACGAAATCGCGCGCTCGCCTTCGCCCCAGTCCTTCTCGTCGCCTTTGCTGGACTTATAGAAGTGCGGGGTCATCATCACGCCGCCGTTGGCGATGCCGCCCACGGCACGTGCGATCTCAATCGGCGAGACGGACAGTGCCTGTCCAAAGCTCATCGAGCCCAGCGTGGCGCCGTCATACTGGTCACGCTCCTTGACGATACCCAGGCTCTCGCCCGGAAAATCTACACCAGAGCTGTGACCGATGCCCCACTTGTCCACATAGGCGGCAAAGTCGTCGGCACCGATCTTGCGCCCCACCAGGACAAAGCCCACGTTGGACGAACGGCGCATCATCTCGCGCACATCCATGGTCATGGCGTAGTCGCGCTTGTCGGCATCGGTGACGGTATCGTCGCCCACCTTGATGCTCGCCGGCACCTCAAACGACGTACTCGATCGCACGACGCCCAAGTCGAAGCCGGCGCCCGCCACGAGTGTCTTAAAGACCGAGCCGGGCTCGTAGGCGTCGGTGACCAAGCGCAGGTTCATATCCTCGGTCTTGGCGTTTTCCAGATCGGTCTGGTCGTAGGTCGGATACGAGCAGGCTGCCAAGATCTCGCCTGTCGTAGGATCGGTGACCAGCGCCGAGCCGTTCTTGGCCTTAGTCTTCTCAACTGCCTCTGCCAGGGCATCCTCGGCCGCACGCTGGATATTGACGTCGAGCGTCGTCACGATATCAACGCCGTCGACCGCAGCCACCTTTTTATAGGCACCGCCCGCGATATAGCTGCCGTCCCTCGCACGCTCGCGTACGAGAGAACCGTTCGTGCCGGTCAGAAGCTTGTTGTACTGCTTTTCGAGGCCCGTCAAGCCGTCGTTGTCTACATTCACTACACCCAGCACCTGCGATGCCAGATTGCCATATGGATATACGCGCTTCATGGCCTGCTCAAAAAGCACGCCGGGCAGGTTCTTCTTCTCCAGCGCCGCAGCATCGTCTTCGTCCACCTGGCGCTTGATATACACCCAGGTTCCATCGGACTCAACGAGCTTGCGACAGGTCTTTTTATCGATTCCAGTTGCCTTGACCAGCGCCGACACCGTCTTGTCAACATCCTCGACAAGCTGCGGGTTCACGGCGATGTTGCGACATTCGACCGACGACGCCAGCACGTTACCGTTGCGGTCGTAGATGGTGCCGCGTTTGGCATAGAGGGTCTGCGCAAGCAGGCGGCGCGCATCGGCACGCTCGCGCAGTTTATCGGCTTCGACAATTTGATAGTCGGCAAGGCGAAAGACGCCCAAGCCCAAGCCAAGCCCGATGAGGCTCATGACGGCTTTGCGGCGAGGCAGAGGCGCGCCTGTGAGCCATTCGGTCGACGAACTCTTGCGCGACCTGGTGTTATGCACTTGAGGGCCGCCCGAGCCGCGAAGTCGCGACGCCGGGTCGTTGCCACGGGACTGCCCGGCGTTGTAAGATTGCCGACCCGTTCCTTGATAACCAGAACGTCCCCGCGACGAGGGACGTCCAGAACCGCGGCCCCCATCGGAACCGCGGCGATAGTCATTTGTCATACTCAGCTACCGTCTTGCTACTGAGCGGTCGCGGTCGCGTTGGCGCCCGCGGCTGCATCCTGCGAAAAGTCAAGTGTAACGCTCTCGCTGGGCTCCACCATGCCATAAGCGCCCGCAAGGTCGCGAATGCGCGTGTCGGCGCCATAGACCGAATGCATGACCTCCAGGTCGGAGCTCTCATCGGTCGCCTTTTCGAGCGTGTTGATAAGCTCGGCGTTGCTGTTGAGCACCTGGGCCGTGACGCCGGCGAGCGCCACGCGGGCGACGCCGATCGTCATGAAGATAGCCGCAATGATGCAAAACGTTTTAAGAACGCTCATGAAAACCGGGCTTACCGCCTGGTTTGCCTGACGGCCCGCGCCCGTGTAGACATCAAAGCGCGGCGCGCGCTGCTCACGGGGAGCAACGGGGGCCTGCGGCGTCTCACGATAGGCGGGCATGGCGTTCATATCATAGGCGAGTGCTGCGCTTGAAGTGTTGTAGCCCATGATATGCCGCCTCCCATCCCGAGTACGTTGGTAGTGTGTTTAAGCTTCGTTTATGGTGCGAGCGGGAGGTCCAATATCGCGCGGTCGCGCCTACAAACGCTGCGCCACGCGGATTTTGGCTGATCTCGCCCGAGGGTTGCGCTCAACCTCATCAGGCTGGGCAACCAAGGGTTTGCGGGTGATGACCTTGAGTATCGGCACGTTGCCGCACACGCACACCGGAATCTCCGGCGGACACGTGCACCCCTGGCTCATCTCTTTAAAGTGGTTCTTTACGATACGGTCCTCGAGCGAGTGATACGAGATGACGCAGATACGTCCACCCGGGTTGAGCCACCTGGTGGCGGCATCAAGCCCTCGTTCGAGCACATCGAGCTCGTGATTGACCTCGATGCGAATGGCCTGGAAACTTTTCTTGGCCGGGTGTCCGCCATGCCGACGAGCGGCAGCCGGGATACCCGCCTTGATGATCTCGACAAATTGGCCGGTGGTTTCGATCGGTTCTTGCTCGCGGCGGCGCACGATCTCGCGCGCGATCTGCGAGGCGAACTTCTCTTCGCCGTAGACGCGTAGAATCCGGGCGAGGTCGTGTTCGTTATAGGTGTTGATGACCTCAGCTGCGTTTAAGGTGTTATTACCCGGATCCATCCGCATGTCCAATGGGGCGTCCTCGTTATACGAAAAGCCCCTGCCAGGGATATCGAGTTGCGGCGACGAAACGCCCAAATCGAACAGGAAGCCATCGACCCCGGGCACCTCGGCCGAGCAAAGCAGCTCGTCCAAGTCGCCGAAGTTGCCCTTCAGCAGCTGGTGCGGAACGCCGGGAACCTCGCGGTCCAGACGGGCGCCAGCGGCCTCGAGGGCCATGTCGTCCTGATCGACGCCGAGCAAAAGGCCCGTCTCCCCCACCTGCGCGGCCATCTTTACCGAATGGCCGGCACCGCCAAGGGTGCAATCGCAGACAACGGAGCCGCTCTTTAGCCGCAGCGACTCAAGCACTTCGCCGAGCATGACAGGTTCATGCCGATATTCTTGTGTCAAGATCCCACGCTCC
The DNA here is from genome assembly GCA_031294825.1 of Collinsella sp. Lineage (GTDB taxonomy): Bacteria > Actinomycetota > Coriobacteriia > Coriobacteriales > Coriobacteriaceae > Collinsella. The sequence continues at coordinate 494 of JAUMPM010000027.1, read as the reverse complement.
ATCCGTTACCCGTGCCTTGCCCTTACGAGAAGAAGAGGTCCAGCAGGGCCTCATCGTCATCGTCCTCATCGGCCGCGGCGCGATCCCAAACCTCAAGGTGGTCGTAGTTGCCCACAACCGTGACCTCGCGGTCGAGGTTCGCCTGCTTGCGGAGAGACTCGGAAAGACCGATACGACCGGCGCTGTCCACGTCCATCGACGTGGTGCGCTTGTTGATCGCCCTCATGAGCTTCTGGTCGTTAATGTCACGCGGGTTGAAACCCTCGTGGCCCTCACGACCCGCGAAGAGTCCTTCGACCCACTTATCGAAGGCCTCGGCAGAGAACACGTACAGAGCATCGACATCCAGGGCTTTAAACACGCGAACATGCTCTCCAAGCTCCTCGCGAAGGGGTGCAGGCAGGGACAGACGACCTTTTGCATCGAGATTGCGCTCGTATGCACCAGTCATTCCCATGTGCGCCCTCCCCTCGGTTACTCAGATGGCACGTACG
>JAUMPM010000025.1 GCA_031294825.1 Collinsella sp. | reverse complement strand
TATGAGTAGTGTTGCCAAGATAGTCACATATATTTTAGGTTAATTTGGCTCTCTAACGATATTTATTATCGATAGAGAGCCTATTTTATTGGACCTATGGGGAATTACATCATCTAATTTTTGAACAAATGTAGACTTCCGGCACCCATGCGTAGCAAAAATGCTGTTACTAAATTGGTGACAGTACTCATATTTGGCATTTTTTGACCACAGGGGTTGCCGGTGCCGTGGTTTCGCCCTTTCTGCTCCGAAGCGATACACTGTTGCCGTTTGATTTCTTCGCTCAAGGAGGATGCGCATGCCGTGCACAACGATTCTGGTCGGTAAGAACGCAAGCTACGACGGGTCGACGCTTGTCGCCCGCAACGAGGACTCGTCCAACGGGGTGTTTGAGCCCAAGCGTATGCGCGTGGTGCATCCCGACGAGCAGCCGCGCGTCTACACGAGCGTCCTGAGTCGCCTGACCGTTGAACTGCCCGATAATCCCATGCGCTATACGAGCGTCCCCGATGTTGTCCCGGGCCACGGCATCTGGGCCGAGGCCGGTTTCAACGAGCTCAATGTGGGCATGTCTGCAACCGAGACGCTCACCACCAATGAGCGCGTTCGCGGCGCCGATCCGCTCGTGGACTACGTGCCCGCCAAGGGCAACGAGGGCGAGGACGGCTATGTGCCGGCGCAGCCTGGTGGCCTGGGCGAGGAGGACATGGTGACCCTGGTGCTGCCGTATGCCAAGTCCGCCCGCGACGGCGTGCGCATCCTGGGCGACCTGCTCGAGCGCTACGGCACTTACGAGAACAACGGCATCGCCTTTAGCGACGTGGACGAGATCTGGTGGCTCGAGACCATCGGCGGTCACCACTGGATCGCCAAGCGCGTGCCTGACGATGCCTATGTGACCATGCCCAACCAGCTGGGTATCGACAGCTTTGACCTGGATGACGCCGAGGGCGCCCAGACCGACCACATGTGCTCCGCCGACTTGCGCGCCTGGATGGCCGAGTGGCATCTGGACCTGACGCTGGGCGTCGAGGGCGACGGCCCGGCTGCGGTCTTTAACCCGCGCGAGGCCTTTGGCTCGCACAGCGACAGCGACCACGTCTACAACACGCCGCGCGCGTGGTACATGCAGCGCTGTCTCAACCCCGGCGACGTGTGGGACGGCCCCGATGCCGACTACACGCCCGAGAGCGACGACATTCCCTGGAGCCGCGTGCCCGAGCGCAAGGTGACCATCGAGGACATCAAGTACGTGCTCTCGAGCCACTACCAGGGCACGGAGTACGACTGCTACGGCAGCAAGGGCACGCCCGCTACGCGTGGCGCATATCGCCCCATCGGCATCAACCGCAACAGCCAGCTCGCCGTGTTGCAGCTGCGTCCCTATGCGCAGCCGGCCTATCGCGCCGTGCAGTGGATGGCGTTTGGCTCCAACTCGTTTAACGCGCTGGTTCCGCTGTACGCCAACGTCGAGACCATGCCCGAGTACTATGCCGACACGCAGGCTCGCGTGACGTCCGAAAACTTCTACTGGGCCAACCGCCTGATCGGCGCGCTGGCTGACGTCCGCTTCCATGAGTGCGGTCGCGCGGTCGAGGATTATCAGGAGAAGGTCGGTGGCATGGGCCACAAGCAGATCCATGACGTCGACGCTGCCGTAGCCGCTCTGCCCGAGGCCGAGGTGCCTGCCGAGCTTGCACGCGCCAACGAGGCCTTTGCCGAGCGTGTCCGCGTGGAGACCGATGCCCTGCTGGGCAAGGTGCTCTACACCACGAGCTGCGCCATGAAGAACTCTTTCGCGATGAACGACAACGTGAGGTAGGGATTTCCCGTCGATCGAATAGCGCTAAAACGCTTTGTCGCTTTCGCTCAATCTTGGGTACAAGAACGCCAATGCAGTTGTTTGTGATTGGAGACAACCATGGTTATGAAACTCGATCAGCTTGTTAACGGCGCCATTAACGTGGGCTTTGGCGCTGCCGCCGTTGCTGTCGAAGGCGGCAAGAAGGTCCTCGACGACCTTAACACCAAGGGCGAGCAGGTCCGCAAGGACACCGCCACCCCCGATATCGCCCGCAGCGTGTCCGACATGTTCGAGCAGGCCGGCGGTACCATCTCCGATCTGACCGAGCGCTTGGGCATGCAGGGCGAGACCGCGGCCCAGCGCGTGCTCGACGAGCTCATCCTTGCCCGCGTCCGCGTTATGACCGCCTCCGAGCGCACGGCCTTCCTGGCCCATGTGCGCGACATCGTCGATTCGGTCGAGGACAACGTGACCTCGGTGCCCGTCGAGTCCGTTGAGCCCGACGATGCGAAGGATACCGAAGAGGCCGAGTAGCAGCGCAGATGGCAGATTCCACCACCGATTACAACAATCTAGATCCCTTGGGTGACGAGGCAGCGGTTGTCGATGAGGTCGATGCCGTCGTCTCGGGCGCTCGCAAGAAGCCGCGCGCTGTCGATATGGTCCCCGAGGAGCCCGACGCGATGGCGCCGGACGAGGAATACCAGCTCACGCCGGCGGGTCGTCGCGAACGCATCGGGCAGATTGTTCGCCTGGTCAAAAAGTACCGCGTGTGGGATAACCTCACGCCGGTTCGTTTGCGCCGCCTGCTCGAGGAACTCGGCCCCATGTTCGTCAAGATGGGGCAGATTTTGGCCAACCGGTCCGAGATTCTGCCGCAGCGCTTTTGCGACGAGCTGCGTCGTCTGCGCTCCGACGTGGAGCCGGTGCCGTACGAGGTCGTACTCAGCTGTCTGGAAGAAGAATACGGCCTGCGCCTGGGGGAGATGTTCGATGCGATCGACCCCAATCCGCTCGGTAGCGCATCGCTCGCGCAGGTGCACCGCGCTCGTCTGGTGACGGGCGAGGACGTGGCCGTCAAGGTGCAGCGCCCCGGTGCGCAGCAGGTTATGGCACAGGACATCGATATCATCCGCTCGGTGGTGCGTATCGTTTCCAAGTTCGTCAACACCGATCAATTCGTTGACCTGCACGGCGTAGTCGAGGAGTTGTGGACCTCGTTTCGCGAGGAGACCAACTTTTTGGCCGAGGCCAAAAACCTCAACGACTTCTACGAGTTCCATAAGAGCGTTCATGGCGTGACGTGCCCTAAATCCTATCTGGACCTGTGCACCGAGCACGTGGTGGTTATGGACTACGTCGATGGCATTTCGATCGCTGATCCTGAACTCTTGGTGGCCGAGGGCTATGACTTGGAAAAGATCGGTGCCGCGATTGTCGAGGACTACTCGACGCAGGTGCTCGATGACGGCTTTTTCCATGCCGACCCGCATGCGGGAAACATCATTCTCAAGGACGGCATCGTTTACTTTATCGACTTGGGTATGGTCGGACGCATGTCGAGCCACGACCGCGGTATCGTCAAGGACATGATTTTCGCCGTGGCCGAGGGTGACGTGCCCAAGCTCAAGGATTCGCTCATGCGCTTCGCCGTGACGCGTGGCGACTCGGCTGAGCTCGATCATTCGGCCTTTTTGTCCGACTTGGACTTTATCGTGGCTGACTTTGCGGGCCTTGACCTGAAGGATCTGGATATCGGCGAGTTTTTGACCTCGCTGTTAAACCTCGCGCGTAAGAATGATGTTGAGCTGCCGAGCGTGGTGACGATGTTCGCGCGCGGCATGGTGACGCTTGAGGGTTTGCTGACCGAGTACATGCCCAACGTCAACATGATCCAGATCATCCAGACGCACATTAAAAACGAGAAAAGCACCTATGCGCGCGTGCGTGATATGGGACGCGATCTTGCCGCGAGCAGCTATCGCGCGGCAAAAGGCTCGCTCGAGGCGGCCGAGTATCTGGGCTTGGCTTCGCGCATGCTCACGCGCGGGCAGCTTAAGGTGAACACGCAGATTATGAGCAGCGATAAGGCGCTGCGACAGCTGGGCGGAATCATCGATCGCATGTCGATGGCAATCGTGATCGCCGGTCTGTTTATCGGTTCGTCGGTGGTGTACTACGCGCGCATCGAGCCGGTTGTGTTTGGTATCCCGGTCATTGGCTTTATGGGCTACGTGAGCGCGCTGGTGCTGGCACTTATGCTGGGCCGCAATATCTGGCTCAACAGCCACGGCGGCAAGCACTAGAGGCTGCGACCGTCACCGCATTTTCCTATCGCAAACAATAGCTTTTACCTTGGGCTTCGCCTGCGTGCGAGGCCCTTTTGCGTGATACCATTTTGACGGTAATAATCGATGGCCTAGATGGTGGTGCGGAGACGCACGAATGCGCGGTTTTCCTGCGCGTTTGGGAGAATCGGGGTGCAAGTCCCCGGCTGTACCAGTAACCGTAATTCCTCTTGGCTCGGGATGTTCGCGTCGCAGAACGGACGACGTGCCCGAGTCGTTAAGGTTAAGTCGGATCGCCTCCCATCTTGTATGCGGCTGCGGCGTATGCCGCCGGTGTGCATAGGGCTCTGGAGGGAAGGGGGACCCCGATGGGGGAACTCGAGCGTAACATGCGCGATGACGTGGGGCAGCCTCAAGGCAACGCTCCAAGTGCAGACAGTAGGAGACAAATGGATATGTTTGAGGACGAGTGCCAGCGTGCCTCGCTTCGTCGCCGTGACGTAATCGCGCGCGGCGTGGCAAAGCGCTGCCTGGTGGCATTCCTGGCCTTCGCGATGGCCTTTGGCACCACGCCGGCTCAGCTGTGGGCCGAGGGCGCCGAGGGCATTGCCGAGGCTGTGGCTCAGGCTGCGACGCCGGGCGAGGACGCAGCGCTTGCGGGCGGTACCGCTGAGCAGAGCGGCGCCGAGGTTTCGGATTCCGGGAGCGCGCCTGCAGCTAGTGCCGCCACTACAGAGGCGGCAACTGGCGACGAAGGCTCGGCGACGGGGGAGAGCCCTGCCACGAGCGAGCAGTCTTCGACGGCATCCGCTGGCCAAGCAGGATCTGCCGCCGCGACTGCCGTCCAGACAGAGAACCCGACAGAAACCGGCGATGTCGCCAAGAAGCAAGTCGAGGTCTCGTTCTCGATTATCGGCACCGATGCCGACGGCAAGGCTCAGACCTGGGTGGCACCTACGCAGCTCAAGCTCGACGAGGGCGCGACGGCTGCGGATGCCTTCATTAAGCTGCAGGAGAAGACGGGCTTCAAGGCGGATTACGATCCGAACACGGCATACGGTTTCTACCTCAAAAGCATCACATCCCCGAGCGATGGCCGTACGCTTGCCTACGATCCGACGACTTATGCCTTCTGGCAGCTGTTCGTCGACGGCGCGTCTTCCTCGGTTGGCGCGAGCAGCGTCAAGCTCACCCAGGGGCAGAAGATTGAGTTTGCCTATACGGCTGGTAGCTCGTCCCCTGTCGTTAAGGACCAGCTTGCTGCGAATGTGACCGTCATTGGTCGCGATGCCCAGGGTAAGACTCAGACCTGGGTCGACAACGCGCAGTATGTGGTGACGTCCGGCTCGAGCGCACTTGACCTTACGAAGGTCGCGCTTGAGGCGAATGATATTGACGCCGTTGCTGCGGGCTCCTTCATTCTGAGCCTTAAGTACAACGGTGTTGAGCTGGGTACGCCGCTTGATTATTCGACCTATTGGCAGCTGTTTATCAACGGCAAGTCGAGTGACTATACGGCGGACAATGTCACCATCCATGCCGGCGATACCGTCACGTGGTTCTACGGTGGCTGGGGCGACCAGTTGCCGTCCGATTCTGTCCATGCTTCCGTTCAGGTCCTCGGTAAGGACAAGGACGGCAAGCAACAGGTTTGGGCTTCGACGGGTCAGACGAGCCTCAAGGCAGGCTCTACTGCCAAGGATCTCCTTGAACAGACCGGCCTTAAGCTCGATGCTAGAATCGTCTTGGGGCTGGTTCCTCAACGGCATTACTTCGCCGTTCGATGGTAAGTCCTATGGGTATGATCCTGCGACCAATAGCTATTGGCGCTTCTACGTAAATGGCAAGTTCGCCGACGTTGGCGCCGGTGCCTACGAGCTCCAAGAGGGTGACGCCGTCACCTTTATGTATGGTGCTGACGCCGATGCCCTTCCTGGCCAGGTTCTTGGGTCTGTCGATGTTATCGGTCCCGATGTCAACGGCAACAATACTCGCTGGGGCTCGGCAAGCAATGTTTCTCTGCCCGAAGGCTCTACTGCCCAGAACCTTATTGAGATGGTCCTGAAGGCCAAGGGCGTTACGTACAACGGCTCCCAGAGTGGTGAGTACTGGTTCCTCAATTCCATCAACTCGCCGTTCGATCACAAGCCGTATGCCTGGGATGCTGCGACCAATAAATATTGGCACCTGTATATCAACGGAGAGCCCTCCTTACTCTGCGCCAATCAGATTACGCTCAAGAGCGGCGATAAGGTTACGCTTGCCTATACCACCGACGATTCGGCCATGCCCGATCCCGACAAGATTGTCGTGGACCCGAGCGCGACTACTCCTGATTGGGATGCCGAGTGGGCCGGCTACGGCAACAGTGGCAACGGTTCGACCGTAACGGATGCCAAGACGCCTGCGCAGGCCGCCGGTCTTAAGTGGGCCTTCGATTGGAAGGCCGAGTCTGGTCAGCAGTATGCCAACTGCAGCGAGCCTGTCATCGCTAACGGCTTTGTGTACATCGCGACCGAGAACGAGCTCATTAAGATCGATTCGTCCACGGGCAAAAAGGTTGCCTCTGCGCCGCTTGCCTCCAAGGTGAGCTATACTTCTCGTCCGATCTATACCAATGGCCTTATCATCGTTCCGCTCAACGGCGGTGCGGTCCAGGCGATTACTGCAGACAAGCTGATCTGCAAGTGGCTGACGCCTGGTTTGACGGATTTGACGCAGAGCTCCTGCACCGTCGTTTCGGACGGCGAGTACGTCTATGTAGGCACAGCTGATGGGAAGAAATACGTCAACGGTTCCTTTACGCGCATCAAGATCGCCACAGGCGAAGTCTCTTGGCAGAACATCGACGCAGCTGAGGGCTATTATTGGACTGGCGCTGCCCTGACGGATAAGTACGCCATCGTCCCCACGAGCGCGGGCACGCTTAAGTGCATTGATAAGGCAACGGGTGATGTCGTTTCGACCATGAAGCTCGGCGTCCTTGCGAACGCTGACTGCGTCGCCGATCCGTCCAATGGCTCGACCTTCTATCAGATGACGCACGACGGAAAGCTCCATGTGATTTCGCTTTCGGCGAAGGGCGTGCTGAGCGAGCAGAAGACGGTCGACCTGGGTCTTACGAATAACATGAGCGCCCCGGCGGTGTCTGGCGAGAACTTGATTGTCGGTGGGCAGACGGCTACTGGATCTGCTCTGGTTCTCTATAATCTGAAGACTGGTAAGACCACGATGGTCACCGCTGCTGACGGTAAAGAACTACCGGCCGGATTTAACGGTATTGCTGCTACTCCGCTGGTGAGCGTTCAGGGCAGCAAGACCTATGTGTACTTCACCGTTAACAGCGCGGATAGCAAGGATTACGTCAACTACTCTGCTGGTGGTGGCGTGTATCGCCATACGCTCGGCGATGCAGAGGCGACGCAGATTTATGATGCGGTTGGCCATTACCAGTACTGTGACTCTCCGGTCATTGCCGATGCATCTGGCAACCTGTACTACATCAATGATTCGGGTACTTTGTTCAAGCTGGGGGCTGTTGAGTCTTGGACGGTTGCCTTTAATTCCAATGGCGGGTCTGCTTGCGACACTAAGTTTGTTGCTACGGCCGATGGCAAGCTGGTCAAGCCGGCAGATCCGACGCGCGATGGCTACACTTTCGGCGGTTGGTATACCGATGAGGCTTGCATGCAGGCGTATGACTTCAGTACGCCGGTGACGGCCGATCTGACGCTGTATGCCAAGTGGACCAAGAAAGCCGTTAACCCTGGCGGTAATGGCGGCGCTGGTTCGAATGGCGGCGGTTCTGGTACCGGTACTGGTTCCGGCACTGGCGCTGGCGCGGGTTCTGGCTCCGGCTCGAAGGGCGGCGCTATTGCCCCGGGCCAGAAGCCGGTGACCAAGACGACGGTGTCGACCAAGACCGAGACTAAGGCCGACAAGAAGTCCGACAAGAAGGACTCCGATAAGAAGGACGAGAAGAAGTCTGACAAGAAGGACAGCAAGTCCGACAAGAAGTCCGATTCCAAGTCCGATACGGGTGCTGCTTCCACGACCACTGCTAAGAAGTCCTCTAGTGCTTCCGAGCAGGAGACTGGCACCAACCCGCTCGCCATTGTTGGCGTTGCCGTCGGCGTCATCGGTCTCGCCATCGTCGGCGTGTTCGTGTTCACCAAACATCGGTAGGTGAGGGCTGTGTCCAATAAATCCAAGGACGCTGACCCCAAGCAACCGGATTCCTCGTTCATTCAGTTCGACGATGCAAAGCAACAGGGCGCCGCTTCGGCGGCGTCCGCCCCTCGACGGAAGGCGCTCCTTGGCGTCCTGACTGCCGCGTGCACCATTCTGATCGTCGTCTCGCTGGGCTTTGTCCATCCCTCCGAGAGTGGCGCCTGGTCCATTGACTGGATCATTCAGACCGTGACGGGGGAGAGCGTCATCACCAAGGACACCAAGGGGTCTGGCTCGACTACGACTTCGGGCGAGGCCAGTTCCGAGGGCTCCAAGTCATCGAATGGTGCAAAAGACGAGTCTAAGGGTTCGAATGACGGCAAGGACGATTCCGAGTCTTCGGACAAGGAATCGGACAAAAAATCGGATAGCAAGAAGTCCGATGGTCAGAACGGCAAGAAGTCTGGAGATAAATCCGCTGCCCAGAATACGGGAGCCGGCGATACTTCCAATGTGTCTGGTGGTGCTTCTTCGGGCGGCGGTCAGTCGTCCGATGGAGCCTCCAGCTCTAATGGCGGAAGCGCTCCCTCGGGCGGCCAGGGCGGCTCGCAGGAGTCCAACTACGTAACGGTGACGGTTTCGGTCACATCGAGCGCCGTGGGCAATCCTGTGTCCTCTGGCGGCACCTTTACCTTTAACGAAGGCGCTACCGTCTACGATGCCCTGTGCGCGCTGGGCCTTTCTGTTAATGCCGAAAACTCGCCTCTTTATCACGGAGTATACGTGAAGGCAATTGGTGGGCTTGCCGAGTATGAACACGGCGGCACTAGTGGCTGGTGTTATTCCGTCAATGGCTCACAACCCATGACCGCCTGCAGTAACTACGTTCTCTCCAATGGTGACAACGTAGTCTGGTATTACGTTACAGGCTAGAGACCTCGACATAGCGCGCCAGACGGGCGGTTCGGACAAACATCCGGGCCGCCCTTTTTCAGGCTTATAGGACAAAATGTGTGTCCACGTTGGGGGCATCGGCGCAGGTCGATGCCCCTTTTTCAGCCGTTTAAATTCCGTGCCCGCTTTTAACCGCTCGGACAGAATGTGTGTCCGGTTGCCTATCGTTCCCGCAGGTAGATAACCTTTTCCGGAACCGTTAAATACACTTTCGGAAGAGGTGTCCATGAAGGCCGTTTATTGCCCCTACTGCGGCGGTCGGACCAAGCGCAACGGCAGGACCTCATCGGGGTCCCAGCGGTGGAGGTGCACGGACTGCGGCGCGTCGACGACCGTGAGGTACGACGACGCGGCGACAAGGCTGGACGAGTTCCTCGGGTGGCTCCTCTCCAAGGACTCCCAGGCGGCGATGCCGGGCGGCGGGCGGTCCTTCAGGCGCAGGACGGCCGAGTTCTGGGAGGTCTGGCCGATGCCCGTTCCCGACGGCGAGCTGCACCGCGTGCTCTACGTCGACGGGATCTGGGTCGCGCGCGACCTCGTGGTGCTCATATGCTGCAGCGGCGAGAGGGTGGTCTCCTGGTACACGGCAAGGTCGGAGAACTCGAGGGCGTGGTCGGCCCTCATGTCGCCGATCCCGGCGCCCGAGGTGGTCGTCACCGACGGCGGGAGCGGGTTCGCCAAGGCCGTGCGCGAGACCTGGCCGCGCACCAGGGTCCAGAGGTGCACCTTCCACGCCTTCTCGCAGGTCAAGCGCTACACGACGACGCGGCCGAAGCTCCAGGCGGGG
>JAUMPM010000008.1 GCA_031294825.1 Collinsella sp. | reverse complement strand
AGCGGTAATCGGTCGTCATGTTCGCGATGCCCGGGCCCACAAACTCCATGACCTTATTCTTGACGTAGCCCTTGGCAAAGACGGCGCGGATGATGGCGAGCGCCACGTCATGCGGGCCGACGCCGGGGCGCGGGGCGCCGGTGAGGAAGAGGGCGACAACGCCGGGAAGGGCGCAATCGTAGGGGTCACGCAGCAGTTGCTTTGCCAGCCCGCCGCCGCCTCCGCCCACGGCCATGGTGCCCAGGGCGCCGTAGCGGGTGTGCGAGTCGGAGCCCAGGATCATCTTGCCGCAACCGGCGAAGTTCTCACGCATAAAGGAGTGGATGACGGCGATGTGCGGCGGGACGAAGATGCCGCCGTACTTCTTGGCAGCCGAGAGACCGAAGACGTGGTCGTCCTCGTTGATGGTGCCGCCCACGGCGCACAGCGAGTTATGGCAGTTGGTGAGCACGTAGGGCAGCGGGAACTGCTCCATGCCCGAGGCGCGCGCCGTCTGGATGATGCCGACAAAGGTGATGTCGTGGCTCGCCATGGCATCGAAGCGAATCTTGAGCGCCTCGGGGTTGCCGGACGTATTGTGTGCCTGGAGGATCGAATACGCGATGGTGCCACGCTTGGCATCCTCGGGTGTCTGCGTAATACCGTGCTCGGCAGCCTCGGCCGCAGGCACAATCTCGCTGCCGCCGCGCAGGTAGATGCCGTCCTCGTACAGCTTGACCATACTGTCTCCCACTCTGCCCAAAAGATTTGGGCGCATAGCATACATTCGTTCAATATCGTGCCATAGAACGGTTGCGAGTGGGTTACGAATCTACACGTTCACTTTATCTCGGTAAAGTAAAGGACGACCCCGGCGAGGGCCGGCAGATTTGGTGCAAGAGCGTCCCTTTCGACTAGTCATTTAAGAACGTCCCCAATGACCACCGCATCCGGAGCAAGGCAACGCCGCAGGTAGAGGACGGACAGCGAGCGACGTCCAGAGCGAACAAGTTGGACTGAAAAAGGCAAGGCATAGACCTTCTGGTCATGCCTTGCCTTTTGAATGACAAATTGTCGCTCTGGACGTCGCGCAGCGTCGAGCCGTTACGCCGTTCGGCAGAACGGCATAACCTAGAGATCCCCGCCTGCGCCCAAAAGTTTGCGCATGACCTGTTCGGGGTTAACCGAGCCGTCGCGCGGGGCCAGGGCGGTGATCTTCTTCTGCATCTTGTACTCGTGCAGCTCGTCCTCGAGCTGGCGCACGCGGGCACGGAGCTTTTCGTTCTCGCGCTCGCGCTCCTCAGCACGCTCCTTCATATCGAGAATACGCACCACGCCGGCAAGGTTGATGCCCTCGTCGGTCAGCTGGTTGATGAGCTCCAAGCGCTCGATATCGGCACGCGAATACAGACGCGTGTTGCCGCCCGAGCGCTGGGGGTTCACCAGGCCCTTGGACTCGTAGACGCGCAGAGTCTGCGGATGCATACCGGTCAGCTCGGCCGCCACGCTAATCATGTACAGCGGTTTGTTCCTATTGTCCTCGGCCATGCTACCTGACCCCTTCCCGTCTCGTTATCGTCCATCATAAGCCCGCGGGCGTGGGCGTGCGCCGCGACCGCCCTAGTACGTCGCCTTGTAACGGTTGACCTTCTCGCGGTAGTCGCGCGTGTCGGCCTCGCGCAGCTTGGTCATGGCATCGCGCTCGTCATCAGACAGGTTCGTGGGAACCTGCACCTTGATCTCGACAAGCAGCGCACCGGTGCGCCCGCGATGCTTAACGTCAGGCGCCCCCATTTCCTTAAAGCGGAACTTCTTGCCCGTCTGGGTACCCGCGGGCACCTTCAGACGAACCGTCGCACCGCCGGGCGTCGGCACGTCCACCGTGCAGCCGAGCGCCGCCTCATAGACCGAGACCGGTACCTCCATGGTCACGTCGGCACCTTTACGCTTAAACAGCGGATGCTCCTCCACGTGCGTGGTCACGACCAGGTCGCCGCGCTCGCCGCCGGCAACGCCATACTCGCCGCGACGCTTGTAGCGCAGCTTGCCACCGTCGACCGCGCCCGCAGGGACCGAGACCGTAATGGTCTGCTGCTCGCCCGTCGAGGGAATGCGGTAGGTGACCTTGTGTGTCACACCGCGAAACGCGTCCTCGGCCGTCACATCGACGGTCAGCGACAGGTCGCCGCCCTTGCGAGCGCGGCTGCGGCCAGCGCCGGCACCGGCAGCGCCCGCAGCCCCGGCAAAGCCCGAGCCCCAATCGCTGCCCCAGGCGCCGTTGCCGCTAAAGATGCTGTCAAAGATGTCGCCCCAGCCGCTGGCACCTGCGCCGGCACCGTAGCCGCCGCCATACGCGCCGCCTGCGCCCGGCATGCCGCCAAACATGAGCATCTGGTCGTACTCTTTGCGCTTCTTCTCGTCCGAAAGCGTCTCGTAGGCCTCGCTGATCTCCTTGAACTTGGCCTCGTCGCCGCCGGCATCGGGGTGATATTTTTGCGCGAGCTTGCGAAACGCGCTCTTGATCTCTTTGTCGGAGGCGCTCTTGGATACGCCCAGGATGTCATAGAAGGTTTTGCCTGCAGCCATCGTAGCTCCTCTCCTGTTTCATCCGCCGCCCAGCGGGCGGCGGCTCATGCTTTCATATGGCACTAGGCCAGAAAGGGCCCCGGGTGTTGCCCCGGGGCCCTTCTCAATTACTCCTCGGTGCTCTCGGCCGTATCGGCCGCAGCATCCTCGGGCGCCGCTTCGGGCTCCGGTGCGGGGCGTTTCTCGCCGCCGTAGGTCACCGTCACCATCGCGGAACGCAGGATACGATCCGCCATGCGGTAGCCCTTCTGGTACACGTCGTTGACGGTCTCGTCATACTGCGATGCGTCCTCGACGCGACCCACGGCCTGATGCTCGAGCGGATCGAACGCCTCGCCCTTGGGATCGATAGGCTCAACGCCCTCGTGCGCAAACACGTCGAGCAGCTTGGCATGTACCGCGTCAACGCCATCGACGAACAGCTTAAAGTCGTCGGAAAGCTCTTGACAGCGGGCATGGTCGATCGCGCGCTCGATATCGTCGATCACCGGCAACAGCGCGGTGACAAGCTTCTCGGTCGCGCGCTCGCGCTCAGCGATACGCTCATTGGCGGTGCGGCGACGGAAGTTCTCCCAGTCGGCCTGCAGACGGGCGGTACGCTCGGTGGCGTCCTTTGCCTTGTCCTCGGCGGCCTTCTGAGCCTCTGCCGCAGCATCGAGCTCGTTGCGCACGTCGGCAAGCTCTTTCTGAGCCTGCTCGAACTTGAGCTTAAAGTCGTTGTCGGCGGCTTCTTCACCGGCGCGGATAGCGGCTTCCACCATCTCGTCCTCGGTCATCGTCGCCTCCTTGTTGGAATCCTCTACCTGGTTCTCGGCAGCCTCGGCGGCCGGGGCCTCGTTGGCCTCGGTATCGTCGACGGCCTCTACGGGAATCTTCACGTCCTTCTCCTCAGAGTCAACGGGGGCGGCGCCAGCGGCGGCCGCCTCCGTGCGAGCTTTACGGGCGGACATGATTATTTGTCCTCGTCGTCCACAACCTCGTAGTCGGCGTCGACAACGTCATCGTCGGCAGGCTGGGCGCCAGCGGCACCGTCGGTCTGCTGCTGCGCGTCGGCGTAGACAACCTGGGCCAGCTCGTAGGCCACGGACTGCAGGGACTCGCCGGCGGCCTTGATGGCCTCGACGTCAGAGCCCTCGAGCGCCTTCTTGGCGTCGGCGATAGCGGCCTCGGCCTTGGACTTCACGTCGGCGGAAACCTTGTCGCCCAGCTCGTTGAGGGTCTGCTCGGTGGAGTAGCACAGGCTGTCGGTCTGGTTGCGGACCTCGACCTCTTCCTTCTGCTTCTTGTCCTCCTCGGCATGAGCCTCGGCGTCCTTGACCATACGATCGACTTCGTCGTCGGACAGAGCGGTGGAACCGGAAATGGTGATCTGCTGCTCCTTGCCGGTGCCCTTGTCCTTAGCGGAGACCTTGACGATGCCGTTGGCGTCGATGTCGAAGGTGACCTCGATCTGCGGCACGCCGCGGCGGGCAGCCGGGATACCGGTCAGCTGGAACTTACCGAGCGACTTGTTGTCGCGGGCAAGCTCGCGCTCGCCCTGGAGCACGTTGATCTCGACGCTGGTCTGGTTGTCGGCAGCGGTGGAGTAGACCTCGGTCTTGGAAGTCGGGATCGTGGTGTTGCGGTCGATCATCTTGGTCATGATGCCGCCCATGGTCTCGACACCCAGCGACAGCGGGGTAACGTCGAGCAGCAGGATGCCCTCGACGTCGCCGGTGAGCACGCCACCCTGGACGGCAGCGCCGTCGGCAACGACCTCGTCGGGGTTCACGGACATGTTGGGCTGCTTGCCGGTCATGGTCTTGACGAGCTCCTGGACGGCGGGCATACGGGTGGAGCCGCCGACGAGGATGACCTCGGTCAGATCGGAGAGCTTAAGCTTGGCGTCGCGCAGGGCGTTGGTGACAGGCTGCTTGCAGCGCTCGAGCAGGTCGCGGGTGATCTTCTCGAACTCGGCGCGGGTCAGCGTGTAGTTGAGGTGCAGCGGGCCGGACTGGTTCATGGTAATGAACGGCAGGTTGATGGTGGTCTGCTGGGCGGCGGAGAGCTCCTTCTTGGCGTTCTCGGCGGCCTCCTTCAGACGCTGCAGGGCCATGGGGTCCTGACGCAGGTCGACACCGTTCTCCTGCTGGAACTTATCGGCCATCCAATCGATGACGCGCTGATCCCAGTCGTCGCCGCCCAGGTGGTTGTCGCCCGAGGTGGACAGAACCTCAAACACGCCGTCGGCGAGGTCGAGGATGGAGACGTCGAAGGTGCCGCCGCCCAGGTCGAAGACCAGGATGCGCTGGTCGGTGCCCTGCTTGTCCAAGCCATAGGCAAGAGCAGCAGCGGTCGGCTCGTTGACGATACGCTTGACGTTGAGGCCGGCGATCTTACCGGCGTCCTTGGTGGCCTGACGCTGGGCGTCATTGAAGTAGGCCGGGACGGTGATGACGGCGTCGGTAACGGTCTCGCCCAGATACTTCTCGGCGTCAGCCTTCATCTTCGCGAGCGTCATGGCGCTCACCTGCTCGGCGGTGTAATCCTTGCCCTCGATGTCGACGACGGCACGGCCGCCCTGGCCCTCCTTGACCTCATACGGCACGGTCTTGATCTCGGAGGTGCACTCGGAGTACTTGCGGCCCATGAAGCGCTTGATGGAGAACACGGTGTTCTTGGGGTTGGTGACAGCCTGGTTCTTAGCGGCCTTACCCACGACGCGGTCGCCGTCGGCACGGAAGCCCACGACGGACGGGGTGGTGCGGTCGCCCTCGGCGTTCACGATAATGGTCGGAGAACCGCCCTCGAGGACGGCCATAGCGGAGTTAGTAGTACCAAGGTCGATACCAAGAATCTTGCCCATTAGAAATTCCCTCTCTCTTGTGCGTTTGCACCGACTCGGCGGTCTGCCGCGCGGTGTTTCGGCTTGTCTTTCAGGATGTAGTGTATCCCCTTATGGGCCGGAATATACAAAATCTAAGTCAATTCATATAAGATTTCTTATTGCTGAGAGTTTAGGTTCTTAAATGCGCAGGTAGATGCGCTGATTGAGTTCTCGGCAAATCTATCGAGATCTATGTAGAGATGGCTGAGGTTTGGGTCCGGGGGCGCCTGGGGCTGCCTTGTGGAAAGCTCGTCCCGGTTTGAGCGTGGATTCCGGGTCGCAGTTTCCGTCTGAAGGCTCAACCGGAAACCGTATCCCGTTTTGAGAGCTGATACCGGGTCGCAGTTTCCGCTAGCGGGCCCAACCGGAAACTGCGACCCGTTTTTCGGCCAAATAACGGGATGCCCTTTCCGCAGGCGCGCTCAATAGCTCAATATTTCAAGTCACCTTTAGCTAACATTTACGCAGCTCAACGGCCCCACCTGCACGTTTTTTAGTAAACCTTGGCATACTCGGCGAACGGTATGAAGATGCCGGCCAGAGGGTATTGCAAACGGTCGCTCCCGTGGTATGTTTTTGCCCGAATCAAACCGGCGCGCATCGTCTGTAGCGTCGGTCAACAGAGAGGAAACTACCATGGCTCATCCCGTAATTGATGCCGACGAGTGCATCGCTTGTGGCGTTTGCGTCGACTCCTGCCCCGCTGGCGTTCTGGAGCTCCAGGACGTCGCTACCGTCGCTGACGAGGACTCCTGCGTCGCCTGTGGCGCTTGCCAGGACGCTTGCCCCGCTGGCGCGATCACCGAGATCGTCGAGGAGTAACAACTCCCCCACTTGCACACTCAAAAGTACACCGTGCACAAAAAAGGAGGCCTCCGCATCGCCGCGGAGGCCTCCTTTTGCATGTGTGGGCAGCTAATTTGGAGCGGGACCCTTGGCAGTTGCGGTGGAATAGTTCCTGTTTTATGTCTTGGATGCCGATTTTAGGAACTATTTCACCGCAACTTATAGATGCGGCGTCGACTAGGACAAATCGTCTTCGTAGGGCATCAGGTCTGCTAGGTAGCCTTTTTCCTTGAGCATCGCCTCGATCTCGTCGAGGGTCTGTTCGTCCTCCGCCGCAATGCGATGGAAGTGATAGCCGCTCGTCACCGTTAGTAGTGGAAAGCTCTTGCCGCTCTCGATATCGTGCAGGTAGCGCTCAACATCGCGACGGTTGCGAATGTCCAGATCGGCTGTGATCTTGCCATACACGCGGTGGTTGACGATTACATTGAGCACGGCACCACCCACGTCGACGATACTCGTGAGCTCATCACCTGCCTGCTCCACGCTGTGGCGAACCTTGACCAAGCGCGTGGGCACGGCGGGGCTGCTGGGGGCCTCCTGCAGCACATAACCACGGTTGGTCGCCACGATATCGTGCCCATCGGCGCGCAGCAGGGCGATGTCTTGCACGACAATCTGGCGGCTCACACCCACCTCGCGAGCAAGCGCGCTGCCCGAAACGGGCTCCGTAGCCCCCTCGAGCACGCCCATGATGGCACGGCGACGCTCGCGGGCATCCATTATTTACCGTCCAACAGACGCAGGTGCTTGAGCGAGAGGTCGAGAATCGGCGCAGAGTGCGTCAGCGCCCCCGAGCTAATAAAGTCAACGCCCAGGTCGGCGAGCGCGCGGATATTGCCGGCGTCCACGTTGCCCGAGCACTCGGTCTTGGCACGACCGGCGATAAGCTCTATGGCGGCGGCCATGTCGTCATGGGTCATGTTGTCGAACATGATGATATCGGCACCGGCCTCCACGGCCTCGCGCACCATGTCCAGGTTCTCGCACTCGATCTCGACCGTCGTGGTAAACGACGCATGGGCGCGCGCCATCTCGATCGCGCGCGCCACGCCACCGGCGGCATCGATGTGGTTGTCCTTGAGCATGACGGCCGTCGACAGGTTGTAGCGGTGGTTGCTACCGCCGCCAATCTCAACCGCCGCCTTTTCAAACACACGCATACCCGGTGTGGTCTTGCGCGTGTCGACGAGCACGGTCTTGGTGCCCTGGAGCGCCGCGGCCATGCTGTGCGTGTAGGTAGCGATGCCGCTCATGCGCTGCAGGTAGTTGAGTGCCACGCGCTCACCCGAAAGCAGCACGCGCGCATCGCCGCGCACCTGACCCACATGGTCGCCGGCGTGCACCTCGTCGCCATCGGAAACGTCGAGCAGCACCGTGCTCTGCGAATCCAGCAGCTCAAAGGTGCGAGCAAACACATCCAGGCCCGCGATGATGCCATCGGCCTTGGCGATAAGCTCCACCGTGGCGGGACGCGCCGTGGGGCACACGCTCGCCGTGCTCACGTCCTCAAACGTAATGTCCTCGCGCAGAGCCTGCAGAATCAGATCATCGACGACGAGCTTCATGGTAATGGGATTCATGGTCTACTCCTCCACGGCCTGCGTGCCGGCGGCACGGACCAAATCATCGATTGCCAGGGTGTCGGCGCCCAGGGCGCGATGACGGCCATCGAGCGCGGGATCGCCCGCCTGCTCCACGGCCAGCGACTCGCCGGTGCGCATGTACCACGCGGCGCGACGACCCCAGACCAACGCCTCGAGCAGGCTGTTTGATGCAAGGCGGTTCTTGCCGTGCACGCCGTTGCAAGCCGTCTCGCCCGCGGCGTAGAGCTCGGGCATCGAGGTGCGGCCGTCCCTGTCTACCCACACGCCGCCCATAAAGTAGTGCTGCGTGGGCGTAACGGGAATGGGCTCGTCCAGGATGTCGCGACCGTCCTCAAGGCAGCGCGCGCGAATGTTGGCAAAATGCCCGGTCACCACGTCGCGCTCGACGGGGGCAAAGCTCAGCCACTCGTGCTCGGTGCCGTCCTGCTTCATCTGCTCGCGGATGGCGGCGGCGACCACATCGCGCGGCTGGAGCTCGTCGGTAAAGCGCTCGCCGGCGGCGTTGAGCAAAATCGCGCCCTCGCCGCGGCAGCTCTCGCTGATCAGGAAGGTGCGGCCCGGCTGCGGCGAGAACAGGCCCGTGGGATGGATCTGCACGTAGTCCAGGTGCTCCATCTTAATGCCATGCTCCTGAGCGATGTAGCAGGCGTCGCCCGTGAGCTGCGGGTAGTTGGTCGAGTGGTCGTACACGCCGCCAATGCCACCCGTCGCCCACAGCGTGTGGCGGGCATGGATCTTAAACGGCTTACCGGCATGCACGCCCTCAGCGGCATTTGCCAGCTCGTCGGCGGGGCGAACCGAGTTGTCCTCGTCCACGGCTACGGCGACGACGCCGGTGCACACCGTGGCGCCATCGCGCTCGGCGGTCAGGATGTCGGTCATGGCCACGTGCTCCAAAATCTGCACGTTGTCCAGCTTGCGAACGGCCTGGAGCAGCTTGGTCGTGATCTCCTTGCCCGTAATGTCGGCATGGAAGGCAATGCGCGGACGGCTGTGCGCGCCCTCGCGGGTAAAATTGAGGCTGCCGTCGGCCTTGCGCTCAAAATCCACGCCCATCGCTAGCAGGTCGTTGATGACCGAGCGACTCGAGCGAATCATGATGTCGACGCTCTCGCGGCGGTTCTCGTAGTGGCCGGCGTGCATGGTGTCCTCAAAGAAGGCATCGTAGTCCGAGCCTTCGGGCAGCACGCAGATGCCGCCCTGCGCGAGCATCGAATCGCACTCATCGACCGCGCCCTTGGAGAGCATGATCACGCGCGTGCTCGTCGGCAGATTGAGAGCCGCGTACAAGCCAGCTACGCCGCAGCCGGCAATAACGACGTCGCACTCCATGTCGGGGTATTGTTTGGTTTCCACAGGAATCCTCTCCCTTGTAATGTGGCATAAGGGACTGCCCCTCATGTCACATCGTTCTAACGCGCCGCGTACCCGAGCATGCGGTCGAGCGTGAGTTTGGCCTGGTCGGCAGCCTCGTCCGACACGCCGATCTGCACCTCGCCCTCGCCCGTCTCCAGGCAGCGCACGAGCTTTTCGAGCGTGATGAGATCCATGTTGACGCAGGTGGGCTGCACCACGGGGAAGTAGAACTTCTTGCCGGTGCCCTGGCAGCGGCGCTCGAGCTCGTAGAGCACGCCGCTGACCGTCACGATAATGAACTCGCTCGCGTCGGACTCCTCGGCATACTTGATGATGCCGGCGGTGGAGCCGATGTAGTCGGCCTCGGCCAGGACGTCGGCCTTGCACTCGGGGTGCGCCAGCACGAGCGCGTCGGGGTGGGCCTCCGTCGCGTCGACGATCTGCTCGACGGTGATGATGTGATGGCGCGGGCAGTAGCCGTTGTTGAGGATGACGTGCTTTTGCGGCACCTGCTCGGCTACGAAGCGTCCCAGGTTTTGATCGGGAATGAACAGGACATGCTGCTGCGGCAGCTCGGACACGATCTTAACGGCGTTGGAGCTGGTGACGCACACGTCGCTCCAGCTCTTGATCTCGACCGTGGAGTTGACGTAGCAGACGACAGCCAGGTCGTCGCCGTACTCGGCGCGCGCCGCGTCGACCGTCTCGTGCTTGACCATGTGCGCCATGGGACAGTCCGCGCCCGGCTCGGGCAGCAGCACGGTCTTGGTGGGGTTGAGCAGCTTGGCGCTCTCGCCCATAAACTCCACGCCGCACAACACGATGGTCTGCTGCGGCAGGCTCTTGGCGAGCTTGGCCAGGTAGAAGCTGTCGCCGACGTAATCAGCCACGGCCTGCACCTCGGGCGCCACGTAATAGTGCGCCAGGATCACCGCGTCACGTTGGGTTTTTAGTTGCTGAATGGCCTCGACGAGCTCTGCGGGCACCAGTGCCGCACGCTCCGTTGCCGTCGTTGCCGATGCCAGGCCGGCCGCGATATCGCGTGCAAGCTCCGACGCATCCATGTTCGCGCTCTGTGCCATCAAGGCCCCTCTCTTTTGGCGAATCTTGGGGTTTTAGTATGACACCTAGGTTTACAGCTGACAAGACAGCTGTAAACCTAGGTGTAAAGTTGAAATAAAGATTCAATCATGTGGCAGGTCCATTTTCGAACTGGCAAGCCGAGGATAGCCGAGCTCTCGATAGCGCAGGAGGCATCTTTCGCCACCGCAATACCGCTCGGCGCGAGTTGCGCGACGTGGGGCGCAAATGGGACACGCCTCCGCGAGCGGTCCGCACCCAATGTGGCAAAATCGAACTACTAAGGGGGCTCAGAATGCTCAAGATTATTGCCTGCGACGACGACGTCGCTTTTCTAGATAGACTGCACCGGATGATCGACCGTTGGTCGAGCGAGACGGGCACGGCGGTCGATGTTGCGCTCGTCACGCGCGGCGAGGACCTGCTGGCCCGCCATGCCGCATCGCGCGCCGACATCATCTTGCTCGATATGATCATGCCGCTCGTCAACGGCATGGACACCGCGCGCGAATTGCGCCAGGCCGATACCGCCGTGCGTCTGGTGTTTCTCACCTCATCGCCCGAGTTTGCACTGGAGTCCTACGAGGTCCGCGCCTTCGACTATCTGCTCAAGCCTGTGACTTACGAACGCCTGGCGCAGCTACTCGACGAGCTTTCGAGCGTGCGCCCGGCGGCAACCGACGAACTCGTAATCAAAACGTCCTTTGGCTACCACGCCCTGCGCCTGTCCGACATCGAATATGCCGAGGCGCGCAACAAGCACGTGGTCTTCCACCTGCGCGACGGACGCGATATCGAGGCACTCAAATCGTTCCGCAGCGTCGAGGACCGTTTGGCGCAAAATGCCACCTTCTTTAAATGCCACCGCAGCTACCAGGTCAACCTGCGCAATATCGATCACTTTGACCGCACGGACATCGTCATGCGCTCGGGTGCGTGCATCCCGCTTTCGCGCAGCTGCAAGCAGGGATTCCAAGACGCCTACTTTGCGGTTCGCTTTGAGGGTGGGAGACACTGATGGCCTCCTCGGTCGAAATGGTCCTTTGGGCAATCCACCACGCCACGACGCTGCTCTTTGGCGTCTTTGCCTCGGCGGCGCTGTGCGGTATCGAGATCAACCGGCGTCATGCGCTTGAACTGGTGCTGGTCGGTGCCGTAACTGGATGCGCATTTGGCCTCGCCAATGCCGTCGGCGGCGAGCTTTTCGCCCGCCAGGTATATCCGCTCGTCGTGCATCTGCCGCTCGTCATCTATTTGTGCGCGCGCTACCGCCTGAGCCCGCTGCTTGCCGTGCTCGGCATTACCAGCGCCTATCTGAGCTGCCAGTTCAGCAATTGGATGGGCATCGCCGCCTTTGCCGCAACCGATTCGCAGATCGCGTACTATCTGGCGCGTATTGCGACCACACTCGCCGTCTTTGCCGTCCTATTGCATTGGGCCGGCGACATCGGTCCGCGCTTGGCGATTAAAAGCACCACCGAGCTGGGCATCCTTTTAATCCTGCCGCTCGTCTATTACGTCTTTGACTATGCCACCAACGTCTACACCACGCTGTTCCACTCGGGCTCGGTGGTAACGGTTGAGTTTTTGGCATTTGCGCTCTGTGCCTTCTATCTTATGTTTCTTGCCGTTTACCTGCGCGAATACGAAGAAAAGGAAACCGCCGAGCGAGAGCGCTGGATGCTCGAAACCCGCGACAGCGCCGCCATTAAAGAGCTCGAGGCCTGGCGTCAATCTGGGCGCGAGCTGTCGATTCTTCGCCACGATATGCGCCACTTCCTACGCGGCCTGGCCGCTTTAATTGAGGAGGGCCACACCGACGAGGCGCTCAAACGCATCGACGAACTCTGCGAAGCCGGCGACCGCACCGCCGTACGCCGCTTCTGTGCCAACGAGACCGTAAACATCGCGCTTTCGTCATTTAACTCGGATATCAATAGAAACGGCATTACCGCCAACCTGCGCGCCGCCGTACCCGAAACCATCCACGTAGGTGACGCCGACCTGTTTAGCGTGCTCTCAAATGCCTTGGAAAACGCTATCACCGCCGCAAGCGCCGCACCCCAAGGAAAGCGATTCGTCGACTTTGACCTGCGATTAGAGGACGGCCAGCTGCTGCTGTTAGTTTCCAACACGTTTGACCGCGCGCCGCGCATGGTCGACGGCATGCCCGTGACCCGGCATGCGGGCCACGGCTTTGGCACCAAGAGCATCAAACTTGCCGTGGAGCGCATGAACGGCAACTGTCAGTTCCGCATTAACGGCGATCGGTTTGAGCTGCGCGCTGTGATGTAGAAGTGCGGCGCCGATCTCGAGGCGTGCCTTGCCCGCCAGACAATCGCTCGCCGGCGCCAATCCGCTACAGCGGAGCGGCTGCCGGGGTCAGTTGCTTGATGTATGCCCACATGCGCTGCTTGGCGGCTTTGTCAGTGAGCGCCGCCTCAAAACCGTCGAGCGCGAGCACGCGGCGACCCTGCACATGGGCGACCAAGCCGGGCTTGAGCATGGCGGTGTCGAAGTCATCGATCGCCACGAGCATATCGGCGTAGGTCTCGCGCATGGCGTCAGCCGCGTTGTTGTCGAGCAGTAGCACCGCCTCGGGGTCCAAAGCCTCAAGCGCCTCACGGAACAGCTCGCACGGCAGAGTCTCGCCCACCGCGACCGCCCCGTCACCCACGCCGGCGACGCTTGCCAGCACGCAAAAATCCTCGGGCGCGTAGCCGATGGCCCCAAGCGCCTTGCGCAACGCCGCGCCATCCGGGCCGGCGGCAAGCTCGCCACCCGAACGCTCGGCCTCGTCCAAATCGCCTTTGACCAGCACGATCGGCGAGCACGCGTTGCCCGCGATACGCACGCCACGGACCGCAAGCGATGTGAGCTCCTGCTCGGCCGCCTGGGCGATGGCTTCTTTTTTCTGGCTTTGTGACGTGGACATGCGCTCTCCAATCGTTTGCGTGCCCACCATTATATAAAAGAGCTGCCCGCGAGTGGTTGCTTTGCGGGCGGCTGGGTATAAGCACGGTCGTACTGAGTTTTACGCGGCCGAGCCGCGTCGCATTATGGAGGTCACCATGGCTGACATTAATCAGATTACCCCCGAGAACTTCGATTCCATCGTTAACGACAGCCTGCCCGTGCTGGTCGATTTTTGGGCACCGTGGTGCGGGCCCTGTCGATCCCTCTCGCCCATCGTTGACGAGGTTGCCGATGAGCTGGCGGGCAAGCTTGCCGTTGCCAAATGCAACGTCGACGACAACCAGGACCTGGCCATGAAGTATGGCGTCATGAGCATCCCCACGCTGATTGTGTTTAAGAACGGCGAGGAGATTGACCGCTCAGTTGGCGCTCTACCCAAGGCGAGGCTGCAGGCGCTGCTGGAGAAGCATCTGTAATACGCTTGTTACTTACTCGCCGTCTATGAGCGGTTTTGCACCGCTCGCCGGACTTCTGGATGCACCGAGTGCAACCACGGATAGTATGGTAGTCACAAACAGCCCCCAGTGAACGGGTGCGGGTCGCACAGACTCGTACCCGTTTTCTTATGCAGCTGCGCGCAGAGCGGGCGTAGTAAAATCTGAACCACTGAACTGCCCCATACAAAAGGAGATTTTCCATGCATGATGTTGGAATGAACATGAGCCAGCTTGCCATGAGCGTCAAGCAGGTCGACGACACCATCGAGCTCGCTCACGAATGGAGCCATCAGTTGCTGCATGCGACCGAGAATTTTGACATGGAGCGCATCGGCGCCAAGCTCGAGGCAGCCATGGCCGCGCTGCACGAGGCGCATGGCGCGCTCGAGGGCTACGAAGAGGCCATCGAGGCCGACCACAACTCCGTCGGATCCGTGAAGCTGGTGTAGGGTGTCCGAACACGAACACGAGCACGGCTGCGGGCACGAGCACGAGCATCCGCACGGGGCGGACGGTGACGCGGGCTGCCACTGTAGTGGCTCCGGCTCCGAGCTGGTCCGTTTTTCGGTTACCGCACCCGACGACCTGCTGCGCCGTTTTGACGAACAGATCGCGCGCCGCGGCGACGTGGCCAACCGCTCCGAGGCCGTGCGCGACCTGATTCGCGCCTCGATCGCCAAGGAGCAGATGCGCACGCCCGATGAGCATGTTATCGGGTCGCTCACCATGATCTACGACCATCACACCGGCGATCTGACACGCCGCCTGGACGAGGTGCAGCACGACTACACCAACGAGATCGTATCGACCATGCACGTGCATCTGGATCACCACAACTGCTTGGAGATTCTGGCGCTCAAGGGTCGCGGCGAGCGCGTCTACGAACTAGCCGACCGCCTGCTGGGCCTGCGCGGCGTTAAGCACGGCGAGCTCACGTGCGCCGCCACCAAGCAGAGCCTGGGGCTGTAGCGGAATTTCCCGCAGCGCACCTGCCAAAAAGGGACAGGTTTGTTTTGGCAGGTTTAGCGTTTTACCTACCAAAATAAACCTGTCCCTTTTTGGTCGGTTTTGATGAGGGGTGTCGCATGCGGCATGTGCATATTCATGTGACGGGCATTGTGCAGGGCGTTGGCATGCGACCGTTTGTGTATCGCGAGGCCATGGCGCATGGCATTTGCGGATGGGTGCTCAATGCGGGCGACGGCGTGCATATCGAGGCGCACGCTTGTGCCGAGGCGGTTGACGGATTTGTCGCTGCGCTTTCTGAGCATGCGCCCGCGGCGGCTCGCGTTGAGCGAGTCGATATTGCGGATTTGGAGCCTGGCGGTTGGAGCACTGCCGATGAGCAGGGCTTTCACATTGTGGCGTCGCAGGACCAGACCGCGCACACCACACTTGTCTCGCCCGATATCGCCACCTGTGACGATTGCCTGCGCGAGTTGTTCGATCCCGCCGACCGACGCTATCACTACCCCTTTATCAACTGCACTAACTGCGGACCGCGCTTTACCATCATCCGCTCGCTGCCTTACGATCGAGCGGCTACCTCGATGGACCGTTTTCCCATGTGCCCCGAGTGTGCCGCGGAGTATGCCAATCCGCTCGACCGGCGTTTTCACGCGCAGCCCGATGCCTGCTTTGATTGCGGGCCGCATATTACGTGGCGTGAGGCTGTGAACGGCGATGCGTGCGGGAATTCGTCCGCGACACCGGCCGTCGGCACCACACGCGAGGCCAGCGACGCTATCATCGAGCGCTGCGTTGAGCTGCTGGCCAGCGGTGGCATCGTCGCCATCAAGGGCCTGGGCGGATTCCATCTATCCTGTGACGCTGCCAACGAGCAGGCGGTGGCCGAGCTGCGCCGTCGCAAGCGTCGCAGCAATAAGCCGCTTGCCGTCATGGTGCGCAGTCTTGCCGATGCCGGGCGCCTGTGCCATATCGACGACGCTGAGCGCGAGCTTCTCGCCGGCAGTATCCGCCCCATTGTGCTGCTGCGCCGGCGCACTGTTGGCGAGGGCAACGGCGGTTCCCCCGACATCCTCGCCCTCGCGCCATCTGTCGCGCACGACTTGCCCGAGCTCGGCGTCATGCTCCCCTATACGCCGCTTCAACATCTGTTGCTTGCAGCTGCCGCGTCGCATGACATGCATGCGCTGGTCATGACCAGCGGAAACCTGAGCGAAGAGCCCATCGAGACCGACGACGCCCTTGCATGGGAGCATCTCGTTGCCGCCGGCATCGCCGACGCGCTGCTCGGCAACGACCGCGCGATCCTGTCGCGCTACGACGACTCCGTGGTACGCGTGGTCGACGGCGACGTCATGCCCGTACGTCGTGCACGCGGATATGCGCCGCAACCGCTGTCGTTGCCGGCGCTCGACGGCACCACGCCCTGCGTACTCGCCTGCGGGCCGCAGCAAAAAGCCACGATTGCACTCACTCGCACGGACTCGGACGGTCATACGACCTGTTTTGTGTCGCAGCATATCGGCGATGTCGAAAACGGCGCGACTTTCGATGCTTGGAGCGCCGCGCGCTCGCGTCTGGAAAACCTCTTTGACCTGGCGCCTGCCGCCTTGGCATGCGACATGCATCCCAGCTATCTGTCGAGCCAATGGGCGCGCGAGCACGATCTGCCG
The DNA here is from genome assembly GCA_031294825.1 of Collinsella sp. GTDB lineage: Bacteria > Actinomycetota > Coriobacteriia > Coriobacteriales > Coriobacteriaceae > Collinsella. Next base: position 12,409 of record JAUMPM010000008.1, on the reverse strand, counting down.
CTTATCGAAGTCCAGCACCACCATGCGCACATCGCGAGCGTAATGGCAGAGGCGATTGTCGCAGGCCGGCTTGCGCCCGATGCACGCGTCCTCGGCATCGCCTTCGACGGCACGGGCGCCGGCACCGATGGCACCATATGGGGCGGTGAGTTTCTTGTCGCCCGTCTCACCGATTTTGAGCGCGTCGCGCATCTGCGCGCCTGGGCGCTTCCCGGTGGCGCCGCATCCGTACACGATGCCCGCCGCAACGCCTTTGCCCTGCTCAGCGAGCTCGACCTGCTCGAGCACCCGGGAGCCGCGGGGCTCTTGAACAGCCTTGACGAGCAAACGCGCAGCATAACGGCAACGATGATCGAGCGCGGCATCAACAGTCCGCGCACTAGCAGCATGGGTCGCCTGTTTGATGCCGCAACCGCGATTTTGGGCATTTGCGGCCAGGCAACCTACGAGGGCGAACCCGCCATCGAGCTCGAAGCCGCCGCCTGGCGCGCGCTCGACAGCGAAATCGCCCATTTTCCCGACGACAACGCCGGCTACTCCGCATCTGACCCATCGTGGCTGGACGGCCCCTATGTTCTGGACCAGAAAGCACTCTTTGAGGCACTTTTGGGAGGAATTGAAGCCGGAGCGCCCGCCAACAGGCTCGCACTCGACTTCCATGTCGGCATCGCGCGCTCCTCGGCGCGCATCGCCAGCGATATCTGCGTGCACGAGGGCATCGACACCGTCGCGCTCTCGGGCGGCGTGTTCATGAACCGACTTCTGCTTCAGCTCCTCGCCCGCGAGCTCAAAAGCGCGGGCCTTACTGTCCTTGTCCCCCACACCGTACCCGTCAATGACGGCTGCATCGCCTACGGTCAGGCGGCGGTCGCAAGCGCTCGTCTTGCGCAGATTGCATCACAGTAGCTCGCCCTCGCACGCCGCCGTCTCACAGGCGTAACGCGTTTGCCCGCGAACCCCGCGAGCGCTACCATCAACTGATGGATTATTGAGCGCCCGTCCAGCGCAAAGCGTATAAAAGGGGAACAATATGTGCCTTGCCGTTCCCGGTAAAGTAGTCAAACGCGACGACGACCTCAAGGCCACCGTCGACATGATGGGCATCGAGCGCCCTGTTTCGCTAAGACTCGTGCCGACGGCGCAGGTTGGCGACTATATTCTCGTACACGCCGGCTTTGGCATCCAGATCGTCGACGAGCAGGAAGCGCAAGAAACGCTCGAGCTCGTTAATGCCATGACCGAACTGGTCGAAGAAGACCAACTGGCCAGCAACCCGGCCGAGGCATACTAGTGGCGGCCGGACAGCCGGCTCGCTCCGGTATCGACTTTTCGGCATTTCGCGATTCCAAGCTGGCCCGCGAGCTCATCGAACGCATCCATGAACTCGTCGGCGACCACACCATCAACCTTATGGAAGTCTGCGGCACGCACACCGTGAGCATCGGCCGCTATGGCTTTCGCTCCATTATGCCGGCCGGGCTCAAGCTGCTGAGCGGACCGGGCTGCCCCGTCTGCGTTACCGCCAACCGCGACATCGACCACGCAATCGCGCTCGCCAACATCGACGGCGCCATCATCACCACCTTTGGCGACATGATGCGCGTGCCCGGATCGTCCACCTCGCTCGCTGCGCAAAAGGCGGCAGGGCGCGACATCCGCATCGTCTACTCCCCACTCGACGCGCTCGACATTGCCGAGCAAAACCCCGATCGCCCGGTCATTTTTATGGGCGTGGGCTTTGAGACTACGACGCCCACCATCGCCGCCGCCATCTTGGAGGCCGAGGCGCGTGGGCTTTTGAACTTTTCGGTCTATTGCGCCCACAAGACCACGCCGCCGGCGTTGCGTGCCATCGCCAACGATCCCGAGACCACCATCGACGGCTTTATCCTGCCGGGCCACGTCGCCACCATCACGGGCTTGACGCCCTTTAGCTTTTTGGTCGATGAGTTCGATACCCCGGGCGTGGTCACAGGATTTGAACCGGTCGATATCCTGCAGGGTATCTGCATGCTGGTCCAGATGGTTGTCGAGGGCAAGCCCGCGATTGGCAACGCCTACCGCCGTGGCGTCAACACAGACGGCAACCCCGTGGCGCGCCAGCTGGTCGAGCAGGTGTTTGAGCCATGCGACACCACGTGGCGCGGGCTGGGGCCGATTGCCAACTCGGGCCTTTCCATCCGCCCCGAGTTCTCGCGCTTTGATGCCCGCGTTCGCTTTGACGTGCCCGTTGAGGCGACGGTCGAGCCGCGTGGGTGCCGCTGCGGCGACGTGCTGCGCGGGGCCATTACGCCGAGCGACTGCCCTCTGTTCGGCCACGCTTGTACACCCGAGCACCCCGTCGGCCCGTGCATGGTGAGCTCCGAGGGCAGCTGCGCAGCATATTTCCGCTACCGAGGCTAATTGGTTCCGCCGTTCTAACGGACGGCGGACCGGTCGACGCTGAGCCTCACCCATATAATTCCACCCACGATTGGAGTTTTCGATATGTCCCATAGCGTTACCGATAGCACCGTCCTGCTGGGTCACGGCTCCGGCGGCCAGATGATGAAACGCATCATCGACGAGGTCTTTTTGGATGCCTTTGGGTCGCCCGAGCTGCTCGAGGGCAACGATGCCGGCGTCGCCGCGCTGCCCGCGAGCGGGCGCATCGCCATGTCGACCGACAGCTTTGTGGTCTCGCCGCAGTTCTTCCCCGGTGGCAACATCGGCCGCCTTGCCGTGTGCGGAACCGTCAACGACGTCGCGACCTCAGGCGCCAACGTGCGCTACCTGTCGTGCGGATTTATCCTCGAAGAGGGCTATCCCATGGATAAGCTCCGCCAGATTGTGCAGACGATGGCCGAGGCGGCGCATGAGGCGGGCGTGTCCATAATCACGGGCGACACCAAGGTGGTCGAGCGCGGCGGGGCCGACGGCGTCTACATCAATACCGCCGGCGTGGGCGAGGTTCCCACGGGCGTGGCGCTCAGCGGCGCCAACTGCCGCCCCAGCGATGTCATCCTGGTCTCGGGTACGCTGGGCGACCACGGCATCGCCATCATGAGCCAACGCGAGGGCCTGGCGTTTTCGAGCACGATCGAAAGCGATGCCGCGCCGCTCAACCACCTGATTGCCGACGTTCTGGCCGCAGCGCCCGGCACGCGTTGCTTTCGCGACCCCACGCGCGGTGGCCTAGCGTCCACACTCAACGAGTTTGCCCAGGCCAGCAATGTTGCCATGGAGGTCGACGAGGATGCCGTGCCCGTGCGTCCCGACGTGCAGGCTGCCTGCGAGATGCTCGGCTACGATGTGCTGCAGGTGGCAAACGAGGGGAAGATGGTTGCCGTCGTGCCGGCCGAGCAAGCCGATGCGGCTCTAGCCGCCATGCGTTCCGCCCGCTACGGCGAGAACGCCGCGATTATCGGCCGCGTGGTGCCGCTTGGATCGAGCGCTCGACCCGCCGTGCGCGTGCGCACCGGCTGGGGATCGACTCGCATCCTCGACATGCTCGTAGGAGAGCAGCTGCCGAGAATTTGCTAACAACAAAGGCTCAGGGCTATTAAAGATATTCAGATTCCAAACATGCCCGGCACGCATGCCCAGTATCATGGGGTGCGTTTTGGAACCCAATGACGGGAGCTTTCATGGCAGCAGCTTTTTCCCATGTGATTTTTGATCTGGACGGCACCATCCTCAACACGCTCGAAGACCTGGCGGCCGCCGGCAACCATACCTGCGAGACGCACGGCTGGCCTACGTTTGCCGTCGACGAGTACCGCTACAAGGTGGGAAACGGCATGCTCAAGCTGGTTGAGCGCTTTATGCCTGCCGAGTATGCGGGCGACGGCCGTATGTTTGAGCAGACGCTTGCCGAGTTTAGGGCTTACTACGGCGAGCACAAGGAGGACCACACCGCCCCCTATGCCGGCACAATCGAGATGCTCGACCGCCTGCGTGCCGCGGGCGTGCAGCTTGCCGTGCTCACCAACAAGGACCACATCTCGGCGGCTCCGCTTATCGAGAAGTATTTTGGTTCCGAGCGCTTTGCGCTGGTACAGGGCCGTGTCGATGCGTTTCCGCCCAAGCCCGAAGCACCCGTCACGCTACATGTGATGGAGGAGCTGGGTGCCAATCCGGCAACCACGCTCTATGTGGGCGATTCCAATGTCGATATCCTGACCGGCCACAACGCCGGCCTTAAGAGCGCGGGCGTCAGCTGGGGCTTCCGCGGCCGCGCAGAGCTGGAAGCCGCCGGCGCCGACTACGTGGTGGACACCCAGGCAGAGCTCGCGGCGCTGATTCTGGGCGAGTAACGAGCGACACTGCTTAACGCAGCTGCGACAATTCTTCCGCGCGGAAAGCGCATCCCGTTTTGGAGCTCCGGAATGGGATGCGCTTTCCGTTTGAGGCGCGTCGGAGAAACGGCATCCCGTTTCAGAGCAATATTCCGGGTCGCACTTTCCGCAACCCACCCCATCCGGAAAATGCGACCCACTATTCGGCCAAAAACCGGGTCGCGGTTTCCCAAGCACTCGATGCAACGCGGGCACAAGGAGTGTCCCCAACTGCCGCCCCAATGACCACCATGGCAACGACGCAGGTAGAGGGCGGACAGCGAAAACGCCCCTAAGCGAGCAAGGTGACGTGAAATGAAAGGGCGCTGACCTTCTGGTCGCGCCCTTGAAATTGAACGTCAGATTGCCGCTTAGGGGCGTTTGCAGCGTCGAGCAGTTGCGGCGTTTGGTAAAACGCCGCAACGAACTAGCTCAGCATTGCATCCATCATCTCGGAGTTGACGGAGTCGTCGGCAGACCACTCGCCGTCGTCGTTGCAGGTGTACTTGAAGATAACCGTGGTCTTCCTGGGCTCGGTGGCCTTGGTCACATCGACCATAACCTGACCGGCCATCTTGTACAGCTCGTCATCGGAAGGAACCGTATCAAGCGCGGCGACCTTCTCCTGATACTGGGTGGAGAAGTCCTCGACGATCTTGTTCATAGACTTGCAGGTGATGGAGACCTCGGCGGTCGCGACACCCTTGTCCTCGTCGACCGTCACGTCGCCGATCTTGTAGTCAAAGCCCTCGAGATAGGTCTTGGCATACTCCTTGGGATCGATACCCAGCTGCTCGAACTCGTCGCCCGAAGCCTCCTCCAGACCAGAGAGGAAGTCGTCGCCACCGTTCTTGACCTCGTCAAACTGCGTCGTAAGATCCTCGGTAATGAGCTCCTCAACCGAAGGACCTCCACAGCCGGAAAGCACGACCACGCATGCGACCAAGACGGCCATGAGGGGCGCAAGCAGCAGCTTCTTTTTCATGTTGTTCCTCCCAATGAGCGGCACCGCGCTTCCCGGACGCGGCACACGTTGTAATAAGTAAGCCCATACTATCCACTTATGAACACCCTCGGCAACGCGAAGGCGCGGTCGGTTCGTTTTAGCGTCCGAACGGTTTGCAAGCCCGCCCAACGTGCAATAAAACGCTTTCCCGCGGTGCAATAAAAAAGGTGGCCGGAAAACCCGACCACCCTCGCACAGCCTTTGGATGCCGCAGTTTACTTGCGGACGACCTTAACGATGGCGTCACCGGCGGCGACGGCAGACTCGGCCTCGACGGCGAGCTCGACGTCAGCAAACTCGGCGGTGTTGGACACGGCCACCACGACGCAGTCCTTGTAACCGGCAGCGGCGATCTTGGCGCGGTCGATCTTGAGTATGGGCTGACCAGCCTTCACAACGTCGTCGGCCTTGACGAAGCCCTCGAAGCCATCACCGTTCATGTTGACGGTGTCGACGCCAACGTGCACCAGAACCTCGATGCCGCTATCGGACTGCAGACCCACGGCGTGACCCATGGTGACAGTCACCTTACCGTCGCAGGGAGCGTAGACCAGATCATCCTCGGGCCACACGGCACAGCCCTTGCCCAGAACCTCGCCACCAAAGACGGGATCGGGCACGTCGGCCATCTTGATGACCTTGCCCTTGACGGGCGAGCACAGCACGTCGGCGCCAGCAGAAGCAGAGATGGAGGCCGGAGCAGCGGCAGCCGCGGGCTCAGCCTTCTTCTTGAACATGTCAAACAGACCCATACGTTTTCTCCTCTTGATTAAGCGCAACGTTTTGCGCATGCCTATGGTGATTATAGTGCCAAATGGTTCAAATGCTAAGGTGGGAACTCGAATCGCGAGCCCTTCCCGGTAGTGCTCGTGGGACGAGCATCTCCTTTGCATCGCGGGTCGATAAGCCGAGTATCGCCTGCGCACGGGACGGGCAGAAGCGGGCACACCAAACCCGACACTTCTTTTCGCTCTCGAGTCCTGCCGCCGCCCCGTCCCTGGCACTTCCTGATACCGACCGAAACGTGCCAAAATAAACCCGTCCCTTTTTGGTAGGTTTGGCGAGTGTGGATTTTCGGACACTTAACTAACGAGCGTGGATAATCTCCCACTTTGACTTTAAGGCCGTCACCGAGCCAAAAACGGGAGATTATCCGCTCTCATTTTGTATAACCCCCCTTGTACCAAGCCGAGCTCCATGGTCAAGTAATAACGACTTCTCATCATTAGATTGTTTACATCAATTCTAATGACTATTTAATCCTTAAACTCGTTATTAGAATTGATATGATTAGCCTAATAACGAGTTTCCGGCACTAAAGATATGGAGGGCGCGATGCAAATCGAGGAGAACGGCCAGGGAACGCTCCGCAATAATCTATCGGGGAAATTGGCTTACTATTCGTTTTTTCCAACGCCCTTGCAATCATTGAGGCAGCTAAACCTCACCGAGGAAACCTATCGCACGCTTTCCGCATGCTCACGAAAGCTTGGAGAGCTTGAAGGCATGCTCTACTTTGTTCCCAACGCCGACATGTATCTGACAATGTACGTGCGCAAAGAAGCACTCCTTTCTTCGCAAATTGAGGGAACCCAGTGCACGTTTGACGACCTACTTAGTCCATCGCAAACACAACTCCATCATAAAGATGTCGCAGACGTCGTGAATTACGTCCGTGCTGTCGACCGCGGCGTAGAACTGCTCAAAAAGATGCCCTTGTGCACGAGACTTCTTAGGCAAGTTCATGCGGTCCTGCTGGACGGAGTGCGCGGAACGGAGAAGAACCCAGGCGAGCTGCGCTCCTCACAAAACTGGATTGGCCCCTCAGGCTGCACCATTGCAACCGCATCGTTTGTCCCTCCAAACATTGAAGATTTGAGTAACACGCTCCAGGACCTCGAACGCTTTATCAATGAGCCTCAAGTCGAAATGGATCCGATTGTGCGGGCGGCGCTCGTCCATTACCAATTTGAAACTGCCCATCCATTCCTAGACGGAAACGGTCGCCTGGGCAGGCTTCTCATTACACTTATGCTCATCAATGATGGCGTTCTTCATTCTTGCTTGTTCTATCCATCGTTCCAGTTCAAGAAAAATCGAAGCGAGTACTACCGGCAACTCACATCCGTAAGGGAGAGAGGCACTTACGAGGAATGGATAGAGTTTTTCTGCAACAGTCTTCTCGAGAGTGCGAAGGACTCGGTAGGGTCTTTAAAAAACCTTGTTGACCTCCATAACCGTTCCACAGCAACCATTACCGAAAATCTCGGAAGGACTGCTGCAAACGGGCAAAGGCTGTTGGGCATTCTTGAAGAGCACCCCATCGTCGACACCGCATTCATCGCTGCCCAACTCGATATCGGCAGGAGTACCGCGAGCTCGCTCGTCAAATCCTTTGAAGAATTGGGTATCCTCCGTCCTCTCGACGAGTCAAGACAGAGATACCGGCAGTACGGGTATGAAGAGTATCTTTCGATTCTCAGGGAAGACGCCGAGCCGATTAGATAGGCATCGCAGCCCAGGCAAATTAAAGCGAGCGCGGATAATCTCCCACTTTGAGCCCGCACACAGGCCAAAACTGGGAGATTATCCACGTTCATTCCTGACTAGTCATTTAAGAACGTCCCCAATGACTACTCCGGCATCGCCGATGTTTCGGCAACGACAGACACTATGACCCAATCCGAGGGCACTAAAAAGACAGGAGCCCCCGCTCGTGACCGCGGGTCGGGGCTGCGACAATGATGTCGAAGTGCCATAGGCGCAGCCGCGCCGCAACGAGGTTGGGAGGCTCCCATGCCAAAGTATTCTACCGCGTTCGGGATGGACGTCCACCTGAGGTCGACCACCGTCTGCGCCCTCGACGCGGACACCGGCGAGGCCGTGACGAGGAGGTTCCCGGCAACCCCTGGGGCGAGATCGCCGGGTGGATGGATGGGTTCCCCGGGCCGTCGCTCGCGGCCTACGAGAGCGGCTACCTCGGCTTCGCCCCGCAGAGGGAGCTCGCCGGGCTCGGCGTCGAGTGCGTCGTCGCCGCGGTCTCGAAGATCCCCAGGTCGGCCGCCGACTCGGCCTCCAAGAACGACAGGAACGACGCCGCCAGGATGGCCAGGGCGATACTCGCCCACGACATCTCCCCCGCATGGGTCCCCTCCCCCGAGGTCGAGGGCATCAGGGACCTCGCCGGCGCCTACGACGGGGCGACCGCGCGCCTGGCGACCGCCAAGCAGCGGCTGCTCGCCTTCCTCGCAAGGCGGGGGTTCGTCTACGGCGGCACCACGCCCGCCGGCAACCCGAGGAAGTACTGGACCTACGACTTCCTGAGGTGGCTCGACAAGGTCAGGCCTGAGGACGATGGCGGGGTTCGGGCGCTCGCCGCCCTGAGGAACGAGGTCGAGGCCGCGGCGGAGGCCCGGGCGGACCTGCTCTCCGAGTACAGGGCGGCCGCGGATGCCAGCCCGATCGCCGCGGAGGTGGCCGCCCTCCAGTCGATCAAGGGCTGCGCCTTCGCGCTGGCCGCGGCCTTCTCGGCCGAGGTCGGCGACTTCACGAGGTTCCGTTCCGGAAGGCAGGTCACGGCCTATTTCGGCCTCGCGCCGAGCCAGAGGTCGAGCGGCGACTCCGTGCGGCTCGGAGGCATCAGCGGTGCGGGCAACGCGCTCGTGAGGAAGCTGGCCGTTGAGGGCTCATGGTGCTACGCCGCGGCGCGGCACCAGCCGAAGCTCATGCCGAGGGACACGGGCGTGCCCCTCGAGATAAGGATGCACGGGAGGAAGGGGTCCGAGCGGCTCCTGCGGCGGCGCGAGGAGATGCTCGCCCGCGGCATGCCCGCGGCGAAGGCCAACGCGGCCACCGCGGCCGAGCTCGTGAGGTGGCTCTGGGCCCTCGGCATGATGTGCCGGGAGGGCGCGGAATAGACATGGCCCCCGTCCCGGCGAGCCGGGCGGCCTTCGGGGATACCCCCTATTTCGCTGTGCGCGCGGAGCCCTCCGCATGCGCCTCGACAGACTTGGGGAACCCCGCCGAAGGAATGGAGTGCGGGCCGACAGAACGGTATCCGCGGATATGAGACTGAGCCGAAGGCGTCGATGACATGCCGGGGCGGACCGGGACGGGTTAACGGCAGGCCCCGCCGACCGATTGCAAGCGGTCGGCGGGGCCATTGTGGCTCTTGACAGCGGATTGGGTCATATGAGCGAACGGGCCGCATTCGGAGCAAGACGACGCCGCAGGTAGAGAACGGACAGCGAGCGGGTCACATTTGAGACAAGGTGACGTGAAACGAAAGGGCGCTGACCTTTCGGTCGCGCCCTTGAAGTTGAACGTCAGATTGTCCAAATGCAGCCCGCGCAGCGTCGAGCCGTTACGCGGGTTGGTAAACCCGCGTAACTACCTACTCCCGAGCTCCGTACTGCTCGTAGTAGGCGTCGATGGCGGTCTTGAGGTCGTCATCGATGACGACCTTGCCGTCAATCTCGTGGTTGTAGAGGGTCTCGACGACCTCGGCCATGGAAACGATGCTCGCGACGGGGAAACCGTACTTGGCCTCGATCTCCTTCTGCGCGGTGGTCACACCGCCCTTGCCGACCTCCATGCGGTTGAGGGACACGATCAGGCCCTTAATCTCGACATCGGCAGCAGCCTTAACCTTGGGATAGGTCTCGTCGATGGACTTGCCGCTGGTGGTAACGTCCTCGACCATGACCACACGGTCGCCGTCCTTGGGCTCATAACCCAGCAGGTTGCCCTTATCGGCACCGTGGTCCTTGGCCTCCTTGCGGTCGCAGCAGTACTTGACCTCCTTGCCGTACAGCTCGTGGTAGGCAATTGCGGTCACGACGGCCAGCGGAATACCCTTGTAGGCCGGTCCAAACAGCACATCAAAGTCGTCGCCAAAGTTATCGTGGATGGCCTGAGCGTAATACTCGCCCAGCTTCTTGAGCTGATAGCCCGTCACGTAAGCGCCGGCGTTCATAAAGAACGGGGACTGACGGCCGCTCTTGAGCGTAAAGCTGCCGAACTTAAGAACGTCGGACTCAACCATAAACTTGATGAACTCTTGCTTGTAAGCCTCCATGCGGGCTCCTCTCGTAATTGCGTACGTGCTCTTCAGTTTAGCGCAGGCGAGGCGTCGATGTGGGCGTGCTTTGAGGCCACATCCCCCCGTTAGAGTAAGGAACTGGGCGGCGGCTCATACGCTAGTCCTTGGGCGTCCAGGACCAGAAGAAGTTGATAAGGGCCACGCGCGAGGCGGTGCCGGTCTTCTTGTTGATCGAGGAAATGTGACGATAGAGCGTGGAGCGCGAAAGGAAAAGCGTTGTGGCGATGTCCTGAACGCTCTGGTCCGAAACGACCAAGACCTCAAGAATATCGTGCTCGCGCTCTGTAAGCCCAAAGGTGGCGACGAAAGCATCGAGGCGTTCATCGGACGTGAGCTCCGCCGCCTCCACGGGCTCGGGGTCGGGGCATGTGGGCGCAAGATCCCCACCAAGATCGTCGGTGGCAAGCGGCAGGCCATCCTGCATCACGGCATCATCGGCTCGTTGCCCCAACTGCCCCAGCAGCGTAATCGCAATGCCCACAAACATCACGAGCGCTGCACCGACCGCAGCCAGCACATTTTGACTCGAGATAATCGCCACTGCCGGCGCCGTCACGAACATCGAGCACACGTTGTTGACGACGCGACCCATGCACGGCCAAAAATATGACCAGCGCGCATAGAGCGAGACGGCGGCATATTTTGTGGTAAAGAACACCACGAAAAAGCCCGAGCCCAGATAAAAGATGATCGTGGCAGCAAGCTCGTTGCCGCCATTGCCATCGACGATGAGCACAAAGAACGAAAGCGTGGACAGTATGGCGGCGCATGTCATGCCGATATTCATATACGAACGGCCGTGCAGGTCAAATAGTGCGCCAGCGGCCAACGAGCTCACGACAAGCAGCAGGCGCGGCCAATCGCCCAAATCGACGGCTCCGACAGCATGCAAGGTCGTGAAGCCCGCGTTGAGAGCGGCGAATACGCCGGAAAGATACGCCGTCGCCACGGTCAGGCGAACTACGGCACGACGGAATGCCGCCTTTGCCTCGGGATCGTCTTGCCACTTGGCGCCATATTCCAAAGCATCTACCGAAAGCCCGGCAACACTGGGTTCAAAGCTGGGATCGGACTCGTCGCGCAGCTTGGCGCGTCGGGCACCGTGGAGCAACGCCACCTGCGCGATCGCACAGACGACCAGAACAGCCTGCTGAGGAATGCCGACAGGCATCACCATGTGGTTGATCACCTGTACCAGAACGCCCATGGCATAGGAAAGTGCGGCGGCGCGCGCCAGGCAGGGCGTCTGCGCAAAACGCCGCGCAAGATTGGCATGGGCGGTCGATCCGCAATAGCCCAGGGCGCAGCACGCCACCAGGCCGCCGGCAATTACTACCTCAAACCGCACTGCCGTAATCATCAGCAGCAACGCCGATACCAACAGCACGCCTGTAATATCGCTCGTCGCATCGATCGTCTGGGGAAGGCGATAGTACAGAAATGGGCGCACGAAAAAGCCAATCACGCTCGCGCCGACAACGATGTTCTCGTAGATGACGACCTCACTCGATGGCACGAACTCGGCCATGCGCACATCAAAGAGATACTCGCACGCCAAAAACGTGAAGAAGAACAGCGCCAGGCATATAATCTCCCGAATGCCCCGACGCAAATATGCGGTTGTGTCTCCCATGCCCCTCATGGTTGACCCCCCAGCCGCTCAATTGTCTGGAAATCTATTTTAATAAAGAACCAGTCTCAATATCGAAGCCAGGCTCGAAATGTTGCCAATTCGACCCCAGCCGTCCACATCACGCCGCGATTTTGAGCCGCATGGACCAGAAGGGACGCGCGCGATCTCTAGCTCGGCCAGGAGTGTCTCCAACTACCACTCATTTAAGTACGTCCATTACAGTCGAAATTGTCAGCCTGGGACCATCTCGGGCTACGATTGAGGCGCGCCCAGAACGGGCCGCCGACCGGGCGCCCGCGCACGGCCGAACGTCCCTGCCCCCGAGAGGGCCTGTTGGGTGCTGCCGGCGCGGG
>JAUMPM010000035.1 GCA_031294825.1 Collinsella sp. | reverse complement strand
TTCAAAGGTTATTTGCAAAGACTAATTTAAAATTCCAGTTTGCTGCACTCGTTCCTAGCAGGGTTTGGGGCAGGAGGGGCGCAAGAGACGGGAGGGCCGTGTACGCGTTCCTGCGCGAGAGCCGCGGGGAGGGGGCTGCCTGGGTACGGCGCCTGTCAACTCGGCCTACGTCTTTGATGACCGGGTCGTACTCAATATCAACTTCACGGATGATGCCAAAACGGTCACCCGTGAGGAAGTGTTGGGTTCGAGCGCTGTGGACAATGTTCCAACATGCTGGGGTCAAACTCGCTTGCCGGAATCACGCGGTACCCGTGACGCAGCAGCAGGTCGACGAAAACACCGTTGCCCGCGGTGAGCGTGCCACTAAAGGTGCCGTCGTAGATGCGACCTGCGCCGCACGAGGGGCTGCGGTCCTGAAGGATGCACGCGACTATCTCTTCCGGTCCGCCTGCCTGCTCGCACATATCGAGCGCACGTTGGGCACCCAGGCGAAATTCGCGATCAACCGAGATGCCCTCGCAGGTACGGACCTCGCCGTTAACAATCTCGGACGGCTTGCGCGGCGTGGGCAGGCCGCCAAAGACCTCAGGGCACACCAAGAGGACCTCGGTCCCCGTGCGCTCGCAAGCCTCGATCAGCTCTCGATGATAGTTGTCGAGCCCGTTATACTTGCAGCTCTCGCCCATTAAACAGGCGCTCACCACGATCTTCATATACAACACTCCCCACGCAAAACGCCCCATTTGAGATGGGCACTCAAATGGGGCGATTGACACTGCGCAACTAGTATTACTGCTGCTTCGGCATCAGCGGATTCTCGCGCGTGAGGAGATTCATGAACTCCTCGCCCGTGATCGTCTCCTTCTTGTACAGATAACGAGCCAGCTCGTGGAGCTTAAACTTGTTCTCCTTCAGGATCTGCAGGGCGCGGTCGTGCGCATCCTCGATCAGCTTGGCGACAATCGCGTCCACGCGCTCGGCCGTACCGGGGGCGCAGGTGAGCGACGTGTCCTGGTTGAGGTACGCATTCTGAACGGTACCGAGCGCCATCATGCCAAACTCATCGGACATACCAAAGCGCGTCACCATGTTGCGGGCGAGCTTGGTGGCCTGCTCGATATCGTTGGCGGCGCCGGTCGTCATCTCGCCAAAGATAAGCTCCTCGGCGGCACGGCCACCACAGTAGACGGCGAGCTTGTCCAGCACCTCCTGGCGCGTGGTCAGGAAGCGCTCATCCTCCTCGACCTGCATGGTGTAGCCCAGAGCACCGCTCGTGCGCGGCACGATGGTGATCTTGGTGACCGGCGCAGAGCCCTTCTGGCGAGCGGCAACGATGGCATGGCCGATCTCGTGATAAGAAACGACCTGCTTCTCGTGGTCGGACAGCACCGTGGACTTGCGCTGCTGACCGGCGATGACGACCTCCACCGACTCCTCAAAATCGTCCTGCGTGGCGCGCTTGCGACCCTCGCGAACGGCACGCAGGGCACCCTCGTTGATGATGTTGGCCAGGTCGGCGCCCGAGGCACCGGGCGTGGCGCGGGCAATCGCGGTCAGGTCGATCGGCGGCTGCGTCTTCACGCTCTTGGCATGCAACTCAAGAATGTTCTTACGGCCGGTCAGGTCGGGCAGCTCAACGGGGATACGGCGGTCAAAACGGCCGGGGCGCAACAGGGCCGGATCAAGGCTGTCGGGACGGTTGGTAGCAGCGAGAACGACAATACCCTTGTGGTTATCGAAGCCGTCCATCTCGGTCAGCAGCTGGTTGAGCGTCTGCTCGCGCTCGTCGTTGCCACTAAAGCCGCCGCCATCGCGCTTCTTGCCGATGGTATCGATCTCGTCGATGAACACGATACACGGGGCATTTTCCTTGGCCTGCTTAAACAAATCGCGAACCTTGGCGGCACCGCGGCCGACAAACATCTCGACGAACTCAGAACCAGAAATACTAAAGAACGGCACGCCCGCCTCGCCGGCCACAGCCTTGGCAAGCAGGGTCTTACCGGTGCCCGGAGGGCCAACAAGGAGAGCACCGCGCGGCAGCTTGGCGCCGATCTCCTCGTAGCGCTGCGGCTTCTCCAGAAAGTCGACGACCTCCTTGAGGGATTCCTTGGCCTCTTCCTGGCCGGCAACGTCCTTAAAGGTCACGCCCACGTCCTTGGAGGCGATCACGCGCGCGCCGGACTTACCCAGTCCACCGCCGCCAAAGCCACCGCCGCCAAAGTTCATCGACGGACCGTCATCGCCCATAGCCTTCTTCATGCGGCGGTTGAGCCACCAGCCGATCAGGAAGAAAATCGCCATGGGAAGAATGAGGGTGAGCAGGTAGTAGGTCATCAAACCCGAGTTTTTATCGGGAACGACCGACTCCAGCGAAGCGCCAGACTCAAGCACGCGATCAGTAAAGCCCGCATCATTCGGCACACCGGTCGTCTTATAGGCGATGTTCTCGTCCTCGCCCTTCTTGGTGTAATAAATGGTGTAATCGTCCGTGTTGTACTCGACCTTGTCGACGCTCTTCTTATCGAGCGCTTTGACAAACGTCGAGTAGTCGGTCTTCGTAATCTGCTGCGTGTGACCGATGTTGGGGAACAGAACGGTCGAGAGCACGAGGTAGACGACGAAGGCGATGAGCACGTAGAGGATCATATTCCGTCTACGCTTGTTGTCATCCATCTCCATCTGCTTGAACTCCATCTACTGGGGTTGATAATGGTTTCTAGAATACCCAACCCAAGCGACGATAAACCGACGCCGGGCACGAAAGGACAGAGATGGCATCACTGGAAGTCGGCAAGGTTCAGATCTATACGGGCGACGGCAAGGGCAAGACGACGGCTGCGCTGGGGCTCGCGCTGCGCGCCACGGGCTATGGACTCAACGTGCTTATGCTGCAGTTTGCCAAGAAGCTGCACTGCGCCGAACATGATGCGGCGCCGCGCCTGGGGCTGCGTATTGTGCAGGCCGATCGCGACACGCCCGAGGCTTGCGCCGCGCAGATCATGGAGCTTGCACGCGAGCAGATTAGCGAGGTTGACGTGCTCATTCTGGACGAACTCGGCGAAGCGATGCGTCGCGGCTTTGTGACACGCGAGGATATCGAAGCACTGATTGCGATAAAGCCCGCCACCACGGAGCTCGTGTTCACCGGCCGTGGCTTGCTGCCCCTCGCCGACCTTGCAGACCTAGTAACCGAAATGCGCCCCGTCAAACACTACTTCGACGAAGGCCTCCTAGCCCGCCAAGGCATCGAATACTAGCCATTGCGGACGTCCCCAATGGCTAGGCAGTGGCGAGGCCTAGCCAGTTGCCGCTGTGGTGGTAGATGGTGAACATTATGGCGGTGATGAGCCAGGTTACGGGGTAGACCAGCAGCAGGTGCTCAAGCGACGGATCGAACGGCATAATCGCAAATACCCAGATCACCCTGAGCACGACGGTGCCAAAAATCGTGAGCAGCATGGGCTGCAAGCTCACGCCGGCGCCGCGAATGGATCCCGACGCGTTCTCGATAATCGAGAAAATCGCATAGAACGGCGCAATGAAGTGGAGGATGGTCGTGGTGTACGCCGAAATCGAAGCATCGTCGACAAACAGACGAGACAGCGGACCCGAGAATACCAGCAGCACGGCAGACAGGCCACCAATGAGCATAAACGACAGCACGAGCGACGTATGGTAGCCCTTGCGCATGCGCTCGTAGTTGCGCGCGCCAAAGTTCTGTGCCGAGAACGTGGTGATCGACACGCCAAGCGCCTCGGTAACCATCCAGACAATACCATCCAGGCGCCCAGATAGACCCCAAGCAGTCGTGACATCGGCGCCAAACGAATTAACCGACACCTGGATCAGCACGTTCGAGATCGAATAGGCAGCCGATTGAAAACCGAGTGGCAGACCACACGAGATCATACTCTTGCAAATACCGCGATCGATACCGAGCTTAGACAGCGAAAGACGCCATGCACCCGGAGCGCGCATCATGCGCAACACGATCATCGTTGCATTGGAGCAAATGGTCAGCGCCACCGCGATGCCGCAGCCCAGAGCCTCCATATGAAGCACGGCAACGAAGATGACATCCAGCACCGCATTAACAAGGCAACCGGAAGCGATGATCACAGCAGGCCCGCGCGTGTCGCCCACGGCGCGCAGCAATGCCGTTCCCATATTGAGCAGCAGCGCCGCAACCATGGCGGCAAAATAGCAACGGGCATAGGCCACGCCCTCGGCCAATAATTCATGCGGCGTGTTCATAAGCACCAGCATGGGCTCAACGAACACTATGCCAAGAATCGAGAAAACGATACCGCCCACCAGCGCGAGCGTCATGGCCGTATGGACCGATCGGCTCAGGCGCCCGTCATCGTGCTGACCAAAAAACTGGCCCGTAATGACCGCGCAGCCGGCGCCGACGCCAACGCAAAAGCCAATGCAGAGCTCGGTGAGCACCATTGTGGCCTGGATGCCGCCCAACGCGAGCTTGCCGCCAAACTGACCGACGATATAGGTACCGATAAGCGTGTAGGCCTGCTGAAAAAACGAACTAAAAAAGATGGGAACGCACAGAGAAAGCAGCTGCTGCCAAATAACACCCTGCGTTACATCGATAGCCGTAGATTTCTTAGCCACACGCCCTCCCCACTAGCGTACGTCATACAACAAAACGGCAATTTAAGACCAAAGCCAATACCAGCTTAGCACCGACCGATATCGGCCGAAACGCCCCAAACCAGAGCCCGGTGCGAAATATCTGCCTAGTGATACAGCCCCGGCTGGTAGTGATACTCGTTGCTCACGTGCGGGCACAGCTGCCAAAAGGCGACGGCACTCGCCGCGGCCACGTTGAGCGAATCAACCCCGTGCGCCATCGGAATGCGCACGGCTCGGTCGCAGCCAGCAATGGTCTTGGCGCCTAAGCCAGCACCCTCGGTGCCCATAAAGATTGCCAGGCGGTCAATCTCCTGCAGCGCGGGATCGTCCAACGACACCGAATCATCCGTCAACGCCATGGCGGCACACGAAAAGCCGGCATCGTGCAGCGCCGCCAGCCCATCATGCGGCCATACGCGCGCCTCGCTGCCAATGCGCGTCCAGGGCACCTGGAACACGGTGCCCATGCTCACGCGAGCCGAGCGACGATACAGTGGATCGCAGCACGTAGGGCTCACCAAAATGCCATCGACGTTCAGCGCAGCCGCCGAGCGGAAAATCGCGCCGACGTTGGTGTGATCGACAATGCCCTCGAGCACGCACACGCGCACCGGGCGCTCCCCCGCCGCCTCGACGACGCCACCCAAGAACTCATCAACCGGAATCTGACGCGGGCGACGGAACGCCGCGAGCGCACCGCGCGTCACGTTAAAGCCCGTCAGCTGCTCCATAAGCTCCATCGAGGCCACGAACACGGGAACCGGGCCCGCACCTTCGCGTACCGCCAGGCGCTCAAACAGCGGCATCATCTGGTCGAGCCAGCGTTCGCCCAAAAGAAAGCTCACCGGCTCGTATCCGGCGCGCACTGCACGCTCGATGACCTTGGCACTCTCGGCGATAAAAATGCCCTTTTGCGGCTCCAGCACGCAGCGAAGCTCACGCTCAGTCAGTCGCACGTAGGCATCGAGCCGCTCGTCCTCGAGCGAATCGATTCGCAGCACCTCAACGGCATCAGTCATAGCAGCCAGCCCGCACCCTTCTTTACAGCACCTATACAAATATCGGGGCAACGCCATGCGCCGCCCCGCCACTCATTCCAACCCGATAATACCGAAGGGATAATCGGGTTTACGCATCAACGCGACGATACGTCACGAACTCATAATCGAGACCCTCGTCACCCTCGCCCGCGGCAATCGTGGCAACACCGCCACGCCGCGTAATCTCCCACGCGGGATCGGCATCCAGATCGGGAAAGTACGTATCCACGTCATGCACGCAATGGTTATGCGTAACCTCGGCCTCAACGCAATACGGCAAAAACTGCCGATAGACATCGCCGCCACCGATCACCCATGCGACAGGCTCATCGGCAACCGCGGCGAGAGCTTCGTCGATGCCATGCACCACGTCGACGCCCTCGGCAGCAAAGTTCCCGTCGCGGGTGAGCACAATGTTGCGGCGATTCTTGAGCGGACGCCCACCGGGAAAACTCAGCAGCGTCTTGCGTCCCATAATGACCGGGCAACCTTTGGTGCACGCCACAAAATGACGCATGTCGGCACGGTTGGACACCACCATATCGCCCTCGCACCCAATACCCCAGTCATCGCACACGGCGACGATGGCAGAAAGCTTACACGTCATGAGCGCCACCTACACCGCAATGGGAATGTTCTTGACCTGCGGGCCGTGCTCGTAGCCCTCAACGATCAGGTCATCGGTCGTAAACGCATAGAAGTCATGTACATCGTGGTTGAGCGTTACCTTAGGCGCCGCAAACTGCGGACGTTCGATAAGCTCGCGGACGATGTCGACATGGCGGTCGTAAATGTGGGCATCGGCGATCACGTGCAGCAGCTCACCGGGAATCATATCGACCGACTGCGCAACCATCATCAGCAGAATTGCATACTGGCACACGTTCCAATTGTTCGCGGCCAAAATATCCTGGCTACGCTGGTTGAGAATCATGTTGAGCGTCGGCTTGTCGTCCTGCGGACGCTGCGTGACGTTATACGTCACGCTGTAGGCGCACGGATACAGGTGCATCTCGGACAGGTCGCTAAACACATAGGTGTTCGTCATAATGCGGCGGCTGTACGGTGTGTGCTTAAGGTCGTACAGCACGCGGTCCATCTGATCGAAGTCGCCCTCGGCATAATGGCTCTTCTGCCCAATCTGGTAGCCGTAGGCCTTGCCGATAGAGCCGGTCTCGTCGGCCCACTCATCCCAAATATGGCTGTTGAGGTCATGCACGTTATTGGACTTCTTCTGATAGATCCACAGGATCTCGTCCATAGCGGACTTGAGCGCCGTACGACGCAGCGTAAGCGCGGGGAACTCCTCGCGCAGGTCATAGCGCGCCGTAACGCCAAAGTTTTTAATGGTATAGGCAGGGGTGCCGTCCTCCCACACCGGGCGTACCTTTTGGCCCTCGGTCGTGGTGCCATGGTCCAAGATATCGCGGCACATGGATACAAACTGTTGATCAGCTTTGCTCATTGACCCTCCTGTCAGTCGCCTACAAGCGAGATTCATTGTAGCCCAGGCGCACGCGGTCCCACAGCCCAAACATAAGCCCTCATTTTCTGACATATGCCAGAAATTCCTTGCGCAAATCTACACGTTCGCTATCCTATTGTTGACATATGTCAGATAAGGAGCACGTATGGCAGGAAGACGCGAAAAACTGCGCCGCGTCGGAATCATCCCCGAATACCGCGGCTTTACCCCCGACGGCCTTGCCAGTGGAGATGCCATCGATATGACGGTCGACGAGCTCGAAGCCCTGCGCCTGTGCGACCTGGAAGGCCTTAACCAAGAGTCAGTCGCACAGCAGATGGGCATCGCGCGCGCCACGGTAGCGACTATTTGCAGCCGCGCGCATCGCAAGGTGGCAAGCGCGCTGGTCAACGGACGAGCGCTCATCATCGAAGGCGGCAATATCGTGTACTCCCCCATCACCACGACAACGGCCGCATGGCCAGCAAAGGAGGTCGGCACCATGAGGGTGGCAACCACGTACGACAACGGCAACATCTTTATGCACTTTGGCCGCAGCGAGCAGTTCAAGATCTACGACATTCAGGATGGCAAGGTACTCAACGAGCAGGTCGTGGGCACCGGCGGCACCGGCCACGGTGCCCTTGCGGGCCTGCTCGCCAACGGTGGCGTGGACACGCTCATCTGCGGCGGCATCGGCGGTGGCGCTATCAACGCGCTTGCCCAAGCCGGCATCACGGTGTACGCAGGAGCCCAGGGCAGCTGCGACGCTTGTGTCGAGGCCCTTATCGCCGGAACGCTCGCACAGAACGGCGAGGCCACGTGCGGCTGCCACGGCCATGACCACGACCACGCCCACGAACATGGCGAGTCCTGCAGCTGCCACGGCCATCACGAGCACGAGGGCCACGAGGGCTGCGGCTGCCACTAACGGCACGGCACCGCGAGCTCGGGGCGCGACGCTGAACGCAGCCCAACTATCAAAGCCAACAACAAAGGCCACCCGGTAACTTCCGAGTGGCCTTTGCCATTTCAAGCTGGAATTACAGCCCTATTTCTTATTGCGCATCTGCGCTTCCATCTGGCGCAGCAGCTCCATATCGGACTTGGGACCGCCCGTACCAAGGCCGCCCATGCCGCCCAGACCCATAGCGTCCAGGCCAGGGATATTGGGCATGCGCATCCTCTTGCCCTTCTTTCCCTTTTTGCCTTTTTTACCGCCGGCCTGTGCCTGATTGGCCATCGTGCGCATGCGGCCCATCATCTTATTCATCTCGCCCCACTGCTTCATAAGGCTGTTGACCTCGGTGGGGGTTACGCCGGCGCCCTTGGCGATACGCGCGCGACGCTGACCGTTGATTATGGAGGGACGCAGGCGCTCCTCCTTGGTCATCGACATGATGATGGCCTCGTTCTTATCGAAGATGCCCTCATCCAGGTTGCCGCCCATCTGGTTGAGCGCACGCTGTCCGCCGGGGAGCATGCCCAGGATACCCTTCATGCCGCCCATCTTTTTGACGGCCTTCATCTGGTCGAGCATATCGTTCATGGTAAAGCCCTCGCGCAGCATGCGCTCGGCGGCCTCGAGCTGCTCGGCATCGGCGGCCTCCTGGGCCTTCTCGATGATGCCGACAACATCGCCCATGCCCAAGATTCGCTTGGCCATGCGATCGGGATAGAACGGCTCCAGCGAATCAGGCTTCTCGCCCATGCTCACGAACTTGATGGGTTTGCCGGTCACCTGGCGCACCGAAAGTGCGCCACCGCCACGGGCGTCGCCGTCGAGCTTGGAGATAATCACGCCATCAAAGTCGGTGCGCTCGGCAAACGTCGAGACCACATTGACGATATCCTGGCCGGTCATGGCATCGACGACCATCAGCACCTGGTCGGGCTTGACGGCCTTCTTGATGTCGACGGCCTCCTGCATCATCTGCTCGTCGATCTGAAGACGACCGGCGGTATCGACAATGACCACGTCGCGCAGGTGGTCGACGGCCTCCTGGATGGCGCCCTTGGCAATGTCAACCGGGTGCGCGCCGTCACCGCGGAAGACCGGCACGCCGATCTCGCCACCGAGCGTGGCCAGCTGGTCGGCAGCGGCGGGACGATAGACGTCGCACGCGGCGAGCAGCGGCGAACGGCCCTGCTTCTTGAGCAGGTAGGCCAGCTTTACGGCCGCCGTGGTCTTACCGGAGCCCTGCAGGCCCACGAGCATGATGACATTGGGAATGCGGTTGCTAAAGACGAGCTTGCTCTCGGTTGAGCCGAGCATCTCGGTGAGCTCGTCGAGCACGATCTTGACGACATTTTGCGCCGGCGACAGCGACTCCATGACCTCGGCGGTCATGCAGCGCTCCTTGGTCTTGGCAACGAACTCCTTGACGACCTTAAAGTTGACGTCGGCCTCGAGCAGCGCCATGCGAATATCGCGCATGGCCGAAGTGATATCGGCCTCGGTCAGCTTACCCTTGCCGCGCAGGCGGTCAAATGTGTCGTTGAGGCGATCGCTCAGGGAATCAAACACTAGTCACTCCTTAATTGGACTCGCCCACCAGGGCGCGGCAGAAATCTTTGGCATTGAACTCCTGCAGGTCATCGACCTGCTCGCCCACGCCCACGCGCAGGATCGGGAGCTTGAGCTTCTCGGCCACGGCCATGGCGATACCGCCCTTAGCCGTGCCGTCGAGCTTAGTCATGATAATACCGTCCAAGCCCAGTGCCTCGTTAAACTCGAGCGCCTGGTTCAGACCGTTCTGGCCGGTGGCGGCGTCGATCACAAGCACGACCGAAACCGGCATGGGGCCGGCGGCCATATTGGCGGCGCGCTTACGGGTCACATTGACCACCTTGGCAAGCTCGCGCATGAGCTCGGGGCTCGTGTGCAGACGACCGGCAGTGTCGATAAGCACCAGGTCGCTGCCGCGCTTGTCGGCCTCGTCGAGCACGTCGTAGCACACGCTCGCCGGATCGGAGCCACGGTCGCGCTTAATGACGGGGACGCTAGCGCGCTGGCCCCACACATCGAGCTGCTCGATGGCGGCAGCGCGGAACGTATCGGCAGAACCGATCACGACGTTCTTGCCACGGGCGGCCATGGCGCTCGCGATCTTACCGACCGTCGTGGTCTTGCCGGCGCCGTTGATGCCCACAAACAGCACGCAGCTCGGCGTATCGGCGAAAGGATCGCGCTCGATGGGCACAAAGTGCTGTTCGAGCTGCTCGGCTAGGGCACGACGGAGCTGCGGGGCGGTCTTGAGGTTCTTCTTGGCCGCGGCATCGCGCAGGTCATCGGAGACCTTGATAGCGACCTCGGCGCCTATGTCACCCATGACGAGGGTGTCCTCCAGGTCCTCCCAAAAATCCTCGTCGACCTCGCCGCCAAAGTAAAAGACCTCGTTGAGGGCCTCGCGGCTGCGCTCAAGTCCGCGCGAGAGAGCATCGAAGAATCCCATTATGCATTCACGACCTTTCCGGTATCGCGATCGAGTTTTTGCGAGACGACGCGACTGACGCCGTCGGCTTGCATCGAGACGCCATAGAGAACGTCAGCGTCCTCCATAGTACGGCGCTGATGCGAGATAACCAAGAGCTGCGTATCGGAACGCAACACATCGAGCGCGCCGATGAGCTTGGACAGGTTGGCGTCATCGAGCGCCGCCTCGACCTCGTCCAGCACATAGAACGGCACCGTGCGCGTGCGATACACGGCAAAGAGCAGGGCGAGCGCCGTCAGACTCTTCTCGCCGCCCGACATGAGCATCATCTTGGTGATGCGCTTGCCGCGCGGCTGCGCCACGACCTCGATACCCGTCTCGGCAGGATGCTCGGGATCGGTCATCTCCAGATGAGCCTGACCGCCCGGGAAGAGCATAGCGAAGATCTCGCGGAAGTTCGCATCGACCTTCTCGAAGGTCACCAGGAACGCCTTGCGCATCTTGCGATCAATAGCCACGGTAATCTTGGTGAGCGCCTTGCGCGCGCTCTCCAGATCGGCCAGCTGCTCTTCGATGTAGTCGGCGCGGCGCTTGAGCTGCTCATACTCCTCCATGGCAACTTGGTTAACGGGACCAAGGTTGTTGATCTGGCGCACGAGCTGGTTGAGCTCGCGCTCGGCGGCATCGCGGTCCGTGGGCGCCGGAAGCATGAGCGCTTCCTCGAGTACCGTGGTGCCATCAGCGGTAATGGCCTTGATGGCAGCCTCGACCTGCACCTCGAGCTTGCCACGCGCGACCTTGAACTCGTTTTGCGTGGCGGAGGCGGTATCGACTCGCTCCTTAGCGCGGGCAACCTCTGCCTTGGCATCCTCGATGGTCTTCTTGAGCGAAGCGGAGTCCGCCTCCTCCAGAGAGGCCTGGTCACGCAGGCGCGCTGCCCAATCCGACGCGCGTTCCAACAGGGCAGAATAGCGTTCGTGCATAGGGTCGACGCGCAGGCGCAGCAGCTCGAGCGAGCGCGAAGCCTGGCGTGTTCCGCGGATACGACGGTCGATGCCCTCAAGACGATGCTCCAGGTCGGGCACGCGGCCCTTCAGCGAACGCAGGCGTTCACTCGTCTGGGCTAGGCGAACCTTGGCGTCGGCGAGCTTGCCGGCAGCCTCGGAATCGTCACGGCGAACGCGGTCGAGTTCGTCGTTGGCCTCGGCAATCTGCAAGCCCAGATCGCTTGCCTGCGCGCGGGCCTCGTCACGCGAACGGGTGAGCTCATCAACCCGCGGGCGCGCAGCGCGAACGGCTTCGGAGGCCTGCTCGCGGCGCTTGGAGATGCGCACGCGCTCGACCTCGGCATTGTTGGCGCTTTGCTCCAGACGGCCGATCTCGGAAAGCAGCGAGCGGCGCTCGCCCTCAAGACGGGCGATCTCGCCGGCGGCATCGCCCTCAGCGGCACGCGCTTCCTCAACGGCCGCATTGGCCTCAACGACCTGGCCTGACACATGCTCAAACACAGCGGCCAAATCGGGCTCAAGCCCCTCCAGCTCGCGGATACGGCGCTTGCGCTCCAAGGCACCCGACGCCTCGCCGGCATCGAGGCCCACGCGCACCAGGCCGCCGCAGGCGACGCGGGCGCCATCGGGGGTCACGTAAGTCACGCCGTCAACGACCGGCGCCGACAGCGCGGCAGCAAGATCGTCCACTACATAATATCCGCCGAGCAACGCCTCGACGACGGGACCGTAGCCTGCGCGCACGGACAGACGATCAACCAGACGGGTACCGGCAGCGCCCTCAGCGGCGGTAAAGCCGCTCACGCCGCGCGCCACCAGCAGCGCCTCGCCCGAGGCCTTCTTCTGGTCCAGAGCGGCACGACCGGCACGCTCAAGCGCGGACGTATCGTCGAACAGCAGGGCATCGATATCGCCGGCGAGCAATTGCTCAACCAGGCCCTCAAGCTCGCGCGGGGCCTCGAGCACGTCGCCCAGACGACCCGAGACATCGTCGCCCAGCGCACCCACCAGCCGGCTCACGAGCGGCGAGCTGTCGGCCATGCGGGCATCGAGTTTCTTATGACTGGCAAGCTCCGAGCGCACCTCGGATAACTTGTTGCGCGCCTCGCTCTCGCGGGCACGCAGGTCCTTCAGGGCCGCGCGTGCCGTCTCGGTGGCCTCACGCGCATCAACCTGAGCCTGGCGCGCTTCCTCAAGAGCGCCCTCAAGCTCCTCGGCGCGGTCGCGACGGCTCTCGAGCGAGGCCGTG
This sequence comes from Collinsella sp., assembly GCA_031294825.1. Classification (GTDB taxonomy): domain Bacteria; phylum Actinomycetota; class Coriobacteriia; order Coriobacteriales; family Coriobacteriaceae; genus Collinsella. Next base: position 10,905 of record JAUMPM010000035.1, on the reverse strand, counting down.
ACCTCCTCGAGCTGTTCATCGATCTGCTCCAGGCGCGAGGCATACATGTTGTCCTCGACCTCGGCATTGCTCAAGGAATCCTTCACCTTAGCGAGCTCGAGCGCGGCGTTATCGGCCACACGCTGCACATCGCGCTGCTCACGCGTGAGCTGCGAAATCTGATTGTCGAGCGCAACGCGACGCTCGTGGAGCTCAGCGGCGGCAGGACCAGCGGCGTCAACGTCCTCCTGAGCCTGCATGTGCGCACCGGTCACTTCCTCAAGCTGCGCACGCGCGTCCTCGAGCTCCTCGACCACGCGACGGCGCTGATGCTCGGAGCTCGAGATCTGGCCGCGCATGTCGGACAGGCGCGACACCATGTTATGGCCCTTTTCCTCGAGCAGACGCATGTCGGAGTTAATGCGGCCGACCACATCTTGCATGTGGCGGCGCTGCTCGCCCAAGTCGCCCACAAACAGGCCCTTTTCTTCGAGCATGACCTGGAGCTTCTCGAGCTCGCGTTCCTTTTCGCCCAAGCGGTACTGCGCAAGCTCAAGCTCGGCAGCGCCCTCCTTGGAACGGCTCTCCAGGTCGTTCCACTGTGATTGCAGCGAACGAAGCTCATCGACGGCCAGCATCTGCGTAAGCTCGTTCGCGCGCGAGGACAGCTCTTTGTACTTGCGCGCGCGATCGACCTGACGCTCCAGCGGCCGCAGCTGACGGGCAATCTCCTTATTGATGTCGCGGGCACGGGTCAGGTGCTCGTCCATCGATTTGATCTTTTTGAGCGCACGCTCCTTGCGACGCTTGTGCTTGGAGATGCCCGCGGCCTCCTCAATAAGGGCACGGCGCTCCTCGGGGCGGCTCTGCAAAATGGCATCGAGCTTGCCCTGGCTGATGATGGAATGCGTATCCTTGCCCAGTCCCGAATCGTGCAGAATGTCCTGGATGTCCATCAGGCGGCACGGGCTCGAGTTGATGAGGTACTCACTCTCGCCCGAGCGATACATGCGGCGGGTGATAGCCACCTCGTCAAAGTCGACGGGAAGCATATGGTCCGAGTTGTCGAGCACCAGCGTGACCTCGGCCACACCCACCGGCTTGCGCGCCGACGAGCCCGAGAAGATGACGTCTTCCATGGCCTGGCCGCGCAGCTGCTTGGCGCTCTGCTCGCCCAGGACCCACAGAATCGAGTCGGAGATGTTCGATTTTCCCGAGCCGTTGGGACCGACGATGACGGTTAGGCCCGGCTCAAACGTCATATGGGCGCGGTCGGCAAACGACTTGAACCCTTTGAGCGTGAGGGACTTGAGATACACGGTTCCTCGCTTAAACAGGCTTCTTGTTGAGAATCACGCCGTTGGTGGTGTAGCCCATGCGGTCGAGCGCCTCGAGTGCAGCGGCTCCCTCGGCTTCCTTCTTGGAGGAACCGGTGCCGCGGCCCTGGCGGATACCGTCGATGAGCACCACGGCGGTAAAGGTCGGTGCGTGCGCCGGGCCCTCAGAGCCAACGAGCTTGTACGCCGGAGGCTCGTGGCCGTCGGCCTGCACGCACTCCTGCAAGAACGACTTAGGGTTCGCGGGGTGCTCGGCACGCTCGGAAGCCAGGTGCGGCTTGAGTGTACGGTGGATAAACTCCGCCGCCGCATCCCAGCCGGCATCCAGGTACAGGGCGCCCACGAGCGACTCGTAGACGTTCTCGAGCGCCGAGTGCAGACCGCGCGCGCCCGTGCCGGTCTCGGAGGCACCAAAGATGATGATGTCGTCGATGCCCAGCTCATGGGACACCTCGGACAGCGTGGCGCCCGAGACGAGCGACACCTTCAGGCGCGTAAGCTTGCCCTCGTCAAACTCCGGATAGGATTCAAAGAGCGAGCGGGCAACCACGGCGCCCAAAATGGAATCGCCCAAAAACTCAAGGCGCTCATAGCTCGCCGAGACGGGCTGACCTTCCACGGCAGAGGGGTGCGTGAGCGCCGCGCGCAGCAGCACCTTGTTATTGAACTCGTGGCCCAGGATTTCCTGGGCGCGCGCGAGTCGTTGAGATAAAGCCAAGACTTAGGCCTCCTTGGCGTTTTCAATAGCGTCGACAGCGTCGGCGACAGAGTTGAGCGACAGCAGGATCTCGTCATCGATCTCGAGGTCGAACTCGTCCTCGATGGCCGTCACCAGCTGCAGACGCTCGAGCGAATCGGCATCGAGATCGTCAAAGGTAGTCTCGTCGCTAATGTCGGCGACATCGACGCCCAGAACGTCAGCGGCGACTTCGGCGATCTTATCGAAGATTTCGGAGCGGTCCATAGCGCTTCCTCTCGTATTGCGTGAACATCAACGAGCTGGCGCCGCAAGCGCAGCGCCAAGACACGGTTTTGATTCTACCCCACGACGAAGGCCGCGAGGCACATAACAGCGCTCTAACTCGCTCCTACAAAACGATGCCGTCCATAGAGTTGGCGACGTTCTCGACAAGCCCGGCGCGTACGGCCTCCGCCGCGGCGAGCGTACCGTTTTTGACGGCCTCGACCGAGGTGGCACCGTGGCCGATCAGGACCACGCCACGCAGGCCCAGCAGAATGGCGCCGCCCTTAGCATCGCCCGAGAGCTTTGCCTTGATCTCGCGCATCTGCTTTTTGATGAGCAGCGCGGCGATCTTGGTGCCCAGCGAAGCCATAAAGGCACCCTTGAGCTCTTGCAGCAAAAACTTGGCGGCGCCCTCGGTCGCCTTGAGCGCGATGTTGCCCGACATGCCATCGGCAACGACGACGTCAAAGTTACCCGAGGTCAGGTCGGTACCCTCGCAGTTGCCCACAAAGCCGGGAACGGCGGCCTTCATGGCAGGGAAGCACGCCTTGGTAAAGTTGGAGCCCTTCTCATCCTCGGTGCCGTTGCCGAGCAGACCGACGCGGGGATGCTCAATGCCCAAGACGACGCGCGCATAGGCGCTACCCATCTGGGCAAAACGCACCATGTCGTCGACCTCGACATCGGGGTTGGCGCCCATGTCGCACAGGACCGTCAGGCCGCCGGCGCGGTTGGGCAGTGCATTGGTGAGGCACGGACGCACCGGCTGCTTCTTGCCCTCGGCCTGATACCTAAAGGGCGTCACGTAGGCGGTAGCGGCAGCGGTCATGGCGCCGGTGGAGCCGGCAGAGAAGAACGCGTCCGCGTTACCCTTCTTGATAGCGCGGCAGGCAAGTACGATCGAGGACTTACGCTTGGTCATCACGGCTCGAATGGGATCGTCATCCATGGCGATGACATCGGGCGCCTCCAAGGCCTCAACGCGAGCGTGAGCCGCGGCAAAGGGGTTCACGATCTCTGCGGGACCGACGGCCAGGACCTCGATATCGGGATCCGCCGCAAGCGCCGCCTCGATACCGTCGAGGACAACCTGAGGCTTCTCGTCTCCGCCCACAACGTCTACACAAACGCGAACGTTACTCATATATATGCTCCTTATACAAAAATGGCCGACTCATTGAGCCGGCCATTGTGGTTCCAGTTGGAACGGCATCGCATCCAGAGTATACAGTTACTCGGTAACGATAACCTCGCGGTCCTTGTAGAAACCGCAGCTGGGGCACACGTGGTGCGGGAGCTTGACAGCGCCGCAACGGGGGCACGTGGACTGAGCCGCAGCCGAGATCTTCATGTTGGCGGAACGGCGGGTGTGAGTGCGGATACGACCCTGCTTTTGTTTAGGTACGGGCATAGTGACCTTCCTTATGAACTATCCAGTGTGGCGATTACGCGCAAGTAGCGATACTACCACAGTTTTACTCGTCAAGCTTGAGATTCTTCAATGCTGCAAATGGATTTTCCGTGGCAGCGGCCCATTCGGCCTCTGCTTGAGCGGCGCAATCGCATTGCTCGACGTTGAGATTGATGCCGCAGGTGGGGCACAGGCCGCGACAATCGGGCTTGCACAGGACAACGAACGGCGTGTCCATGACGACCGCGTCGTTGATGGGCTCGCCCAGATCGACGATGCGATCCTCGCCCAGCAGCTCGTAGCCGTCTTCGTAGGCCTCGGGGTCCTCGGGCTCGTTAAAGAGATAAAATTCCTCAATCTCACCGGCGATATCAAACGAAGCGGGCTCCAGGCAACGGTCGCACTCACCGGTTGCGTGCGCGCGGACCATGCCCGTAAGCAGAACACCGGTGCCGGCATTGGTAAAGACCACGTCGTAGTCAATGCCGTCCTGCAGCTGGTACTCCTTCTCGCCCACCGTATAGGCGGCGACATCGACCTTGCCGGTCAGCGGATACGAGTCTCCGGGAAACTCGAGCTGCTCGGAAAGATCGACGGTAACGTTCGGGAACTCAGCCATTACCACTGACCATTCTGCTGGACGGCACCCTCGTTAAGCTGCTGGCGACAACGGGTGACGGTGCCGGTCAGGCTCTTGAGGTTCTCCTCGAGGTGCGTAAAGACCTGCTCGGCGTAATCCTCGGCGGCATAGCGAGTCTCGCGCTCATACTGCTGGGCACGGTCGCGGATGTCGTCGGCCTGCTGCTGCGCTAAGCGGACGATCTCCTGCTCGCCGGCAATGGTGAGGGCCTGCTGTTGAGCATCGGCGATGATGGAATCGGCCTGAGCGGCGGCGGAAGCCATAAGCTCCTCGCGCTCCTTGAGGATACGGCGGGACTTCTGCCATTCCTCGGGATAGCTCATGCGGATCTCGTCGAGGATGTTGAAGAACACGTCGGCGTCGATGACCTTGAACTGAGCGTTCTTGCCGAAAGGCGGCTTGGCTTCCTCGATCAGCCCTTCGAGCTCATCGACCAAGCTGACGATCCTATCGCCAGGAAAATTCTCGCCCGGCATCCGGTCTCCTTTCATAGGTAACATATCATCGTGCTAGTTTACCACATGCCACCAGGCAATAAGAAACGTCACGAAAAGCGATGTTTGAGCGCTTCGACCACGTTGGGCGGGACAAACGTCGATACGTCACTACCGAGCGAGGCGATCTGGCGAACAACCGAGCTCGAGATATAGCCGTACTGCGGCGCGCTCATGACAAAGATGGACTCCAGCTCGTTATCCAAGCGATAGTTGAGGTCGGCCTGCTGCAGCTCGTACTCAAAGTCGGTCATAGCGCGCAGGCCCTTGACCACGGCCCCCGCCCCCTGCTCACGAGCGAAGTCGACCAAGAGGCCGGTAAAGGGCAGGACCTCGACGCCGTCGATATCACCGAGCGCCTCGCGGGCCAGCGCCACGCGCTCATCGAGCGTAAACGTGGTGCCCACACCGTTTTTACTCTGCGACTCGGCAACAGCGACGATCACGCTGGGAAAGATGCGGCGGGCGCGGCGGATCACATCGATATGGCCAAACGTGATGGGATCGAAGGTGCCCGGGACGATCACGCGATTGATGGTGTCACTCATGAGCATCCTCCTGAAACGTCGTGGCATCGTTGTTGTCAGCATCGGTGCCAGCGCTATCACCCTCACCATCGTCATCGCCGACCCAACGAAGCAGGTCGACCGAGGTAATGCCGTAGCGCTTCTCACGTACAGTCTCAAAGTCTGCCGGATGCGCGCCCGCATCGGCGGCGGCATGCTCAAACAGGGCATAAGCGCCAGGTGCAAGCAGACCCTGCTGAGCCAGGTTCTGCAGCAGTTCCTCGACCGGCTCGGCACCAAAAACATAGGGCGGGTCGAGCAGAACCAGATCAAAGGGGCCGCCCGGCACGCGGCCGCGCGAGGCGCTCGCCAGCACGTCACCCGTCACCACACGCCAGCGCGCACGGTCACGGCAGAGCGACTCGATATTCTTGGTAATGAGCCGAGCGGCGTTGCGATCGATCTCAAAAGTCGTGAGCGAGCAGGTCCCACGAGAGAGCATCTCGATTCCCAGAGCGCCGGAGCCGCCAAAGGCGTCCAGCACACGAACCTCGTCCAAATCGAAATCGAATGCCGACATGACCATAGATGCGCACGCCTCGCGCACGCGATCAGTCGTGGGTCGGGTGACATCGCGACCACGAGGCTCCTCGATCTTACGACCGCGCCATTCGCCGCCGATGATTCTCATCCTCCGCTGACCTCCTTAAAGATATGTCGATAACGCATGGCGACCGCGTCGCGCAGGGGGCGCGTCGCCACTGAGTCAAGGGTGCAAGCATACCGCAAGAGCTCGACCGCGTCCAAATGGGCCCACTCGATTAGCTCCTCGTCAGCGTCCAGGTCCACAAAGCGCAGGGTTACGCCGCCATGTTGACGGTAGCCCAGGATCTCGCCCTCGTGGCGCAGACGCAGGTCCATCTGGGCGAGCGTAAAGCCGTCCGAGGTCTTTTCGAGCGACTGGAGACGGTCTTGTGCCGCCGATGCGCCGCCGTTGCCCTTGGAGTGCGTCATGACCAGGCACGTGCCCGACACACTGCCACGGCCCACGCGGCCGCGCAGCTGGTGCAGGGCAGCCAATCCAAAGCGCTCGCCGTTCTCGATGACCATGACGGTGGCGTTAGGCACGTCGACGCCCACCTCGACCACCGTAGTCGAGACGAGCACGTCAATCTCGCCACGCTTGAAGGCATCGATAACCTGGTCCTTCTCCCCCGCCGGCATGCGGCCGTGAAGGCGCTCGACGGTAAGCCCCGGCAACGCAAGACGCAGTCGGTCGAGCTCGGTTGCCGTATCGTGCAGCGGCACGGGGACGGTTACGCGGCCCTCGTCGTCGCGAGCAATACCGGGCACGTCTTCCAGCTCATCGGCCGAGTCACTCGGCTCCACGAGCGGACAAATCACGTAGGCCTGCTGACCCTTTTCATGCGCCTCGCGGATGGCGCCATAGGCGAGGTCACGGCTCGACTCGGTGAGCACGCGTGTCGTCACGCCAGCACCAGGGACGGGCCGATGGCGAATGATGCTCGTGTCCAGATCGCCGTAGACCGAAAGCGCCAGCGTACGCGGGATGGGCGTCGCCGTCATAACGAGCAGATCGGCACCCGGCCCCTTCGCGCGCAGGGCGTTGCGTTGGCCCACACCAAACCGGTGCTGTTCATCGATGACCACGAGCGACAGATGCTTGAACGCAACGTTATCCGAAAGAACCGCGTGGGTGCCAAAGAGCACGTCAAGCTCGCCCGATTCCAGCTGTGCATGGATGCGCTCGCGCTCTGCGGCCGGCGTGGCACCCGTCAGAAGTGCCCAGGACATGCCGGCCTGCGAGAGCAGAGGGCCGGTCTTATCGGCATATTGGCGCGCCAGCACGCCCGTGGGCGCCATAACGCAGGCCTGCGTGCCGCTATCGGCAGCCACAGCCAGCGCGCAGGCGGCAACGGCGGTCTTACCGGTACCGACATCGCCCAGCAGCAGACGGTTCATCACGCGCCCGCCATCGCACATGTCATGCAGGATGTCTTGGAATGCGGCCTCCTGCTCGTCGCTCAGCGAAAACGGAAGGGCCTGTTTAAGCGCGCCCAGATGCTCGCCCGCAGTGTGGGCATAGGGCACCACATCGACCAGGCCGCCGTCGTTGCGCAGACGCAGCGCCAGCTGCAGGTAGAGGCACTCCTCGTAGGCAAGACGCCGGCGTGCGATGTCGCGCTCAGCCATGCTCGAGGGAAAGTGGATCGAACGCAACGCGCGGGCATTGCTCATGAGCTTCCGCTTTGCGCGCAACGGCGCGGGAATCGGATCGAACGGATTGCCGACGACCTCGAGCGCGCCGCTTACGATGCGGCGCATCCACGCCTGGCTCACGCCATCACTCACGTAATGGACCGGCAGGATGGTGCCTGCGGCACGCCCGTCCTCGAGCTTTTCAAAGTGCGGCGAGGCCATCTGCTTAAAGCCGTAGGCAAACTCGACCTTGCCCATCACGGCCAGGCGGTCGCCCTGCTTAAGCTGCTGGGCAATCCAGGGCTGGCGGAAAAAGGCGACCTGCAGCACGCCCGTCTCGTCAACAAGCGAGACCTCGGTCACCTGCATGCGCGGACGCGGCTGCTTTTGGACGATACGGTCGACCGTGGCGATGATGGTGCACACGGTACCGATGGGCGCCATCTCGATAGACCAAGAACGGGTAAAGTCGAGGTATCGATGAGGGATATGGAGAAGGAGGTCCCCCACCGTCCGAATTCCCAGACGGCGAAGGGCCTCCTCACGTTTACCCGAAACATATTTGAGTCGCGCGATATCCTCGTCGAGCGCTTTGCTCTGGGCAAAGCGCTCCGAGACGCGCGGCACGGAGCACAGCTCGGACATGGGCAGTTGCCTACTCGATCGAGAAGATCACGGGATAGAGCGGCTGCTCGCCACGATGGGCGTCAATCTCCAGATCGGGCTGAGCCTCCTCGATAGCGTCGACGATCTCCTGGAAGGCCTCATCGGACAGCTCCTCGCCGGCCAGAATCGTCAGCGCGTCGCCCTCCTCTTCCTCCTGCATGCGGTTGATGCAGTCGAGCGTGACCTGCTTCACGTCGGAACCGACCACGTCGATGGAGCCGGCGATGATACCCATGACGTCACCGGAGTGAATCGGAGAACCGTCAGAGGCACTGGAGTCGCGCACGGCGCGGGTGACCTCGCCATCGCGGACCTCGCTGATGGCGTCGACCATGGCGGCGACGGCATCCTCGAGCTCGGAATCGGGCAGGACCGCGAACAGCGCGGAGAAGGCCTGCGGGACGGTCTTGGTGGGAACGACGGCGACCTTCTTGTCGGTGCAGGCTGAAGCAGCAGCCTCAGCGGCCATGCGGATGTTGCCGTTATTGGGCAGGATGATGACCGAGGTCGCATTGACCTGGTCCACGGCACCCAGCAGATCTGCAGTCGAGGGGTTCATGGTCTGGCCACCCGAGACGATCACGTCGACGCCAAGGGACTTGAGGATGTCGGCCTCGCCGGAACCGGCGGCAACGGCGACAAAGCCCAGCGCCTTGGCGGGCTCGGCGGCCTTTTCCTGGTCCTCGTGAATCTTGGCGGTACGGTCGTGGGCCTCCATCTCCATGTTGTGGATAAAGACCTCGTAGATCTGACCAAGCTGCAGCATGTGCTCGAGCACCAGGTTGGGGGTGTTGGAGTGCACATGGATCTTGTAGTCGGGATAGGCGCCCACGAGTAGCTCACAGTCGCCCATGGAACCCAGGAACTTCAGGCACTCGTCCTCGTCAAACGGGGCGTCGGCCTTAAACAGGAACTCGTTGCAGTAGCGGAACTCCGAGCCCTCCCAATCGTCGTTGGCCTCGATCTCAACGCGACCAAGGGCCGCGTCGCGGGCAGAGCCAGCGGAATCAAACGTGGCGGAGAAATCCTCGACAACGGTGCTGCGGCCGAGCGCAGCGGCAACAAAGTTCTCCAGGAAGATGGCAAAGCCAAAGGCGCCGGAGTCGACCACGCCGTTCTCCTTCAGAACCGGCAGCAGGTCGGGCGTGCGGGCGACAGACTGATAGGCCTCGACAACGATGGCATCGAGCGCGTCCTCGGCCGAGAACTTCTTCTTTTCGCACTCGTCGGCCTTGGTCGAGACATCGCGCAGCACCGTGAGGATCGTGCCCTCGATGGGCTTGCGGACGGCCTGGAAGGCGACCTTGACGGCACGACGGAACGCATAGGCGATGTTGGCGGACGTGATGGGCTCATCGGCAGAGACGAGACCCTCGGCCACACCGCGCAGGATCTGCGAGGTGATGACACCGGAGTTGCCGCGGGCACCCATCAGGGAGCCGTGAGTGATGGCGCCGGCGATGGCCTCCATGTCGGCATCGGCGGGAAGGGCGGAGAGCTCCTTGGTCACCGAGGCGAGCGTGAGCGACATGTTGGTGCCGGTATCGCCGTCGGGTACGGGGAAGACGTTGAGCTTGTTGATCTCCTCGGCCTTGTCGGAAACGGCAGCCGCAGCGATCGGAAAACAGGTGCGAATGGTCTTTGCAATCATGGGTATTTGAATCTCCGTTTTCGGATGCTAGTTCAGACGGCTCTTGAGCGCGTCGATATGGATGCCGATCTTAAGGCTGGCGGGATCGATCTGGGCGATCTCCTGCAAAGTGAAGGCAACGGAGCTCGAAAGATTGTGGCAGACGGACTTCATGTTGACGCCGTTCTCGAGCACGACGTGAAGATCGACCGTAAGGCCGTCCTCGTCGGCGGAGACAAGCACGCCCTTGCGGAGGCGCTGACCGGCAAGCAGGCGCACGCTCTCGGCGCCCTGGAGCTGCTCGGCCATACCGACGACGCCATAGCACGTCATCGCGGCATAACCGGCAATATCGGCAATAACGTCGTTCGAGACGCTCAGGCTGCCGTTAATGGTCTCAGACACAAGAATCTCCTTTTCTTGGTGCTCGCGGCACCATGTCGTGGGAGCAATCATTGCAATATTCTACAACGACCGCGCCATGTTGAGGTGGCGGGCCTCGGGATTACATCCTCGACACGAAATGTTGATACGGTAACGTTCGCGCCAAGCGATCGCGACAAAAAAACCCGCCGCATAAGCGACGGGTTTTAAAACCTGGCTCCCCGGGTAGGACTCGAACCTACAACAGCGCGGTTAACAGCCGCGTGCTCTACCATTGAGCTACCGAGGAAAGGTGCGTGCTCTCAAGCAACGAAGTTTATTATACGGACGAATCAGCTTAGGGCAAGAACTTTTTTAAGAAATTTTCCGACCCAGTCATTGGTGACGTTCTTGAACGACTGGTCATTCAAGAACGTCCATTACAGTCGAAATTGTCAGCCTGGGACCATCTCGGGCTACGATTGGGGCGCGCCCAGAACGGGCCGGCGACCGGGCGCTCGCGCACGGCCGAACGTCCCTGCCCCCGAGAGGGCCTGTTGGGTGCTGCCGGCGCGGGGCGCGCCGCCCCCGACGGCTGATAGGAAAGTGCCGGGCAGGTGCCGCGGCTGGTAATGTGAGTGCCGAGGGGGAGGCCATCCGGTCGAACGACTACCGGAAGGATACCACCGTGAAAG
>JAUMPM010000047.1 GCA_031294825.1 Collinsella sp. | reverse complement strand
GCCATAGATTACAAAGTGGTATTAAAAACACGTTAGGTGTATGTCTATAATTGGTATCGAAAAGAAACGCGATGTATAGAGTCGCGTCCAAAACAGAAAGGACAAACCATGAAGGAAACCGAGAAGATCGAGATCATGCACTTTAGCCAGGAGGGCTACGTCGAGGACGGCAAGAACGTCTACGAGACCGGCAAGAAGATGACCGCGCTTGCCGACAAGGTCGCCGACGAGGGCTACGACGCTGTGTTCCTGATGGGCGTCGGCGGCACCTGGGACGAGTTTATGCAGCTCGAGTACCTCATGAACAAGTTCGGCGACCGCGACCTCGAGGTCTACCTGATTCACGCCGCCGAGTGGAATGTCTCCGGCCACAAGCGCATGACCGACAAGTCCGTCGTCCTCACCGCCTCCGAGTCCGGCACCACCCCCGAGGTCCTCGAGGCTGTCAACAAGATGAAGGAAAAGGGCATTCGTGTCTACGCCATGACCAAGCCCGAGGGCCCCATCGGCCAGGCCGTCGGCGCCGAGAACTGCGTCAAGATGGCATCCGATCATGGAAATGGCGGCTGCGAGATGGGTTACTACCTCGCCGACTGCTTCGGCCTGCGCCTGCTCAACCGTCGCGGCTGCTTCCCGCAGTTCGACAAGTTTATTGAGCAGACCAAGGATGTCTGGACCCACCTGGTCGACATCCGCAAGAGCTTCGAGCCGCGCGCCGAGGAGCTCGCCAAGAAGTACGCCCTCGCGCCCTACACCATGTTCATCGGCTCCGGAGCACTTTGGGGCGAGACCATCCTCTTCTCGATGTGCATCCTCGAGGAGATGCAGTGGAAGCGCACCCGCTACATCACCTCGGCGGACTTCTTCCACGGCACCCTCGAGCTCGTGGAGCCCGGCGTGCCCGTGTTCCTGTTCATGGGCGAGGACGAGAACCGCAAGCTCGACGAGCGCGTCCGCGCCTTCCTCAACCGCGGCGTGACCGGTGATACCGACATCAACATCATCGACACCGCCGAGTTCGCCATCCCCGGCCTGGACGAGGAGTTCCGCGTCATCGTGTCTCCGTGGATCCTGTCCTCGCTGATCACCGACCGACTCGCCGCCTACTACGAGACGGTCACCAAGCACAACCTCAACTACCGCCGCTACTATCACCAGTTCGACTACTAATAGTTGACCACACATTTAAGAAGCACCCTGCCCGGGCGCATGCGTCCGGGCATTTTTATGTCGAAATTTGCTAGGAAGGGGAATCGAATGAGGCAGTTTATCGTTGCATCCCATGCTCATTTCGCGTCCGGAATCGTCGAGAGCATCGGCCTGCTTTCCGGCGAGCGCGAAAACGTCCATGCGCTCTCTATGTATGTCGACGGAAACGAGGACCTGACCAAGGAGGCCGCAGCGATTCTGAACGGCTTTGCGGCGGACGATGAGGTCGTCGTTTGCACCGACCTCTTTGGCGGCAGTGTCAACAACGAGTTCACCAAGATCGTCCAGACGCGTCCTAACACGCACCTCGTGACCAATATGAACCTGCCGCTCCTTATTCAGCTGCTGTTCGTGCCCGAATCCACCCCGATCGATGAGGCCATTCGCCAGATCGTCGAGGCGGACGACACCAAGGTCAAGTACGTCAACGACCTGCTGGGGCAGGCCGAACTCGATGAGTTTTAACCACTAGGGAGCACATCATGATTCAGATGATTCGCGTGGACTATCGACTGCTTCACGGCCAAGTTGCCGTTAGCTGGACCTCGGCTCTGGGTGCCGACTGCATCCTGTTGGTGAGCGACACGGTCCTCAATGACAAGCTTCGCCTGCAAGCTCTATCCCTCGCAAAGCCGGAGGGCTGCAAGGTCGTCGTCAAAAACACCGAGGATGCCGTCAAGGCGCTCCAGAGCGGTGTGACTGATAAGTACAAGCTCTTCGTGGTTTGCGAGACGATCCAGCAGGCCGGTGCCGTCGCCAAGGCGATGGGCGTTAAGAAGATCAACCTGGGTAACGTCGCCTTTAGCGAGGACGCCCGCCAGGTCTCGACGAGCGTGTTCCTTACGCCCGAGAACGAGGCCTACGTGAAGGAACTGCTCGGCGAGGGCTACGAGCTGTTCATTCAGATGATCCCGGCGGATGCGAAGACTGACGCCGCAAAGGTCATCGGTTAGGGGCTGTCATGGTTATCAAGACAATCCTGATTTTCCTTATTGCCCTTTTGGGCTATTCCGAGTGGCTGACGGGCACGAGCTACCTCCAGCGCCCGATCGTGCTCGGACCTCTGGTCGGCCTTGTTATGGGCGATGTGGTGACCGGCACAATTATGGGCGCCACGATGGAGCTTGCCATGGTCGGCGCCATCTCGGTCGGCGCCTATAACCCGCCCGATACGATTTCCGGCACTATCCTGGGCGTATCTCTTGCCATGCAGGCCGGCGCGGACGCTTCGGCGGCCCTGACCCTGGGTATTCCTATCGCCACGATCGTCCTGGCGCTCGACACGGCCCTGGGCCAACCGGTCATGCTGCTGCTGGTGCACCGTATCGACAAAAACGTCGAGGACGGAGACACCAAGGCCATCACGCGCAACATGCTCATCGCCGGTTACGCACAGAGCTGGTGCGGCCTGCTGATTATTCCCCTGGCATTCTTCTTTGGTGCCGATGCTGTTGCCAGCCTGCTCAACATCATCCCCGATTTCGTTCAGACCGGCATGGATGTCGCCGCCGCCTTCTTGCCCGCACTCGGCTTTGCGATGCTGGCGCAGATGATTATGAACAAAACGGTGGCTCCGTTCTTCTTCGCTGGCTTCTTCCTCGTCGCCTACTTTGGCATTAGCACGACGGGCGTGGCGATCTTTGCCGCGATCATCGTCGTCGCGATGACGGTTTTGGGTGATAAGAAAAAAGCGGAGCAGCCCGCAGTGGCAACCGAGGATCCTGCGATTGGGAGTGGGTTCGATGAGTTTTAAGTTTGAGTCTTCTTACGACGGGCTGATTTCCCGCGCAGACCTTAAGAAGTTGTTCTGGCGCTCGATTCCCTATGAGCATTCGTGGAACTACGAGCGTATGGGCCATATCGGCTTTATGTGGGCCCTTATGCCGATTCTTCGCAAGCTGTATCCGCAGGATGCGGACTTTAAGGCCGCCCTTAAGCGCCATATGGAGCTCTATAACGTCACGCCGTACATCTCGACGCTCCCCATGTCCATCGCCGCTGCAATGGAGGAGGTCAACGCTACTGACGATAGCTTTGACACGAGCGCGATCTCTAATGTCAAGCTTGCTTTGATGGGACCGCTGTCCGGCGTGGGCGATGCCTTCTACTGGGGCACGCTGCGAATTTTGGCAACGGGTGTCGGCACGTCGCTGGCGCTGCAGGGCTCTATTCTTGGCCCGATTTTGTTCCTGCTCGTGTTCAACGTCCCTCACTACATCATCCGTTACCTGCTGACGTTTGTGGGATATCGCTTTGGCTCGGACATGATCAGCAAGGTCCAGGAATCGGGCATTATGGACACGATCGTCAAGATGGCCTCTATCATGGGCGCCATGGTGATCGGTGCTATGACCATGGAGATGGTCACCGTGGACATTCCGCTCATGGTCGGCGCGGGCGATGGTGCTCAGACGCTGGCCGAGCTGCTCAACGGAATCTTCCCGGGCTTTGTCACGATGGGGCTGTTTGGAATCGTCTATCTCATGCTCAAGAAGAAGATGAATCCGCTGCTCATCATGCTCGTGATCCTGCTCGTGAGTATCGCCGGCGCGTTCTTTGGAGTGCTTGGTGTCCAGTAGAGTATCCGTCATAATGAGAACAATGTAAGAGGGGGCGTCGCGCACACTGTGCTGCGGCGCCCTTTTGCCGAAAGGTGGACAAGATGGAGTATCCGCAGCTTGCCGTCATGAATATCAGCCATCGTTATTTTGACCTTGAGGAATTCTTTTCCTCGGCAGCGGCCTCGGGCTACACGTGTTGCGAGCTTTGGACCGGGGCGATGCATCTGTATGTCGATTGCCATGGATACGATTCGCTCGAGCAGGTGCGGGAGCTGTCGCAGCAGTATGGGGTTCGGATTGTGGGGCTTTGTCCCGAACAGAACAACCCCAAGCCGTGGAATATCGCGGCGCGCGGGAATGAGGCGCGTGCCCGCACGCTCGCGTACTTTAAGAACGTTGTGGATATCGCGGCGGAACTTGGAGCCGAGCAGGTCATGGTCTCGAGCGGCTGGGCATTTTTGAACGAGCCGATTGAGGACGCGTGGGGTCGAAGTGCCTCGATGTTGCGTGCGATTGCCGAACATGCGGGAGAGCGCGGCGTGCGACTGGTGCT
Source organism: Collinsella sp. (assembly GCA_031294825.1). GTDB lineage: Bacteria > Actinomycetota > Coriobacteriia > Coriobacteriales > Coriobacteriaceae > Collinsella. The sequence goes on along the minus strand of JAUMPM010000047.1, from coordinate 25,708 downwards.
CGAGGCCCTACAGCCGGTTGAGTCGATGATCGTGAACTCGGCGGCCGACACGAAGCGCATGATCGAGGCAGTTGATCATCCGGCACTTAAGGCGTGTCTGGATATAGGCGCTATGGCGGTGGCGGGGGATACCATCGACGATTATTTCGATCTGCTTGGCGATGATGTCGCCCACGTGCATTTTGTCGATGTTGCGGCAGATGGCACGACGCATCTTGCCTGGGGTGACGGCGACCGCGATATGCGCGCCGACCTGGATAGGCTGGTGGCGCGCGGCTATCGCGGAGTTGTTTCGGCCGAGACCTATGACTGGCGCTATTTTGCCGACCCCGCAGCTGCCGATGCGCAGGTAATGGCAGAGTATCGTCGTGCGATTGGCGCCTAGGTGGGGTTGGGTTGCGGCAATCTGCCCTATGTTTCCAAATGAATACGGTGTGAGCGGCTACGACGGATTCTCCCCGCAAGCACTCTAGTATGCTAAAGTACCCAGAAGACCGGCGGAGCTATGCCGGTCTTCTGTTCTATATGAAACGCAGCATGAGGAGGCTCACCAGATGACGGCCACACCGTGGGGATTCCGGGACATATTGCCCGAGGAGGCTCAGGCGCGCGAGGAGATTGCGCTGACGGTGAAGGGCTGCTTCAGGGAGCATCATTACCTGCCGGTCGAGACGCCGCTGCTCGAGGACAAGGGTTCGCTCGAGGAGGGCGGCCGCATTGCGGACACGCCGTTTAAGCTCTTTGACGATGATGGCCGTCTGCTGGTAGTCCGTCCCGACAATACGTTGCCCATCGTGCGCCTGGTTTCGACCCGCATGCGTGCGGCCGATCTGCCCCTGCGCCTTCGCTACGAGGCGCCGGTGGTTCGTGAGTGCCAGCGCAACGCCGGCGGCTCGCGCCAGTTTACACAGCTGGGCTTTGAGCTTATCGGTGCAGGTGATGCCGCGGGCGATGTCGAGATTGTGTCGCTCGTGGCCGAGGCCGTGCGTAAGTTGGCGCTGCCCGATGCGCGCATTATCGCAGGTAGCGTACGCCCGTTTAAGGAGCTGCTCGCGGCGTGCGAAGATCGCGAGATGGCTGCCGAGGCCCTGCGCTGCGTGCACGCCAACGACTTTGTGGGCCTCGATGCCCGCGCGGCGGCAAGTGCCGAGTCCGAGGCCGTTAAGGTCGCCATTAGCGAGCTGCCGCGTCTGCACGGTGGAGCCGAGGTGCTCGACCGCGTGGATGCGCTGCTGGAGGCTGCCGGTATCGTCGCGCCGCTGACGCGCGAGCTGCGTGCCCTGGTCGAGGGCCTGGCTCCCGAGGACGCCCAGGTGCTGTCCTTCGACTTCTCCATCATGAACTCTTTCGATTACTACACGGGCCTGGTCTTTAAGGCCTATGCCGGCGGACTGCCCGATCCGGTCGGTTCGGGCGGACGCTACGACTCCATCTTTACCGGTGCATTTGGCGACGGCATCGAGGTGCCGGCGGCGGGCTTCGCCTTTTCGCTCGAGCGTCTGGAGGCCGCGCACACCTCGGCCGAGGACGCTGCTTCCGATGGCGATCACGCCGTGGGGCGCGGTGCCGAGGGTCCGCTGCGCATTGCCGTGCCCAAGGGCTCGCTTAAGGCCGACACGCTCGACGTGCTCGAGGCCGCGGGCTTGGATGTCTCTGAGCTGCGTGACCCCGGTCGTCACCTCATCGTGCGCGGCCGCGACACACAGGCCGGTGAGGGTGCGGTCGGCGATATCGAGTTTGTCATCGTGCGTCCCAGCGACGCGCCCGCCTTTGTGGGCTGCGGCGGTGCCGACTGCGGCATCTGCGGTTGGGACTCGCTTATCGAGGCAGACCTCAACCTGCTGCAGCTGGTCGACCTGGGCTACGGCCTGTGCACGTTTATCGAGGCGGAGCCTGCGTGGCGCGCCGGCCAGGCCGAGCGCAACTATGCCCGCCGCGGGTCGCTTCGCGTGGCCACCAAGTATCCGCGCATCGCGAGCGCCTGGTATGCCGAGCGCGGCGTGAACGCCGATATCGTCTCGCTGCACGGTAACATTGAGCTGGGCCCCATCGTCGGCATGACCGATCGCATCGTGGATATTACCGCCACGGGCGCCACGCTGCGCGATAACGACCTCGTTATTACTGGTCGCATTATGGACTGCACGGCCCGCTTCTTTGTCAATCCGGGTGCCGCACGTCTGGATCCGCGCGTGCGCAATCTGGCAGATCGCTTGGCGGCAGCCGTGAAGGACAAGCATTTTGAGCCCGTTGCGGGCTCGGCACAATAGCGCGAGCACGCACGGGCGCCCCAACGTCCGGGCTGCGGGCCGACTGGCGCCGCCGCCCGGTCTCTCGTTTTTCGAACAAAACCTCGACCGATAGGGGATACCGATATGAAGACCATCAAGCTTGCTCCCGGCGAGCGCCTCGTTACCAACCAGCTCAACCGTAAGGGCGTGCTGCCGCATAACATTGTCGACGCCGCCCGCGATATCGTGGTCAACGTGCGTGCCAACGGCGATGCTGCAGTGCGCGACTATTGCCAGCGCTTTGACGGCGTTGAGCTGCAGAGCTTCCGTCTGCCGCAAGAGCAGATCGATGCCGCGCTCGAAGGCCTCGATCCCGCTTTTGTCGCGGCGCTCGAGAAGGCCGCGCGTCAGATTCGCGAGTTCCACCAGCGCGAGGTCGAGCAGAGCTGGTTTGCCACGCGCCCGGACGGCACGATGCTCGGTGTTAAGGTGACCCCGCTTGCTGCGGCCGGCATCTATGTGCCGGGCGGTCGTGCGCAGTACCCTTCCACCGTGCTTATGAACGCCATTCCCGCCAAGGTGGCCGGCGTCAAACGCGTGGTCATGGTGACCCCGCCGCAAAAGGACGGCCTGATCAGCCCCTACACGCTCGCTGCGGCAAAGCTCGGCGGCGTGGACGAGATCTATATGGTGGGCGGCGCCCAGGCCGTGGCCGCGCTGGCGTACGGTACCGAGACCATTCCGCGTGTCGACAAGATTACCGGCCCGGGTAACGCCTTTGTCGCCGCTGCCAAGCAGATTGTCTCGGGTGATGTGGGTATCGATATGGTCGCCGGTCCCTCCGAGGTCTGCGTGCTGGCCGACGCCACGGCCAAGCCCATGGTGGTCGCGGCCGACCTGATGGCCCAGGCCGAGCACGACCCGCTGGCAGCCTGCTATCTGGTGACCTGCGACGAGCAGTTTGCGCGTGAGGTCGAGGCGGGTATCGATATTCTGGTGGCGCAGTCCCCGCGTGCCGAGATCACGCGCGCCTCACTCGACAATGAGGGCGCTATCGTGGTAGCCGCCGACATGGCTGCCGCCGTCGAGGCGGTGAACACCGTGGCGCCCGAGCACCTGGAGCTGCACTGCAAGGATGCGATGGGCCTGCTTGGCGGTATTCGCAACGCCGGCGCCATCTTTGTGGGCGCTTGGAGCTCCGAGCCACTCGGCGATTATGTTGCCGGCCCCAATCACACGCTGCCGACCGGCGGCACGGCCATGTTCTCCAACCCGCTTTCGGTGGAGGAGTTCGTCAAGCGCTCGAGTGTCATTTGCTATACGCCCGAGGGCCTGCTCTCCGATGCTCCCGCTACGCAGCGTTTGGCCGAGGCCGAGGGCCTGTGGGCACACGCGCTTTCCGCCGCACTGCGTCGCCGCGTGTTGGAGCAGGGCGAGGATGCCGTGAGCGCCGAGTCTCTGGCCGCGGCCGACCTGACCAGGGTCGCCTGGCCGGGCGACGCCGTGGCGACGGTTGCCGAGGGCGTGGACCTGGCGGCGGCTGCGGGCGGTGCCGTTGGCGCGGTCGTCGAGGAGGCCTAATATGGCCGAACTCACGCCGCGCATGAAGGAGCTCGTCCAGCCCTACTTGGCCGGCATTGAGCCCTACGATCCCAACTTTACGCCCACGCGCATCAACCTTTCGGCCAACGAGAACACCTATCCCGTGCCGGCCGGCGTGCGCGAGGCGGTCGACGCCGCCCTGGCTGCTACACCGCTCAACCGCTATCCCGATCCCATGTCCAACGACCTGCGCGACGAGCTTGCTGCCTGGCATGGCGTGACGCGCGAGAACATCTGCGTGGGCAACGGCGGCGACGAGCTGCTCTATAACTATCTGCTGGCGTTTGGCGGCGCGGGACGGACCCTGCTCAACTGCCCGCCGTGCTTTAGCGAGTACGCGTTCTTTGCGTCGCTCTGCCAGACCGAGGTGCGCGACGTGTGGCGCGATCCGGCGACCTTTGAGCTCGACCAGGCAGCCGTGCTTGCCGCGGCGCCCGAGTGCAACCTCGCCATCGTGACCTCGCCCAACAATCCTACGGGTGATGTAGCTCCGCTCGATTTTGTCGCGGCGCTGTGCGATGCGTGCCCTGGCATGGTAATGGTCGACGAGGCCTACGTTGAGTATGCCGACGATTCGTTTGGCGCGGCCACCACGGCGCAGGGGCTTATCGCCGAGCATCCCAACCTGGTGATTTTGCACACGCTGTCCAAGGCGTTTGGCGCTGCCGGTGCGCGTCTGGGTTATGTGATTGCCGCGCCGGGGGTCATCGACGTGTTCGCGGCGATTCGCCAGATCTATTCGGTCAACGTGCTGAGCCAGGTGGCAGCACTTGCCTGCGTGCGTGCTCGCGATGCCTATGCGCCCGTGGTGGCGCAGGTCGCATCCGAGCGCGAGCGCGAGCTGGCAGCTCTGCGCGCGATGGCTGCCGAGGGCTTGCCCGTGGAGGCATGGCCGAGCGCGGCGAACTTTGTGCTCGTGCGTACGCCGCATGCCACGCGCGTGCGCGAGCGTCTGCGCGATGAGTATTCGATTTTGGTGCGCGACTTTAGCTATGCGCCGGGGCTTGCGGACTGTCTGCGCATTACCGTGGGTACCCCGCAGGAAAATGATGAGGTGCTGGCTGCGTTTGCCGCGCTAGTGAAGGAGGAGATGTAGATGGGCCGTTATGCCGAGGCAACCCGTAGGACGGGGGAGACCGATATTGTCGTCAAGCTCGACCTGGATGGAACCGGTACGTGCGATATCTCGACCGGCGTGCCGTTTTTCGACCACATGCTCAACGCCTTTGGCCGCCATGGCCTGTTTGATTTGACGGTACATGCGGTGGGCGACGTGGAAGTCGACGCGCACCACACCGTCGAGGATACGGGCATCGTGCTGGGCGAGGCGTTCTGCCAGGCGCTGGGCGACAAGGCGGGCATTACGCGCTTTGCCGACGCGGCGATCGCCATGGACGAGACGCTCGTGATGGCCGCCGTGGACATTTCGGGTCGCGGGCAGGCCTACTGCGAGCTGCCCGTGCCGACTGAGCGCGTGGGCAGTTTCGATACCGAGCTGGCCGTCGAGTTCTTCTATGCCTTCGCGCGCGACGCCAAACTCACGCTGCACGTGCGCGAGCTGGCGGGCGGCAACTCGCATCACATTATCGAGGCCGCCTTTAAGGCTGTGGGCCGCACGATGCGCCGCGCCTGCGAGCTCGATCCCCGTGTGCAGGGCATCCCCAGCACCAAGGGCTCACTGTAACCTGCCAAAAAGGGACAGGTTTATTTTGGCAGGTTTTATCTGCGGAAATGCCGTCTCATACGGTGGGTGAACGTTTAACCGACCAAAATAAACCTGTCCCTTTTTGGCAGGTTTTGAATGAGATAAGGGAGGGTCGCGTGGGCGAACCGAAGATCGTGGTGGTCGACTACCACAAGGGCAACTTGTCGAGCGTCGTGCGCGGGCTCGCGCGCGCCGGTGCTGCCGCCTGCACGTCGGACGATCCTGAGCAGATCCGCAACGCCGACGGCCTAGTCATCCCGGGTGTGGGTGCGTTCTACGACGCGATTGCCTTTATGCGCGACAGCGGCGAGGCGGACGCGGTGCTCGACGCCGTTGCCACCGGAACTCCGCTGCTCGGCATCTGCCTGGGCCTTCAGCTGTTTTTTGAGCGTGGCGACGAGGGCGTGCCGGCGGACGAGGGTGCGGACGTGGACGACGATGCCTCCGAGCAGGTCGGTGGCCCCTGGGTCGATGGCCTGGGTATTATGCGCGGTTCGTGCACGCGCCTGGAGTCGAGCCGGCTGAAGGTGCCGCACGTGGGTTGGGACCAGGTGCACATGACGCCCGCCGGTGCGGCCGATCCACTGCTTACCGGTTTTGCCGAGGGTGCCAACATGTACTTCACCCACAGCTACGCAGTGACCGACGATGCCGATGCCGCCGATGTGTTGGCGCGCACGCACTACACGCGGAGCTTTCCGTGCATCGTGCGCCACGGTAACGTGTGGGGTTGCCAGTTCCATCCCGAGAAATCCTCTGCGCTGGGTCAGCGCATTCTTAAGAACTTCGTGAACATCGTCGAGGGGGCCTGCCGATGATTCTGTTTCCCGCAATCGATTTGATCGGCGGCAAGGTCGTGCGCCTGGAGCGCGGCGACCGCAGCCGCTGCAAGGTATATTCCGATGACCCCGTCGCCGTCGCCCGCTCCTTTGCCGAGCAGGGTGCGAGCTGGGTGCACGTCGTCGACCTGTCCGCTGCCTTTGGCGAGGACGAGGAGGCGTGCGCTGCCAACTCGGTGGCGATCAAGGCCATCTGCGGCGTCGACGGTCTGTCCGTGGACGTGGGCGGCGGCGTCCGCTCGCTCGCGCGCATCGACGAGTTGGCCGGCTACGGCGCGCGTCGCATTGCGCTGGGCACCGTGCTGGTGACCGAGCCGGGTTTTGCCGAGGTGGCAGCCCAAGGCTTTGGCGAGTTGCTGGTGGCAGACATCGCCGCACGCGACGGTCAGGTCAAGGTGAACGGCTGGCGTGACGGCGCGGGCGTGGCACTCGACGACGCCGTGGCGCAGCTTACCGATCTGGGCTTTAAGCATCTGGTGTATACCGATATCTCGCGCGACGGCATGCAGACGGGCATCGACGTCGCAGCATATCGCCATGTGGCGCAGGTCGCGGGCTTTCCCGTCGTGGCTTCGGGCGGCATCTCGACGCTCGACGATATCCGCGCGCTCGCCGCGGTGGGCGAGGATGCCATCGAGGGCGCCATTGCCGGCCGTGCGCTCTACGAGGGCAATTTTACGCTGGCACAGGCGCTGGCCGCCGCCCGAGGGGAGGAGTAGCCCATGCTTACCAAACGCGTGATTCCCTGTCTGGACGTCAAGGACGGCCGTGTAGTTAAGGGCGTCAACTTTGTGAGCTTGCGCGATGCGGGCGATCCGGTGGAGTTGGCGCGCGCCTACGACCGCGAGGGCGCGGACGAGGTCGTCTTCCTGGACATTACCGCCACGAGCGATAACCGCGCGACGACCATCGAGATGGCGGCGCATGCGGCCGAGGAGCTCGCTATTCCCTATACCGTGGGCGGCGGTTTTCGCGACTTGGCGGGCACGCGGACTATGGTTGCCGCCGGCGCCGACAAGGTGTCGCTTAACTCTGCCGCCGTGCGCGATCCGTCGTTGATCAGCCAGGCCGCCGCGGCGTTTGGCAGCCAGGCCGTGGTTGTGGCGATTGATGCCAAGTGCGTTGGCCTGCCCGGTCAGCCGGGTGCCGACAAGTGGGAGGTCTTTACAGCGGGCGGTCGCAACGCCACGGGTATCGATGCAGTGGCGTGGGCCGAGGAAGCGGCTCGTCGCGGCGCCGGCGAGATCCTGCTGACCAGCATGGATCGCGACGGCACCAAGGCCGGCTTTGACCTGGCGCTCACCCGTGCCGTGGCGCGCGCGGTGCCGATTCCCGTTATTGCGAGCGGCGGCGTGGGTACGCTCGAGCATTTTGCCGAGGGCGTGATTGAGGGCGAGGCCGATGCCGTGCTGGCAGCCAGCGTCTTTCACTTTGGGACGTTCAGCATTCGCGAAGTCAAAGAGTATATGGCTTCTCAAGGCATCCCTGTGAGGTTGGACTTCTAGTGCTGCGGGCTGCGCTGCGGCTTGCCCAGGCACCGCATCTTGCCGCTCAAACCGTCGCTCGCGTACCAAAGTACGCGTCGCTCCTCTTTCGCGGCAACCTGCGGTACCTGGACAACCCTCGCCGACCTGTGGGGTTTACGGTAATTACTTGGGAGAAATGATGACTGAGGTAATAGAAGCGTCTGATCTTAAATACGACGCCCGCGGGCTGATTCCCTGTGTGGTTCAGCAATATGACACCGGCGAGGTGCTTATGGTTGCTTGGATGAACGAGGAGTCGGTGGGGCTGACGCTCAAGACCGGCACCACGTGGTTTTGGAGCCGCAGCCGCCCGGAGCTCTGGAACAAGGGTGCGACGAGCGGCAACATGCAGGAGGTCAAGGAGCTCTGGGCCGATTGCGATAGCGATACGCTACTGGTCAAGGTCGACTCGCCGGGTCCGGCCTGCCACACCGGCAACCGTACCTGCTTCTTTAAGCGCGTGGAAGGGGGTGTGCGATGAAAGTCGTGACGCCGTTCGAGGTCGCCGACTGCAACACCGAGCTCCTCCGCGCGGGCGTGCCATGCCACGTGCACCTGACTGATGTCTGCGGGGCGCAGTCGCTTTGGCTCGAGGCCGAGAAGGAAAGGCTCGATGAGGCCCATGCCGTCATCGTCGAGTTCTTTGAGAAAAAGGGCGCAAAGCCTCGGTTCGATGAGACCGGCACCTACTTTACGCTGCAGTAACGAGAGGAAAAAACCATGGGAGTCAGAACAGCTAACGTGCAGCCGGGAAATATCGGTGAGACACTGACGGGGCTGGCCGAGGTGATTCATGGCCGTCGCGACGCGTCGCCGCAGGAGAGCTATACCGCGCGTCTGTTGACCGACGTCGAGGATGAGCTGCTCAAGAAGCTTGCCGAGGAGGCGAGCGAGGTGATCATGGCCTGCAAGGATAACGACCACGACCACATTCGTTACGAGGCTGGCGACCTGATCTACCACTTGCTCGTGACGCTCGAGCGCTACGGCATCACCCTCGACGAGCTGGCCGGCGAACTCAATGCTCGCCGCCACTAGTCATTTAAGAACGTCCCCAGTGACTAGTCTTAGGCGAGGGGTGTGGGTTGCCATTCGCCGGTGGGGTGGGGGATATCGAAGGCCCGGTAGCCGCAGTCGTAGGCGTGCGCCTGGGCCTCGCGGATGTTCCAGCAGATATCGCAGGCGCGGTGCGCGTCCGAGCCAAAGGTGATGGGTACCTCGGCATGGGCAAAGCAACGCAACAGTCCCGTCGAGGGGTAATAGTCGTCGAGGCCCTTGCGCGGCGCGGCGGTCGAGACTTCGACACGGTGACCCGTATCGTGGGCACATTCGGCCATCTGCTCCCAAAACGGCGCCGGGTCAAAATCGGGCGCAAAGCCTTCCTTTGAAAAGCGCATGACCAGGTCGGGGTGGGCCATCACATCAAAGTTAAGCGGGCTCTCGCAGGCGCGGCACCAGTCATCGACATAGCGCTCCCACACACCGCGCACGCCCAGGTTTTCCCAAACATGCAGGTTGGTGTCGTCGTCGATCCAGCCGCAGCGCGAATCGGGCGTATCGGGGCGAGCGACATTTTCAGTTCCCGCCGTGCCCGCGGCGCCGGCCATGATATCGCCCGGATCGCCAATCCAGTGCACACTGCCCAAGCGCACTATGGCACCCGCAGACCAGCGCTCAACCAAAGGCTCGCAACCTTTGTACCAGTCGCATTCAAAGCCATAGATAAGCTCGAGCTCAGGCGCAATCTGCGCGGCGAGTTTGCGGGCGTCCTCAAAGGCCAGACGATGCGCCGTCAGGTCGCCCTCGACAACCTGCACTTCGCAGTTGGCGTCGATGCTGGCGGGCAGGGTGAGGTGATCGGTCGAGACCATGACGCGGCAGCCGGCGGCGGCAGCAGCGCGGACGTTGTCCTCAAACGTGGCATGGCCGTCCGAAAACGAAGTATGGGTGTGGCAATCGACCAGCGGGCAGGCGGGCATGGCGACTCCTTTGCATTTGGCGAATCCGCTTCATTGTAATGGCGCAGCTCTCAACACGCCGCGCACGCCGGAGCTCGAAATCGATTGGAAAGGCGGCGCGGCGCGCGGTGCGGCCTCGCTTGCTCTCAAAACATGTACGTCAGCCTCCAAAACCGACAAAAAATGACATGTTTGGAGGCTGATGTACATGTTTGGATAGGGGCGAGGGCGGCGACGGACGAAAGTCACGCCTGTGCCACGTCCGATGTGCTAGCGTTTGAGTGAACAAAACGAGCCCATGCGGAAAGGAGCCGGACCGTATGCCATGCGATAGCACATCCCCGCTGTCTCGCGAGACCGATGCGCCCGAAACTATCGTCAAGCTGGAGTGCGACATCGACGACGCGTCGCCCGAGGTGCTCGCCTACGCCGCTGACCGCCTGCGCGAGGCCGGCGCCCGCGAGGTGCATTGGCTGCCGCTTTACTGCAAAAAGGGTCGCCCCGGATGGCAGTTGCAGGTGATCTGCTCGCACGAGGATATCGAGCGTCTACAGACGATTATCTTTTTGGAGACCACGACCAACGCCGTTCGCCGCCAGGTGATGGAACGCGTTTGCCTGCCGCGCCGATTCGAGCAGGTGACAACGCCTTGGGGCGAGGTGTCCGTTAAGGTGGCGACCCTGCCCGACGGCAGCGAGCGCGCGGCTCCCGAGTACGAGGATTGCGCCCGTCTTGCCCGCGAACATGACGTGCCGCTCCAACGCGTGATGCAGGCGGCTCAGAGCGCGGCGCTGCGATTCGAGTAACACGGTAGATGGGCTCCACATCCGCCGGACCCCGTATTCAGCTCCCATCAACCCCACTCCGAAAGGACTCCCCATGAAATACCTCATCGCTTCCGACATCCACGGCTCGGCATACTGGGCCGAGCGCCTGTGCACTGCCATCGAATCCGAGCAGCCCGACCGCATTGTGCTGCTGGGCGACCTGCTCTACCACGGCCCGCGTAACGACCTGCCGCGCGACTACGCCCCCAAGCGCGTGATTCCGCTGCTCAACGCCCTGGCTGACCGCATCATCGCCGTCCGCGGCAACTGCGACGCCGAGGTCGACCAGATGGTCCTCGACTTCCCCGTCATGGCCGACTACGCCACGTTGTTTGACGAGACCGGCCGTGAACTGTTCCTGACGCACGGCCACGTTTTTGGCGCCGGTATGCACAACAGCGTCGACCACGCGCCCTCGCTGCCCGAGGGTTCCGCGCTCGTCTACGGCCACACGCACGTCAAGGTTAACGAGGAAAGCGTCGCGCACCCGGGCCTGTGGCTCTTCAACCCCGGCAGCGTGAGCATTCCCAAGGACGGCACGCACAGCTACGGCGTCTACGAGAACGGCGCGTTCCGCCACGTGGTCATGGAGGAGGACTAACCATGGCCGAGCATATGGCTCAGCAAAATGCCGAGGGCTCGCGCGATCTGTCCACGCTAGTCGACGCGTCGGCTGAGCTGCAGCATCTGGTGCAGACCATCTGGCGCCTGCGTCAGCCCGATGGCTGCCCGTGGGACCGCGAACAGACGCATCAGAGCATTGGCAAGAACATGATCGAGGAAGCCTACGAGGCGCTCGATTGCATCGAGACCGACGACGCGGCGCATCTGCGCGAGGAGCTCGGCGACGTGCTCATGCAGGTAGTGTTGCATGCGCAGATCGCGGCGGACGCCGGTGAGTTTACGCTGGCCGATGTGGCGCGCGATATCGACGCCAAGCTCATCCGTCGTCACCCGCACGTGTTTGGCGATGTGGATGCCGATAACTCTGACGAGGTGCTCAAGATTTGGGACGAGGTCAAGCTTGCCGAGAAGGCCGCCAAGGACAAGGCCGTGGCGGCAGGCGAGGCCGCGCCCGAGGGCCTGCTCGACGGCGTGCCCACGCACCTGCCGGCGCTGATGCAGGCGCAGAAGGTGTCGCGCAAGGCGGCTGCCGTAGGCTTTGAGTGGGAGACGGTCCAGGACGTGTGGAACGAGGTAGCTGAGGAGCGTGCCGAGTTTGAGGCCGAGGCTCCCGGAACGCCCGAGCGCGAAATGGAGTTTGGCGATCTGCTCTTTGCCCTGGTCAACGTTGCGCGCAAGGAGGGCATCGACGCCGAGAGCGCCCTGCGTGCCAGCACGGCAAAGTTCCGCCGCCGCTGGGCCGCGATGGAGCAGATGGCGGCCGACGCCCACGTGGATCTTGCCGAGCTTTCGACCCATGGCCTCAACGACCTGTGGGACGCAGCAAAGGCAGGGGAGTAATACCGCGGGAGCGACGGGACAGACTTGTCCCATCGCTCCCATTATTTTTTAAAAAGATTGTATCGCTTGGCTAACTTAGGGCATAATACAAAAAGTGCGACAAGGCTAACTTATGAACCTTCGCGCCGCTGCAGCGTGTAAGCCGCGTCGCCAAGCATTCAACCCGTTTCCAAGTGAGAGGGAGACAACATGAGCGATATTTTGGATGTCTACGGTCGCGAGGTGCTCGACAGTCGCGGCAACCCCACCGTCGAGGTCGAGGTCGTGCTCGAGGACGGCAGCTTCGGCCGCGCGATGGTGCCTTCGGGCGCTTCGACCGGCGCCTTTGAGGCATGTGAGCTGCGCGACGGCGACAAGGGCCGCTATCTGGGCAAGGGTGTCTCGCAGGCCGTCGAGCACGTCAACAACGAGTGTGCCGATGCCGTCGTGGGCCTCGACGCCTTCGATCAGCGCGCCGTCGATGCCGCGCTAATCGCCGCGGACGGTACGACCAACAAGACCAAGCTCGGCGCCAACGCCATTCTGGGCGTGTCGCTGGCAGTTGCCCGCGCCGCAGCCGAGTCGGCGGGCCTGTCGCTGTACCAGTACCTGGGCGGTGTCAACGCCCATCTGCTGCCCACGCCCATGATGAATATCCTCAACGGCGGCGTGCACGCCGACAACAACGTCGACTTCCAGGAGTTCATGATCATGCCGGTGGGCGCCCGGAGCTTTGCCGAGGGCCTGCGCTGGTGCGCCGAGGTCTACCACACCCTCAAGGGCGTGCTGCACGAGGCCGGCTTGGGCGGCGGCGTGGGCGACGAGGGCGGCTTTGCGCCCAACCTCAAGACCAACGCTGAGCCGTTCGAGTACATCACCAAGGCCGTCGAGAAGGCTGGCTTTAAGCCCGGCGTCGACTTCATGTACGCCATGGATCCGGCCTCGACCGAGTTCTACAACGCCGAGACCGGTATGTACGAGCTCAAGGGCGAGGGCGTGGAGTACACGAGCGCCCAGATGGTCGATTACTGGGAGAAGCTTGTTGACACCTATCCCATCATCTCCATCGAGGACGGCATGGCCGAGGAGGACTGGGACGGTTGGGTCGAGCTCACCCAGCGCATTGGCAACAAGGTGCAGCTGGTGGGCGACGACCTGTTTGTCACCAACACCGAGCGCCTCAAGAAGGGCATCGAGCTGGGCGCCGCCAACGCGATCCTGGTCAAGGTCAACCAGATCGGCACGCTCACCGAGTCGCTCGAGGCCATCGAGACCGCCAAGGAGGCCGGCTACGCCTGCATCGTGAGTCACCGCTCCGGCGAGACCGAGGATTCCACGATCGCCGACCTGGTCGTGGGCGTCAATGCCGGCCAGATCAAGTCGGGCGCCCCGTGCCGTAGCGATCGCATCGCCAAGTACAACCAGCTCATCCGCATCGAGGACGAGCTCGAGGGCAGCGCGCGCTACGCCGGAAAGGCCGCGTTCTACAACATTCGCTAGGCAGGCGGCGTGTGCGGGGACGGAGCTGACTCGGATTCGCCTCGTTCCCGCCGGGCACTGTTGAGCGCCATTGGGCGCTGGGCCATATGGCTCAGCGCCTTTTTTATGTCGAGCAAGGGCCGCCGAAGGCGGTGCGCGCACTCGTGCTATAACTAAAAGACTTAGCGCAAACAAACCTCAACCGCACAAGGCGCACATGGATCAGATTTACGACAACAGGTACTATTCCGCCGGTTCGCGTGAGCCGTCACCTCGCCGTGCGCGCACGGTGCAGCTCGGCGGGTCCGATTACGCCGGTGCCGACCGCTCCATGCAGCGACCGACAAGCGCCTCACACTCCCGTGCTCAAATGAACACGCCGACGGACCGTCCGCCACGTTCGGTGAGCCCGGCGCATTCGGAGCATGCTCAGCGTTCCTCAGCTCAAACGCATGAAAAGCCGCGCCGTCCCTCGAACCGTCTTTCGGGCTCGGACTTCATGCATTACGCCAACGACAACGCGGTGGTCAAGGCAATTTACGACTTTACCCACGGTCCCCAGCGAGGGCTGTTTATCGGTATTGTCGTCGCCCTGGCGCTCGTGAGCCTGTACTTTCCCGTGCGCGACCTTTACGTTGCCAAACGCTCGAGCGATATCTTAGCCAAGCAGGTCGAGATTCGCCAGCAATACAATGATGAGCTGCAAAAAAGCGTCGACAAGTTGCTCTCGGAGGAGGGTATCAAGGACGCGGCGTCCGAGGACCTGGGTCTGGTGATGCCCGGTGAGAAGAAGATTGAAGTGCAGGGCCTGGACGACGATTCTGATGCCTCGTCGAGCCAGAAGTCGTCGAACGCCAAGAAGGCCAGCGAAGTTGCCAAGGAAATCGAAGAAGTCGGCAAGGACGTGCCGTGGTACATTCAGGCGCTCGACATGCTGTTTGGGTTTAACGGCGTCGAGGGCCAGACGGTCGTGTCCAACGGCAAATAGCGCCCGGAGGGGAGCCGGCAATGGCAGATTGCAAACGATATAAGGTGGCGGCGATCGATCTGGGAACGGTGTCGTCGCGACTGGTATTAGCGCAGGTCGAGGGCGGGGCGATCGTGGAATCGTCCAAGCATACCGAGATTACCGACTTGGGTGAGGGCGTGGACGCGACGGGCCGCTTTTGCGAGGCGGCCGTTGAGCGCGTGCTCTCTGCGTGCCGAATGTTTGTGGACGAGGCTCGTGCCTTTGGGGCCGCGTGCATCTGCACCGCCTGCACGAGCGCCGCGCGCGATGCGTCCAACGCCGCGCTGCTGCTGGACGGCCTGCGCAATCTGGGGCTTGAGCCACAGGTGATTCCGGGCGAGGTCGAGGCACGCCTGACGTTTTTTGGCGTGGCGCACGACTTTGCCGGCGAGCGCATCATTGTTGCCGATTCGGGCGGTGGATCCACGGAGCTCGCGACGGGCGTCTATGCACCGGAGCGTGGCGTCTTTGCGCTGGAAGGGACGCGCTCGCTGGACATCGGTTGCCGCCGTGTGACCGAGCGGTTTTTCTCGGCACTGCCGCCAACGGACAGTGAGCTTGCTGCCGCTGCCGCGTGGGCAGGCGAGCAGTTCGCCGCCTATTTTGAAGGCCTGCCCAGCGATTTTGAGCGTGCCGAGCGCCTGGTCGCGGTGGGTGGCACCGTCACCACGCTCGTTGCGCTCGTTCACGAGCTGGAGCCGTATGATTCGAGCTTTGTGCACCTACGCGAGCTTTCGCTGGATCAGGTTTCGGCCGCTATCGAGCGCATGTCTGCGCTGGATGTTGCAGGCATTGCCGCACTGCCAGGCGTGCAGCCCAAACGCGCGGGCGTGATTTTGGCAGGTGCCGTGGTAATTCGCGAGCTCATGCGCGCCGGTGGCTACGGGGCGCTTACCGTGAGCGAGAACAGCCTGCTCGCCGGTATGGCCGCCACCATCAACGAGACTCTTGACGGTGCAACCCCCACCATCGCCTGGACCCCGAGTCTGAGCGCCCTTTAACCGTCTCCCTTTGAGTTGCGGTGAAATAGTTCCTAAATGGGCTGGTAAACGGTATAAACAGGATCTATTCCACCGCAGCTTAGAGTCCCACCGGCATCTAAAAGAAACGAGCCCGCATCCCTGGGGGACACGGGCTTGTAAGCGTCATATGGTAGGGGCGGTGGGACTCGAACCCACAATCCTTGCGGCGAGAGATTTTAAGTCTCCTGCGTATGCCAATTCCGCCACGCCCCCGTGAGACTAGAAGTCTAGCACAAGCCGTCCGTTACGCGTTGACAGCCATCGAGTGCCGGCCCGACTTTTCCAAGTACTCGGCAAACTTGGCTTCGTCGCCCTTGTTCTTGTACTGCAGGGCCAGCAGGTATTCCAGGCGGCAGCTCTTGACCTTGTCGTCACCGGCCTCCTTGAGCATGCGCTCCAGCTCGGGAATGTCGTTGTGGCGCTTCAAGATCATCGTGTCGTACATCAGCTGGCATTCGTGTGCGACTGCCTCGGCCTGACCGCCCTCAAAGCCCTTGATCTCGTGCAGGAGCTCCTTGGACTTTTTGCGGTCCTCCTGGCCAACGTAGTAGTTAAAGGCCTTAATCACCAGGTCGACGCGCTGCATTTTGGGCAGGTTGAGCCCCAGCAGCAAATCGAACATCTCGTCGGCACGCTTGTGGTCCTCGCGCAGCAGATAGGAGTTCAGGCGCAGGTAGTCGCGGTTATAGCGCGGGTACAGCATGCTGGTGAGTTTGCCATCGAGCAAACGATCGAACTCGTCCCACTGCTTGGCAGCCATAAGCTGTTGCAGGCGCTTAAAAGTGGTGCGTTTTTTGACGCTAAAGAATACCGACACGGCGATACAGATGATGACGACGGCGGTCCAGAGGGTGCGGGAATCGGGCATATTAGGGTCCTTAGTCGCTCATAAAGCGAGCGGTATGACAACACGTACTAGATGTATTATACGCAGCGCGCAAGCAAACTGGCATAAAAGCTCATCGAGGCTGAGTGCCATCGCTCGCTGCGGTACACTTACCTAAAGTAAACCACGAAGGGAGACATTACCTATGAAGAAGATCGTTTTGGCTTGCGGTGCTGGCGCTGCTACTTCCACGCTCGTTGCCCAGAAGGTCGCTACCCTGCTCGACGCCAACGGTTACGCCGACAAGTACGAGATCGTGCAGTGCGCCATCTCCGAGGCCAAGGACGTTTGCGACGAGGGCGCCGACCTGCTGATCGCCACCACCGTTGCCCCCGAGGGCCTCACCTGCCCGTATGTGAGCGGCGTGCCCTTCATGACCGGCATGAACCGCGTCGCCGCCGAGAAGGCCGTCCTCGACGTCATGGCTCAGTAGGCGCTGACTGTATGAGTGAGCAGAACGCCAACCCGGTAGAGCTCTTTGGCATGCGCGTTGCCCATGTGGGCATTAACGCCACCGACCCGGCAGACGCCCTGGAGATCGCGGAGCTGTTCTCGACGATGATGGGCCTGCCCGTCATCGAGACCCCGGTTTCGTACTTTAACGATTCGCTGGTTGAGGTCATGAAGCAGAATGGTCGTGGCGCCAAGGGCCACATCGGCTTTGCCGTCAACGACATCGATGCGGCCGAGAAGTGGTTTGCCGAGCGCGGGCTCGAGGCCAACGAGGAGTCGCGCGTGCTGCTGCCCGACGGCGGCACCAAGATCGTGTACTTTAAGCGCGAGTTCGCCGGCTTCGCCGTGCATCTGTGCCGCGAGTAGCGTACAAGCTGCTTTAGTTAGCAAAAAATGGGGTAAGGCGCGTGGCCTTGCCCCATTTTTAATACCGAGAGGGTGACTGACGGGCTGCCGTAAATCGAAGGTGAATGGCTTTCCGCGAAGTGAACGAGTGAAATCGAACCCCTGGAGCATCGACGCTTTGGAGACGCCGTTTCCTGCGGTTTTGTCAGGTTTTTCTTGCGGTTTTGGCGCCAAAAAGTGCGGATGCTTCGGGGGTCCAAATTGGGTCGTTCACTTCGCGGAAAAGCATTCCACTTCGATTGGTGAGAGACGCCCCTACCGCGGCAGGCGTATCGTAAAGCGGCTGCCGACGCCCTCGACTGAGGTCACACCGATGACGCCGCCATGGCTATCGACGATCCACTTGGCGATGGCGAGCCCCAGGCCCGAGCCCTGCGCGCCGGCATCGCGCGCGTTGTCAGCGCGGTAGAACCGCTCAAACGCGTGAGCCGCGGATTCCTGGTTCATGCCGATGCCCTCGTCCTCAACGCTTATGTCGATTGTGCCCGCGCCCGCATCGGGCGTTATGCCAAATGTGACGGTCGTTCCCGCACCCGAGTACTTGGCGGCGTTTTGCACGATCACGCGCAGAGCCTGCTTCACGAGTGCCACGTCAACCGATGCGTTGCAGCGCGGGTCGCTGGTAAGTGTGACATCGTACACCAGCCGATATGTGTGCCCGGCATCGATCATCTGCGATTCTTCGCAAACCTCGCCGACCAGTGCGGCCAGGTCGGTATTCGCGCGCCGCAGCACGGTGCGGCCGGCATCGCCGCGCGCCAAAAACAGCAGCTGTTCCACGAGCTCTTGCATGTGCTCGCTTTCGGCCTTGAGCGAGGCGATGGACTCTGCTAGCACGTCCGGGTCGTCTTTGCCCCAGCGGTCGAGCATGTTCACGTAGCCCTGAATCACCGCGATGGGCGTGCGCAGCTCGTGACTCGCATCGTTGACAAAGCGCATCTGCTGCAGCTTGGCCTCTTGCATCTGACGCAGTAGGCGGTTGAGCGCGACCTCGATGCTCGCCAGGTCGGCGTCGCCGGTGGTGACGCTTGGCGAGTCGACGCTTGCGCGCTCGATGGCCTGCTCCAGCGTTTCCATCTTGCCGCTGGAGGGCTGCATACGGCCGAGCTCGTCCACGCGTAGAGCCAGGTCGTTGAGCGGTGCCATGGTGCGGCGCACGCGTCGGGCGCCGCCGAGCATGTTGAGCACGCTGGTGACCTGCCAACCTACAACAACGATATAGAGGGGCCACAGCGCGGCGAGGTTCTGCGCGAGGGGGAAGGTCTTGGTGGTGCGCGCAAGCTCGACGGTATAGGTGAGCGTTGTCAGGTCCCAGCCGCGCGCGGGCTTCAGCGACATGCCGCGAACGGTGGCGCTGGGGATCCATCCTGCGGTAAACGCGCCGTCGGGCAGCGTCTGGTTGTATCCATAGACGAGGATCGCCGCCGCAATCACCACTAGCAACAGATCGAGCCAGACGTAGCTCGCCAAGCGGCGCCACATGTAGCTCCAGTTGATGGCACGGGCGATGGAGGTGACGCGCTTGGTCTCGGCGTTACGCGCGGCAGACATAGCCCACCCCGCGCACGGTCTGGATGATGCGGGCGCTGCCGCCGCCCTCGATCTTGGCGCGTAGGTGCGCGATGTGCACATCGACGTTGTTGGTATCGCCCACGTAGTCGTAGCCCAGCGCCTCGTGCGCAATGCGCTCGCGCGTGAGCACGGTGCCGGCATGTGCCATAAGCAGGGCGAGGACGTCGAACTCGCGGGCGGTCAGCACGATGGACGAGCCGTCGACCGTGACTTCGCGGCGATCGGGATCGAGCGCGACCGAACCCACGACGAGCGCGGCGGGGGAGGGCGAGGCGGATGCCTGGGCCGAGCCGCCGGCCAGGGGCATCGCAGCGGCACCCGTAGCGCCCTCTCCGGCCCCGACACCGCCAACGCCCGAAGCCGCCCGCACGGCCTCCGAGCGCTTCAGCGCCACGCGGATCCGTGCGAACAGCTCCTCAATCGCAAACGGCTTGGTCAGATAGTCATCGGCACCGGCATCAAGCCCGGCCACCTTGTCCATCACGGCATCGCGCGCGGTGACCATGATCACCGGCACATCCTTGTGCTTGCGGACACGCCGCAGGACCTCCATGCCGTTGAGCTGCGGCAACAGGACATCGAGCAGAATCAGATCATAGTCGCGCTCCAGCGCCAGGTCCACGGCGGTGCGGCCGTCGGCGGCGTGCTCCACCTGGTAGCCCTCGTGCTCCAGCTCGAGCGTCACAAAGCGGGCGATTTTCTCCTCGTCCTCTACGATCAGGATCCGTGCCATGCGTGCCCCCGTCTGCGATTACTTGTCGTCGTTCAGATTTTGCTTGATGTCGTCCGCGGCATCGGCGGCGTGATTCATAAGGTTGTTGATGCTGCCGGGCACGTCGCCGTCGCTGTCGATGCGGTAGCGCATGCCAAAGAACAGGCCAATCAGCATCAGCCAAATCGTAGCGCCCCAGGCAAACAGGGCGATGATGGGGATCAGGATGGGGATGTTGAGGATGATCGCATCGCGGCGCGTGGCGATAAACTTGGTGTCCAGGCTCAGGCGGAAGAGCTTTTTGAGGTACTCCCACACGCTGTCCATCTTCTTGGAGAAGTCGGTCTTTTCGCTCGACTTCTCGTAGGCTGCCTGCGCGGCGACCATCTCGGCCGAGGGCTCATCGACTGGTGCGGACTCGGTGGCGGCGTGTGCCGACGTGGTCTGGGTCTTGCCCTGCGACTCAAGCCAAATGATGGCATCCAGAACGTTGCCGTCGGCGGCGTCGAGCGCGGCCTTGGCATCGGTGTAGCTCACGTTGCACTTGGTGCGGATGGTTTCAACTTTTTCGAGGTCGTCCATGACCTATCCTTTCGTTCGATGGGCGCGACGCCGGGCGATCTACCCGGGCGCGAGCGTTGCGTTCGGCGGCCTGCGTTGCGCGGTGCCGCCCCGCCCTCGGTCGAACTCTATAGTGCAGGTTATAGATTAAGCGATTCTTGAGCCAAGATTAATGTTGGATGAGTTTTTGGGTAGCGGTGGGAAAAGTATTAGACCTCGATAGCGGGGGATGTGGTGCCGGTGCAAAACGTCGTCAAAGGTTGGTCGAGCAGGCGGTTTCTCCATTGATGTCCGCACGGCATGGGACACTTACCATGCCGCCCTGCTCTGCCGCGGCGGCATGTACCCAAGCAACGACCCTCTAAGGAGTTCGATACCAATGAGCGATAACACCAAGCATCTCGCAAAGAAGTGCGTCAAGGACGCGGGGCCGTGCCTCGCGTTGTGCCTTGCCGGCGCAGCGGTCGCGCTGCTGGCTGTTCTGGGGCCATTCGACGTGCTCCGAAGTGCCAGTTCTCTGCACGTTTGCATGGCCCTTGCCGGCGCCATGATGACCGGCGGCGTGCTCGATCTGGTTTTTTGGGTGCTTGACCCGTTTGGATGGAAGAACGAAGGGTAAGCCCTAAGGGATGGAAGGGCTGGAACGGTTGGCTTAGTGATCGTGCAGAATGTGGGCTAGCGACTTACAGGGAAGTGGTAATCCGATGACGGTCTATGTAACAGGCGATATTCACGGCGGTGCCGACATGCAAAAGCTTCGCGACTGGGAGCTCGGGGATAGTCTGACGAGCGACGACTATCTCATCGTCGCCGGCGACTTTGGCTTTCCGTGGGATTTCTCTGCCGAGGAGTGCGCCGATATCGCCTGGCTGGAGTCGCGCCCCTATACCGTGCTGTTCGTCGACGGCAACCACGAGCGCTTCGACCATTGGGCGGAGCGTCCCATGGAGCTGTGGCACGGTGGGCTGACGCAGCGCCTGTCGGATACCTCGCCCATACGGTGTCTGACGCGTGGCGAGGTTTTTGAACTCGACGGCTCAACGATCTTTACCATGGGCGGCGCCACGAGCGTGGATAAGGAATACCGCATTCCCTATTCCAGCTGGTGGCCACAGGAGCTGCCGGACGAGCGCAACTTTGAGGAGGCGCGGGCAAAGCTCGACAGCGTGGACTGGAAGGTCGACTACGTGATCACCCACACCTGCTCCACGCGCATGCTTTCGCCCACGCTTTATCCGGCACCCGGCTGGAATTATCCCGATGTCGATCGACTCACCACGTTTTTCGACGAGCTGGAGGACCGCCTGGACTACAAGCACTGGTACTACGGGCACTTTCACCGTGACGCCAACCCGGCCGAGCGCTATACCGTGCTCTTCGACTGCATAGTTCGCTTGGGCGACGAACTTCAGCCCTGGGATGTTGCGTAGGGGCGGGGTGGCTGGCTACTCGACCGTTACAGTGATGTTTTCCCGATGCGTACGGATAACATCCCAGCTAAAATGCTTGGCCAGCTGCTCGGCGGAGCGCGGCGTGGTGTCCGATGCGATGCCCGTTTGCCCGGCGAGCCAGCCCAGCAGCGCCTTGGGCGTGCCAAAGCGGGCGCGGAGTTCGCCCAGGTCCAGGTCGCGGTCGCGCTTGGAAAGGCGGCGCCCGTCCGGCGACATGAGCAGTGGAATGTGCGCGTAGCGTGGCGTGGGAAGTCCCAGCAGATGCTGCAGGTAGATTTGGCGGGGCGTGGAGCCCAGCAGATCGCATCCGCGCACGACCTCGGTGACGCCCATGGCAGCGTCGTCGACCACCACGGCTAGCTGGTAGGCAAAAACGCCGTCGCTGCGGCGCACCAAAAAGTCACCGCATTCGGTGGCGAGTGCTTCGCATTGGGCTCCGTACGTGCGGTCCACGAATTCGATCACGTCGCTGGCGAGGTCGTCGACGGTGGGCACGCGCAGGCGCGTGGCCGGAGCACGCAGGGCACTGCGGCGGGCGACCTCTTCGGCCGAAAGGCCTCGGCAGGCGCCGCGGTAGATGGGCGTGCCGTCGCTGGCGTGCGGCGCGCTCGCGGCGTGGAGTTCGGCACGCGTGCAAAAACAGGGATAGGTGAGGCCGGCGTCTTGCAGCTGGCGCAGGGCGTCCTCGTACAGATCCAGGCGATCGTGCTGGTAGTAGGGGCCTTCGTCCCACTCGAGCCCCAGCCAGGTCAGATCGTCAATCAGTTGAGCGGCAAGTTCCGGGCGCTTGCAGCGATCGTCCAGGTCCTCGATGCGCAGCACGATGCTGCCGCCCTGGCTGCGGGCCGAAAGCCACGAGCACAGGCAGCTGAACACGTTGCCCAGGTGCATGCGGCCCGAGGGCGACGGGGCGAAACGGCCCACGACGGGCGCGGGGGCGGAGGCGGGTGGCGTCGCTGGC
The DNA here is from genome assembly GCA_031294825.1 of Collinsella sp. Taxonomy (GTDB): domain Bacteria; phylum Actinomycetota; class Coriobacteriia; order Coriobacteriales; family Coriobacteriaceae; genus Collinsella. Next base: position 3,066 of record JAUMPM010000047.1, on the reverse strand, counting down.
GCGTCCGCGGCGGGCGTTGCTATGTTGCGTGTTTTGATATCCATGCGGACGAGTATAGCGCGGGGCTTGGCAGGGAAGGCGTTGCCGCGCTCACAAGTTGGCGGCGGTGCGCATTGCGCACGGTGGGTTTGCGGCTCAAGGTCTCGATCGCTGCGTACCGACTTAGCCTCACAAACGACAGAAACCCCGGCAGCTCTTCGCAACTGCCGGGGTTTCCGCGGAAAAGGGGGACATGATCCTCGAGCGAACGGCAAAGGGGCAAACCGTTTTCGCTCAACTGCTTTATGCCCCTCGGCTGGCGGCTCAATCAGCGCGTGCCGCACCCACACAAAGCCGCTACACCTGTGACAGAGCTGTGAAGTGGTATCTATTGCTGGCGCAGGCCATGCCAAGGAGTGTCCCAGATTGCCGGCAGATAAGGAACGTCCCCAGGTGCCGGCCACGGGCGTGACTTTCGTCCCGTTTGATACTCCGCTGGCCTAGATGTTCGTCATGTGCGCCCGTAAACGTGGGACAATGGCGTTGCTGGTATCACAGACAAAGGATGTGCCTATGAACGCCCCCGTTGCCAAAACCTGTCGGCAGCGCCGCCCGTTTGCGCGATTTGCTTCCGTCTGCGCACTCGTCGCGCTTGCATTGCTGCTACTGCCCGCCGCCGCACACGCCGACGGTTATTCCATGACCCAAACCTACATCAGCGCCACGGTCGAAGCCGACGGATCGCAGACCGTTGTCGAGGGACGCCAGTTTGATTTCGACGACGACATCAACGGCGTGTTTTGGGAGATTAATACGGGTACCAACCAGCAGGGTGGCACGGCGGGCGTCGATGTGCTGAGCGTCGAGGAAGGGGACACCGCGTTTAACAAAGTCGATAGCGCGAACAAGGGCGACTCTGGCGTCTATACGATCGAGCAGGCCGGTGACGGCGTAAGGATTAAGGTGTTCAGCCCTCACGAGAGCGGTGACAGTGCAATCTATTACGTGAGCTACACCATGACCGGTGCGGTTATGAACTGGGCCGATACCGCCGAGCTCTACTGGAAGTTCGTGGGTGACGGCTGGTCGGCGGATTCCGACGATGTCGAGATGGAAGTGTACTTCGCAAATGCCGCTGCCGGGACGGCGGCCGTCAAGGGCGATAACTTCCGCGCATGGGGCCACGGCCCGCTGACGGGCGATGTATCGCTCGATGCGGACGAACCCATGGTCACCTATACCATTCCCTGCGTGCATCAGGGCGAATTCGCCGAGGCACGCATCGCCTTCCCCGGCGACTGGGTGCCGCAGCTTGCCGCTTCGGGCGAAGAGCGCATGTCAACGATCCTGAGCGAAGAGAAGGAATGGGCCGACGAAGCTAACGCCCGCCGCGCTCACGCTCGCATGATTGCCAATGCACTTGCCGTGCTAAGTGTTGTTGCGGCGGTGGCCTTTACCGGCACAATCGTTATGCTCAAGCTGCGCAAGCGCAAGCCCAAGCCGCTTTTCCAGGACGAATATTTCCGCGATGTGCCCTCGGCCGACCATCCCGCCGTGCTTTCGGCCCTCATGAGCTGGAACGAGGTGCCCGATCAGGCATATATCGCCACACTGATGAAGCTGACCGACGACCGTGTGATCAAGCTGGAGCAGGCGACTGTGACCAAGGCCAAGAAGGGTCTGTTGGGGCGTGAAAAAGAAGAGCAGACGTATCGCGTGACGGTGAGCGATGCGGGCTGGAAGTCGGCCAAGGGCATTGACCACATGGTGCTCAAGGTCTTCTTTGCCGGTGCTAAGCCTGACGAGAACGGCGATCGCTCGCGCACGTTCGACGAGCTGCAGCACTACGTCAAACAGCACGCTACACCCGTGGGTGATAAGCTCGAGGACTATCAGAACACCGTTAAGGGCAAGCTGGCCGATAGCGAGTACGTTGCCTCGGACGGCATTGTTGCAATGGTGTTTTGCCTGGTTCTTGGTATTCTGATCGCCTTTGTTCCCGTGGGATCCATCTTCTTTACCGACGGCGCGCAGGCGAACATTATCGCCGCGGTTATCTCGGTGCCGATTGTGCTGGTGGGTATTGGCGTGGGCCTTACGTTCCGCCGCTACACGCCGGAGGGCGCCGAGGTGGCGGCCCGCTGCAAGGCGCTCAAGCATTGGCTCGAGGACTTTACGCGCCTGAAGGAGGCCGTCCCCAGTGACCTGATCTTGTGGAACAAGCTACTGGTGATGGGCGTTGCTCTGGGCGTTTCGAAAGAAGTGCTGCGACAGCTGGCCGAGGCCGTGCCTGCGGACCTGCGCAACAGCGACGATTTCTACGACAACTACCCCTGCTACTGGTGGTATTACCATCACTACGGCAACGAGTCGCCGCTCGATTCGTTCAACGATGTGTATCACGAGACCATCCGCGAGCTGGCTTCGAGTTCCGATAGCTCGAGCGGCGGCGGTGGCGGCGGCTTCTCGGGCGGCGGAGGCGGCGGCGTCGGCGGAGGCGGCGGCGGAACGTTCTAGCGAGCGCTTGCTTTGGGGTGGATCTTTCTGGGCGGTTGCCAGGGAAGATTCATCCCATTTTTGTGCATCGAAACGGGCCATACTTTCCGCTGCGGACCTTCGCGCAAGGGGCAGTGGGCAAAAAATGCCAAATATGAGTACTGTTGCCTAGATTGTCACATTTGTTTGTACTAAATAATGGACTCCTAACGATATTATTTCTCGTTAGGAGTCCATTTTATTGTACATTTGGGGAGATACGTTAGTTCATCCGACGCGCCGAGACGCCTAAGAGACCCGAAAAAGCCGAATTGCGCTGCTACTAAAAAGGTAACAGTACTCATTTTTGATGTTTTTTGACCACAGCTATTTGCAGACCCCCTATAGGGCGATGCCAACGAGGGCTTCGGCGGCCGTTTTGATCAAGACTGTCCCCAGCGACTAGTCATTTAAGAACGTCCATTACAGTCGAAATTGTCAGCCTGGGACCATCTCGGGCTACGATTGAGGCGCGCCCAGAACGGGCCGCCGACCGGGCGCCCGCGCACGGCCGAACGTCCCTGCCCCCGAGAGGGCCTGTTGGGTGCTGCC
>JAUMPM010000029.1 GCA_031294825.1 Collinsella sp. | reverse complement strand
CCGGCAAGTCGAACAGACGGCGGTTCACCTCGGCGTTGCCCGCAAGCAGGAAGGTCACGTAGGCGATTATTGACCGGATATGGTCCTTGAAGATAAACCTGCCGTCGGCCTGCCGGGCCACGATCTCGGAGAACTGCATGGTGTCGGTCAGCACGATGATCGTCAGGATCGAAAGGCCGATCGAAAGCTCGTACGAAATCATCTGCGCGCCGCTCCGCATGGCGCCGATGAGCGAATACTTGTTGTTGGAACTCCATCCCGCCAGCAGGATGCCGACCACGCCGATCGACGACGCGGCCATCATGAAGAAGACGCCCACGTTGAAGTCCAGCACCTCCAGCCCCTTGTTCACGGGCAGGCAGGCGAGCGCCAGCACCGACGCCAGAATGACGATGTAGGGCGCGAGGTTGTAGAGGAACTTGTCCGAACGGCGGATGGTGATAATCTCCTTGGTGAGCATTTTGAATACGTCGCAGATGACCTGCAACGTGCCCCACGGCCCCACGCGCACCGGCCCCAGACGGCACTGGAAGGCCGCGCAGACCTTGCGCTCCATGAAGATCATCAGGATGGCGATCACCGTATACATCAGCAGCAGGCATACGCCGACGATCACGCACTCCAGAAAGACCGCCAGTCCGAGGGGCATCAGCGACGTGAGCAGCCCGTGAACCCAGCTCGTTACTATACTAAAATCAAACATATCTGTAAGTTTTTCCTTTTTTATCCCGCTCCCGCCTCAAGGGGAGGGGCTTATAAACCCGGAAGCGACATCCGGCTACCTGTCTATATCGGGCACGACGTAGTCCAGCGTACCGCCGATGGCGATCAGGTCGGCGATCTTCGTCCCCCGCGCAATGGTTTCGAGGCACGACACGAGCGGAAGCCCCGTCGAGCGGAACTTCATGCGGTAGGGCGACTTCTCCCCGCGGCTCTCGATGAACACCCCGAACTCCCCGCGGCTGCCCTCGACGGCGGCGTAGTAACTGCCTTCGGGTATGCGGATCACGGGCTTCATCTTCAACTGGTATTCGCCTTCCGGAATGTTGTCAATCAACTGTTCGATGATGTCCATGCTCTGTTCGATCTCGCGCATACGCACCATGTAACGGGCGAAACAGTCACCCTCGTCGTAGAGCACTTCCTCGAAATCCACCTTGCCGTACATGGCGTAGGGATGGCGCTTGCGCACGTCGCACGCCCAGCCCGAGGCACGCCCCGTACCGCCCGTGGCACCGAACGAGATGGCGTCTTCGCGGGTCAGCACGCCGGTGCCTTTCAGGCGTTCCCGGGCGATGACGTTCCCCGTGAACACCTCGTGGTACTCGCGCAGCGTCGGGCGCATGTAGGCGATAAACTCCTTCACGCGCCGTACGAAATCGGAATGGATGTCAGCCTGCACGCCGCCGATCGTATTGTAAGTCTGGATCAGGCGCCCGCCGGTGGTCTGCTCCAGGATGTCGAGCACCTTCTCACGGTCGCGGAACCCATAGAAAAAGGCCGTCAGGGCCCCCATATCCATGCAGAGGCAGGCAAAGAACAGCAGGTGCGAGTCGATACGCTGCAACTCGTCCATGATCGTGCGGATGTACTGCACGCGCTCGGACACCTCCACACCCAACCCCTTCTCGATACACATGCAGAGCGCATGGCGGTTCTGCGACGCCCCGAGGTAGTCGAGGCGGTCGGTAAGCGCCAGCGTCTGGGGGTAGGTCAGGCTTTCGCACATCTTCTCGATGCCGCGGTGGATGTAACCGCAATGCACGTCGGGCTTGCGGATGATCTCGCCTTCGAGCGACACGCGGAAACGCAGCACGCCGTGCGTGGCGGGGTGCTGCGGGCCGATGTTGATGACATATTCGTCCTCCTCGAACAAGATGTTGCGGTGGCGGATGAAGCGGCCGTCCGCCGTCATTTCGAAGCTCGGGGCGCTGTCCTTCGACACTTCGTTGGTCATGCGCAACGGGTTGAGCCCCGGGTCATAATCCTTACGCAGGGGGTGCCCCACCCAGTCGTCGCGCAGGAACAGGCGCCGCATGTCGGGGTGGTTCAGGAAACCGATGCCAAAATAGTCAAAGACTTCGCGCTCGTTCAGTTCCGCGGCCTTCCACAGGTCGCAGACCGAAGGCAGCCCGCACTTCTCGCGGCTGGGGGTCAGCGTCCGCAACACGACGTTCTCGCCCGTCGCGGTGGCTTCGAGGTGGTAGACCGCCCCGAACCCCTCTTCGCCCCAGTCCATGCCCGTCAGGCTGCGCAGGAAATCGAATCCCTCCGCCCTCAGGCGCGCAGCCAGGGCGTGAAATTTCTCCACCGGGACGGTAAACATCCCGTCCCCGGCCTCCGACCACACGGCGCCGGGTTCCCAGGCCGTTATTTTTTCGTTGATATTCATTGTTTTTCTCCTCCTTCCACGTTCAAATCGTTCTTTTCGGCCGTCAGATCCCGGCGAAGCAGCTCTTCGTACTCCTGCTTGCCGATCTGCTTGTTCACCCCGCCGAAAAACCGCTGTAATTTCACTTTGCGCTGCAACTGCATCAGCCCGTAGAGCATCGCCTCGGGGCGCGGCGGGCACCCGGGGATATAGACATCGACCGGCAGGATCTTATCCGTGCCACCCCAGACGCAGTAGTTGTCGTAGAAGATGCCGCCGGTGCAGCCGCACGCGCCGTAGGACACCACAATCTTGGGATCGGGTGCGGCCTCAAAGGCGCGCAGGGCCGGCATGCGCATGGCACGCGTCACGGCGCCGGTGTACAGCAGTACGTCGGCGTGACGGGGCGAGGGCACGACCTTGATGCCAAAGCGCTCGACGTCAAAGACGGGCGTGATGGAACCGAAGATCTCGATCTCGCAGCCGTTGCAGCCGCCGCAGTCAACACGGTAGACGTACACCGAGCGCTTGATCTTCTTAAGAAGGGTCGCCTTGGCCTTCTCGATGCTCTCGTCGAGCTCGATCTTGGTCGGGCGGTACTGAAGCCGCTCGGGCAAAAGCGTGGGTTCGGCCATGGTTACTCCTCCTTCGTATCAAAATCCATGATGATGCCCTCGACCGGTGCAGGACCGGCGGGAATCTCGGGCGCATCGGGGTTGAGCTCGCGGTCGATATACTCCGGGTTCACGCCGTGGCCGCCCAGATACTCCATGCCGGGGCCCTGGGGCTCGCCGGACGCAAGCGTCTCGTTGGCAGCCATGCCGGCAGCGTTGCCGGTCTTTACGGCCGAGGCGGCGCGCAGGGCGTCGAGCTCGCGCTTGCACTCCTGGCACATACCGACGGTACGGGCGGCCTGCTCGGCCTCCATGCCGCCGGCCTTTTGCAGTAGGCGCTTGGCGTAGTCGATCTCCTTGTGCGGGGCAAACGGCTTGCCGCAACGCGAGCAATGCTCGAGCGTATAGACGCTCTTGCTGGTGAGGTCATCCTTGCTCATGACGGCCAGTTCAAACTCCTCGGTGAGCTTGATAGCCTCCATGGGACAGGCCTCCTCGCAGCGGCCGCAGAAGATGCAGCGACCGTAGTCGATCGACCAGGTGATGGTATCGGCCGCAAGGTCGGTGTCCATGCGAATGGCATCGGCCGGGCACGCCACGCCGCAGGCTCCGCAGGCGATGCAGAGCTCGGCATTATGCTCGGGCTTGCCGCGCATGTCCTTGTTGGTGGGGAACGGCGCAAACGGGTACTTGACCGTCGCGTCGCCGGCCTTGGCGTTAACCTTCCAAAGCTTCAGCATATTAGAGCGCCTCCTCATCGAGCGGAGCGGCCATGGTGCCCTCGCCCGCAAGCGGCGACTTGTCGCGCCAGACGTTCTCGAACTGCTCCTTGTCGAGCACGTGGTCGCGCTTGGCGGCGACATCGGTCACCGTCACGCGGTCGGTGCAGGAGTAGCACGGGTCGAGCGAGCCGACGATCAGCGCTGCATCGCCCACGGTGTTGCCGCGGAACATGTAGCGCAGGACCGGCCAGTTGCTGTACGTGGCCGCCTTGGCGCGCCAGCGGTAGCACTTCTGGTTGTTGCCGAGCATGACCCAGTGCACGTCCTCGCCGCGCGGCGCCTCGGTGGCGCCGATGGCGTACTTGTGCGGGGTGTACTCCCAATCCGTGGTGAGGATGGGGCCCGACGGGCAGTTCTCGAGCATGGTCTCGATCATGTCGATCGAATCGTAGACCTCCTGGATGCGAACGGCGGTACGGCCGAAGGCATCGCAGGTGTCAGCCGTGGCGGCGTGCATCTTTTGAACGTCCGGATCGGCGTAGCCGTCGAAGGGATGGTCAAAGCGCACGTCGCGGGCATAGCCCGAGCCACGCATGAGCGGGCCGACCGGCGAGAAGTCGCGTGCGATCTTGCGGTCCAAGATGCCGATGCCACTCGTACGCTCAATAAAGTTGGGCGTGGAGAGCAAGACGTCGACGAGCTCCTGAACCTCGGAGCGCAGCTGGTGGATGGTCGTGAGCGTGGAGAGCTTCTGCTCGGCCAAAATGTCGCGACGCACGCCGCCGATCACGTTGAGGCCGTAGGTCTTGCGGTGACCGGAGAGCTTCTCGGCCAGGTCCATGGACTTCTCGCGGACGCGGAAGAACTGCTGGAAGCCGGAGTCGAAGCCGGTGTAGTGCGATGCGAGGCCAATATTGAGCAGGTGTGAGTGCAGACGCTCGACCTCGAGCATGATGGCGCGGATGTACTGGGCACGCGGCGGGACATGAATGCCCTGGGCGCGCTCGACGGCCTCGGCATAGGCCACCGAGTGGGCGCAGCCGCAGATGCCGCAGATGCGGTCGGCGAGGAACGTCACGGCGTCATAGTTCAGGCGCGTCTCGGCGACCTTCTCCATGCCGCGGTGCACGTAGAACAGACGGTAGTCGGCATCGACGATCGTCTCGCCCTCAACGAACAGGCGGAAGTGGCCGGGCTCGTCGGAGGTGATGTGCAACGGTCCCATGGGGACGAGCGTGGTCTCCTTGCCCTTGGTGTCGGCCAAGAATTCGTAGTTTTCCATGTCGCTCGCGGGGGCGGGGCGGAAGCGGTAATCCATCGAATCCTTGCGCAACGGGTACAGCCCGCTGGGCCAATCGTCGGGAAGCACCAGGCGACGGCGGTCGGGCAGACCCTCGGGAATCAGGCCGAACATATCGCGCAGCTCGCGCTCGCCCCACACGCAGGCGGGGACGAACGGCGTCACGGACGGGAACGTCATCTTGGCGGGGTCGACCTCGGCACGCACGGTAACCCAGCCGGGGTCCTCCCCCTCCATGGAGATGACGTAGTACACGGCGTAACGGCCGCACAGGGAGCGCTCGTCGTTGCCGACAATCACGGGAATCCAGCCGTAGCGCTCGTAGTACAGGTAGTGGACGGCCTCGGGCAGACGGTCCAGCTTGACGGTGATCGTCAGCTGGTCCTCGCACTGCCACTCAACCTTCTCGATAGCGCCCGGCACTGCGGCGCGCAGGGCCTCGACGTGGCTTTCGCAACGACGAGCGTAGTCCTTCTTTTCAGGTTCTGCCATGGTGCTAATTCACCTCGCTTGTCTTGGTCTGGGAACTGAACACCATGCGGTAGAGAGGAGCCTCGTGGAGCTCTTCGACGCTCTGGTTCAAAACGACGGACGTTGCATCCTCGACGCCGCTCGTGATGGCGACCGGGGTGGCGATACCGAACCACATGACCACGATCGCGAGGGCGATCTCGGGGATGATCATGAGGGCGGGCACCTCGTGGCGCTTCATGCCCTCGGGCGCCTTGCCGAAGATGGACTTGAGCGCGATGCCGGTAAGGGCAAAGTACACGCCGGTGAGGCCAATGGCCACGAGCACGACCACCCAGATGGGACCGGACTGGATGCCGGCCACGAAGGTGAGGAACTCGGAGATGAACAGGGCGAACGGCGGGAAGGCGGCGAGCGCGAGCAGGGCGATGATGGTGAGCGCTGCCGTGACAGGAGCGATCTCGACGACGCCCTTGATCTTGTTCAGGTCGCGGGTGTGGTAGATGTGCTGGATGTTACCGGCCATGCAGAAGGCGAGCGCCTTCGTGAAACCGTGGAAGATGCAGTGCAGCAGGCAGGCGGCGATACCGAGCGGACCACCGATACCCAGGCACAGCGCGACCACGCCGACGTTGTCGACGGAGGAGTACGCGAAGCGGCGCTTGATATCGTCCTGCTTAAAGATGCACAGGGCGGCCACCAGGATGGACAGCGTGCCCAGGATGAGCAGGAGCGTACGCGGATAGGTGTCGCCCACCGTGATGATGGACAGGGAGTAGAAGCGGATGATCACCAGCATGGCGCACTTGAGCAGCACGCCCGAGAGCAGCGCGGAGACCGGGCTCGGAGCCTGGGAGTGCGCGTCGGGCAGCCAAGTGTGCATGGGGAACAGGCCCGCCTTGGTGCCGAAGCCGATGACGATGAACGCGAACGCGAGGCGCACGAGCATCGGGTCGAACTGGTCGGCGTAGGGCATGATGGAGGTGAGGAAGGCTGCCTCATGCGCGTTGGGCATGATATCGGCGGCGTTCGCGTAGATGAGCAGCGTGCCGAACAGGCCGAAGGCCACGCCGGCGGTGCAGACCATCGCGTACTTCCAAGACGCCTCGAGCGCCTGCTTGTTCTTGTAGATGCCCACGAGGAACACGGTCGACAGCGTGGTGGCCTCGACCGCCGCCCAGGTGAGGATGATGTTGTTGGACAGGCAGGCGAGCAGCATCGTGAAAACGAACAGGCTAAACAGCGCGTAGTACTGCTTGGTGCGCTCGGCCGGCATGGTCTTCTCCTCGATATCGATCTTGATATAGGAGATGGAGTACACGCCGGTGATGAACCCGATGATGCCTACCAGAAGGACGAAGATCGACGAGAGCGAATCGAGATGGAGCCACAGGCCCAAAGCGTCGATATTCTGCCCGCTCGAGAGCATGGTTCCCGCGGTGACGACCGAAAGGACGAGGGTCGCCGCGACGGAGATGGTGTTGAGCCCCGCAAAGACGCTGTAGGACGTCGTCTTGGGGAGCGCAGCCATAATCAGGGAGAACACGAGGGGACAAGCGAGCAGGGCGACCGTCAGCATTGAAACATCCATGGCCTACCCCTTCAATTCGGTCAGGTCGTGGGAGTCGAGCGACTTGGTGTCGTTCCAGATCCTCACGACGACGGCGGACATGATGATGACGGCGAAAATGGCGTCGGTGGCGATGCCGATCTCGATGATCTCGGGGGCCGTGGGCGCGAGCAGGGCGAGCGTCACGTGGCTACCGTTCTCCATAAGGCAGTACCCGAAGATTTGCTTGAGGATGTTGCGCTGGGAGATGATGCACGTGAGGCCCACAAAGAAGTGCGCGAAGCTGATGGCGAGGGCCGGAGTAGCCACCTCAGCGGTGGGCAGGCTCAGGCGCGTGACCACCGCGAAGCAGATGGCCACCTCCAGACCGGTGAGGATGATGGTCCAGGCCGGCTTGATGGAGGAGGTCAGCGTGCTATCGGCAGGCGAACCCATCTTTTTGTAGGCACGGTTGAGAATGAACGGAACGAGGATCACCTTGGTGACGAAGGCCGACGCGGCCCACATGAGAAGCTCGGTGGCACCGGTGGTGAGGCCCAGGGTGAGCAGCACGCCCACCAGGACAACCGACTGGATCGCGTACCACTTAATGGCGGACGGGATGGTCTTCGAGACGACCACCATGGTGGAGGTCACGATCAGAAGACCGCCCAGGATATTGACTAACGAATAACCCATGTCCCACCTCCTAACCCATCCAACTAGAGGACAGAGGACCGGCGACGACGACCATGATCATGAGGACGACGAACACGAACGCCATGGCGCGCGGAAGGGGCTGGCCGGCGGCCACGGTCTCGCTCGGCTCACCGGGCAGGACCTTACCCATCCAACGCAGGAACCATGCGAAGGTGGCGACGGTCTCGACGACCATGACGCACACGAGGACGAAGATGACCGTGTTGGAAGCACCAACCGCGAAGCCACCGGAAATAATCTGGAACTTGGAGAAGAACGTGCTCATGGGGGGCACGCCGGCGATAGCGGTCGCGGCGACCGCGAAGCCCGCGCCCGTGACCGGGTACTTCTTCATGAGGCCCTGGATCTTGGGCAACATACGGGTTCCCAGCGTGAAGCTGAGGGAGCCGGCGATGAGGAAGAACAGGGTCTTGGTGAACGCGTGGTTGAAGATGTGCTCGACGGCGCCGTTGAACGCCATCTGGCTTCCGAACACGGAGAGGCCCAGGCCGAAGAACACGTAGGCGAGCTGCGCGATCGTCGAGAAGGCGAGCAGGCGCTTCATATCCTTCTGGGGCAGGTACATGAGGAAGCCGAAGAGCATGGTCACGACGGCGTCGATGATGGCGACCCAACCGACGATCTCGGGGATATCGCCGGCACTCGCAAGAGCGCGGGCGAACACGCACACGCCGACCTTCACCATGGACGCGCCATGGAGGTAGGCGGAAACGGGCGTGGGGGCCTCCATTGCGGAGGGCAGCCACATGTAGAGCGGGAACTGGGCGGACTTGGCCCAAGCGGCGAACAGGATGAGCAGCAGCACGACGGTCTTCATACCGGAATCGAGCTGGGAGATCGCGCTCAGCGCGAACGTGCCGGTTCCGGCGAACAGGAAGGCCGCGCCGATGTAGAGTCCCAGAGCGCCGATATGGGTGATGATGAGCGCCTTCATACCGGCCTTCTTGGCCGTGGGCGTCATGTAGTAGCTGATGAGGCCCCAGGAGCACACGCCGGTGATCTCGAAGAAAACGAGCTGGCCGACGATGGTGGAGCTGTAGGCGAGACCGGCCATGGCGCCGATGAACGTGGAGAAGTACACGTAGAAGCGGCGACGGGGCGCGTCGGGATGCTCCTTGTTCTTATCGCTCATGTACGGGAACGAATAGATGACGACGAGCAGGCCGATAGCGACGAACGCGGGTGCGAGCAGCGTGCTCATCCGGTCGAATATGAAGCCCATGACCAAGGTCTGGCCCATACTCGCCCAGGTTACATCGACCGCGTTCATGCCGTTTCCGGCAAACGTCGCGGCCAAGCCAACGGAAGCGACCGTGGCGATGCCGCCGGCAAAGGCGCAGATCCATTTAGCGTAGGGACGCGGCAGCATGACGATGAGCAGGGAGCCCAGCATGGGGACGGCGATCGCCACCATGGCAAAGAGGGACAAGCTCGATTCGATTGACATAGTTTCTCCCTTCTCCCTACACGCCTACGACGACGAAGACGAACGCGAGGACCGCGATGCCGACGACGGCCCAGGTCTGGTTACCGAGCACCTTGAAGCGCGAACGGGAAACGGAGTTCTCGAGCACGCCGCAGACAACGAAATCGACCAGGCACTTGACAAGGAAGACGACGGCGCCCACGAGAGCGGTGACGCCGATGGTCGCGGGCTCTCCCCAGGGGATGAAGATGGAGGTGAACCAAGCGACGACCACGACCTGCTTCATGCCCATGGCGAGCTTCATCATGGCCAGGGACGGGCCGGAGAGCTCGGCGAGCGGGCCCTCCTGGAGCTCCTGCTCGGCTTCGGCCTGATCGAACGGAAGCTTGCCGAGCTCCATATAGCAGGCGGCCGCGAAGGCGACGCCGGCGAGGATGACGGCGACGACGCTCGAGACGTTGCCCGTAACGATGTGCTGACCCATGGTCGCAATGTCCGTGGAGCCGCACACGATGGCGACGGTAAACAGCGCGATGAGCATGGACGGCTCGATGAGCACGCTCATGAGGAGCTCGCGGATACCGCCGAAGCCCGCGTAGGCGTTGGAGGAATCCACGCCGGACAGCGCGAAGAAGAAGCGGGACAGCGCGAGCGCGTACATGATGGTGATGGCGTCACCAAAGACGGGCATGGGGCTCTCGAGCGTGAACATGGGCAGGCCCATGGCGAGCATGAACGACACCGCGAGGAACAGCGGCGGCATGATGCGCAGCACGAAGCTCGAGTCGGAACTCACGGACTCGGGACGCGCCATGAGCTTCGCGAGGTCCCGGTAATCCTGAAGGATGGACGGACCGCGGCGATTGTGCATCTTCGCGCGAATCACACGGGCGAGGCCGGAGAAGAAGGGCGCGACCAGCATGACCACGAGGCCCTGCGCTATCGCAAGAACGATGTTCATAATATCCTCTCCCCTCTCTAGACCATGACCACGGCGAGCACGAGGAAGACCACGAGCGCCGCGACGATGTAGCAGATGTATACGGAGTAGTTGCCGCCCTCGATCTTGGAGGCGAGGCCGGCCAGCTTATCGGCACCCTCGCTCGGTGCATCGACCAGGAAGCGGTCGGGCAGGGGCTCAACGCCCTGGGCGACACCGGTGAGCTTCTGGAACACGTGCGCGATGGACCAGCAGATCTTGGTGCATACCTCGCGCAGGGTGTAGAGCGGGCCCATGAAGAGCTCTACGTCTGACGCGAAGCTCGTGGCGACGACGGGCATGTGCTCGTTGGGCTCGTAGCCGCACGCCCAAGGGTCGGTCTTCTTAGCGGGGGCCTTGGTGCCGAGGCAGGACCTCAACACGAACGCGAGGCCGGTGAGGACCACGAGCGCGATGGCGATCGCGGGGGTGGAGGTGGCGGCACCGGAAATCTCGTTCACCAGAGACACGCCCGAGGTGGCTGTGATGGCAGAGCCGGCAAGCACGCTCTGGGCGACGTCGCCCAGAACCGGGGCGATGACGGGAGAGCCGATTCCCAGCACCACGCAGATGGCCGCGAGGAGCATCTGCGAGAACAACATCGGAGCCGGGGACTCCTTGGCGTTCGCGGCCTCCTGGGAACGAGGGCTGCTCGCGAACGAGACGCCGTAGGCCTTCACGAAGCACGTGACGGCCAGGGCACCGGTGATGGCGAGGGCGGCCGCGGAGGCGACGGCGAACACCATGACGACCGGATCGGAGAGCGTCGAGATGTTGAACAGGGACTGGTAGGTGAACCACTCGGAAACGAAGCCGTTGAGCGGCGGGATAGCCGAGATGGCAAGGGCACCGATGAGGAAGCAGACGGCCGTGACCGGCATACGGCGGAACAGGCCGCCCATCTTCTCCATGTTGCGCGTACCCGTGGCATAGAGCAGGGAGCCCGCGCCGAGGAACAGCTCGCCCTTGAACATGGCGTGGTTGAGCGTGTGGTAGAGGGCGGCCATGAGCGCGATCGTCGCGATGACGTCGTTGCCCAGGGCGTGCGCCGTCATGGACGCGCCGACACCGAGCAAGATGATGCCGATGTTCTCGACGGAGTGGTAGGCCAGCAGGCGCTTAATGTCGTGCTCGTGGAGGGCGTAGACGACGCCCAGGACCGACGAGATGGATCCGAAGACCAGGACCATGAGGCCCCACCAGAGCTGGACGCCCGAACCCGCGAGCAGGTCGAGACCGACCTTGAGGATTCCCAGGATGCCGATCTTGATCATGCCGCCGGACATGAGGGCGGACACGTTAGACGGCGCCTCGGGGTGCGCCTGGGGCAGCCAGGAGTGCAGCGGGATGATACCGGCCTTTGCGCCGAATCCGAAGAACGCGAGGACGAAGCACGCGGAGGAGACGGCGGGTCCAAAGTCATGCGTACGGAAATCACTGAAGCTGAAGGAACCGCCCACGCCGTTGGTCATGAGCAGGAAGCTCGCCATGATAAGGACAAAGCCCACGTGCGCGATGACGAAGTAGAGCCAACCGCCCCTAATGGAGTTCTTGTTCTCCTCGATAACGACAAGGAAGTAGCTCGTAAGGGACATGAGCTCAAAGGCGACCAGGAACCAGAACACGTTGTCGGCGGTGATGACGAGCATCATCGAGGCGACGAAGGTGTTCATGAAGAAACCGGCGCGCCCGACCTTGCCCGGGTACTCATCGAAGTAGGACAGACCGTAGATGAAGCCCGCAAAGGCGAGGATTGAGATGAGGACCACGATCAGGCCCGCAAGGCCGTTGAGCAAGAGCTCGAGACGGGCGAACGGGAAAAAGAAGACCGTGTTGAGGGACGAAACGTCGCCAAGCACGGCCTCGAGGCCCGCGATGAACGACAGCACGGCCGCGACGGCGCCGATCAGGCAGCCGGCGGTCTTGGCGGCGTTATCGGCCTTGATCAGCAGAACCGAGGCGAGCGCACCGATGCACGAGACGGCAAGCGATGCGATAAACAGCGTCATGCTATCCATTGTTTACGCTCCCTTCTGCTTTCTCGGACAGGCCCTGGGCCACAGCGGTAACGTCGACGACTGGACCGTTTTCGATCGAGCGCAGGCGCTTGGCCTCGTCGAGCTCGCGATCGGCCGCGCCGCCCATGACGGTCAGCGCCTTGGTGGGGCACGCCGCCACACAATGCGGGCCGTCCGGATCGAAGGCACACAGGTCGCACTTGACGGCGCAGGTGTACTGGCCAGGAGCCCACGTAAGCAGGCTGCTCAGGGACTTAGGATACGAAGGCGTCGGGTCGCACATGCCTGCGACACCGGCGATAGACGTGCCATCGGGATGGATGGCTCCGAAGGGGCACGCGATGGCGCACAGCCTGCACCCGATGCACTCCTGCTCCTTGACGTGGATGCGATCGCCATCGTGCTCGATGGCATTCACCGGGCAAACCTCGGCGCAGGGAGCACCCTCGCAATGGTGGCAGGCAAGGGCGGCCGAAATACCGCCGGTCTTCACGAGCGCCAGGCGCGGCGTATCCTGAAGACCCTGCATCCGGTGGGCGTCGGCACAGGCGGACTGGCATGTTCCGCAGCCGATGCACCTCTCCGGGTTGATGTCGATGAAGCGGTTCATCCCCACTTCCTTTCAAAATAACGGGCCGGGCTCCCGAACGTACGGGACGCCCGGCCCAAAAAGCCAACGAGAACGGGACTACACGATTTGGTTCACGTGCGTCTCGTCGTCGAACTTGGCGGCGCCAGGCTCAACGTCCTGGGGAGCAGCGGCGTCCACCAGAGCCTGCTTGAGCTCGGTGTACTGACGCTCTACCTCGCCCTCTGCCCAAACCTGGTCGGCAATGGCGTCGACCTGGCAGGCGGAGAACTTGTCCTCGGGCGTATGCGAGACCGGGTCGACCTTGTGAATGGTCAGCTCGTTGCACTTGCCGATCCACCACTGGTAGGTCATATAGACCGTGCCCTTATTGATGCGGTCGCTCACGTCGGCGCGGCTGTATACCTGGCCGCGGCGGCTGTGAATCGAGACGATGTCGCCGTTCTTGATGCCGCGCGCCTGGGCGTCCGCGGGATTCATGCAGACAAAGCCGGGCTCGTCGGCAAGCAGCGCCAGCGTCTTGCAGTTGCCGGTCATCGAGCGGCAGCTGTAGTGGCCGACCTCGCGGACGGTGCACAGGATGAGCGGGTACTCATCGTCGGGAAGCTCAGAGGGCGCCTCCCAGTCGTGCGCCATCAGGTTGGCGCGGCCGTCCTTGGTGGTGAACTTGCCACCAGCGAACATGTCGGGCGTACCGTGGTCGTTCACATCGGTGCTCTTGACCGGCCACTGGGCGTAACCGCCCTCGGGAGCCATCTTCTCGTAGGTCGCGCCCACAAAGTTGGGGCACAGGCTAATGCACTCGTTCCAGATCTGCTCGGTGTTGTCGTAGTGCATGGGGTAACCCATACGCGTAGACAGGTCCGCGAAGATCTCCCAGTCGTGACGGCACTCGCCCTTGGGCGGAACGGCCGCGTCAAAGTGCTGGAAGCTACGGTCGGATGCGGTAAAGACACCCTCGTGCTCGCCCCAAGAGGTGGCAGGCAGGATGACGTCGGCGAGCATGGTCGTCTGCGTCATAAAGATGTCCTGGCAGATGAACAGATCCAGCTCGGAGAGCGTCTTGCGCATTCCGGCCGAATCGGGCTCGGTCTGCACCGGGTCCTCGCCGTAGTTGTAGAAGCAGTGCACCTTGCCCTCGTCGACCAGGTGGCCCAGGTCGGTGAGCTTGTAGCCCTCCTCGAGTGGGAGCTTTTCCTCGGGCACGCCCCAAGCCTTGGCAAACTTGGCACGCACTGCCGGGTCGGTGACCTTCTGGTAGCCAGGGTACAGGTTGGGCAGCATGCCCATATCGCAGGAGCCCTGGACATTATTCTGGCCACGCACGGGCGCGAGGCCGGAATTGGGTTTGCCGATCTGGCCGGCAACGCAGGCGATGGAGGCGATGGTGTGCACCGTCTTCAGGTTCTGCTTCTGCTGGCATACGCCCATACCCCAGCCAATGATGGCAGAGGGCTTCGCCGTGGCGTACATCTCGGCAGCTTGGTGGATCAACGCGGGCTCGACACCCGTGATGTCCTGTACGGATTCGGGAGTGTAGTTCTTGATGGTCTCCCACCACTCGTCAAAGCCGTTCGTGTGCTCGGCGACGAATTCCTTGTCGTAGAGGCCATCGTTGACCAGACAGTTGGCAAAGGCGTTGAGGAACGCAACATTGCAACCGTTCTTGATCGGAAGGTAGAGATCGGCGATACGCGCGGTTTCGATATGGCGCGGGTCGGCGACGATGATCTTGCAACCCTTTTCTTTGGCTCGCACGATACGCCTTGCGACGATGGGGTGCGAATCGGCAGGGTTATAGCCGAAGAGGAAAATGCAGCCCGCATCCTCCATACCGGGGATGGAGCATGACATGCAACCTGAACCAACCGTGTCCATCAGACCGAGGACAGTAGGGCCGTGTCAAGTACGGGCGCAGTTGTCCACGCTGTGGGTGCCGATGCACGCACGCGTAAACTTCTGCATGACGTAGTTCGCCTCATTGCCGCCGCCTCGCGAAGAGCCGGTGGTCATGACAGCGTTAGGACCATATTCGTCAATTATGGCCTGCATCTTAGATGCGGTGAAATCCAGTGCCTCGTCCCAGCTTACGCGCTCAAGATCCGCGCCCTTGGTGCGGCGGATCATCGGGTGCAGTACGCGAGGAGTCAAGATCTTGGTGTCGTTGATGAAGTCGTAGCCGCTCATGCCCTTAAGGCACAGCTCGCTCTGGTTGGTGATGCCGTTGAGCGGTTCGGTACCCACGACCTGGCCGTTTTGGACCAAGAGGTTAAACTGGCAACCGGCGCCGCAGTACGGGCAGATCACTTTATGCTTCTCCATGACACCCTCCTTCCTTTCTCTGCTACCGAATACTCGGTTCTTATTTGACAATCATTGGGCCTGTATGGCCGGCCGTTTACGCCTCGTTTTCGATGGTGGCGCGGGCACGCTCGGCAGTCAGTTCTGCCAGGCGCTCCTCGTCTACCAGGGTGAGGCCCTTGGTCGGGCACGCCTCGGCACACGCCGGACCGCCGGGACGGTCCACGCACAGGTCGCACTTGAGCACGAAGCTCTTGGTCTGCGAACCCACGCGCACGTCACCCATCAAGACGGGGACCTGCGTGGTCGCCACGCTCACGGCGCCAAAGGGGCATGCCATGACGCAGCTCTTGCAGCCGATGCAGTTGTCCTCGTTGACGCCGATACGATGGTTCTTTGGATCAAAGAACAAGGCGCCCGTAGGACAGGCCTTCGCGCACGGAGCGTCCTCGCAGTGGTGACATGCCACCGGCGCGGAGATCTCGTAGGTGCGCGTTACGCGCAAGCGAGGTGCGGCGATGTTGCCGGGAATATCGTGTGCCTCGATGCACGCCGCCATACAGGTTTGGCACCCAATGCAGCGCGAAGAATCGGCTACGACTCGTTTATTGCCCATGTTGTTCACTCCCTCCTGAATCCCATGCCGGAGAGACCCTGTCGACGTTGCCCCGGACCGCCCGTGATCCGGCATCGACGTATCGAGCACATGCGGCGAAACAGGCACTTCGATAGAATTCCTCCAACGATATACAGGTTAAATATACGCAGTTGCAGGTGGCAAACTTGAGGATAGGCCCTGCAATACGGGTGTATTGCAGGGGTTTTGGCAGGTTGGAATTATTCTCGATAGGATATAAAGGTGAGTGTATTACATGCGTACGCCCAAGAAAGATTTCACGCTCATTTCTAAAGGATGTAGTACGTTTGTAATATCGTTTACACTCAATTACTCTAGTGCAATAAAGTAGTGGTTGTAAAATTGGCTATTATTAGCCGATGTTGTATTTGTTATTCAAATTGCACGCTCATTAAGGGAGGCCAGTGATGTCATCGACTCAAAAACGAGCCATCCTGCAGGTGCGCATTCGCGAGGAAGACAAGCAGCATGCCGAGTGTCTCTACGACGCTATGGGCACATCGCTCGCCGAGGCTGTCCGTCTATTTGTCGCGCAGAGTATTTTGATGCGCAAGCTCCCCTTTCAGCCGGTCGCCGTGCGCTCCAAGGACGGCACGGCCGCCTATGGATTGCTCAAAGCATATGGGGACCCCAATCGCCGCTCCGAGGAGCGCAATGCCTGGATTGAATACCTAGCCACAGAAAGCGACGAGTCGGTTTTGGGTCCCGAGGAAGTAGATATCCATGAGTAGCACCATCATCGACGAGACCGTCATCCTGCGCTACCTGCTTGACGACGACGAAGTTCTGTCACCGCGTGCCGCCAAGGTCATCGCCACGCGCACCGCTCGTGTCTACCCCGAAATCATCACGCGCGTCGTGGTCACGCTGCGCGACGTCTATAAGGTTCCCCGCGTTGAGATTGCCGCGGCCTTGAAAAGGCTGCTCGATGACGTCATGGTCGACGAGCCCACCGTTGTCGCCCTTGCCGTCAAACTCTTTGGCAAGACCCATATGGACTTTACCGACTGCCTCCTCGCAGCCCGAACCGCCATCTACAACGATGATGTCGTGAGCTTTGGCAAGCCCATCATCCAAGGCATGATCGATTACCGTCACAAGCGCCAAACCGCAGCCGAAGCCCGCAACCGCAGCACCGACTCCACCATCGACAAGCTCCGCCACCACGGTCGCCACTAACCGGCAGGCAACGGCATCGCCCGCCCCTCAGCCCCATCCCTTCTAAGTTGCGGTGAAATTGTTCCTGGATTAAGGCTTATTCGAGCTTTTGGGGGTGCGGACAGAAAGTTGGACCGCGGGGCGGTCCGGACTGGAGGTTCGCATGTACAGCAGGGAGAAGGTCGAGCTCTTCCTCCTGGCGACGGAGGACGGCATGGGGCCGACCGCCGCCGCGAAG
>JAUMPM010000017.1 GCA_031294825.1 Collinsella sp. | reverse complement strand
ACAGGCCCTCTCGGGGGCAGGGACGTTCGGCCGTGCGCGGGCGCCCGGTCGGCGGCCCGTTCTGGGCGCGCCTCAATCGTAGCCCGAGATGGTCCCAGGCTGACAATTTCGACTGTAATGGACGTTCTTAAACGACTAGTCGTTTAAGAACGTCCCCAACGACTACTTCTATACAGCAAAAAGGGGTGCTGACCATTTCGGTCGGCACCCCTTTAAGTTGCGGTGAAATAGGGACTAAATGGGGGCGCTAGACGCCAAAAGAGTCCCTATTCCACCGCAACTTCATGGGGATGTGTGACAATGCCCATCGGAAAACGTTTGTCATCTGGGGGTCTATCTATGCTGTACGAGTTTTGTGCCGAGAACTTTGAGCGGGTGCCGGCGGCTATCGATGCCGGTGCAAGGCGCATCGAGCTGTGCGACAACCTTGCCGTCGGTGGTACCACGCCCTCGGCCGGCGTTATCAGCGCTGCGGTCAGCTATGCTCACGAGCATGATGCGCGAGTGATGTGCATGATTCGCCCGCGTGGCGGTGACTTTCATTACAACCAGGACGAGCTGCGCATGATGGAGATGGACCTGGGCCTTGCCGTGAGCGCCGGCGCCGACGGCTTGGTCTTTGGCTGTTGCAAGCCTTGTGCCGGCGGATGGGCGCTCGACGAGCTTACGTTGGGCGCCCTCGTGATGGCCGCGGGCTGCGCGACCGAGGAGTGCAAGCGCGGACCCATCGATATTACCTTCCACATGGCGTTTGACCAGCTCTCGCCCGAGGCTCAGCTCGATGCCATTGACACACTCGCCGACTGCGGCATCACGCGCATTCTGACGCATGGTGGCGCTGCCGGTACGCCGATCGAGGACAACTTCGAAAACCTGGCCCGCTTGATCGAGTATGCGGGCGACCGCTTGACCATCCTTCCCGGCGGCGGCATTTCCACGGCCAACCGCGATACCGTGGCGGCGGCACTGGGCGTCTCCGAGCTCCATGGCACCAAGATTGTGCCGCTGGAGGTATAACCCGTGGCGCTGGTATTCGATGTTCAGCAGGCGAGTGGCAAGCCCGACGACAACCGTCGCCCCGGTACCGCGTGCCCCTTTTGCAACACGGAGGGGCTCGCCAACATCATCCAGCGCGACGGTGACTGCATCTGGCTCGAGAATAAGTTCAAGACCTTGCGGGCCACTCATTAAACCGTGCTGATCGAGTCGGCCGATCACGATGCCGACCTGGTGACCTATGAGCCGGATGAACTCCACCATGTGATGCGGTTTGCTCTGGATTGCTGGCAGCGGATGATTGGCTCCCGGCAGTATCGCAGCGTTCTCATGTACAAGAACAAGGGCCCACTTTCGGGCGGCAGTCTGGTCCATCCGCACATGCAGATTGTGGGTTTGGAGCAGGAAGACGGCTATGCTTCGCTGACTTCTGCCAATTTCGAAGGCATCAATGTCTGGCGACAGGGGAGAATCGCGGTCAACATCTCAACCGAACCGATCATGGGGTTCTTTGAGATCAACGTTTCAGCCCCGCAGGGAATCGCCGCCAGCGATGACACGAGAGACCAAGCCGAGACGGATCTCTTCGCCGACGCAATCCAGGTAGCTCTGCGCTATATCTTGCACGAGCACCATGGCGGTCGTGCAGAGTCGTACAACCTATTCTTCTATCACATGAGCGGCCGGACCATTGCCAAGGCGCTTCCACGTTGGGTGGTTTCACCCTACTTTGTCGGATATCGGCTGGCTCAGGTCAATGCTGAGACCACGCTCGATGTCGATGCGGAGCGACTCCGCGCACATCTGGAGGCGCTCACATCGTAAAGTGAGCGCCCGCACACTGCGGACGGTTTAGCGCGCCATTGCATCGCGGCCGGCCTCGACGCGCTTGCGCTGGGCGGCGCGCTCCTCGCCGGTCAGACGCTCAAAGAAGTGCCCGATAAGCGAGGCGAGCACCTGCTGAAACAACGTTCCACACATGACGGGAAACACAACTTCGCCCGGAAAGTATTGCGTGGCGATGACGGCGCCTGAAGAGATATTGCGCATGCCGCAGGTAAAGCACATGGTGGTCGTTTCGCTATATGGCAGATGCAGCGCGCGGGCGACCAGAATGCCGACGACAAAGCCGCTGATGGCGAAGACCAAAATTAAGAGGGCGACTTCCAAGCGCACCGCGTTCATGTGCAGCACGTACTCGCTCATGGCGGTGGAGTTGGAGGCGATAACGCCCATCATCATGAACTTGCAGGCGGGCGAGAGCGCGGGGGAGAGTTTTTCGTGCCCCCATCCGCGCGTGAGCTCGTTGATCACGATGCCGAGCACGGCGGGGATGGCGATCATAAAGGCCATGTTCTGCATCATGCTCGGCATGTCGATCGAGACGGTGGCGCCCAGCAGGAGCTTGAGCGTAAGCGGAATCGTCACAGGGGAGATGACCGAGGACGTCAGGATGATGGTGAGCGCGAGCGGGCCGTTGCCGCCGAACATGCTGATCCACATAAAAGCGGTGACTGCCACGGGCACACTGTATTCGAGCACGATGCCGCAGACAAGGTTGGGGTTGGAACCAAAGAACAACGATCCCATGGCGTAGGCCGCGATGGGAATAAGCGCCGCCGAGACCAACAACGCCAGAATCAGGTGCAGCGGACGGTGGAACACCTCGGCTACCTGGTGAAAGGTGTTGCTGAGCGCACCTTGGAACGTCATAAAGGCAAACAAGGTGGGAACGATGGGCTTGAGAACGCCGATCTGTTGAGGAAAGAGCACGCCGAGCGCCACGCAAATCGGAACGATGATTTGCATGTGCCCCGCGAGAAACTTGCCCAGTCCAACCCATTGCTTCATATGCTCTTGTGACTCCCTTTGCTCGTGAATCCGTTTTGACTGGATATGCTAGACGCTCACATGTGTCCGTGCGTCAGAAACGCTCGATTATTTCGAGGCTATTACCGGCATCGTTTACCGAAACCGCGGCGTGCTGCGGCGATTTGCGTCCGCGCCGCACGGTATAATAAATCCGTTCAACAGATCTGCCTGCCGAAGCGGGCATACACAGAGGACTCATCGCTATGAACCGTGAGAGGTATCGCGGCGACCTGCCCCTATCGGGGGTGGGTGCCTATGTCATCGCTTAAGACGACGCATCGCTGGGCGGTCGCTCAGCAAAACCCCGAGCTCGAAAAGGAGCTTTCGGCTGGTCTGGGCATTCCCGGGCTGGTGGCGCGCATTATGGTCGCGCACGGCATTGGCTCCATCAAAGAGGGCCAATTGTTTTTGACGCCTTCGCTCGATCGCGACTGGGCCGACCCACTCATTATCCCGGGCATGTCGGTCGTTGCCGACCGCGTCGAGCGTGCTATTCGCAACCACGAGCACATTGCAGTCTTTGGCGATTTTGACGTTGACGGTATTACGTCGACCTGCCTGTTGACCGAGGCGCTGCGCACGTTTGGCGCCGATGTCACGCCGTTTATTCCGCACCGCTTTGATGAGGGCTACGGTCTTTCGCGCGCGGCACTCGACCGCGTTAACGAGCTCGCTCGCCCCCAGCTGATCGTGACCGTCGATAACGGTATTGCTGCTAAGGAAGAGGTCTCCTATCTGGAGAGCCTGGGGATCGATTTGGTGGTCACGGACCATCACGAGCCTTCCGACCAGGTGCCGCAGGGCGTGCCCCTGACCGACCCCAAGCTCGAGGACGAGGGTCCCTCGCGCGAGCTTGCCGGTGCCGGCGTGGCACTCAAACTGGTGCAGGTCCTGGGCGAGCGTTTGGGCAAGCCGTCGTATTGGCGTTCGCTGATAGAGGTCGCGGCGCTGGGCACCGTATCCGACATGATGCCGCTCACGCCCGAGAATCGCGCACTGGTCGCCGAGGGCATCCAGCAGATGCGCGTGACGGCCCGTCCCGGCTATATCGCGCTTGCCGCACTTGC
Source organism: Collinsella sp. (assembly GCA_031294825.1). Lineage (GTDB taxonomy): Bacteria > Actinomycetota > Coriobacteriia > Coriobacteriales > Coriobacteriaceae > Collinsella. The sequence continues at coordinate 18,112 of JAUMPM010000017.1, read as the reverse complement.
CAAGGCCGATCTTTCTACCATTACGGCCGACGGCCTGTCATTCTCGCTCATCCCCCGCTTAAACGCTGCCGGTCGCATGGCCGATCCCAAGCTGGCGCTCGATCTGCTGCTTGCCCGCAATCCCATCGAAGCAAGCGCACTGGCGGCTGAGCTCGAGGAAATCAACCGCCAGCGCCGTGAGATCGAGGCGGAGCTCACGCGCGATGCCATGGCAAAGGTCGAGGAAACCTATGACGGCGGACGCGCGATCGTCGTGGGCGGCGAAGGCTGGCACGAGGGCGTCAAGGGCATCGTGGCAAGCCGTCTGACCAACCGCTACCACGTGCCGGCGCTGCTGTTCTCGATCGAGGACGGTATCGCGCGCGGCTCTGGTCGCTCGGTGGGCAAAGTTAACCTGTTTGACGCCGTCGAGCGCTGTTCCGACCTGCTGATTCGTCGCGGCGGACATGCCGGTGCGGTGGGTGTGACCATCGAGGCATCCAAGCTCGATGAATTCCGTCGTCGCCTTTCCGCCGTGCTATCGGAGATTCCCGCCGAGGACTTTGAAGACATCGACGAGGTTGCCGCCACGGTCGACCTTTCCGAGCTGAATATCGAGACTATAGAGCAGATTTCCCGTCTTGAGCCGTTTGGCCAGGGCAACAAGGTGCCGCTGCTGGCTGCCGAGGGCGTGACGATGTGTGATCGCGCCGTGGTGGGCAAAACCGGTGAGCACATGCGCTTTGTGGCGACCGATGGCGCCGCGAGTGTGCCGGCCATTATGTTCCGCGTGCCGCAAATCGATAAGCTCATCAACTGCGATAGCGCTGTCGACTTGGTGTTCGAGGCCGTTGCCGAGCATTGGCAGGGTCGTGTGAAGCCCAAGCTCATGGTCAAGGATGTTCTGGTCCGCGATACCACGCTGCCCAGCGTCGACGATCCGGCATGCGAGCTTCGTCGTGGCGTGCAGCCGACGGATTCCGGCCTGCGCCTGGAGTCGCGCAAGCGCGAGACGCTCGCCCAGCTTTCCTATACCGAGCTCACGCGCTCGCTTATCCATAGCTTTATCGGATCGAACCAGCCGCACCGCGCGCAGGCTGAGGCGCTCGACGCCTTGGCCGATCACCAGAGTGTCTTGGCGGTTATGGGAACGGGCCGCGGCAAGTCGCTCATCTTCCATGTGCATGCCGCGCGTGAGGCGGTGCTTCGCGGACGTGCGAGCATCTTTGTCTATCCGCTGCGTGCGCTTGTTGCCGACCAGGCCTATCACCTCTCGTCGACGATGGCATCGCTTGGCATTGGCGTTGGCGTGCTGACCGGCGAGACCGTGGAGGCCGCACGCGATGACGTGTTCGCCGGCCTAGCTTCGGGCCGCACCGGTATCGTGCTCACGACGCCCGAGTTCCTATCTATCCACCGTGACCGCTTCGCGCGTTCGGGCCGCATCGGCTTTGTCGTTATCGATGAGGCGCATCATGCCGGTCTTGCCAAGGGCGGCGACCGCAGCGCCTATCTTGACATGCCCGATATCCTCAAAGCTCTGGGCGACCCGGTCGTTATGGCTGCGACGGCCACCGCGACGGCTCCGGTCGTGGCCGAGCTTGCCCGCATGCTTCCGATCACTCACACGGTGGTCGACGAGACGGTGCGCGAGAACCTGCAGCTCGAGGACGACCGAGATCTTGCGAGCCGCGAGAACCGTTTGGTGTCGATCGTGGCGACGGGGGAGAAGACCGTCATTTACGTCAATTCGCGCGACCAGTCCGTGGCGCTCGCCAAGACGTTGCGCAAGCGTGTGCCCGATTGCGCAACCCATATCGCGTTCTATAACGCGGGGCTTGCGCGTTCCGATCGCCGTCGCGTGGAGGAAGCATTCCGAGACGGCAGCCTCAGCTGCATCGTCTCGACATCTGCCTTTGGCGAGGGCGTCAACCTGCCCGATATCCGCCATGTCGTGCTCTATCACATGCCGTTTGGCGGCATTGAGTTTAACCAGATGAGCGGCCGTGCCGGTCGCGATGGCCAGCCCGCCGTGATCCACCTGCTCTATTCGTCGCGCGATGCCCGCATTAACGAGCGCCTGCTCGACTGCTACGCACCCGAGCGCGACGAGCTCGTCACACTCTATCGCGCGCTGCAGACCATGTGGCGCTCCAACCGCGGCAAGACCGGGGATGATTCATTCTGCGCAAGCGATATCGACATCGCGCAGATGTGCCTTGCCATCGATGCCCGCACGCCGGTCGACGAGCGCTCGGTGGAAAGCGGCCTAGGAATCTTCGAAGAGCTTGGTTTCTGTCGCGTTTCGGGGTTTGACGATACGCGTCGCATCGCGATGGCCGAAAACCCCGGCCGCGTGCAATTGAGCAGGTCAATTCGCTATTTGGAGGGCTTGCGCTCGCGCATGGAGTTTTCGGCTTTCCGGAGCTGGGCGCTCGATTCGTGCGCTTCTGATATGCTAGCCAAAGTTAACCGCCCGATCGTACCGCGGGCCTAGGGGAAGGGGACCTCGATGGATGCCGCAGCCCGTACCGCCCATGATTCCACCCTCCAGCCGTTTTCGGAGATGGAGCACTATAAGCATGCCGATGAGCTGCCGCCCGAGATTATGGCGGACAGCTACGACAAGCTGGAGCGTCTGTGCCTCAAATATATGAATGAGGACGACTTTTCTAAGGTTGAGCAGGCCTACTGCTTTGCTGCCGAGAAGCATTGCAACCAAAAGCGGCGCTCGGGTGAGATGTACATCAACCATCCCGTCGAGGTGGCCATCATTCTGGCCGATCTCAAGATGGACTGCGATGTGGTGTGCGCCGCGCTGCTGCACGATACCGTCGAGGATACTGAGACCTCGCTCGCCGATGTTTCCGGCCTGTTTGGCGATACGGTGGCCGAGCTCGTCGATGGCGTGACCAAGCTCACCAACATCGAAGTCGACAGCATGGACGAGAAGCAGGCGCTCACGCTGCGCAAGATGTTCCTTGCCATGTCCAAGGACATTCGCGTCATCATCGTTAAACTTGCCGACCGTCTGCACAACATGCGAACGCTGGCAGCCCTGCGCGAGGATCGTCGCCTATTTAAGGCTCGCGAGACCATGGACGTGTACGCGCCCTTGGCCGACCGCCTGGGCATGAGCTCTATTAAGTGGGAGCTCGAGGACCTGTCCTTCTTCTATCTGGAGCCCGATGCCTACCAGCGCATCGCGCGCATGGTGGCGGAGTCGCGCGAGGTCCGTGAGCGCTATCTGGCTGAGACCATCAAGACACTCACCGACGAGCTCAACCGCATTGGCCTGGAAGGCTTCCAGATCAACGGCCGTTCCAAGCACTATTGGTCCATCTACCAAAAGATGAAGCGCAAGGGCAAGGAGTTCTCTGAGATCTACGACCTGGTGGCGCTGCGCGTTATTACCCATTCGGTGCGCGATTGCTACTCCACGCTCGGTGCGGTGCATACGCTGTGGCACCCCATGCCTGGTCGCTTTAAAGACTATATCGCCATGCCCAAGGTCAATAACTACCAGTCGCTCCACACGACGGTCATCGGCCCTACGGCTCGTCCGCTCGAGATTCAGATTCGAACCTACGAGATGCATGAGCAGGCCGAGTACGGCATTGCCGCCCACTGGCTATATAAGAAGTCGGGCGGATCGTCTGCTTCCAAGACCAATGACGCTCAACGTTTGGACGACCAGATTAACTGGCTTAAGCACTCACTCGATTGGGCTGCGTCTGATGAGATTACCGACGCCAAGGAATACCTGCATTCGCTGAAGGTCGACCTCTTCGATCAGGAGATCTTCGTCTTCACGCCCAAAGGCGAGGTCATGGCGCTTCGTGCCGGCTCCACGCCGCTCGACTTTGCCTATGCCGTTCACACCGAGGTGGGAAACCATTGCGTCGGCGCCAAAATCAACGGTGCGGTGGCTCCGCTCACGCACGAGATCAAGACGGGCGACCGCGTTGAAATCCTGACTAACAAGAGTTCCAAGCCGTCGCGTGATTGGCTCAAGATCGTCAAGACGCCTTCCGCCAAGTCAAAGATCCGTCGCTACTTTGCCGCCGCGACTAAGGACGACGACGCTGCCGCCGGCCGCGATATGCTGGCCAAGGACCTGCGTAAGCGTGGCTATGGCATCTCCACGCCGCGCTCCACGCGTGCGCTCAATGCCGTGGCGGAGCAGTTTAACTTCAAGCAGCTCGAGGACCTGTTTGCCGCCGTCGGTGCCGGCAAGGTTGCCCCGCGCGCTGTGGGCAATAAGGTCGAGCAAATCTTGGACCCCAAGCCCGAGGAACAGCTCACCAAGGCCGAGGCTATCGCCGAGGTCGTGAAACAGCCGGCCCGCGGCTCCAACCGCAAGCCGCAAAAGCGTGGCAAGATCGCAAGTAACGGCATTATCGTTAAGGGCGAGAGCAACAGTGGCCTGCTGGTCCGTCTGGCTCATTGCTGCAACCCCGTGACGGGCGACGATATCGTCGGCTTCATCACGCGTGGCCGAGGTGTCTCAGTGCATCGCGCCAACTGCCCCAACGTCAAGGGTCTTATGGAACATCCCGAGCGCATGATCGATGTGGAGTGGGACGGCGCTGCCGACACCCTCTTCCAGGTCGAGATCGTGGTCGAGTGCCTGGACCGCATGGGCCTGCTCAAGGACGTCACCATTGCCATTGGCGATGCAGGCGGCAATATCCTTTCCGCCGCCACCTCGACCAACCGCGAGGGTATTGCGACCCTGCGCTTTATGGTCGAGATTTCGGATGCGAGCGGCCTGGATCCGCTGCTGGCTTCCATCAGCAGTGTCGATTCGGTCTACGACGCTCGCCGTCTTATGCCCGGCGAGGGCGGAGCGCAACTCAAGCGCCGTGTGTAGGTGCGAGAGCCTCTCAGCATCATAGATATTGGTTACGTTCGAGGCATCGTTTGGTGCCTCGAGCGTATTTTAGAAGGAGGGTATGCGCATGGACGATATGACTTTGGACCTGACACCCCGAGGCACGGCTTCGATTGAGGCGCTCGTCAACGGCCCGATTCAGACCAACAGCTACGCCGTGATTTCGAATGACGAGTGCTTAATCGTCGATCCGGCGTGGGAGGGCGAGCGTCTTGTGGAGCATATCCGCACCGCGCATCCCGAGGTGCGCGTACTCGGGTCTGTCTGCACGCACGGTCATGCCGACCATGTTGGTGGGGTTGCCGGGGTTCGAGCTGTCGTTGGCGACAGCGCACTATATGAGTTGTGCGCTAAGGACGTGACGGTACCTCGCGCAAATATCGAGGAGCAGCGCGCCATGTGGGGTATCGAGACGCCCGATCCGGGTGAGCCGACGCGCTTGCTTGCCGAGGGCGATACAATCGAGGTGGGCGACGTCTGCCTGCAGGTGATCGAGACGCCGGGGCATACGCCGGGCGGCATCGTCCTGTTCGCCGCGACCGAGCAGGGAAACATCGCCTTTGTGGGCGACACGCTTTTCCCGGGCAGCCACGGTCGTACCGATCTTTCCGGCGGTGACGAGGCGGCGATTATGCGCTCGCTCTCCAAACTTGTCAAGATGCTTCCGCCCGATACCGTTTGCTTGACGGGCCATGGCGATTCGACCACGATGGCGCGCGAACTTATGCAGAACCCGTTTATGCAGATGTAGGCTCGAAGCCGTCTTCCGAACCACGAAGACCGCTCAATCGTCAAGCTATTTTCCCCAGTGGGTCGATTCTGTGGGGCAAACGGTCAAAATTTGTCCAATCGGATGGTATTCGTGAACAAACGAACGCTTATGCTCGGGTATGTCGTGGTAAAATCTCAGGCGTTATCGGAGCAACCTTACAGGAGGTTTCTTTTATGCTCGTCAACGCAGCAGACATGCTCAAGAAGGCCGAGGCCGGCAAGTATGGTCTCGGTGCCTTCAACACCAACAACCTCGAGTGGACCCTGGCTATTCTCCAGGCCGCCGAGGAGGCCAAGTCTCCGCTGATCCTTCAGTGCACCGCTGGTGCCGCTAAGTGGATGGGCGGTTTCAAGGTCTGCGCCGACATGGTCAAGGCTGCCGTCGAGGCCACGGGCGTTACCGTTCCCGTCGCCCTTCACCTCGATCACGGTTCTTACGAGGACTGCTTCAAGTGCATCGAGGCCGGCTTCACGTCCATCATGTATGACGGCTCTCACGAGGAGACCTTCCAGCTTAACCTCGACCGCACCAAGGAGCTCGTTGAGCTTGCCCACTCCAAGGGTATGTCCATCGAGGCCGAGGTCGGCGGCATCGGCGGCACCGAGGACGGCGTGACCTCCAGCGGCGAGCTCGCTGATCCTGCTGAGTGCAAGCAGATTGCTGACCTGGGCGTCGACTTCCTTGCCTGCGGTATCGGCAACATCCACGGCGTGTACCCTGCCGACTGGGCTGGCCTTTCCTTCGAGCGTCTGGGCGAGATCAAGGCTCAGACCGGCGACCTGCCCCTCGTCCTGCACGGTGGCACCGGCATCCCCGAGGATCAGATCAAGAAGGCCATCTCCCTGGGTATCTCCAAGATCAACGTCAACACCGATCTGCAGCTCGTTTTCGCCAAGGGCGTTCGCGAGTACATCGAGGCCGGCAAGGATCAGCAGGGCAAGGGCTTTGACCCCCGCAAGCTCCTCAAGCCTGGTCGCGACAACATCGTTGCCCGCACCAAGGAGCTCATGGAGGAGTTTGGCTCCGTCAACAAGGCGTAAGCGTCGCTAAACTTCCCGCCGGAAGCCCCGTCTCCCTACACTGTTTCCTTTGCGCTCACCTGGCTTCGCCAGAAGTCGCGCCAAGGAAACAGTTCCGGGGGACGGGGCTTCCTTCGTTTAACGCCGCAGGGTTACTGGGCTGAATTCATTTTTTTTGACTACCGTTCGGCGGTGTTGATGGCTCCCTTGTTGGGGCTTTCTTTTTTATCTCGCTACAATGGACTTCAAGCGTTCTAGTGACTTGGAGTTTTGGTATGGCTGTTATTAATGTGCTGCCTTCGGATGGGAAGGTTGTTGACGAGGATCCTGTTGGTTGCTTGGTTGATGTTTGCTGTGATGACTTTCGCTATCTCGATATTGGACTGCCGCCCGAGATCCTGCGTTTAAAGGATGCAGGGTATCTTTCGCAGGCTATTGAGGTTTGCGATCGCCTGCTTGCCCAAGATCCCGATTCCTCGCTTGCTGCCTGCGTTCGTGCCGAGCGGTATCGCATGCTTGAGACGCCGCTTCATTTTTCGGTGTCGCGCGATCGAGCTATTGCGATGATTCGCGAGGAGTGGCCTGAGTTTACCGAGGAGCAGTTTGACGATCTGATTGACCGTAAGCGTATTGACTGGCGCTTTATCGATGGCGAGCTGTTCGTTCTCGACAACTTCCTCGATTCGCTTCGCGTATATCCCAAAGAGGTTCCCGGCATGCGGCCCAATCCTACGGACGGAATTGCACTGCGCAACGAGATGCTCAAGGAGATGGAGTCGCAAAACGGATTGACTCGCGTTATTACGCTTAAGGCGTCCTTGTCTGTCCCCGGCGCTCTAGAGGGGGAGACCGTTCGCGCTTGGCTACCCGTTGCCGCCGCCTGTCGTCAACAGTCTCATATCGAGGTTCTCAATATGACGCCGGAGGGTGCTGTTGCTCCCGCGAACGCTTCGGCGCGTACCGCCTCGTGGTCTTCTTCGAGTGATCGCTCATTCTCGGTGACCTATCGCTATCAAATCAATGCCGCTTATCGCGATATTTATGGGGGTGCGCTTCCGTCGCATCCGTGTATGGACGCGCCGTTGCCCGAAGATATTTCTGAGGACCGTCCGCACATTGCATTCACGCCGTATCTGCAGCAGCTGACGGCCGGTGTTGTTGACGGACTCGAGGATCCGCTCGATCGCGCCCGTGCTATCTATGATTACCTGACGCAGTATATCGACTATCGCTATCAGCCGCCGTACTTGCTTTTGGAATCTATTGCCGATGACTGCGCGCATTCGCTCCGCGGCGATTGCGGCGTTATGGCGCTCACGTTTATCACCATGTGCCGTATCGCGGGCGTGCCTGCCCGTTGGCAGAGCGGCCTGTACGTTGCGCCCGATTCGGTGGGGTCGCACGACTGGGCAGAGTTCTATACGCCGCAGACCGGTTGGCTCAACGCCGACGTGTCATTTGGATCTTCTGCTCGCAGGATGGGGGAGGAGTGGCGCCGCCGTCACTACTTTGGCAATCTCGACCCATGGCGTATGGTGGCCAACAATCGATTCCAGGCAGAGTTTGAGCCCTCTTTCGACGGCATGCGCGAGGACCCTTACGATAACCAGATGGGTGAGGCTACGGTCGACGGTCGCGGATGCCGTCAGCGCGAGATGCTACGCACGGTCGAACTCATCGAAATGCTCGAAGTTCCATTTTCGGACTAATCGGTAGAAAGCTGTGATAAACTAACTCACGCATTACGTGCCCGAGTGGCGGAATTGGCAGACGCAGTGGACTCAAAATCCACCGTTGGCAACAACGTGCGAGTTCGAGTCTCGCCTCGGGCACCATACATGCACCTGCGCTTCAAGGGGGTTGCGGCCCCCTTTTTCGTGTACGTAATGTGATAACGCGCTGTACGTGTTATTATTCGCAAGGCGTTGTTCCCGCAATGCCCTAAAGAGGAACCCGAGGGTTCCCACCTTTTGGCGCCAATGAGCAGCTGACTGGTCATACAACTTAGATTCCCTTCCTCAAATCGAGGAAGTCTATGTGTACGACCTGGTTGCTGAGAAGCGCCGGGTTATTTTTTTATGAATGGAGGTAGGGAAAATAGCTAAGTCTGATGACACCCGCATCAACGACGAGATTACTGCATCTTCGTGCCGTTTGATTGGCGTCGATGGCTCTCAGCTCGGCCTGTTCGCCATCCGCGATGCCCAGCGCGTCGCCGACGATCAGGGTCTCGACCTGGTCGAGATCGCTCCCAACGCGGAGCCGCCGGTCTGCAAGGTCATGGACTACGGTAAGTTCAAGTACCAGCAGGCCATGAAGGCCAAGGCTGCTCGTAAGAACCAGTCCAAGGTCGAGGTCAAGGAAATGAAGTTCCGACCCAAGATCGACGTTGGCGACTACGAGACCAAGAAGGGCCACGTTCTGCGTTTCCTCAAGAAGGGCGCACGCGTTAAGATCACCATCATGTTCCGCGGCCGTGAGATGGCTCACCCGGAGCAGGGCCTTAACGTTCTCGAGCGTCTCGCCGAGGATCTCAAGCCTTACGCTACGGTCGAGTCCAAGCCTAAGATGGAAGGCCGTAACATGCTTATGCTGCTCGCCCCGATTAAGGGCGCCTTCGATGAGGATAAAGCGGCAAGCGATACTAAGTAACTAGTGTTCTGTAACCGATTAAGGAGTATTTCATGCCTAAGATGAAGTCCCACAGCGGCACCAAGAAGCGTTTCCGCAAGACTGGTACCGGCAAGCTTATGCGCGCCAAGGCTTTCAAGAGCCACATCCTGAGCAAGAAGTCCACCAAGCGTAAGCGTGGCTTCCGTCAGGAGACCGAGATTGCCGCTGCCGACCGCAAGGTCATCAAGTCGCGTCTCGCCTAAGTTCGCGTTCCCGTTTTTCGTTTTACCGTCTAGGAGTTGATAGAACATGGCACGTATTAAGCGCGCTGTTGCCGCCAAGAAGAAGCGCCGTACCGTTATGCACCGTGCGAAGGGTTACTACGGTGCCGCTTCGCGTACTTACAAGCATGCTAAAGAGCAGGTCCAGCACTCCCTGCAGTATCAGTATCGTGATCGCCGCAACAAGAAGCGCGAGATCCGTTCTCTTTGGATCACTCGTATCAACGCTGCTGCTCGCCTGAACGACATCTCTTACTCTCAGTTCATGCACGGCCTGAAGGTTGCCGGCATCGAGCTCGACCGCAAGGTCCTGGCTCAGATGGCTTACGAGGACATCGAGTCCTTCAACGAGCTGGCTACCATCGCCAAGAAGGCTCTCGAGGCCTAATAGATTCTCTTGAATCGCTAGGGGAGTGTCGCGTTGTGCGCGGCGCTCCCTCTTTTTATCTGAAGCGCGGTTTACATTGCTAAAAGCGCGGGTAGATAAACACTTACAGGTGACCGATCTCTATATATTCCTGAACCAAAGGGTCATCATCTGATACGTGCGGAAGATCCGCACCAGTCTTTCTATTACCTATAGAAAGCAATATGTTGTGTAGGACTTGTGAAGAGTGGAATTGACGTCCCACAGAGCTTCGCGGTCTGGCAATATATCTCCTTGCCGCGCGGCCCGGTGGAACCGGGAACCAGCGCAGGCGTGCACCTTGAGAACCGGATACTGCGAGGATGGACACTTCAAGTGTCGCATCCGGGCAGACATCGAACCATTTGAAATGGTCTAACTTGGATTTGTTTTTCGCAAGGCCGCCGAGAGGCGGCCCCGAGAAATTCCTTTTCCTATACTAGAACCATATGAATCGAACGGAACCGATCAGCTAATAGTTGTGAGGACCGGACGGGCTCGAAGCCCATACATTTTGGACGGAGAGTTCGATCCTGGCTCAGGATGAACGCTGGCGGCGCGCCTAACACATGCAAGTCGAACGGCACCTATCTTCGGATAGAAGCGAGTGGCGAACGGCTGAGTAACACGTGGAGAACCTGCCCCCTCCCCCGGGATAGCCGCCCGAAAGGACGGGTAATACCGGATACCCCGGGGTGCCGCATGGCACCCCGGCTAAAGCCCCGACGGGAGGGGATGGCTCCGCGGCCCATCAGGTAGACGGCGGGGTGACGGCCCACCGTGCCGACAACGGGTAGCCGGGTTGAGAGACCGACCGGCCAGATTGGGACTGAGACACGGCCCAGACTCCTACGGGAGGCAGCAGTGGGGAATCTTGCGCAATGGGGGGAACCCTGACGCAGCGACGCCGCGTGCGGGACGGAGGCCTTCGGGTCGTAAACCGCTTTCAGCAGGGAAGAGTCAAGACTGTACCTGCAGAAGAAGCCCCGGCTAACTACGTGCCAGCAGCCGCGGTAATACGTAGGGGGCGAGCGTTATCCGGATTCATTGGGCGTAAAGCGCGCGTAGGCGGCCCGGCAGGCCGGGGGTCGAAGCGGGGGGCTCAACCCCCCGAAGCCCCCGGAACCTCCGCGGCTTGGGTCCGGTAGGGGAGGGTGGAACACCCGGTGTAGCGGTGGAATGCGCAGATATCGGGTGGAACACCGGTGGCGAAGGCGGCCCTCTGGGCCGAGACCGACGCTGAGGCGCGAAAGCTGGGGGAGCGAACAGGATTAGATACCCTGGTAGTCCCAGCCGTAAACGATGGACGCTAGGTGTGGGGGGACGATCCCCCCGTGCCGCAGCCAACGCATTAAGCGTCCCGCCTGGGGAGTACGGCCGCAAGGCTAAAACTCAAAGGAATTGACGGGGGCCCGCACAAGCAGCGGAGCATGTGGCTTAATTCGAAGCAACGCGAAGAACCTTACCAGGGCTTGACATATGGGTGAAGCGGGGGAGACCCCGTGGCCGAGAGGAGCCCATACAGGTGGTGCATGGCTGTCGTCAGCTCGTGTCGTGAGATGTTGGGTTAAGTCCCGCAACGAGCGCAACCCCCGCCGCGTGTTGCCATCGGGTGATGCCGGGAACCCACGCGGGACCGCCGCCGTCAAGGCGGAGGAGGGCGGGGACGACGTCAAGTCATCATGCCCCTTATGCCCTGGGCTGCACACGTGCTACAATGGCCGGTACAGAGGGATGCCACCCCGCGAGGGGGAGCGGATCCCGGAAAGCCGGCCCCAGTTCGGATTGGGGGCTGCAACCCGCCCCCATGAAGTCGGAGTTGCTAGTAATCGCGGATCAGCATGCCGCGGTGAATGCGTTCCCGGGCCTTGTACACACCGCCCGTCACACCACCCGAGTCGTCTGCACCCGAAGTCGCCGGCCCAACCGAGAGGGGGGAGGCGCCGAAGGTGTGGAGGGTGAGGGGGGTGAAGTCGTAACAAGGTAGCCGTACCGGAAGGTGCGGCTGGATCACCTCCTTTCTAGGGAGATACATTCTTAGAGAGACAAACTTTAACTCGAATGGAGGGCAGGAGCCCGTCCGGTGGATGTCGCCCGCGATAAGTCCCCGCAGCACCCGGTCCCCGGGGTCGCACCCGCGTACCTTGAGAGCCGCATAGCGATAGGAGAGAGATGGAAGAGTATCCTCTTCCAGACTCGATTCTTTTCTGCGATTTATCAGACAGAATGATAGCAATCATTCATCCGATCCAAACAAGAAGAATTCACTTATTAATGAGTGAGGAGCATCTGATCGCGAGCACAGTCAAGACTGTGCCGCGGTATGAGATACCCGAATTGCGACATACGAGCGCTATTCATGATATCGATTAATTTACTTAATTAGCGACACGTGGATATCCCGCGGGCCCGAGAGCGGTCCCGCAAGATACCACGGGCGCACGGCGGATGCCTTGGCACAGGGAGCCGATGAAGGACGCGGCAAGCTGCGATAATCCCCGGCGAGGAGCACACATCCTTCGACCCGGGGGTCTCCGAATGGGCGAACCCATGCACAGCAGTGTGCATATCCCCACCCCGAACACATAAGGGTGGGGAGGACAACCCGGGGAACTGAAACATCTAAGTACCCGGAGGAGAGGAAATCAATCTCGAGACTCCCCGAGTAGCGGCGAGCGAAAGGGGACCGATGGCCAAACCGTCGAGCGGGCATACCCGGCAGGGGTTCCGCCGACGGGGTTGCAGGGCCGCGCATCCGGGGGCTGCCGCCCCCGGGCGCAGGTCCGGCTGGGGAGCGGAACGGCATGGGAGGGCCGGCCGCAGCGGGTGACAGCCCCGTACGCGAACCCAGACCGGACGGCGCGACGCGGTCCCTGAGTAGGGCCGGGCACGTGAAACCCGGTCCGAACCTGGGTGGACCACCATCCAAGCCTGAGTACTACCCTGTGACCGATAGCGCACCAGTACCGTGAGGGAAAGGTGAAAAGCACCCCGGGAGGGGAGTGAAACAGTACCTGAAACCGTGCGCCCACGAGCAGTCGGAGCAACTTTACGTTGTGACGGCGTGCCTTTTGTAGAATGAGCCAGCGAGTCGCTGGCGCGGGGCGAGGTTAACCGAAAGGGAGCCGAAGCGAAAGCGAGCCTTAACAGGGCGACTTGAGTCCCGCGCCGCGGACGCGAAGCCGGGTGAGCTATCCGTGGGCAGGCTGAAGCGGGGGTAAGACCCCGTGGAGGGCCGAACGCACGTCGGTTGAAAACGGCGGCGATGACCTGCGGATAGGGGTGAAAGGCCAATCAAACCCGGAGATATCTCGTTCTCCCCGAAATAGCTTTAGGGCTAGCGTCGCGCGTTCACCGCCGGAGGTAGAGCACCGGATGGACGAGGGGGCTTCGCCGCCTACCGAATCCAACCGAACTCCGAATGCCGGCGGCCCAGAGCGCGGCAGTCAGAGCATGTGGGCTAAGCTGTGTGCTCGAGAGGGAAACAGCCCGGACCGCCCGCTAAGGTCCCCAAGTTCCAGCCGAGTGGCAAAGGATGTGCGTCCGCCCAGACAACCAGGATGTTGGCTTAGAAGCAGCCATCCATTCAAAGAGTGCGTAACAGCTCACTGGTCGAGTGGACATGCGCCGACAATACACGGGGCTAAGCTGGACACCGAAGCGGCGGGATTTTATTTATTAGAATCGGTAGGGGAGCTTCCCATGGGCGGAGAAGCCGGAGGGCGACCGACGGTGGAGCGCATGGGAGTGAGAATGCTGGCATGAGTAGCGAGAGACGAGAGAGTAACTCGTCCGCCGTGAACCCGAGGTTTCCTGGGCAAGGCTAATCCTCCCAGGGTCAGTCGGGGGCTAAGGCGAGGCCGGGAGGCGTAGCCGACGCGCAGCAGGCAGACATTCCTGCACCGCGCACGCGGCGCTACGACCGACGGGGCGACGGATGGGGGTGGCTCGGCGGGGTTCTGGACGTCCCCGTGATGGAGCGCGGCCCGCGGACCAGGGAAATCCGGTCCGCACACAGGGCGAGGCTCCGGACGAAGCACTTAAGCGAAGCGAGTGAGCCCGAGGTCCCCAGAAAAACCCCTAGGCAGGCGCGTGCGCGCCCGTACCGCAAACCGACACAGGTGGGTGGGTAGAACATACCGAGGCGATCGGGTCAACCATGGTCAAGGAACTCGGCACAATGGCCCCGTAACTTCGGGAGAAGGGGTGCCCGCGCGTACGTGAACCGGCTTGCCCGGGGAGCGGAGGCGGGCCGCAGTGGAGAGGCCCAAGCGACTGTTTACCAAAAACACAGGACTCTGCAGAAGCCGCAAGGCGACGTATAGGGTCTGACGCCTGCCCGGTGCCGGAAGGTCACGCGGAGGAGTTAGCGCATCGCGCGAAGCCCCGAAGCCAAGCCCCGGTAAACGGCGGCCGTAACTATAACGGTCCTAAGGTAGCGAAATTCCTTGTCGGGTAAGTTCCGACCTGCACGAAAGGCGCAACGACTTGGGCGCTGTCTCGACCATGGACCCGGTGAAATTGCACTGGTCGTGAAGATGCGACTTACCCGCGGAAGGACGGAAAGACCCCGTGAACCTTCACTGCAGCTTGGCATTGGCCGCTGGTCCCGCGTGTAGAGGATAGGCAGGAGGCTAAGATCCGGAGGCGCCAGCCCCCGGGGAGCCGCCCTTGGAATACTGCCCTCGCGCGACCGGCGTCCTAACCCGAGGCCGTCAACCGGCTCGGGGACCGTGCCAGGCGGGCAGTTTGACTGGGGCGGTCGCCTCCTAAAGGGTAACGGAGGCGCGCGAAGGTCCGCTCGGGACGGTCGGCAACCGTCCTTTTGAATGCAAGAGTACAAGCGGGCTTGACTGCGAGGCCCACAAGCCGAGCAGGTGCGAAAGCAGGCTCTAGTGATCCGGCGGCCCCGAGTGGGTGGGCCGTCGCTCAACGGATAAAAGGTACTCCGGGGATAACAGGCTGATCTTGCCCAAGAGTCCACATCGACGGCAAGGTTTGGCACCTCGATGTCGGCTCATCGCATCCTGGGGCTGGAGCAGGTCCCAAGGGTACGGCTGTTCGCCGTTTAAAGCGGTACGCGAGCTGGGTTCAGAACGTCGTGAGACAGTTCGGTCCCTATCCTCCGTGGGCGCAGGAGAATCGATGGAGGCTGCCCCCAGTACGAGAGGACCGGGGTGGACGCACCTCCGGTGAACCGGTTGTCGACCAACGGCACGGCCGGGTAGCCGCGTGCGGCGCGGATAACCGCTGAAGGCATCTAAGCGGGAAGCCGTTCCAGGGATTAGTTCTCCTT
This sequence comes from Collinsella sp., assembly GCA_031294825.1. Lineage (GTDB taxonomy): Bacteria > Actinomycetota > Coriobacteriia > Coriobacteriales > Coriobacteriaceae > Collinsella. The sequence continues at coordinate 2,852 of JAUMPM010000017.1, read as the reverse complement.
CCGGTAAGGGCCCAGGTAGACTACCTGGTCGATAGACGGCAGGTGCAAGGACGGCGACGTCCTCAGCCGAGCCGCACTAATCGCCCGAGCTCTTCCGGAACCGCACCTCGCGGCCCGCGGGACTGAGCGCTCATGCGCGGTCCGGGCACGAGGATGCCCCCGAGTCACATCTTTCCTATGCGCCATGCGGCCCCCAGGGCACGTGTAAAGTGAGACCCAGGACACCGTAACGGTGGGCGCCGCCCACCGGTCAGCGGCCAGAGCATGGGGGGCACGCCCGGTCCCGTTCCGAACCCGGAAGCTAAGCCCCATCGCGCCGAGAGTACTGCGGGGTCAGCCCGTGGGAGGCCAGGGCGCCGCTGACCGGTGGACGGCACCGAGCCGTCATCGAACTGAGAAGGGGGAGGCCTCGCGGCCTCCCCCTTTTTTGCGTTATAGGTGACATTCTTTAAACAATTAAATCAATCCAATCATCCACCGGTGAATATAAACGTTCACCGTTCTGTGGCCGGTTCTCTGTTCTCAATGGACTAATATTTGCTTTAGCGCGCTGATGCGCTTGTCCTGTTTTGCACGGGTCGTTTTATTGATTGTGACGGAAGGACTCACATGGCAGATGTTCATGGGCTGCTTGATACTTGGATTGCCAATGTCAAGGACGAGGAGCTCCTCGCTGAGCTCAACACGATGAAGGAGCAGGGTGATGAGGACGCCATCACCGACGCTTTCTTCCAGGATCTCGCCTTCGGTACTGCCGGTCTTCGCGGTACTATCGGCGCAGGCACTAACCGTATGAATATCTATACGGTCGGTCGTGCGACTCAGGGATTCGCTGACTATCTCAATGCGACCTTCGAGCATCCGACGGTTGCCATCGCTCGCGATAGCCGCAATAAGGGTGAACTGTTCGTTAAGACGACGGCTGCCATTCTTGCAGCAAACGGCGTGACTGCCCTCGTGTATCCCAAGATCTCTCCTGTGCCGACGCTCTCCTGGGCCGTCCGCGACCTTAAGTGCTCCGGTGGCATTTGCATGACCGCTAGTCATAATCCGGCGCCTTATAACGGCTATAAGGCCTATGGCCCCGACGGCTGCCAGATCACCAGCGAGGCCGCCGATGCAATTTCTAAGGCTATCGCCGAGACCGATACGTTCACCGGCGTGAAGTCCATGGACTTCGATGAGGCTCTTGAGCAGGGTCTGGTCAAATGGATCGATGACTCGTGCCTCGAGCGTTATTACGACGCCGTTCTCGCCCGCGGCGTGACTAACCTTTCTGCCGAGGAGATCGCTGGCGCTCCGCTTAAGCTCGTCTACACTCCGCTCAACGGCACTGGCCTCATTCCCGTCACGACGGTGCTCGAGCGCGCTGGCATCACTGATGTCACGGTTGTTCCCGAGCAGAAGGAGCCTAACGGCGATTTCCCGACCTGCCCGTATCCTAACCCCGAGATTCGTCAGGCCATGCAGAAGGGCATTGACCTGTGCGAGCAGGTTCACCCCGATCTGCTGCTTGCAACCGATCCTGACGCCGATCGCGTTGGCGTTGCCGTTAAGAATGGCGATGACTATCTGCTGCTGACCGGCAATGAGATGGGCGTTCTGCTGCTTGACTATATCTGCAAGACCCGCGCTGCTCGCGGTGAGGACCTCACTAAGAAGGTTGCTGTCACTACTATCGTTTCTTCCGCCATGGTTGACGCTCTGGCCGACGAGTACGGTTTTGAGCTCCGCCGCTGCCTGACGGGCTTCAAGTACATCGGCGACATCATTACTTCTCTTTCCGATGCTGGCGAGGTCGATCGCTTTATCTTCGGTTTTGAGGAGAGCTACGGCTATCTGGCCGGTGACCACGTGCGCGACAAGGACGCCGTGAGCACTTCTCTTCTGATTTGCCAGATGGCGCAGTATTACAAGCTCCAGGGCAAGAACCTTGCAGATGCGATGCACGAGCTGTACGAGAAGTATGGCTACTATCACAACAAGACGATTTCGCTGAGCTATCCGGGCGCTGAGGGTGCGGCAAAGATGGCCGGCATCATGGCTGGTCTGCGCGAGAACCCGCCCGCGGAGCTCGCCGGTTCCAAGATTGAGGCTGTCGTGGATTACAACACCTGCGTGAACGGCCTGCCGAAGGCTAACGTCATTGAGTTCGATCTTGAGGGCGGCAACAAGGGTATTGTTCGTCCTTCCGGCACTGAACCCAAGATTAAGCTGTACATCTTCGCTAAGGGCGCGGATGCCGCCGAGGCTGATGCCGCACTTGACGCGATTGAGGAGTCTGGTCGCAAGTTGTTGGCCTAAGGCTTTGAAAGCCTATTTCTACAGTTAGACGGAGGAGGGGATCTCGGAAACGAGGTCCCCTCTTTATTACCGGCAAACACAGCTGAGAATCACAAAATGTGTAGGAAATGTGTACGCCCAGATTCCCGCCCACGGGGCCCCTCCGGTCTGGCAATATATCTCCTTGCCGCGCGGCCCGGTCGGACCGGATGAGCCGCGGGGCGTGCACCTTGAGAACCGGATACTGCGAGGATGGACACTTACTTCAGTGTCGCATCCGGGCAGACATCGAACCATTTGAAATGGTCTAACTTGGATTTGTTTTTCGCAAGGCCGCCGAGAGGCGGCCCCGAGAAATTCCTTTTCCTATCAAATAGAACCATATGAATCGAACGGAACCGATCAGCGATGAACTGAGAGGACCGGACGGGCTCGAAGCCCAACATATTTGGACGGAGAGTTCGATCCTGGCTCAGGATGAACGCTGGCGGCGCGCCTAACACATGCAAGTCGAACGGCACCCCTCTTCGGAGGGAAGCGAGTGGCGAACGGCTGAGTAACACGTGGAG
>JAUMPM010000014.1 GCA_031294825.1 Collinsella sp. | reverse complement strand
ATATAAAACTATTCGTTTTGACGAAGGGTTTCGTGATGCTTACTACCAAGGAAGCCGCCGAGCTGCTCGGCATCACTCCGCGCAGGGTGCAGGAGCTCATAAAAAACGGAGCACTTGATGCCCGCAAGGCTTCTGGTGTATGGCTCATCGACAAAGACAGCGTCGACACGCGACTCCGTTCCGTGACCAAAACGGGGGGACGTCCCCGCCGCGGCCACGGTAAGAGCGAGATCGCGTTCACCCTCATGAATCGCACGCACGAAGTCGCTCAGCTGGTCTACAGCACATCGCGAAAAGACTTTACCCATATCGGCGCCGACATCGATTACGCCCACGCCCCTATTGGAGTATTTGGCCCTAATAGCCCCATATCGCTCGACTCTTTCCGCACTTGGTGGCGTGGCCGCGGTATCCCGCTCGCACGCATTGGGCTAGCCTCCCTGCTTGCAGAAGCCGCAGTTGATGTTCCCGATGAACTCGTACAGCGAAATCTTGGCCTCTCCTTATCCGACCAGTATTGGATTAGGCCCCAAGACTCCGGTCTCGCGTGGAAAGATATCAATTTCTTCAATAATGCTTTTGATGACGTCTCGCTAACCATTGCACCCTTCGCCCCAGAGGGCAAGGCAGCTGCTGCCAAGCCCGACAACACCTCGGACGGCAATCTTCAAAAGTACTGGACATGCGAGGGTGACCGTCGAATCCTCCACAAGGCAGGTGCGCATCTAAACCAGGAACCCTATAACGAGATGGTAGCGACCGCACTCCACCGTCGCATCCTAAACGCCTGCGATTATGTGCCTTACTCGCTCGAAGGCGCGGGTACTTCCGCCTTGAGCACATGCAATGTCTTCTTAACTGACGAAGAAGAATATGTCCCTGCGTTCTATGTAAACCAGCATGCAAATGCAGATGAACGGCTAACCGACTACGAGCGATATGTAGCAAACTGCGAGGAGCTCGGGGTGACAGGCGTCAAGGATGCCCTTGACCGCATGATCGTATGTGACGACATCATTGCCAACTACGATCGTCATTGGCGCAACTTCGGCCTCGTGCGAAACGTAAACACGCAAGCTTGCAGACCTGCCCCCATCTTCGATTCGGGCTCATCGCTCTGGTGCAACATATCACTAGAGGAGCTTAGGGCGGGAGAGCACAGTTTTACCAGCGCACAGTTTCATTCAAACCCCACGAAACAAATGCTGCTTGTTGAGGATATGAGCTGGTTTGACGGTGACAAACTCGAAGGCTTCGTTGACGAGGCAATCGAAATCCTATCCAAAAACGACGCTCTTACAGCGAGACTGCCATATCTAAAAGAGGCGCTAACGTGGCGCCTCGAAAGAATGATCGACATCGCTGAATGGAGTTAGCGAGGCAGCATTGCCCCGCCAACTCCCCTACCTCCCGCGCAGGGCCTTGAGCTTGGCCAGGGCATCGGGGCTCAGGCGACTGCCCAGAGTCATCTTGATCTGCGGAGCTTCCTCTGCCTCGTGAACGTCGTTATCGATCTGTTTAATCTCGTCTACCAGCATACGGCTCGAGATGCGCGTAACGCCCTTGCCCATGACGACGGCCTGGATCGTGCCGTCGCTCGATACCACGGAGCACGCGCGACCTTCCTCACGTGCCTCGATGCAGACCTTCTGCACCACGGTATCGGCCGAAACACCCGTCGGCGAAAACTCAATGCGCACGCCGCGGGCCGGTAGGTTGGGGCGCTCGCTGGAGATATTGCCCGCGCCGTCAAACACGATTACGGCCTCGTAACGGCCCTGGGCAAAGGCGGCGACGTCGTTGATGAGGGCGGTGCGCGCCATATCGTGAACGTCGCTGGAATACGGATCGTCGGAATGGTCGTACACGAGCTTTTCGTAGCGCGGCGTGCAGTGGATCACGTTGTAACCGTCGACCACCAGCAGCTCAGGCTTATTGGAGTGCACCGTCGAGACTGGGTCGGCGATAGCCTGCGCAAACGCATTGCCGCCCACGCCATAGGTCGCGGCCGAAACAATCGGCTTGGCCGAGCCCTCGCCAAAGCGCTTGGCCTTGGACTTAGCGCGGTTCTTCTTGGACATGCGCTACTCCTCCCCCATGAGCTCGCCGGCATTGCGGCGCAGCCACTCAAAGCACAGCGCGGTGGTCGCCTGGGCAACGTTGAGACTCTCGGTCATGCCGCGCTGGGGAAGCTTGGTCAAAAAGTCGCATTTCTCGAGCACCAGGCGCGAGATGCCGTCGCCCTCGGAGCCCATGACGAGCGCCACGCGGCCCTCGAAGGGAGCATCCCAGCAGCTGCCCTCGGCGTGCTCGGAGGCACCGCCCACCCAAAAGCCAGCGGCCTTGAGGTCGTCGAGTGCACGGGCGATATTGGGAACCTGCGCGATAGGCAGGTGCATGACGGCGCCGGCGGAAGTCTTGTAGCTGCCAACGGTCACGCCGGCAGCGCGCTTGTTGGCAATGATGACGCCCGCCGCGCCCACGACTTCGGCGGAGCGCACGATGGCACCAAAGTTGCCGTCGTCGGTCACATGGTCGAGCACAACGACAAGCGCCGGACCGTCGCCCGCGCGGTCGAGGATATCGGCAACATCAGCGTAAGGGAAGTTACCAACCTCGAGCGCAATGCCCTGGTGAGCGCCATGGCTCGACAGCGCATCGAGCTGCGCACGCGGCACATACTTAATGCGGACACCGGCGGCGTTGAGGTCATCGACCAGACGAAACAGGGCGGCATCGCGCTCCCCGCCCTCGGCGATGAGCGCACACTTGACGGGAAAGCCGGTACGCAGCGCCTCGGCGGCTGCACGACGACCTTCGATAAACTCGCCCTTGGGAGCCTGAACGTTGTCGCGGTTGCGATCGCGCTGCGGACGCGCAGCCTGGGCTTGGGAGCGCTCGCGCTGGCCCTTGGGAGCGGCAGCGCGGTCGTTGCGGCGAATCGGACGCGAGTCAGAAGCAGCCTGCTTGCCTCCACGCGGTGCACGCTTGCGATTGTCGGCCATAAAGCGACCTCCTAAATACATAACGAACAAGAATCGACCGTCCGAGCCACGGCACCTTGCCTTTCAATCGTCGGGCATGACCACCAGGTCTATGCCCTCCTCTTTCAAGGCAATCTGCCGCACCTCGAACGGTCAACAAATACTAGAGAGTCTTAATACGGGTGCCGGCGGTCGTATCCTCGATCGTCAGGCCCAGGTCCTTGAGCTGGTCGCGGATGGCGTCGGCCAGATCCCAGTTCTTGGCGGCGCGGGCCTCGGCGCGGGCCTCGAGAATCTTGGCAGCGGCCTCGTCCACGTCGTCACCCGTGTAGGCAACCAAACCGGCGGCAACGCCCAGCAGGCCCAGCGGCAACTCGACCTTGGGCTCGGGGAGCTCAACGCCAAGCGTATCGAGCAGCTCGGCCAGCGTGTCGGCGGCGGCAAGCGCGGCGGCCTTGTCGGCAGCGTCGCCCGCCTGCTCCAGGTACTGGTTGCACTCGGTCACAAAGCCAAAGACGGCACCCATGGCACCAGCGGTGTTAAAGTCGTCGTCCATGCACTCCTTAAAGGTGGCACGAGTCTCGGCGGCCTTGGCGGCAAACGCCTCGGCGGCAGCCGCATCGGCATCGGCCGTCGCATGGTTCGCGGCCCAGCGCAGGTTCTCGACCGTACCGGCGATACGCGTGAGCGAGTTCTCGGCACCCTCCAGGCGCTCCCAAGAAAAGTCGAGCGGCGAGCGATAGCTCGTCTGCAGCATCAGCAGGCGCAGGGCGGCAGCGGAGTGCTGTTCGAGGACCTCGGCCAGCGTAAAGAAGTTGCCGAGTGACTTGGACATCTTCTCGCCGTCAACCAGCAGCATGCCCGTGTGCATCCAGGTGTTGGAGAAGCCCTGGTGCCAGGCGCAGGTGGCCTGGGCGCACTCGTTCTCGTGATGCGGGAAAGCAAGATCGGAGCCACCGCCGTGGATATCGATCGGGGTACCCAGGTAGCGATGCACCATGGCGGCGCACTCGGTGTGCCAACCGGGACGGCCCTCGCCCCAGGGGCTCGGCCAGCTGGGCTCGCCGGGCTTGGCGGCCTTCCACAGGGCAAAGTCGAGCGGGTCGATCTTGTCCTCGTTCTCCTCGATGCGCGCACCAACCATAAGGTCGTCGATGTTGCGGCCCGAGACCTGACCATAGTTGGGATCGCTGCGCACGGCAAAGTACACATCGCCGTTATCGGCTGCGTAAGCGTGGCCCTGCTCGATAAGCGTCTTGATCATGGCGATCATGGGGCCGATCTCCTTGGTGGCGCGGGGGCGCACATCGGGATCGAGCACGTTGGCGGCGCGCATGACGCCGATGAACTTGTCGGAGAACTCCGTCGCGACCTCGGCAGCCGTACGGCCCTGCTCGTTGGCGCGCTTGATGATCTTGTCGTCGACATCGGTGAGGTTCTGGGCGAACGTGACCTCGTAGCCGCTCGCGATGAGCCAGCGTCGAATCACATCGAAGCTGATGAACGTGCGGGCATTGCCGATGTGGATGTTGTCGTAGACCGTGGGGCCGCACACGTACATGCGAACCTTGCCGGACTCGATGGGCTGGAACTCTTCCTTTTTATGGGTAGCGCTGTTGTAGATACGCATTCGTTACTCCTTAACGGTTTTCTGTAGCAGGCAGACGGCCCAGGCGCCGATTCCCTCGCCCTGGCCTTCCCAACCGAGCTTTTCGGTCGTAGTGGCGGCGACGCCTACATTTTCGACGTCAACGCCCAGGGCATGGGCAAGGTTGGCGCGCATGGCATCGCGGTGCGGGGTGATCTTGGGTTGCTGACAGGCAATGGTGCAATCGGCATCGACAAACTCAAAGCCCAGCTCGCGCGCATAGTCCATCACGCGAGCGAGCAGCACCATCGAATCAGCACCCTCGTAGGCAGGATCGGTGTCGGGGAATAGCTTGCCGATGTCTCCCCCGCGGCAGGCGCCCAGAATGGCGTCGGCCAAGGCGTGCGCGAGCACATCGGCATCCGAGTGGCCCAGCAGGCCGCGCTCGTAGGGAATGTCGACCCCGCCGATGATACATCGACGCCCCTCCACCAAACGGTGGACGTCGTAGCCGTGGCCAATGCGCAGGTTACTGAACATAGGGAAGGTCCTCTCCCTCGGCCATGCGGCCAAGCAGAATCGCGGTTACGGGACGCAGATCCTCGGGCACCGTCACCTTAAGGTTGTCGCGCGGGCTCTGGACACAGCGGACGCGCCCGCCCATGCGCTCGACCAGCGATGAGTCGTCGGTACCGATAAAGCCCTCGGCAATCGCCGCGGCATGGGCACGCTTCATCGCGTCGACGCTAAAGATCTGTGGCGTCTGCGCGGCCCAATAGAGCTCGCGCGGCGGCGTCTCGACGATATTATCGCCGTCGACGATCTTGAGCGTGTCGATCGCGGGCTGACCGCACACGACACCGTCGAGCGAGCGGTCACCCATGAGCACGTCGATAGCGTGGTCGATGGCCTCGGTCGTAATGAGCGGACGAGCGCCATCGTGGATGGCGACATATTCGAAACCCGCCGGAACCGCATGCACGCCGGCACGGGTGGAATCCTGACGGGTATCGCCGGCATCGGCAAAGCTGATGGGCGTGTCATAGTCAAACGGGTCGATGGCAAGGCGGCGCATCTCGGCACGGCGCTCGGCAGGACACACCACCACGATATGGCCGACCTTGTCGCTACGATCAAACGCGCGGATGGACCAGCTCATGAGCGGACGGCCCGCCACGTTAACGAGCTGCTTGCCGCCGGGATTTCCAAAGCGCTGACCGCTGCCGCCGGCAACGACCACGGCGCATACGGGCGCCATTATGCGTTCCCCTGTTTGGTGCCCTTCATGCGGTACAGCGAGTCCGCAAGAATGGCAGGGTTGTTGACGCCAAAGTCGCCCAGGCGCTCCGGATCCTCGCTGATGTCGTCCATGAGCTCCTGCAGCGAGCCGTACTCGTCGACGATCTTCTCGGCCACGCCGTCGCGCACGACGGACACGCGCGAAAGCGTGCGCAGGCCCAGCGGCGTCATGACGGAGTCCTCGTCCAGGTCGTCATAGCCCAGAACTGCCGCCACGTGCTGCGGGTCGGACAGGTCCTTAGGCGTCATGCGAGCGAGCTCTGCACGAATCTTCTCGGCGTTTGCCTCGGAGGAATCGCTCGCGTAGTCGCGGATCATCAGGTCGTATTCGGTATCCATGCTGGAACCGGCGAGCTGCTCGAGCTGCATCTGCACGAGCTTGCCCTGGTTGCCCAGCTTGACGATGCAATCCTTAAGCTCGGTCTTTGCCTGTTGCATGATCTCGAAACTCGAGAAAATGCCGGTGATGTCGGCGAGCGTGACGTAGTCGTCGAGCTCGAGGGCCGTCAGGCGCAGCAAGGAGCGGTCGAGCGACTGACGGGTGGTCTGGAGCGTGGCGACGAGCTGGTTGACCGAGCTCATGATGGTGGTGACGGGCTGGATCTCGTAGCTCTTGCCGTGAACGTACACGTTAACGACGGCGCGACGGGCCGAGACCGAGATCACGATGGCATCGGTGAGCACCGACATGCGAGCGGCAGTACGGTGACGCATGCCCGTCTCACTCGTGGCAAGCGAGGGATCGGGATTGAGGTGGAAGTTGGCGCGCAGGATCTGGGTGAGGTCGCCATCGATAACGATGGCGCCGTCCATCTTGGAAAGCTCGAACAGACGGTTCGAAGTAAACGAAATGTTGAGCGGGAAGCCGTCGTTACCGGCAGCGAGCACGTTTTCGGTGTCGCCGACGCAGATAAGGGCGCCCAGGTGACCGGCGATGATCATGTCGAGGGCGGTGCGGATCGGCTGACCAGGTGCCGTCAGGCGGATGGCCTGTTCCATACGCTTTTGCAGCTCGTTCTTATCCAAGGCATCGCTCCCATCGTATACGCTCCATAAACGCTAAATAGTTTCTCACGGTTTGTCCCTGCGGCGCTTGCGAAATCCGATGCTTACAGAATGAGCGAACACAGCTGAGAGCCCAACCCAAATCAGCTGTTCATGTGGTAGCATCGGGATTCGCATAAATGAGGGAGTAGTCGCGTGACCGGATTCGCCTCCGGTGGCGCGGTAAGTCAACACACTGGCCGATGCGGCCTGGCTTGCCTTAATGAACGAGACTCGTGGCTGTGCGCACAACGCGTACGCCACGGGTCTTTTTTGTTACTCCCCCAAGAGGTACACGCGGGCCCGCCCGCAGAGAGGGAGCCAGACTATGGGACTCGCAGAGCTCGTATTGCTCGCTATCGGCCTTTCGATGGACGCCTTTGCCGTATCCATCTGCAAGGGCCTTGGCATGAAGAAGATCAACCTTAAGGTCGCCGTAGTGCTCGGCTTGTTCTTTGGCGGCTTTCAGGCCGGCATGCCCGTAATCGGATGGGCGCTCGGCAGTCAATTCATGGGCATCATCGGACCCATCGACCATTGGATCGCCTTTATCCTGCTCGCCTTCATCGGCGGCAAAATGCTGTGGGAAGCCTTTACCGAGGACGAGGATGAAGGCGACGGCAAGGATGCCGAAAAGATTGACCTGGGCGAGTACCTGATCCTCGCCATCGCCACCTCGATTGACGCCCTGGCCGTGGGCATCTCGTTCGCCGCGCTTTCCGTCGACATCGTTCCCGCCGTGTCGCTCATAGGCATCACGACCTTCATCTTCTCCGTTGCCGGCGTGGCGATTGGCCGCATCTTTGGCGCGCGCTACGAAAAGCCCGCCACCATCGTGGGCGGCGTTGTGCTCATCCTCATCGGCCTCAAGATTTTGCTGGAGCACCTAGGGATTTTAGTGCTGTAAAACACCCTTCAAAACTAAACGTCCGTATAAGGCCTCATGCAGAGTTTTGCATGAGGCCTTTTCATGCAGACTTTTGCATGTCATACTAGGATGCAAAAGCCTGCACGTTAGGAGATAGCCGTGGATACCCTTCCCATCACCACACCACGCCAAGCTGGCATCTACGTGCGCCAGGCACGCGAGACTCAGGGTCTCACCCGTGCCACCCTCGCCAAAAAGGCCGGTGTTTCGGAGCGCCTGCTTGCATCGCTCGAGCTAGGAGACGCCACCGGCATTCGACTCGACAAGTTGCTGGCGATTTTCGACGCTCTTGAACTGGCGCTCGCAGCACAAGGGGATATAAGCGAAACGAAAAATGAGCACCCAGTCGACGCCCCGCATGCTGATCAACCTTGCAGCACCTCCAGACGCCATCACGCTCAACGTCTTCATCATCGCAACCGTCGCAGCACAACCATTCCGGCTCTTGCAGATACCCCCCTTACGTCCGAGCTCTACGACAGGGCCTTCGCCGATTTCGCCATGTCCAATCTCGGAGTCTCGGTTGCCGCAAACGCATCTAGCCAAACCATGCCCGAAGGGAAATAGCCAATGGCCAGAACATCACTTCGGACCATTATTTGCGGCGTGCCTGCTGGAACGCTCGCGCAAGATAAGAACGGTCTTATCAGCTTTACCTACGATCATGACTATGACGGGCCAGCCCTATCGACCAACATACCCGTATCGAATCGCACATACGGACAACAGGTCATGAATCCGTACCTGTTTGGCCTTCTACCCGACAGCGAGGACCAACGAAAAGCGATTGCCGCCGAATTCGACGTTAGGCCCAACAATCCCGTTGCGTTGCTCAGCCATATCGGACTCGACTGTCCGGGCGGAGTGCAGTTTTGTGCCGAAGAAGATGCCGACGCCGTCCTGCATCGCGCTGGCGAATACCGCCCTATAGACGACCACGAAATTGCTCTTCGTCTCAAGTCGATCAGAGATGACCGCGATGCATCGTGGATGGGTCTAGATGAAAGTTGGTCACTTGGAGGCAACCAGGGCAAGTTCGCGCTCGCGTTCATAAACGACCGCTGGTGCGAATGCATGGGCTCCTCGCCCACGACGCATATTTTCAAAAATGGCGTTATCGGATTTAAACTCGAGGCTCTCAATGAGTTTGTCTGCATGAAAAGCGCCCAGCGCGCCGGCATCGCAACGGCAAACGTCGAATATCGTATGTTTGAGGACGAACCTGCCCTCATTGTTGAGCGCTATGACCGCGTGAAAGTCAAAGACGGAACGATCAGGCGCCTACATCAAGAAGACCTCTGTCAGGCACTTGGGGTGATGCCCGCCCAAAAGTACACGGCAGACGGCGGCCCGACCACACGCGACATTCAAGAGCTCCTCGTAAATACGAGCCACCATCAACTTAACCTGTATCTGTTTACGCAGATACTTTTCTTTAACGCCATCATCGGCGCACCGGATGCGCACGCGAAAAACTATTCCCTGCTCCTTGGAAACGACGGCGCAGCCATGATGGCTCGAATGTACGATGTCGCGTCGGGTTTGGCGTATGAGCGCATGCGCCGCCGGGCGCGCCTTGCCATGAGCGTTGGCGGCGAAAATCGTGTGGGGTGCATCGGTCCAGGCGCTATCCGCCGATACCACGGTATGGGCGACCCCACGCTGGAGGCGACGCTCACCGATGCCGGGCTATCCGAGAAGTTTTGCTTTGCGACCATGATGGACCTCGCCTACGAGGTACCCATTTGCATGGAAGAGGTCATGGACGAATACGCCGACCTGCCCGGCATGGCGGACCTGCGCGAGCATATGCTCGGCCCCGTCCGCGAAAACTGCCAGCGCGCCCTCGACCTCATCAGGGCAGAAATGGACTAGGTGGCCGTAATTTCGCAATTATCAAACAAAAGAGAGGGGGCACCCGTCGCAAAAGACCGGGTGCCCCCTCTCATAATGTCATTTGCAATCCGCTAGCACGTGACTCGGACTGCTGCTAGCGCAACCTTTACGCAGCGAGGCGCTTGAGGACGTCGATGAGCAGCTCGTAGAAGCGCTCGGCAGAAGCGAGCTCCATGCTCTCGTCCGGGGTATGGACATCGGAGAGCGTCGGGCCCACGGCGATGGCGTCCAGGCCGTGCAGAGCCTCGGCAAACAGGCCGCACTCAAGGCCGGCGTGAATGGACTCGATGCGCAGCTCGGAGCCAAAGAGCTCTCGATAGCTCTCGACAAAGACTTCGCGGACCGGCGAATGCTCGGCATAGCTCCAGCCGGGATACTCAAACTCAAACTTGGCGTCGAAGCCCAGGACATCGGCCAGCGTCTGCAGACGGTCCTTGAACTCGTTCTGCAGCGAGGTGATCGAAGAGCGCGGGGACAGCATAATCTTGACCTCGTCATCGGAGGTGGCGACCACGCCGATGTTGGAGGAAACCTCGACGGAGCCGTCGGTGGCGACGTTACGGCGAATCACGCCGTTAGGGGCAAGGCGCAGGGCGCGGATGAGGGCAAGCGCGGACTTCTGGTCCATGGCCTCAACCTCGGCGTCGTCGGCAATCTCGACGGTGCAAGTAAAGCCGGGGTCGAAGACCTCGAGCTCGGCAGTGACGTCGGCGATGATGCCCTTTGCGATCTGGGCCGCGGCCTCGGCGGCAGCGTGGTCGGCGTAGACCAGAACAGCCTTGCACTCACGGTTGATGGCGTTGTCCTTGGTGCCGCCGTTAAAGCTAACGATGGCGGGCTCGCCGGCAACCATCAGGCGGTCGATGATGCGGGCCATGATGAGGTTGCCGTTGCCGCGCTCCAGGTTGATATCGCTGCCGGAGTGGCCGCCCAGCAGGCCGGAGATGTCGAGCGTGAGGGTGCTACCGGTCTTGTGCTCGCGCGCGATCGGGCAGGTGTAGGTAACGACGACGCCGCCGGCACAGCTGACGGTGGCAACGCCCTCTTCCTCGGAGTCAAGGTTGATCATGGTGCGGGCGCTAATCTGGGACTTGTCGAGCGTCTCGGCGCCGACCAGGCCAGTCTCCTCGTCGGTGGTGAACACGCACTCGAGGGCCGGATGGGTAATCGAATCGTCGTTGAGCACGGTAAGCATAAGCGCGACGGCGATACCATTGTCGGCGCCCAGGGTGGTGCCGTTAGCGGTGAGGACGCCGTCCTTGACGACCAGGTCGATACCATCGGTCGTAAAGTCGTGCTCAACGGAGCCCAACTTGTCGCACACCATATCGATGTGGCCCTGCAGCATCACGGTCGGGGCATTCTCGGCACCGGCAGATGCGGGCTTGCGAATGATGACGTTGTAGACCTCGTCCTGATACACATCGAGGCCGCGCTCCTTGGCAAACGCAACCAGGAAATCGCTGATGCCCTTCTCGTTGCCAGACCCACGGGGGATCGCGCTGACCTCCTCAAAGAAATGGAACAGCTGGGCGGGCTCGTAGCCGGTAATCTTGTAGTCCATGGTGCCTCCTTGGCGCAACTGGTTAGACAGTAAGACATGCGACTTGTATATTCCCAGACTTTGCGTGCATAAACCAGTCGAAAACGCCGAGCGCCCTCGCATCATCGGCTAACGGTGGACCGTATAACGTAACGGTCACAACTTCCGCAGCTCTACAAATCGAGGCGCCCTTTCCGGAGCGCCTCGATTGCGCGTATCAAATTGTCGCCACGCCCTACAGCGCGCCGGAACCGGCTTGCATCATGCCGCCGGGGCCCGAGGTCACGCCGCCGCTCACGGGCGCGGCGTTGCCGGTGTGCGGTACCGCCGGGGCGGTATCGCCACCAAGCGTGCCCGCCGGACGCGGTGCCGGGATCTCGCCCGTGCCGCGGCTAAAGACAAACTTGCCATCGGCCACGTCGCACAGGACGGTATCGCCCTCGCCCCACTCGCCAGCCAGCAGTTCCTCGGACAGCGGATCCTCGATGAGCTTTTGGATGGCACGACGCAGCGGACGCGCGCCGTTGGTGAGGTCGGTACCCTCCGCCACAATCTTGTCGTAGGCCGCATCGGTAAGCTTGATGTTCATGCCGTTTGCGATCAGGCGCTGGCGCAGATCGTCCACCAGCAGGTGCGCAATCTTGGTCAGGTTCTCGCCCGAGAGCTTCTGGAACACCACAATGTCATCGATACGGTTGAGCAGCTCGGGGCGGAACAGGCGCTTGAGCTCGCCCATCGCGCGGCCGCGGATCTCACTCGAGGTGAGGCCCTGCTCGCCGGTGGTGCCAAAGCCAACGCTCGCATCCTGCGCGATCTCGCGGGCGCCCACGTTTGACGTCATGATGATCACCGTATTGCGGAAGTCGACCGTCTTGCCCTGGCTATCGGTCAGACGGCCCTCCTCCAACACCTGCAGCAGGATATTGAAGATGTCGGGGTGCGCCTTCTCGATCTCGTCGAACAGCACGACCGAGTACGGGTGACGGCGAACAGCCTTGGTGAGCTGGCCGCCCTCGTCGTGGCCCACATAGCCCGGGGGGCTACCGATGAGCTTGGAGACCTCGAACTCACTGCCAAACTCCGACATATCGAAGCTGATGAGCGCGTCCTTGCTGCCAAAGAGATACTCGGCGAGCGTCTTGGCGAGCTCGGTTTTGCCCGTGCCGGTGGGGCCCAGGAAGATAAAGCTGCCGCCGGGGCGACGCGGGTCCTTGAGCGGCGAGCGGCTGCGGCGCACGGCCTTGGCAACGGCCTCGACGGCCTCATCCTGGCCGATGATGCGCGTCTTGAGCACGCTTTCGGTCTGCAGCAGACGCCGGCTCTCGCTCTCGGTGAGCGAGGAAACCGGCACGCCAGAGGTCACGGACACGATGTCGGCAATCTGACTCACGTCGATGGTGAGCGGGCTGGCGTCGAGCTCGGCGGTCCAGGCGGCCTTGGCTTCGGCGAGTTCAATCTCGGCGGCCTTCTGCTGCTCGGTGATCTCGGCGGCCTTGTTCATGTCGTCGCTCTCGGTGGCCTCCTGCGCGGCGGCCTTGAGCTCCTCCACGCGATGCTCGGCCTCACGCACCGGCTCGGGCGCGCGATTCGCGGCGATGCGAGCGCGGGCACCGGCCTCGTCGATGAGGTCGATGGCCTTATCGGGCAGGAAGCGATCCTGGATGTAGCGGTTGGAAAGGTTCGCGGCGGCCTCGATAGCACCCTGCGTATAGCGCACATGGTGGTGCTCCTCGTAACGCGGCTTGAGCGCGGTCAGGATCTTGACCGTGTCCTCGACGCTCGGCTCCTCGACATCGATGGTCTGGAAGCGACGCTCGAAGGCCGGGTCCTTGGTGAGGTACTTGCGGAACTCCTCGGCCGTGGTAGCGCCAATAATCTGGAAGGCACCGCGCGCAAGCACGGGCTTGAGCATGGAGCTCGCGTCGATGGAGCCCTCGGCAGAGCCGGCACCGATGATGGTATGCATCTCGTCGATAAACAAGATAACGTCGTCAGCTTCGGTGGCCTCCTGGATCACGTTCTTGAGGCGCTCCTCAAACTCGCCGCGATACTTGGCGCCCGCGACCAGACCCGGCAGGTCGAGTGTCCAGATATTCTGGTTCATGAGGTTCTCGGGCACGTTGCCGGCGGCGATCTGCTGGGCCAGGCCCTCGACGATGGCCGTCTTGCCCACGCCGGGGTCACCCAAGATAAGCGGGTTGTTCTTGGTGCGGCGCGAAAGGATCTCCATCATGCGCTGGACTTCCTTTTCGCGACCAATTACAGGGTCGAGCTCGCCGTCGCGCGCCTTCTGCGTGAGGTTAGTCGCAAACTGCTTGAGCGTGTCGGTGCCGCTCCCCTTTTGCTGAGAGCCATCCGAGCCGCTAAAGAACGGCAGACCCGCACCGGGACGGCCGGCGCCGGCACCGGCGAGCGGACGTTTCTTGTCCTGGTCCTTGGCGGTGAGTTTCTCGATAGCCTTTTTGATGGAGGCGGACGACACACCCAGGCGCATGAGGATGTCCATGGCCATGCCGTTGCCCTCTTCGACGATGCCGATCAGCAGGTGCTCGGTCGACACGTAGGTCTGGTTGTTCTCGCGTGCCACGCGGAAGGAGCGCTCCATCACGCTAATGACGAGCGGCGTAAAGGCAAGCTTGGCAGCCTCGGTCTCCTCGCTGGGCTCGGGAACCGTGGTCTGGACCTCCTTGAGGGTGTCCATGATGTCGTCGTAGGAGATATCAAGCGAGCGCAGCGCCTCGGCAGCGATGCCCTCGTCCTCCTTGGCGAGTGCGAGCAGCAGGTGCTCGGTGCCCACCTTATTTGAGTGTAGATCGAGCGCCTCTTGCTTGGCCATGGACATGACCTTGCGCGCGCGATCGGTAAAACGGTCTAACATGCTAGTTCCTCTTAGACGAGCTAGTTTTTCAAACGCAAAGCGCCACTCGTGGCGGCGCTTTGGTCTCTTTACCCATATGGAGTATATGTTAACCGCTGGGGCCTTTTCCGCATGCAGCCATACGACAACGTCTACAAAAAAGGAATCGCCAGGTGCGGCGGGCGCTCTAGGTTAGAGGCTGTTGCCTAGTAGGCAGGCTCGGCGTCCATGCTCTCGGCAACGCCATTGACGGCATCGGCAACGGGAGCACCAGGCATGCGCACGAGCTCCATATGCTGCTCTTCAAAGACGGTTCCCATGGGGAAGGCACGGCGGAAGACAAAACGAGCAACCGGACCGGCCACCAGCAGGTTCCAGGGCAGGGCCATGATAAAGTTGCGCGGAATGTTGACGAGCCACATCATCGGCAGCAGCTGCAGGTTGGCGAGCGGACCACCGGGCATATGGAACAGGCCTTCACACGCGCCGTAGAGCGACATGATGATGACCATGGGAACGACCATGCAGGAGCTAACGGCGAGCGTCATAGCGAGCGGCGAGCTCTTGCCCGGCGTGACCAGGAATTTAAAGGCGAAACCCTTGGCAAGGGGGCTGGCAACAAACCAGTCGCAGCACATGGCAAAAACGTAGGCAACGGGGAAGCCGAGCCACGCGGCGGCAACAACCTCGCCGTTGATGGCCCCATGCTGCAGGGCAACGTTGTAGATGCTCATCCAGAGCACCATGCAAAAGCACATGATAAAGGTGAACAGCAGGCTCTCTCGTTTGTTGATAGGCATAAAGGGCATGGTCCTTTCTGTGTTACGCCGCGGCACCACGCAACAAAAACGGGCGGGCAAGATGGAGCTGTTGGGACTTCATCTCGCCCGCCCGTGGTACGTGCGTCTGCGACTACTTATGTGGTGGAACCAGCCTAGCACGAAAACCCCGCGCTTCGTAAGCGTTGAGTTTGTGGAGATGCAGGGCACCAATAATCCCCCGACCCCATATGTTGCGGTGGAATACGGACTGTTTTGACCCTTTAAGCAGCAATTCAGTCCCTATTTCACCGCAACTCATTTGGTGCAAAGTAATCTGCCCCCCTTGCACCAATTAGCTGGTGTGGCGCCAGCGAGGGTCGGTGAGCGTACGTGCCACACCCAGACCAACGGGCAAAAACGCCACGATGAGCACTGCACGCACAAACCAACCGAGCATATTGACCGTATCGAAGGTGCACATGTAGTACATCGAGCGATACAGATACAGGCCCGGCACCATAATGACAATTGATGGCACCGTGAGGGCGATACGTGGGTAGGTGAGCTTGACTTCGGCCAAGCTTGCCAGCAGACCCGATACGAGCGCCCCGATAAATGCAGCCGCCTCGGGAGGCATTCCCGCGCTGAGACCCAAGAAGGGAAGCAGCGTCGGCGCATCGACAAGGGTCAGACGCAGGGTATTGGACACGGCGCCGATGAGCCCAGCTGCCGCGGCCATCTTTACCGGGCTGTTGAACATCACCGAGAAGCCGAATACGCCGATAAAGCTCATCAGTATGCGCAAGAGCGTAAGAGCCAACGGTGAGAGGCCGAGCGGGGCGAAGTCATCCGGCGCCAGTCCCACACACTCGGCAACCATCCAGCCCACAAGGGTCGCCATCACAATAATCGACACGGCATACGAAAGACGCTCAATGCCACTTCGCATATCGAGCTTAGCGATGTCGAGGCCTGCCGTAATGAGGGGAAAGCCGGGAATCACAAAGAGCATGGCGCCGATATAGCCTTCTTGGTGCGACATTGCCCCCGGTACGACCTGGCCAAGGCCGAGCAATGCCAGCAGATACGAAACGCAAGCGAGCGCAACGCCCGTCGTCAGCGCGCTAAACTGGCCAAGACCCTGCTTGAGAATATGGGAGCGAGCAAAGTTGCCGACACCAGCGCCCACGAATGCACAGGCCATCTCGATGGGGCCACCGCCGAGCAAAAAGACGAAAGCGCCGCAGGCACAGGCCGCGGCAAGCCCCTGCTGCCAGGGAGTGTAATCGGGCTTTGAGCTCTCAACGGTCTTGAGCATCTCGTGGTATTCGTGCACGGTAAACCGGCGCCCATACGTCTCGATTTCCTTTAAGAAGCTCTCCATCATCCAAATGCGATGGGTATTGACCCCCGTTGTGGGCAGGCTGACAACCTCGTTAAAGCAGTGGCCATCTTCGATGCAGGTGCACTCAAACGACAGAAGACTCAGGTCGACGTGAATCGTGACGCCGAGCACGGCAGCAACACGATTCATGGTATCGCGCACGCGCCAGGCACCTGTTCCGCTTGCCAGCATAAGCATGCCGGTGCGGCAGATGATGGATGACTTATCGGTGAGTGGCGCATCGACGGCAAGCTCATCGCCTGCCGTCACGATCTGGTGCCAGTCAGTTTTCATATGGAGCGCGCCGGCACGAACGCCGTGGTGCATGGGGGCTCTCGAAAGCAGCGAGTCAAGGCGCGAAGGCTGTGGAGGCTCCGCTGATTCGCCCTCAACCCCATCAGCCTCTTCATCGACCAGATCAAAGGAATCAAGCGGCGCTGGCTCGCGACGGTCGATCAGCTCCTCGTCCTCATCGTCAAAGTAATTGAACTGATCGAGCATGTCCTCTTCGATTGCGCGCTCGCTCGCGTCGTCCATACAGATGCTCCCTTCTTGCCGACTAACCCCCATCCTAGGCAGCAGCGGCTAAAGGAAACATAAAAGAGACGGCTGTCATGCGAACCATGCGCTCAATAGCCGTTGACTAGTCGTTTAAGAACGTCCATTACAGTCGAAATTGTCAGCCTGGGACCATCTCGGGCTACGATTGAGGCGCGCCCAGAACGGGCCGCCGACCGGGCGCCCGCGCACGGCCGAACGTCCCTGCCCCCGAGAGGGCCTGT
>JAUMPM010000061.1 GCA_031294825.1 Collinsella sp. | reverse complement strand
GCAAGTGCGGGGGGTAGGATGCGGCGTGAATTTTTTGGAGTATTCAGCAGCCGAGGGCACCTGCATAGTGGATTTGGGGCGAAAGGCAGGCGCCATGGGCCGCATCCTGTAAAAAACGAGCGGCTCTTGAGGCGTTGGGGGCTCAGAATCAGGACTTTAAGCGCTGTTTTGTGCGCCCGCTCCCGCACACGCGGGCTCCGGGATGCTGAATACTCCGGAATTTGCACGCCGCCCCCTGGGGTACCCGCGGGCAAAAAGCAACCGCCCCGCCGAAATATGCAATCGGCGGGGCGGTTTATGCAAAAATGCGGTTGTGGTACGTTACAGCTCGCTACGGCTTGAATCCCAGGCAGGTTACTCGGCGCTTTTGAGGGCGCCGACCATGTCGATCTTGTTGAGGGTACGATTGGTGGCGAGGTTGACGATAAACGTAAAGCCAAAGGAAAGCACCACAGCAAGCACGTAGCTTAGCGGCTCGACCTCGACGTCAAAGTACAGCGACGGCATCTGCAAAATGTAGGTAAAGCTCTCGGCCAGCAAGCCGCCCAGCGGCACGCCCAACGCGGCGCCAATCGCCGTGAGGATCAACGTCTCCTTGTTGACGTAGTGGTGCACCTCGCCACGGCGGAAGCCCAGCACCTTGATGGTCGCCAGCTCGCGCTCGCGCTCCGAAATATTCGTATTAGACAGCGTAAACACCACCACAAACGACAGGCACGCCGCCATAAAGGTCACGAGCACCACGACAGAATTGATAATCGTAAAGTTCGCCTCGTAGTTCTGCCAATGTTCGGCCGTGCTCGAGATGGTGAGCCAACCGTCGCTCTTAATCTTCTTGCTAAACGCAATCTGGTCAGAAGATGAGCCCTTAAGCAGCACAAAGACGCCGTTAAGGCGCACGCTTCGACCGAACGCGCGCTCATAGGTGCCCTGCGTCATATAAAGCGTATTGCCCAGATAGTTGAGCGAGATGTCGCTAACCTTGACCTTAGCGACGTTGAGTGACGAATCCTGGACGTGCGCCGTGTCGCCCGGCTTGATTCCCAGCACCAGCTGCGAACTCTTGCTTAAATACACGTCCCCGTCACGCAGGGCGAGCGGTTCTTTGGACTCATCCTCCAGGCGCACGTAATCGCCCAAGTCACCCGTGCGGTCGTCGGGAATCACGATGAGCTGCACGGTCTCGCTCTTGCCGCCAAACGTAAAGGTAACGTTGTCGGTCATAATCGGCAGGGTCGAGGTTACGGTCACGTTGGAATCATTGGCCGCGCTGCGCTCATCCAATGCCGCGCACGTCTGCGAAAAATCGTCGGGATTGGCGACCGCCAACAGGTCGTAGCGCGTGATATGCCCGTACTGTTTGGGCGAAAGCGCCACCGACGTGTCACGGATACCCATACCGCAGATCACGAGCGCCGTGCAGCCGGCAATACCGAAGATGGTCATAAAGGCGCGCTTTTTGTAGCGGAACAGGTTACGCGCCGCCACCTTGTTCAAAAAGCCCATGCGGCACCAGATAAAGCCGATGCGCTCGAGCAGAATGCGCGAGCCGGCGCGCGGAGCCTTGGGGCGCATGAGCGAGGCAGGGGTCTCGGCCATCTCGTGGCGGCAGGCGACAATCGTGGCGCCCACCACGCCCACGGCAAACAGCGCCACCGACACAATCGACGACACGATGTCGTACGAAAGCAGCATCTGGGGCAGCGAATACATGTCGTCGAACACCGTAAACAAGAACAGCGGCAGGCCCACAAAGCCGATGATATTGCCGAGCACGCCACCGATCAGACACGCCCACAGCGCGTAGTCCACGTATTTGGACAGGATGCGCCCGCGCGAATAACCGAGCGCCTTATACAGGCCGATGAGCGTGCGCTCCTCCTCGACCATACGCGTAGCGGTGGTAAGGCTAATGAGCACGGCGACGATAAAGAAGATGAACGGGAACACCGTGGCGATGGCCTCGATCGAAGAGCTATCGCTCTCCACGCTCGAGTAGCTTGCGATGTTGCCGCGGTCCTGGATGTACCAGGTGCATTCGCCCAAATCGGAAATCTCGGCGCGGGCATCGGCAAACTGCTGGTCGGCGGCGGCACGGCGCTGGTCCAGGTCGGCTTGCGCCTGCGCACGCTCGTCGCTGCCCTCGGCCATGCGATTGATGTTGTCCTGCTCAATCCCAAAGAGCATATTCGCCTGGCGCTCGGCCGCATCCAAGCTTGTCGGCGTGTCGACCGTCAGCTCCTGAGCGCGCGCCTTCTCACGCTCCTCGCGGATCTTCTCTATATTGCCCTTGACCTCATTGATCTTTGCCGCGTAGGCATCCGAATATGAGTTGAGATCCTTGGCTCCCTCGACGACCACGTGGACCGCGGAGTAGGAAGAAGATGTCGCGGCGTCCTCGCTCACATAGAACTTATAGTCCGCCGCCGAGGCGGCACGGAAGGCGTTGACCGTCGAGTCGGAGCTCACATCAGTGGGATCGAGAACCTCGGCCGTGATGGTGTAATCGCCATCGGCAAACTGGTCCTTGGCGCTTTGATTGGACGAGCTCGCGTCATTGGCGGCAAAACTCACCGTATCGCCGAGCTTTTTGCCCGAAGCCTTCAGGAACTTCGAAGTCACCGCGACCTCATCGGCGCTCTCGGGCAAATCGCCGTTCACGAGCACTGGCTGATCGATATTCTCCTTGGAGAGACTTTGCACGACCACGCGCTCGCGCGTTGTGCCCACGGCGGTGTAGGCGGTCTCGGTGTAGATGCCCTCGGCCGTTTCGACGCCATCGACCTCTTGGATGGCGTCGAGATCATCGTCAGTCAGGCCATAGGTCGACTGCACGTTAATGTCATAGACATTTTGCTGGTCGAAGTAGGCGTCAACCGAATCGCACAGGTCCTCGCAACCCGCCTTAAGGCCGCACATCACGCTCACGCCGAGCGCGGTGATCACGACGATAGACAAGAAGCGTTTGAGGCTGCCGCGAATCGTGCGGTAGACACCGCGGCGAAACACCGTCGGCACCATATCGTTTGAGCTTTGGGCAGTGCGGTAGGTCGTAAAATCCTGCTCGCGCTCCGTGTTCTGCGCGTCGCGGCGTTGGCTGTTTTGGCGGTCCTGATCCATGGGCGCTACCACTCGATCGTCTCGATAGGCACGGGATTTTGCTGGACCGTCTCGCTCTCCACGCGGCCGCTCTTAAAGCGAATCAGGCGATCGGCCATGGGCGCGAGCGCGGAGTTGTGCGTGATGATGATGACCGTAATGCCCTGCTTGCGGCAGGTATCCTGCAGCAGCTGCAAGATCTGCTTGCCGGTTTTATAGTCGAGCGCGCCCGTGGGCTCGTCGCACAGAAGCAGCTTGGGGTTCTTTGCCAGTGCGCGGGCGATGGACACGCGCTGCTGCTCGCCGCCCGAAAGCTGTGCCGGAAAGTTGCCCAGGCGCTCGCCCAGGCCAACCTGGCGAAGCGTTTGTTCGGCATCGAGCGAATCGGGGCAAATCTGAGCTGCGAGCTCAACGTTTTCGAGGGCCGTCAGGTTGGGGACCAGATTGTAGAACTGGAAGACAAAGCCGACGTCGGCGCGGCGGTATTCCACGAGCTGCGCCTCGTTAGCGGAGCTCACGTCGCGCCCGTCCACCGTCACGGTGCCGGAAGTTGCCGTGTCCATGCCGCCCAAGATGTTGAGCGCCGTGGTCTTGCCAGCACCCGAGGCGCCCAGGATAATGGCGAGCTCACCGCGCTCAACGGTAAAGCTCGCGCCGTCGAGCGCGTGAATGCGGGCATCGCCCTCGCCGTATGCTTTGATGACGTCTTTAAATTCGATATAGGCCATCGATCGGTTCCCATCTGGTCGGATAACTCTTTAGTATTACCCATTTCGCACCGACCAAAAAGGGACAGGTTCATTTTGGCAGGTTTTATATGGGGAAACGGCAGCTATAGATGAGGCGCCGGGGAGGCAGAGAAATCATCGATTGGGTCAGGCCGACCGCCAAACACAACGCACGCATCTCAATCTGTCAGCCAAATCATTCGAACAGCTGTTCGTTTCTATGATATGATCCAGCTATCTAAGCAGACCAATACGCAGAAAGGCGGCCAACATGGCGTTCGACTTTAAGAAGGTATGCAAGGAGTTCTACAAACCTGCAAGCAAGCCGAGTATCGTAACTGTCCCGCCTATGAGCTACGTTGCCGTTCGCGGAAAGGGCGACCCAAATACCGAAGGTGGCGAGTATCAAAACGCCCTGCCGCTGCTTTATGGCATCGCCTATACCGTCAAAATGTCGAAGAAAGGCTCAAGGAGTATCGAGGGCTATTTCGACTTTGTGGTACCGCCGCTCGAGGGTTTCTGGTGGCAAGACTCCCCGAGCGGCGACATCGATTATGTACGCAAGGACGATTTCAACTTTATCTCGTGTATCCGCCTGCCCGATTTCGTTACCCGAGATGACTTTGACTGGGCAGTCGCGGAAGCCACGAACAAAAAGAAACTGGACTTTTCCGCCGTCGAGCTGCTTAAAGTTGACGAGGGTCTCTGCGTTCAATGCATGCACACCGGGCCCTACGACAACGAACCGGCGACCGTAAACGCTATGCATGAATACACGACCGAGCAGGGCTATGTCCCCGACTTCTCAGATACCCGTTTACATCACGAAATCTATCTCTCCGATCCACGCAAGTGTGCGCCGGAGAAACTAGAGACCGTGGTTCGTCATCCTATCAAGCGCGCTGAATAGCGTGGAGCGTCATTTCACGCGCTAGGTTTTAAGCCAGCCAACCAGCCGCCTCCTAGGCCGTCCGGTAATTATCTTGACGCGGCCCGTCGCATCTTATAAGTTTGTTTTGCTAAAGCTGGAAAGCCTCTCAACGATGCGCAACTCCAGCTCTTTTTCTATCAAGAGAGCAAGTGTCGGAAAACAAAATGTCGGAAAGCAACGTATCGAGCAGAATCAAACGCTTGCTCAACACCTATAGCGGCCTCGTGCTTATGGGTGCCGTCGGAATCCCTATCGGCATCATCGTTGGCGCCATCTGCGCACTCTTTGGACGCGTGCTTCTGGCAATCGGCGCCTTCCGCGACGAACACATCACACTGCTCCTTCCCTTCCTCGCCCTCATGGGCTTTGCCATCGTATTTTCCTACCGCACCTGGGGCAAAGGCACCGATCGGGGCATGAGCCTGGTATTTGACGTAGGTCACGGACGCGAGGACGCCATCTCCCCGCGTTTGGTGCCGCTCATTATGTTGAGCACGTGGGGGACGCACCTCTTTGGCGGCAGTGCGGGGCGCGAGGGCGTGGCCGTGCAGATTGGTGCAACCGTCTCGCACTGGATCGGCAGGCGTCTACCTTTCCGAAACCCCGGCAACACGTTTTTGCTCATTGGTATGGCCGCTGGCTTTGCCGGGCTCTTTCGAACGCCTCTTGCTGCCACGGTCTTTGCTATCGAAGTACTGGTCGCAGGACGCATGGAATACCGCGCGCTGTTTCCCGCGCTTACGGCCTCGCTCGCCGCAAGTATGACCTCCGGCGCCCTGGGACTCGAGAAGTTCGAAGTCGCCGTTACCGCCTCGTATGCGCTCGACCTCCCCGGTCTTGGACGGCTTGCGGTGTTGGGCGTCGCGTTTGGCATGGTAGGCGGCGCCTTTGCCTGGTGCCTTGCGCATGCCAAGACCCTTGCGGCGCGGTTGTTCCCCAACCCTTATATGCGCATTGCCGTTATGGGCATCGCGCTATCAGCGATTCTGTTCGTACTGTGGCAGGGGCTATACTGTGGCCTTGGCACAAACCTGATATCGGCAGCGCTGGGCGACAACGGCAAGATTGTCATCATGCCTTGGGACTGGGCGCTCAAATTCGCACTCACCATCGCCACGCTTGCCGCAGGATATCAGGGTGGCGAGGTGACGCCGTTGTTCTCCATCGGAGCGAGCCTTGGCGTCGTGCTCGCCGGAATCCTCGGCATGCCCGTCGAACTCTGCGCCGCGCTGGGATACGCCGCCGTCTTTGGCAGCGCCACCAACACACTGCTCGCACCCATCCTTATTGGCTGCGAAGTCTTCGGCTTTGGCAACTTGCCGATGTTCTTTATTGTCTGCGTCGTGGCTTACCTGTTCAACATGGATAAGTCCATCTACGCCCTGCAGAAGCGGGCGTAGAAAGATGTCCAAGCAGGTGGTCTCAACCGGAAACGGCGTCCCACTCTGAGGCTGTATTCCGGGGCACGGTTTCCGCTCGGGACGCCATTCGGAAAGCGCATCCCGCTTTAAAACAGAATTCCGGGACGTGGTTTCCGTCTGAGCCTCCATTCGGAAAGCGTGTCCCGTTCTTTCACGGCATCTTGGCTATGCAAAGTGCTCGAGCGTTACTCCTCGTACGCGCCCTCAAGCCGCAGCAGCCACTCCTTGCGGTCGAGGCCGCCAGCATATCCGTTGAGCGAACCATCGGCGGCAACCACGCGATGGCACGGCACAATAATCGAAATGGGATTACGCGCGACCGCGGCCCCCACGGCACGGGGAGACACAACGGGTGCCTCATTTCCCGGCACACGATGTCGAGCCGCAACGCGCTGAGCGATCTCGCCATACGTAGCGACCTCGCCACGCGGGATAGAGAGCAGCTCAAACCAAACCTCACGCTGAAATGCCGTGCCAATCATATGCAACGGCGGCGTAAACCGAGGCTCCTGCCCCGCAAAATAAGCATTCAGCCAAGCCCAGGAACGCTCAAGCACCGAAGACGCCGCACCATTTGCCGGACTCACCGACGACATGCCACCAGCACCAGAAACTGCATCGGCGCCTTCAACATGTTCGGGATCTTCTTTGAGAAGCGTGGAGCCAAAGTGCTCCTGTCCCTCAAACCAAAGCCCCGTCAGACCGCGGCCATCAGCGGCAAGCAAGATTTCGCCCAAAGGCGAGGCAAATGTCGTCGTGACCACCAGCGGCTCCTTTCAAAACTCCGCAACATAATACCGCGAATTGTGCAGACAACCCCAATCGACCCCAAAGTCCCCGCAGGCAGCAGGCGCAACGCGCCGCAGCTGCCGGCCGCGCCCCGCAGTCCCCATAGGCGGCAGGCGCGAAGCGCCGAAGCTGCCGCCGGGACCAGGGCCCGCAACGGCCACGCGCCCCCACATCAGCCCAGCGGCCCCAACCAACAACGGCCCCATCGCAGGCCGCGCAACCAAGTCACCGCAGGCGGGGGCCGGGCTTAGTTTTCAGAACACTCCGCACTGATATTTTCTGTATTGAAGACGTCGATGGTGCACCCGTATACCATTGACGTCGACACCATCAGATGCGGACCGCGCGGTGACCCCACATTCCGCTGGCGCCCACAGGGCTGCCCTCGTTTCCTGACATGTCCCGCGCGGGCCGCGGCGAGCCGAGACCGCCGCATGACCTAATAGGAGCATGGAGCGATACCGCGGACCCGAACAACCGCATTCTATCGCGCCCCGTCAGTGTGCCGTCTGCCCGGTCCAGGCGAGCACGGAAAGAACGGAGCGAGACATGCAAAACGAATCGACACCCGGCGCCCGCGGGCCGGTCTTCTGCGGGGTCGACACCCACGCCGACTCGCACTGGCTGTGCGTCCTGGACTGGAGGGGCCGCAAGGTCCTGTCCCGCCAGTTCCCCGCCGACGCGGCGGGCTACGAGGCGCTCGCCGGGGCGATCGCGGCGGCCGGGGAGCCGGCCTGCGTCGCGATGGAGGGGACGTCGTCCTACGGGGCGGGCCTCACCAGGCACCTCGCGTCGCTTGGGATGCCCGTGCGCGAGGCGCTCTCCCCGGCGAGGACGCAGAGGAGGCGCCCGGGGCAGGGAAAGTGCGACGAGTCGGACGCGGAGAGGGCGGCCCGCGCGGCGATGTCCGGCTCAAGGCTCGGGACCCCCAAGAGCCAGGACGGGTGGGTCGACGGGGTGCGCTGCATGCTCGCGGCGCGCTCCGGGGCGGTGAAGGCGCGGACCTCGGCGATCAACACCGCGAGGTCGCTGCTCACCACCGCCCCGGAGGGGCTCAGGTCGAGGTTCCGCGGGATGGCGGGGCCGAGGCTGATGGAGGAGCTCCCCTCCGTGCGCGCCGAGGGCGCGCTGGGCGCCGCGCTCGGCGCGCTGGCGGACCTGTGGGCGGCGGCGCGCGACGCGGCGCTCGACATGGAGCGCGCGATCGAGGCGTCCCTGGAGGAGAACTGCCCCGCGCTGCTGGCGATGTACGGGTGCGGGCCCGTGAG
>JAUMPM010000050.1 GCA_031294825.1 Collinsella sp. | reverse complement strand
TTGTCGCGAGTTCCGCACGCAAAGGAAAGCACTTAATGTGCTTTCCGTCTTGCGCAGGACTGTAGAGCAGCAAACTTAAACAGCGGGCGGCCCGTTCCGGGAATCTGCCCCCGCGCACAGAAGGGGATTCCTTTTGCCAATAAGGGACAGGTTTATTTTGGTAGGTTATTCCTGCTTGAATTTGAAACATTCCGTTCGGTCAAAGCGTATCTATGGTGAGGGCCTCATCGAGAACCATTAACGTCACCGGGAGGTGATTATGGAAGAACAAGCATTTAGACAGGCGGTCGAGGATCACCGTGATGTCGTGTTTCGAATCGCATTGACGTACCTGCGCGATCGTGCCGACGCCGACGATGTTGCCCAGGATGTCTTTCTTAAGCTGCTTAAAAGCGATGGACATTTTGAAAGTTGGGAACATCTTCGTCGATGGCTTATCCGGGTCACGATCAATGAATGCAAATCGCTCTTTCGAAAGCCATGGAGGCGTGTGGAGGATATTGAGAACCTGGCCGATTCGCTTTCGGCGGCGCAGGATGAGACCAAGGCGGTCCTGTCAGACGTTATGCGACTTCCGGAGCGATTCCGCGTTCCCATCGTGCTCTATTACTATCTGGGCTTTTCGACCTCAGAGATTGCCGAGTTGTTGCATGTACCAGCCGCGACCGTTCGAACGCGTTTGGCTCGCGGCAGGTCGAAGCTCAAGTTCATCCTAGAGGAGGGCGACCGTGAAATCCAATCAAATCAAGCAGGCCTTCGAGTCCATCCAAGCCGATAGCAATCTTGCAGATCGCGTCCTTAATACTGCTGCGGGTGAGCCGCTTCATCGAAAGGGCCACGCGAAGCCTCTCTATGTTGCCGTAATCGGGTGTCTTGTCGGAGTGTTGGCGACCGGAGGGGTCGCCTACGCAGTTATCAATTCCAGCTATTTTGCCTCAGCTTGGGGAAACCACGGCAACGGGGATTCCATTACCTGGACCAACGGCGGCTCATCGGGAACTAAATATACCTACACCAGAGAGTTTGGCGATGGCATCGCGCCCCAAAGCCTGGAAGGCGCAGTCCAGGAGGTTAATCTGTCCGTCGAGGGCAACGGCTATACGCTTGATATCCATGAGATGGCAATCGACCAAAACGGCTGCGGAGCCGTGACGTTTACGTTGTCCAATCCAAATGGAGTTAACTACTACAAGCCAGCAGCAGAGACAGGCGAACTTGTTCTCTATGGTGAAGAAGAACAAGGCATCGGCACGCCCAGCATGAACTTCGGCGAGGAATGGGCTGACACACGCTGCACCATTGATAAGGACACATCAAGCGATACTGTCATTAATGGCACGATGTACTTTGCTTCTATGGATCGCGAGCGAGGTTTTCAACATGCGGTCACCTGGAATATCTCGTGGACCGAGGGCGAAGGCGAGGATGCGGAGCCGTTCGAGGCATCGACGCCCGAGTTTAGCGTTGGAGCGTACGTCGATACAAAGGAACTCCGCTCCGATGACTCGCCTCTCGAGATCAGCCCGTTTTCTATCCAGACACACATCGATGATTTGGGCATTGACGCAGTCACGAAGAAGTTGACGGTTACCTACAAGGATGGATCGGAGCAGATTATCGAAGATGACGACGCAGGGGCGTTCAACTTATATTTTTCTTATACGCGCAATAGCGGAGAGAACATCTGGGTCCCAACGAAGTTGATTGATGTCGACCAAGTGGTCTCAGTAACGCTTGAGGGCACGAGGTGCACGTCAACAGGAGAGACCGAAACGGAAGAGCCCTTTACTATCGTCTATTCGTAAGGTTTGAGGCCGCTTCCTACTAGGGGAAGCGGCCTCTTTTGCGTTAAATGGAAACGCCGCCGATTTCCATGCGACAGATGAGAGCAGATCATCGCTGGAGTGCGACGTTTACCCAGATAAAACCGACCAAAATAAACCTGTCCCTTTTTGGAAGGGAATGTTGCCCCGACGAGCACGTCGGATTCCCGGCCCGGGCGGCCCAGGTTTTAAGTTTGCCGCGAGTTCCGCACGCAAAGGAAAGCACTTAATGTGCTTTCCGTCTTGCGCAGGACTGTAGAGCAGCAAACTTAAAACCTGGGCCGCCCGGACCGGGAATCAGCCCAAGCGCACAGGAGGGGATTCCTTTTGTGTAGGGTTTACGGAAATATGCCAATTTTGGGATACGCCCGGCGGCGTGGTCTGTTGACGACACAGCTATCGGCACGTATCCTATCGAACTGCGTGTTTCGTAGGGGGATGCTGACCCCTCGATTCAAGCCGTTGCACTTTACAGAAAGCTGGAATCATTCGAGAAGGAGTACGCTTTGCCTACTATTAACCAGCTGGTTCGCCAGGGCCGTCGTTCCGTGCCCAAGAAGTCCAAGAACGCTGCTCTGCAGCACAACTCCCAGAAGCGCGGCGTGTGCACCCGCGTCTTCACCACGAGCCCCAAGAAGCCGAACTCGGCTCTTCGTAAGGTTGCCCGTGTTCGCCTCGTCAACGGCATCGAAGTTACTGCTTACATCCCGGGTGAGGGCCACAACCTGCAGGAGCACTCCATCGTGCTCGTCCGCGGCGGTCGTGTCCGTGACCTCCCTGGTGTCCGTTATCACGTCATCCGTGGCGCCTACGACGCTGCTCCGGTCCAGAACCGTATGCAGGCCCGTTCCAAGTACGGTGCTAAGCGCCCCAAGGCCAAATAAGCCAGATAACGTTTTGATACTTTCGCCGTGTGCCGCCTAAGCGCCGCACGGTAGACACTTAAGGAGATTTCACATGCCGCGTCGTGCAGCAGCTAATCGTCGTGAGGTTCAGCCTGACGCCGTTTACAACAACCGCCTGGTGACTCAGCTCATCAACAAGGTCCTTCTTGACGGCAAGAAGGCCACCGCTGAGCGCATCGTTTACACCGCTTTCGAGATCGTTGCCGAGAAGTCCGAGGGTGGCGACGCTCTCGCTACCTTCAAGAAGGCTATGGACAACGTCAAGCCCACGCTCGAGGTTAAGCCCAAGCGTGTCGGTGGCGCTACCTATCAGGTCCCGATGGAGGTCAACTCCCGTCGTTCCACCGCTCTGGGTATCCGCTGGATCGTCAACTTCTCCCGCGCTCGCAAGGAGAAGACCATGGCCGAGCGTCTCGCCAACGAGATCCTCGACGCTTCCAACGGCCTGGGCGCTTCCGTCAAGAAGCGTGAGGACGTCTTCAAGATGGCCGAGGCCAACCGCGCGTTCTCTCACTATCGTTGGTAAGTTAAGGTAAGGAACTAACATGGCTAAGCCTAAGTACAAGCTTTCCGATACCCGTAACATCGGCATCATGGCTCACATCGATGCCGGTAAGACCACCACGACCGAGCGTATTCTTTACTACACCGGTAAGACCCACAAGATCGGTGAGGTCCATGAGGGCGCTGCCACCATGGACTGGATGGTTCAGGAGCAGGAGCGCGGCGTAACCATTACCTCCGCTGCTACCACGTGCTTCTGGAACAAGGACGGCAAGGACTACCGCATCCAGATCATCGACACCCCGGGCCACGTTGACTTCACCGCCGAGGTCGAGCGCTGCCTGCGCGTCCTCGATGGCGCTGTCGCCGTCTTCGACGCCGTTGCCGGCGTTCAGCCCCAGTCTGAGACCGTTTGGCGTCAGGCTTCCACCTTCAACGTCCCCCGCATCGCCTTCATCAACAAGTATGACCGCGTGGGCGCTGACTTCTTCAACGCTATCGAGACCATGAAGGATCGTCTCGACGCTAACGCCGTGGCCGCTCAGGTCCCGATGGGCGCCGAGGACAACTTCTGGGGCGTCATCGACCTGGTCACCATGACTGCATGGGACTTCAAGGCCGACGAGAAGGGTATGACCTACCCCGAGCCGATGGACGAGATCCCGGCTGAGTTCGCCGACATCGCTGCCACCAAGCGCGAGGAGCTCCTCGACGCTGCTGCCAGCTTTGACGACGAGCTCATGGAGAAGATCCTCATGGAGGAGGACTTCACCGTCGAGGAGCTCAAGGCCGCTCTGCGCAAGGGCGTTCTGGCCAACGAGCTCAACCTCGTCTTCGTGGGCTCCGCCTACAAGAACAAGGGCGTTCAGGAGCTGCTCGACGCTGTCGTCGACTACCTGCCCAGCCCGCTCGACGTTGAGGCCGTCACCGGTACCGATCCGGACACCGGCGAGGAGATCCAGCGTCATCCTTCCTTCGACGAGCCCTTCTCCGGTCTGGTCTTCAAGATCATGACCGACCCGTTCGTCGGTAAGCTCACCTATGTCCGCGTTTACTCCGGCCGCGCCGAGTCCGGCTCCTACGTGGTCAACGCTTCCAACGGTCAGCGCGAGCGCCTCGGCCGCATCCTCGAGATGAACGCCGCCGAGCGTATCGACCGTGACGACGCTGCCGCCGGCGACATCGTCGCTTGCGTCGGCTTCAAGAACTCCACCACCGGTGACACCCTGTGCGAAGAGGGCAAGGAGATCGTCCTCGAGAAGATCGAGTTCGCTAAGCCCGTTATCGACGTTGCCATCGAGCCCAAGACCAAGGCCGAGCAGGACAAGATGTCCCTGGCTCTGACCAAGCTCGCCGAGGAGGATCCGACCTTCCAGGTGTCCACCAACCACGAGACCGGCCAGACCATCATCGCCGGCATGGGCGAGCTGCACCTCGAGATCATCGTCGACCGTCTGCTCCGCGAGTTCAAGGTTGACGCTAACGTTGGTAAGCCCCAGGTTGCCTACCGCGAGACCGCTGGTCACGACGTCGAGAAGGCTGAGGGCAAGTTCGTCCGTCAGTCCGGCGGTCGCGGTCAGTACGGCCACGCCGTCATCAAGCTCGAGAAGATGGAGGAGGGCTTCGGCTACGAGTTCGTCAACGCTATCGTCGGCGGCGTCGTGCCCAAGGAGTACATCCCGTCCATCGACAAGGGCATCCAGGAGGCCCTGAACACCGGTGTTATCGCCGGCTTCCCGGTCCTCGACGTTAAGGTCACCCTGTTCGACGGTTCTTACCACGAGGTCGACTCCTCCGAGGCCGCCTTCAAGATCGCCGGTTCCATGGCTATCAAGGACGCCCTCAAGAAGTCCGATCCGCAGCTGCTCGAGCCGATCATGGCTGTCGAGGTCGAGACCCCCGAGCAGTACATGGGCGACGTTATGGGCAACCTCTCCGGTCGCCGCGGCAAGATCGAGGGCATGGAGGATCGCAAGAACAGCAAGCTCATCCGTGCCAAGGTGCCGCTGGGCGAGATGTTCGGTTACGCTACCGACCTTCGCTCCCAGACCCAGGGCCGTGCATCCTACACGATGCAGTTCGACTCTTATGAGCCCGCGCCCAAGTCCATCGTGGACGAGGTCATGAGCAAGAACGCCTAAGTTCGAGCTCCCTGTTACGTAATCCGCGAGAACATCTCTCGCACTCTTTGGAGGTTTAAGTTGGCTACCCAGAAGATCCGCATTCGCCTCAAGGGCTATGATCACGAGGTCGTCGATCAGTCCGCGAAGCTCATCGTTGAGACCGCTCAGAAGACCGGCGCTCGCGTTTCCGGTCCTGTCCCCCTGCCCACCGAGCGCAACCTGTACACGGTTATCCGCTCGCCGCACGTGAACAAGGACTCCCGTGAG
This sequence comes from Collinsella sp., assembly GCA_031294825.1. GTDB lineage: Bacteria > Actinomycetota > Coriobacteriia > Coriobacteriales > Coriobacteriaceae > Collinsella. The sequence continues at coordinate 27,172 of JAUMPM010000050.1, read as the reverse complement.
CAGTTCGAGATGCGCACCCACAAGCGCCTCATCGACATCCTCGACCCCACCTCGGGCACCGTTGATTCGCTCATGCGTCTCGACCTTCCCGCTGGCGTCGACATCGACATCAAGCTCTAAGCGATATCGCTCATAGCTTACAGAGCCCCGCTGCCATTTTGGTAGCGGGGCTCTTTTGTTTTGAATAATGGTTTGGACTGCTGGGTAATGCTGCCGAGTGGGTGGCTGCGGCGCCCTATTCGCTTAAGGGACGCAGCGATGCCTCCTCAAAATGGAAGGATCGTAAGCCGCCTTCCGTTTCGATACACGTGCGACCAAAGGCATCGACGGTTTTAAAGATGCCTCGCGCCAGTTCCTCTCCAGCGGGGGAGCGGGCGATAACGTGCTTCCCAATCCAATTGAGGTGAGCGACATATTCGCCGTGGATGGGCGCGAGCGGTCCGGCGTTTTCTTCCATGGCGTTGAGCAGATCTGCCCACGCGTCCACAGCGTTTACGACGGTGTGATAGACCTCTTTGAGTAACACATCGACGGCGGGAACGTTCTCGTTGAGGTCTGACAGGCCGATTGCCGGCAAGCCGCCATTGGGAACCTCCGAGGGCACATAGTTCACGTTGACGCCGATGCCACAGACTGCAAAGGGGCTGCCTTCGTTATCGCGTGCGGCCTCGACCAGAATGCCGCCGAGCTTGCGTCCTCTCGCGACCAGGTCGTTGGGCCATTTGAGGCCAATCTCGTTTGCAAGACCCTGCTTTTCGAGCGCCTCGAGCACCGCTAAGCCGCTGACGGCGGCAAGACCAGAGTACTTTGCGGGATTAACGCATGGACGCAGGACAATCGAAAGCAATAGGTTGCCGGCGGTTGAATCCCACTTGTGGCCGCGCCGGCCGCGCCCTGCTGTCTGAGCCCGGGCGGCAAGTCCTGTGCCGTGCGGCGCTCCCTGTTTTCCTGCTTCGAGCAGGTCATCGTTGGTCGATCCGGTTACGTCGACTATCGTTAAACAAGAATCCATAACAGCTGCTACCTCCTAAGTTAATAAGGCAATCGCGCAATGGTGTCGAGAGATAGACACAATGTGAAGCCTTTGTCGCATTTGGACAATTTAATGTTAACACGTCAACAACGACTGAAATGCGCTATCCTCTCTTGGTCGATGTAAACACGTCAACAACTCAAAGGAGGTTAGTGATGGGTTTCACGATTCTTGGAACAGGCTCGGCGCTTCCTAAGCGCAGTGCTTCCAATGACGAGCTGTCCGAGTTCCTCGATACCTCGGATGAGTGGATTTTTACCCGCACCGGTATCAAGAGCCGCCACGTCTGCACCACCGAGTCACTTGACGACCTTGCCGTAGCGGCGAGCGAGCGGGCACTCCAGGTGTCCGGAATCGACGCGAGCCAGCTGGATCTGATCGTCTGCTCGACGACGACGGGTGACCACCTTGTTCCCGCCGAGGCGTGTGCCGTTGCTGAGCGACTTGGCGCGACGTGCCCTGCCTTCGATGTCTCGGCGGCCTGCGCCGGCTTCGTATTTGCGCTCGATGTCGCCGAGGGCTATATCGCCCGCGGCCGTGCCGAGCGCGTGCTTGTCGTTGCTGCCGAGCAGATGACGCGCGCGCTCGACTGGACCGACCGCGCCACCTGCGTGCTTTTTGGCGATGGGGCAGGCGCCGCAGTGATTGAAGCTGGGGGAGACAGCCCCCTTGCCGTTGAGCTTTCGACGGCGCCCGACGTCGAGACGTTGCGCGTTCCCGGTCTGGTCGGCACCTCGCCGTTTAAGGCTTCCGCAGATAGCGAAAGCGTGCTGTCCATGAATGGCCGTCGCGTCTTCAAGTTCGGCGTCAATGCCATCTGTGACACGGTCCATAAGCTTGCGAGCGATGCGAGCATCTCGGTCGAAGACATCGATCATTTTGTATTCCATCAGGCTAACGAACGAATCCTGAGTCAGGCGGTCAAACGCCTCGGCGTGCCTGACGAGCGTGTGGTTCGAACGCTGCGCGAGACCGGCAACATTTCGAGCGCCTGCATTCCCTTTGCGCTTGACCGGCTGGCACGTACCGACGCACTGAATGCGGGCGACACCGTCGCCCTCGTTGGATTTGGTGCCGGCTTGGATATAGGTGGCTATCTGCTTCGTTGGAAGTAGTTGCACATAGGTAATAAAAACGCCCCAGGGGCAAAACAAAAAGGAGAAACACCATGGCAGATCAGAAGACTTTCGAGCGCGTTTGCGACGTTATCCGCGAGACCGCTGGTCTTGACGACGTCGAGATGAAGTCTGAGTCCACGCTCGAGGAGATTGGCCTCGACAGCCTGGGCACCGTCGAGATCCTCGTCGCCGTCGAGGACGAGTTTGGCATCCAGCTCGATACCGAGGAGAACCCCAAGACGGTCGGCGAGTTCGCCGATACGGTCGAGGCGGCATTGGAGAAGTAGAGATGCTCAAGACTCCTCTCTGCGATCTGCTCGGCATCGAAAAGCCCGTGTTCCAGGGCGGTATGGCCTGGATTGCCGATGCCTCGCTGGCGTCCGCAGTGTCCGAGGCGGGTGGCTTAGGCATCATCGCGGCCATGAATGCCGACGCCGACTGGCTTCGCGACCAGATTCACGAGCTGCGCGCCAGGACGGATAAGCCCTTTGGCGTCAACGTCATGCTCATGAGCCCGTTTGCCGACGAGGTTGCACAGGTCGTGATTGACGAGCGAGTGCCGGTCGTCGTGACGGGCGCCGGCAATCCCGCCAAGTACATGAAGGCGTGGAACGAGGCGGGCATCAAGGTCATCCCGGTCGTTGCCTCGGTGGCGCTGGCGCGCCTCGTGGCACGTCGTGGAGCCACGGCGGTTGTTGCCGAGGGTACCGAATCGGGCGGCCATATTGGCGAGACCTCGACGATGGCACTGGTGCCGCAGGTCGTCGATGCGGTTGACATTCCCGTCGTGGCCGCCGGCGGTATTGCCGACGGCCGCGGCGTGGCGGCCGCCTTTATGCTGGGCGCCGAAGGCGTGCAAGTGGGTACGCGCTTTCTGGTCGCAGACGAGTGCACCGTCTCGGAGCAGTACAAAGAGATGGTCCTGAAGGCCAACGACACTTCGACGCGTGCGACCGGTCGCTCGACGGGACATCCAGTGCGCGCCCTCAAGAGCCCCTTCACCAACGCCTATGCCAAGAGCGAGGGTTCCGGCGCGAGTGCCGAGGAGCTCGGTGCTATGGGAACCGGTGCGCTGCGTAAGGCCGCCAAGGACGGCAACTACGAAGAGGGTTCGTTTTTGTGTGGACAGATTGCCGGCATGGTCAACGAGCGCCAGAGCGCACGCGAAATCGTTGACGACCTGGTCGATGGCGCCGAGCACGTCCTGAAGGGTGCGTGCGCATGGGTGGCGTAGCGTTTTTGTTTGCCGGCCAGGGTGCCCAGCACCCCGCGATGGGCGTCGACTTGATCGAGACATCGCCGGCGGCTGCCGAGGTGTTCGCCATTGCCGATGAGGTGCGCCCGGGGACGAGCGAGCAGTGCCGGAGCGCCTCCAAGGAGGAGCTCTCGCAGACCGAGAACACGCAGCCTTGCGTGTTCGTGCACGACTTGGCTGTCGCCGTCGCCCTGCGCGAGCGCGGCGTGGTGCCTGCCGCCTGTGCGGGATTCTCGCTGGGCGAGGTCGCTGCACTCACCTTTGCGGGGGCGTTCGATACGCGAGCGGGCTTTGGGCTTGTGTGCGAGCGCGCGGCGCTGATGGCCGCGGCTGCCGAGCGCCATCCGGGCGGCATGCGCGCCGTCATCAAGCTCGATGCGGCGCAAGTCGAGGGCCTGGCAAAACAGGCCGGCGTGGACTGCTGGCCAGTCAACTACAACAGCCCCCAGCAGACGGTTGTGGCCGGAGCGCCCGATGCGCTGCAGACCCTCGACGTCCTAGTAAAAGAGGCTGGCGGCCGCGCCATGAAGGTCGCGGTGTCGGGTGCATTTCATAGCCCCTATATGGGCGAGGCGGCCTGTGGCCTTGCCGCATATATTGAGGCCGGTCACGCGCCGTCCCCGTTGCTCATTCCTGTTTTGGCAAATATGACAGCGGCGCCCTATCCGGCGGACCCCCAGACGGCATCGGAGGTGCTGGCCAACCAGGTGAGTCATGCCGTGCGCTGGGTCGACACGCTGCATGCTCTGCAGGATCAAGGCATCGACACATTTATTGAGGTCGGCCCCGGCAAAACGCTGTCCGGCCTGGTCAAGCGTACGTTGAGCGACGTTCGTGTGTATTCGTGCGAGACGGCCGAGCAAGTCGCAGCTATTGCCGACGAGCTCGCATAGTCCACAGGGCTGTAACCCGAAAGGAATGACATGGGCAACTTGAACAATGGCGCGCTCGAGCGCAACGACTCACGTCGCGTGGCACTGGTCACGGGCGGCTCGCGGGGTATCGGCCGCGCCTGCGCTATCGGTCTGGCGGAGGACGGCTTTGATATCGCCGTCGTCTATGCCGGCAGCGTCGATGCGGCGCGCGAGACGTGCGAAGCCTGCGAGGCCGCTGGTGCCACAGCTCGCGCATATCAATGCGACGTGGCCGATCCCGCTGCCGTCAACGCGTGCGTGGAAGCGGTCCTCAACGACTTTGGCTCCATTTGGGCGCTCGTCAACAACGCTGGCATCACCCGCGATGGCCTGCTCATGCGTATGGGTGATGACGCCTTCGATCGCGTGCTCGATGTCAATCTTAAAGGAACGTTTAACACGACGCGCGCGCTCACCAAGTCCTTTATGCGCCAGCGCGGCGGCTGCGTCGTCAACATGAGCTCGGTTGTGGGCCTGATGGGCAATGCCGGGCAGGTCAACTACGCTGCCTCCAAGGCGGGCGTGATCGGCCTGACCAAGGCGGTGGCGCGCGAGCTTGCGCCCCGCGGTGTACGAGTGAACGCGGTCGCCCCCGGGTTTGTCGAGACAGATATGACGGCAAAGCTCTCGGAGAAGGTGCGTACGGTAACCGAGGAGCAGATTCCCCTTAAGCGTATGGCGCAGCCCGAAGAGGTGGCCGGTGTGGTGCGATTTTTAGTGAACGATGCAGCTGCCTACATTACGGGCGAAGTTGTACGCGTCGACGGCGGAATGGCGATGTAGAAACCAGGGCCGAAGAACGGCTTGGATGAGGAGACCATGATGGAACAGAGAGTTGCAATCACCGGTATCGGTGCCGTGTCGCCGCTCGGCAACACCGCGCTTGCCACCTGGGCGGCCATGTGCGCCGGCACGTGCGGCATCGGCCCGATCACGCACTTCGATACCGATGCGTTTGCCGTCAAGGTGGCAGCCGAGGTCAAGGGCTTTGACGGCAACGAGTACTTTGGCAAGCGTGACGCCAAGCATCTCGACCCCTGCGTTCAGTTTGCGATGGCGGCTTCGGACGAAGCCATGCACGATGCGGGCTTTGATGTCGAAGGCGCCATCGATCGCGAGCGCCTGGGCGTCTACGTGGGCTCGGGCGTGGGCGGCATGACGACGCTCGTCGACAACGTCCATACGATTGCCGAACGTGGGCCCCGCCGCGCATCGCCCTATATGATCGCGATGATGATCCCCAACATGGCATCGGGCAATATCGCAATCCGCCACAAGGCAAAGGGCCCGACCCTGCCCGTGGTGACCGCGTGCGCAACCTCGGCCCATGCGGTGGGCGAGGCGTTCCGCGCCATCAAGCACGGCTATGCCGACGCGATCCTCGCGGGCGGCGCCGAGGCCGCAATTATCCCCGATGCCGTTGCGGGCTTTACGTCCTGCCGCGCATTGACCGCCAACCCCGATCCCGCGACGGCCTGCCGTCCGTTCGATGCAGACCGCGACGGCTTTGTGATGGGCGAGGGCGCCTGCGTGCTCGTGCTCGAGAGCATGGAACATGCGCAGGCGCGCGGTGCGCACATTTATGCCGAGGTCGTGGGCTACGGCAACACCGATGATGCCTATCACATCACGAGCCCTGATCCCGAGGCTGCCGGCATTGCCCGCGCGATATCGCTGGCGGTGACCGAGGGCGACGTCAGGCCTTCCGAGGGTCTCTACATCAATGCTCACGGCACATCGACCAAGCTCAACGATTCGTCCGAGACGGCGGGCATTAAGCGTGCGCTCGGCGAGGACGCGGCGCGCGCCGCGCACGTCTCGTCGACTAAGTCGATGACCGGCCACATGATCGGTGCCACGGGCGCCATCGAGGTCATGGCCTGCGCCATGGCGCTCGAGCAGGGCGTGGTGCCGCCGACCATTAACTACCACACGCCCGATCCCGCCTGCGATCTTGACTACACGCCCAATCGCGCGGTTCGCGCCGACCTTACCTGGGCGCTTTCGACCAACCTGGGCTTTGGCGGACACAACGCCGCCATCGCGCTGCGTAGATATGCAAGGAGCTAGAGCATGGATTCCAAAAGACTTGCCGAGATAGCCGATGTTATGGAGGACCGCGGCCTCACGCGCGTACGCGTTGAGGAGCCCGATGGCACCGCGGTCGAACTCGAGCGCGCGAGCGCCGCACAGCCGGTTGCCGTGCCCATGCCCATGCCGAGCGCTATGGCCGCTCCAGTTGCAGCTCCCACAGTCGCGCCTGCCGCACCGGAGCCCGCCGCGCAGACACCTGCCGCCGCACCGGAGCCCAAGGGCACCGAGGTGACCGCTCCCATGGTCGGCGTTTTCTATGCTGCCCCGGCGCCGGGCGACGAACCGTTTGTGCACGTGGGCTCCAAGGTCAAGGCTGGCGAGACCCTTTGCATCATCGAGGCCATGAAGGTTCTCAACGAGGTGACGGCAGAGGCGGATGGCGAGGTGCTCGAGATCTGCGTGGCCGACGGCGACCTCGTGGAGTTCGGCAGCTGCCTCATGAGGATCGGATAGGTGATATCCATGAACAAAGAAGAGCTTAAAGAACTGTTGCCGCATCGCGAGCCGATGCTTTTGCTCGACGAAGCCGAGCTGGTGGGCGACGAGGCCCACGGCAAGATCACGATTACGGGCGACGAATACTTTTTGCAGGGGCATTTTCCGGGAAACCCGGTGGTCCCCGGCGTGATCCAGTGCGAGATGCTCGCCCAAAACTGCTGCGTGCTGCTGATGGGCGATGAGGAGGCGCGCGGCGCGACGCCGTTCTACACGAGTCTGGACAAGGTGCGCTTTAAGCGTCCGGTGCGACCGGGCGACACGGTGGATCTGGTGTGCTCCATCACGCGTGCGCGCGGGCCGTTCCGCTTTGCGACGGGTACTGCAAGCGTCAACGGTGAGGTCTGTTGCCGCGCCGACATGTCTTTTGCACTCATGCACGAAAGTTAAGGAAGGCTTCATGTTCGACAAAGTGCTCATCGCCAACCGCGGCGAAGTCGCGGTCCGTGTTATCCGCGCGTGCCGCGATATGGGCATCAAGACCGTCGCCGTTTATTCCACGGCCGATGCGGACGCGCTGCACGTGCAGCTTGCCGACGAGGCGTATTGCATCGGCGGTCCGCGTCTTGCCGAGAGTTACCTCAACGACGATGCCGTGCTCACCTGTGCCGTAAAGTCGGGAGCTAAGGCAATTCATCCCGGCTATGGCTTTTTCTCCGAGAAGGCGAGCTTCGTGCGCGACTGCGACAAGTATGGCTTGGCGTTTGTTGGTCCTTCGGCCAAGGTGATCGACAGCATGGGCGACAAGGACGCCGCACGTCGAACGGCTGCCGCGGCGGGCGTGCCCATCGTGCCGGGCTGCGATTTGCTCAAAAGTCCCGAGGAGGCAACGGCGGAGGCCGAGCGCATTGGCTGCCCCGTGCTCATCAAGGCGCGTGCAGGTGGCGGCGGTCGCGGTATTCGCAAGGTCGAGCGCGTGGAAGACGCGGCAAAGGCCTTTATTGAAGCACGCGCCGAGGGCGAGGCCGTTTTTGGCGACGGCGAGTGCTACATGGAGAAGTTCGTCGCGCCGGCGCACCATGTCGAGGTGCAGATTATGGCCGATAAGCAGGGCCATGTGTTTTCGCTCGGCGAGCGCGAGTGCTCGGTGCAGCGCCGCAACCAAAAGCTAATCGAGGAGAGCCCTGCGCCGTGCCTCGACGGACACGACGACATTCGTGCTCGCATGCACAAGGCGGCACGCGACCTGGCTCGTGCCGTCGGCTACGAGGGAGCCGGCACCATCGAGTTTTTGTACTCGGACGACGGCAATTTCTACTTTATGGAAATGAACACGCGTCTGCAGGTTGAGCATCCGGTCACGGAGTTTGTGACCGATACCGACTTGGTCAAGTGGCAGCTGCGCGTGGCAGCCGGCCAGTCCCTGCCCTTTGAGCAGGAGGACGTACCGGTCCGTAACCACGCCATGGAGTGCCGCATCAATGCCGAAACGCCGGACTTTCTGCCGTCATGCGGAACGGTCACCGCGTTGCGTGTGCCGGGTGGTCCGCGCGTGCGCTGGGATTCGGCCATGTTTACCGGTGCGAACGTTCCGCCGTACTATGACTCCATGCTCGGCAAGCTTATCGTGTGTGCGCCCACGCGCGACGGCGCCATTCGCAAGATGCGCTCGGCTTTGGGCGAGCTCGTGATTGAGGGCGTGAGCGAAAACAGCGAGCTTCAGCTCGACGTGCTTGCAAACGATGAGTTCTTGTCGGGCATGTACCACACCGATCTGATGGGGCATCTCTATGCTGATGAATAGAAAAGCGAAGACGGTCAACGTCCTCGAGGGACCGATGACCGAGTCGTGCGCCGAGTTTCCCGCGCGCCACGTGTTTATCAAGTGCCCGGAGTGCCGCCGCGTGATCGATGAGGCGCGCCTGCACGACAACCTCGAGGTCTGCCCTCGTTGCGGCAAACACTTTCGCGTGAGCGGGCGCGACCGCATGCGCATGACGATTGACGAGGGCACGTTTGAGGAATGGGATGCCAGTCTGGCGCCGGAGGACTTCCTTTCGTTTCCCGGCTATGCCGACAAGCTCAAGAGCGTGAGCGAACGTTCGGGCGAGCGCGATGCCGTTGTGTGCGGCAAGGGCAAAATCTGCGGTTGCGATACGGCGCTCTTCTTTATGGACGCCAACTTTATGATGGGCTCGATGGGTTCCGTGGTGGGCGAGAAGATCTGTCGCACATTTGAGCGAGCGACCGAGCTTGGATTGCCAGTTGTCGGCTTTACCGTTTCGGGCGGTGCGCGCATGCAAGAGGGCGTGACCTCGCTCATGCAGATGGCCAAGATTTCTGCGGCGGTTAGGCGCCATAGCGAGGCGGGCGGCCTGTATATCACGGTGCTCACTGACCCCACGACCGGAGGCGTAACCGCGAGCTTTGCCATGGAGGGCGATATTATCCTGGCCGAGCCCGATGCCCTGACGGCGTTTGCCGGTCCGCGCGTGATCGAGCAGAACATGCACAAGCGCCTGCCCAAAGGATTCCAGCGCTCCGAGTTTTTGCTGGAGCATGGCTTTTGCGATGCCGTTGTTCCGCGTGGCGAGATTGCGCTCACGGTAGGCGAGCTGCTGGCACTGCACGAAGGGCACGCACCCGGCCTGGGGGCACCGCATGAAATCGTGCATACGGGTCGCCGCGGCAAAAAGCTGGGACACTTGTTCAGGCGCTCGACGGCACCAAAAACCGCGCTCGAGATTGTCAAGCAGACCCGCTCGGCAGATCGAGCCACGGCGGGTGAGATGATCTCGCTGGGCCTCGACGGATTTGTGGAGTTGCACGGCGACCGTTACTTTGGCGACGACGCCGCTGTGGTGGCTGGCATTGGCTGGAAAGACGGACGCCCCGTAACGGTCATCGCCATCGAGCGCGGCACCACGACCAAAGAGCGTATGCGCCGCAACTTTGGCATGGCGCATCCCGAGGGCTATCGCAAAGCGCGTCGCCTTATGCGCCAGGCCGAAAAGTTTGATCGACCGGTTCTGTGCCTGGTCGATACTTCGGGTGCGTTTTGCGGCATCGGTGCCGAGGAGCGCGGCCAGGGCGAGGCGATTGCCCAGAATCTCATGGAGATGAGCGGCCTTAAGACACCGATTGTTTCCGTTGTTACGGGCGAGGGCGGATCCGGTGGCGCACTGGCGCTGTCCGTGGCTGATCGCATTTTTATGCTTTCGAGCTCGGCCTATTCGGTCGTGAGCCCCGAGGCCTGTGCGTCGATCCTGTGGAAGGATACCGAGCGCGCGAATGAGGCCGCCGAGGCGCTTAAGCTCACGGCCCCCGATCTGTTGGCGCTCGGCATCATCGACGGCATTGTTGACGATAGGGGCCTGTCGCATGAGGAGATCGCCGGTGCCGTCATGTCCTCGGCATTTGATGCCTTCGATACGCTTGGGCAGCTCGACGACGCGACCCTCACAAACCTCCGCTACGAAAAGTACCGCGCAATCGGTCAGTACCGCACGATGTGACAAAGGGACAGCCCGCATGTCATATTGGGAAAGGCGTTCCATGCTACAAGTTTCTAACACCTCGTTTACAACGTCGGTTTCATCAAACGCCATGGCCGTGGTGGACTATCTGTCCAAAAGCATGATGTCGGCGCTGCCGTTTATTGTCTGCGCGGCGTTGTTCCGCACCGTCGCTGTCATTATGGGCGAAGGCATGCTGGGCCTGTGGTCTGCCGATTCCGATATCTATCGCCTGTTCTACAGTTGGCTCTATAACGCCGGCTACTACTTTTTGCCCATTTATCTTGGTTGGGCGGCCGCCCGCCAGCTCGGTTGCTCGGAGCAGCTGGGCATGATGCTGGGCGGCGTATTGATTGCGCCCGATCTGCTCAAGCTCGTCGATGCCGCATCGACGACGGGGGCATCGATGACTTCCGTGTATGGTCTGCTTCCCGCGCCGGTCAACGATTACACGACGACTGTTATTCCGGTTCTCATCTCGGTGCCCGTGCTATGGCGAGTGGAGTGTTTCTTTAAGCGCGTTATCCCTAAGGCCGTGGCGTTTTCGTTTGTTCCGTTTACAACCATGCTTGTCATGGTTCCGGTTTCGCTGTGTATCACGGCGCCGGCGGGCAGCTATCTGGGCATGCTGTTGGGCCAGCTTATGTTTATGCTTGGCAATTCCGGTGGCATCGTGTCGCTGCTCACGCTCATGGGGCTTGCCGCGGGTTGGGAGTTTCTTAAGATTGCAGGCGTCAGCAACGTTGTCCTATCGCTTGCCTATGCTCAGTTTATGAGTGTGGGAACGGATTCGTGCATCCTGATCGCCGCGACGATGGCGACGTTCGCCGTTTGGGGCATGCCCTTTGGCGCGTCGCTCCGCGTTGCGGATAAGGACGAGAAGGCACTCATGCTGGGCTATTCAATCTCGGGTATTCTTGGCGGCGTAAGCGAGCCGGCGCTGTACGGTTGCGGCTTTAAATATGGCAGGTGCCTGACGTGCATGGCCATTGGCGGCGCCGTCGGAGGCCTTGTTGCGGCCGTGGGCCACGTTACGGCCTATACCATCGGCATGACGAATGTCCTTATGGTCATTGGCTTTGCCACGGGCGGCATCTCGAACCTGCTGTGGTGCTGCGTTGCCGGCGGTGTGGCATTTGCGGTGTCTGCGGCGCTGAGCTACTGCTTTGGCGTGGTGCCGGCGCAGGGACAGACGACGGGGGACGGAGCCGATTCACCCGAAACCTCGAAGAGCGTGGCCGAAGCAAGCGCGTAAACCTGTGCGACACAAGGACGATTCCTTTGCCATATTCCAAGGCCGTGGCCCGTGTGGGTTGCGGCCTTTTTTGTATCTGGGGGACAAAGTGGCTACACTACAATCCGTTTGAGCAATAGATATATAGGTAGTACCGTGGGGGCGGATGTAGATGGTCGAGTGGATTGTTAAGCGTGCGCAGGGCGACCGTGCGCGTGTGGGCACGTTAGCTGGCGTGGTGTGTATTCTCGCCAATGTGGCACTATGCGCTGCGAAGGGCGTAATTGGCGTGCTGTCGGGATCGGTTTCGATTGTGGCGGATGCCATGAACAACCTGTCCGATGCAAGCTCGAATATCGTGAGCGTGCTGGGCTTTAAGCTGGCGAGCAAGCCGGCCGACCCCGAGCATCCTTACGGCCACGGTCGCTACGAGTATCTCTCGGGTTTGGTCGTGGCGGCGCTCGTGCTGCTTATTGGCATCGAACTGGTGAAGTCCTCGGTGGAGCGTATTGTCAACCCGGAGCCTGTCGAGTTCTCGCTTGCCCTGGTGGCGGTCCTGGCACTTTCGATGGTTGTAAAGCTGTGGATGGCGGCCCTCAACCAAAAGCTCGGCGATCGCATTGAGTCCGAGACGCTGCATGCGACCGCGCAGGATTCCAAGAACGATGTCCTTGCCACAGGCGCCGTGTTGGCGTGCGCAATTGTTTCGCAGGTGACGCACATCAATCTTGACGCATGGGTCGGCCTTGCCGTTGGCGCCTATATTGGCTGGAGCGGTTTTGAGCTCATCCAGGATACGGTGAGCCCGCTTTTGGGCCAGTCGCCCGATCCTAAGCTGGTCAAGCACATTCGAGACAAGATCATGAGCTATCCCGGCGTTTTGGGCGTTCACGATTTGATGGTTCACGACTACGGCCCGGGCAGGAAGTTTGCAAGTGCGCATGCCGAGATGGCGGCCGAGGACAGCCCGTTGGAAAGTCACGACACGCTCGATAACATCGAGCAGTCGTTTAGGGACGAAGACGGCATGATCGTTACGCTTCACTACGATCCCATCGTGACCGATGACCCCAAGCTGGCGAGCATGCGCTTGCGCATTCACGCCATGGCCCAGGAGATCGATAGCCGCCTCTCGATTCATGACCTGCGCTGCGTGCCGGGTCCTACGCACACCAACGTGATCTTTGACTGCGTGCGTCCCTCGGATCTGCAGATGAGTGCCGAAGACGTAAAGCACGCGCTGACACAACGGGTCGAATCGGAATATCCCAAGTCGATTGCCAAGATTACGATCGACGAAGACTACGTAGGGCATACCCACGAGTAAGGCTATGCCGGCAAAGCAGGTTATGCAGAAGGGGAGAGCATGAAGAAGCTGTATCTACTCCGCCACGGTCAGACGGAGTTCAACGTCAAAAAGCTGGTCCAGGGCCGCTGCGATTCACCGCTCACCGACTTAGGCCGTCAGCAAGCCGGGATGGCAGCCGCATGGCTCAAAGCCCACGGCGTCGTCCCCGACAGAGTGGTCTCATCACCCTTAGGCCGAGCCATGGACACGGCAAGTCTCGTCGCATGCGAGCTCCTCGGCCCGGACGCAGCAGCCGAGCCCTGCGAAGGCATTATCGAGCGCTGCTACGGCACCTTCGAAGAAGGCCCGCACGACGCGCTGCCCACCGACGTCTGGGATCCGGGCGAGGACCTGGTCCCCTTCGGAGGAGAAGGAAGCCGCGCACTGCAAGAACGCATGGTAGGCACCCTCACTAATCTCATGGACTCCGAGGGCATCGAAGCCCTCCTAGCAGTAAGCCACGGCAGCGCCAGCCGCCAATTCATTAAGGCTGCAGCCCCAGAGGGCTTCGAGCTCCCAACAAAACTCCCCAACTGCGCCATCATGATCTTCGATTTCGATGAGGCAAAGCCACAAGCAGAAGGTGAACCGTCCCAATGCAAGTTCACCCTCCAGCAAATAGTGGACCCCCAACAAAGTCATTAGCCTGAACGAGCAGAGTTAAGCAGACATCAACGTGTCGTCTCCCGAGCTTGGCAGAGGGGCGGCGAAATATATTAAGTTTGTCGCGAGTTCCGCACGCAAAGGAAAGCACTTAATGTGCTTTCCGTCTTGCGCAGGACTGTAGAGCAGCAAACTTAATATATTTCGCCGCCCCTCTGCCAAGCCCAGGCGACTCCACGCACTTTACCTGCGTAAACAATGTGAGTGAAATATGAATCTCGATGGATACGCCCGCAGCCGTGTATACTAAACAGCTGTGTGAAACCAGGGGAGTATTCTGGCTGGACAAAATGCCTGCTTAATAGGGTTGTCAGGTAGTCCGGACGCAATACAAGGCTGGGGAGCACGTCGTGTAAGTAGTGGTCCTCTAGGGGCGTACGCTCGGTGGTGTACGCATTGTCCCAAGACCACGCGAGAGTTGGGATCATATCTTGATCAGCATGATTCTCGGCCGCAAGATTGGCATGACCCAGGTTTGGGACGAGGACGACAACGTCGTTCCCGTCACGGTCATCCAGGCTGGCCCCTGCGCTGTCTCGCAGGTTAAAACTCAGGCAACCGACGGCTATGACGCCGTCCAGATCGGTTTCGGCGACATCAAGGCCAAGAACGTGAACAAGCCCATGGCTGGTCACTTCGCCAAGGCTGGCGTCGAGCCTGTCCGCTTCCTTCGTGAGGTCCGCGTCGAAAACGGCGAGGAGCACAAGGTCGGCGAGGTCGTCACCGTCGCTGATTTCGCTGATGTCGAGAAGGTCGACGTCATCGGTACCTCCAAGGGTAAGGGCTTCCAGGGTCGCATCAAGCGCTGGGGTCAGCGCCGCGGTCCTATGACGCATGGTTCTCACTTCCAGCGTCACCCCGGTTCTATCGGTCAGTGCGCCTATCCTGCGCGCGTCCTCAAGGGCGTCAAGATGGCCGGTCACATGGGTAACGAGCGCGTTACCGTCAAGAACCTTTCCGTTGTCCGCATCGATGCCGAGCAGAACCTCATCTTGGTCAAGGGCGCTGTCCCGGGTGCCAAGAATGGTCTCGTCGCCATCCGTATGGCCTAAGGGCCCAGCCCATTTAGCCCAGCGTCATACCAAGGAGAACACTTAAATGGCAAAGTTTGAAGTAAAGAACAGCGAGGGCAAGAAGGTCGCCGAGGCCGAGCTCGCCGCTGAGGTGTACGGCATCGAGCCGAACATCCACGTTATGCACCACATCGTCAAGTGCCAGATGGCCTCTTGGCGTCAGGGCACCCAGTCCGCTAAGGGCCGCTCTGAGGTTTCCGGTGGCGGCAAGAAGCCTTGGCGTCAGAAGGGCACCGGCCGTGCCCGCCAGGGTTCCATCCGTGCTGCCCAGTGGCGTCACGGTGGCGTTGTCTTCGCCCCCAAGCCCCGTTCCTACGCTAAGCGTATGAACAACAAGGAGGTCAAGCTGGCTATGCGCTCCGCGCTGTCCGCCAAGCTGGCCGATGGCGAGCTCGTGCTCGTCGACGACTACGGCTTCGAGAAGCCTTCCACCAAGGCTGCCGTCGCCATGCTCAAGGCTCTCGGCCTTGAGGGCAAGCGTCTGACCATCATCGTTCGCGATGAGGACGTCAACGCCTACCTGTCGTTCCGCAACATTCCCAAGACGTTCATCATCACCGCTGACGAGGCCAACACCTACGATCTCGTCAACAACAACGCCGTGCTGATGCCCGCCGACATCGCCGCTCACTTCGGGGAGGTGCTTGCATAAATGACCGCCCACGAGATCATCATCCGTCCGATCGTGTCCGAGCGTTCCTTCTCCGGCATGGAGCTGAACAAGTACACGTTCGAGGTCGCCAAGGATGCTAACAAGTATCAGATCAAGGACGCTGTCGAGGAGATCTTCGGCGTCAAGGTCGTTCGCGTGAACACCCTGACGGTCAAGCCCAAGACCAAGCGCGTGCGCTATGTCGCCGGCAAGACCCGTTCTTGGAAGAAGGCCATCGTCACGCTGGCCGAGGGCGACACCATCGAGGTCTTTGGCAACCAGGCCTAAGACTCGCTGCTGTTGAGTGAGCTCATGCCTCCCAAAAAGGGGAGGCGAGAGCTCAAGGTTTTGGGCGTATAAAATGGACACGCCCGGAACCGTGTATACGTCCGGTGTCATCGCACCCGAGGCAGAACCTCGAATCCCTGTCTGCGATGGCTAACGGATTCCTATTGAAAGGGATTGTAATGGCTGTAAAGCACCTTAAGCCGACCTCCGCTGGTAGGCGTTGGCAGACGATCTCCGACTTCTCCGAGATCACCTGCACCAAGCCCGAGAAGTCTCTTCTCGAGCCCCTGCCCAAGAAGGCCGGTCGTAACAACAACGGCCGCATCACCACCCGCCACCAGGGCGGCGGCGTGAAGCGTCGTTACCGCGTGATCGACTTCAAGCGCAACAAGGACGGCGTGCCCGCCAAGGTCGCCACGATCGAGTACGATCCGAACCGTTCCGCTCGCATCGCTCTGCTGCACTACGCTGACGGTGAGAAGCGCTACATCCTGGCCCCCAAGGGCCTCGAGGTCGGTCAGACCATCATGTCCGGTTCTGACGCCGACATCAAGCCGGGCAACGCTCTGCCCCTCGCCGACATCCCCGTCGGTACGCTCATCCACGCCGTCGAGTTCCAGCCGGGCAAGGGCGCTGCTATCGCCCGTTCCGCCGGTAACTCCTGCCAGCTGATGGGTAAGGAGGGCAAGTACGCTATCGTCCGTATGCCTTCCTCCGAGATGCGCCGCATCCTCGTTACCTGCCGCGCCACCGTCGGTGAGGTCGGCAACGCCGATCACTCCAACATCGTCATCGGCAAGGCCGGCCGTAAGCGTCACATGAACGTGCGCCCGACCGTCCGCGGTACCGTCATGAACCCTGTCGACCACCCGCACGGCGGTGGCGAGGGCAAGAACCACACCTCTGGTCGTCCCTCTGTTACCCCCTGGGGTAAGCCGACGAAGGGCCTTCGTACGCGCAAGAAGAAGAAGGTCTCGAACCAGCACATCATTCGTCGCCGTAAGAAGTAATTTCGGATACCGAGTTTTAGGAGAAAGCACTTATGAGCAGAAGTCTCAAAAAGGGCCCGTTCGTGGAGACTCGCCTTCTCTCGCGTATCACCGCGATGAACGAGGCTGGCAAGAAGGACGTCGTGAAGACCTGGTCCCGCGCGTCCACCATCTTCCCCGAGATGGTTGGTCACACCATCGCCGTCCACGACGGCCGCAAGCATGTGCCCGTGTATGTTACCGAGTCCATGGTTGGTCACAAGCTCGGCGAGTTCGCGCCGACTCGTACGTTCCGTGGCCACAAGGCCAAATAGGGGGTTAACCGTAAATGGCAACTAAGTCTATTGAAACTGAGGCCACCGAGGTTCGCGCCGTCGCTAAGTACGTGCGTGTTTCCCCCAGCAAGGCCCGCCTGGTGGTCGATCTGATCCGCCGCAAGCCTGTCGCTCAGGCCTTCGACATCCTCCACTTCTGCGACCGCGCCGTCGCCGTGGATGTCGAGAAGGTTCTCCGTTCCGCCGTTGCGAACGCCGAGAACAACAATGGTCTGCGTGCCGACAACCTGGTTGTCGCCGCTGCCTATGTTGACGAGGGTCCGACGCTTAAGCGCATCCGTCCCCGCGCCAAGGGTTCCGCTTCTCGCATTCTGAAGCGTACTTCCCACATCACCGTCGTCGTTGCTCCTCGAAAGGAGGCGTAAAGCTGTATGGGTCAGAAAGTCTACCCCACCGGCTTCCGTCTTGGCATCACCGAGAACTGGCGCTCCCGCTGGTTCGCAGAGAAGGATTACGCTAAGACCCTCGGTAACGATCTCGAGATCCGCAAGTACCTCGAGAAGCGTCTTTCCCGCGCAGCTGTCTCCCGCGTCGAGATCGAGCGCGCTGGCGACAAGGTGAAGGTCATCATCCTCACCGCTCGCCCCGGCGTTGTCATCGGTAAGAAGGGTGCCGAGATCGATACCCTCCGCACCGAGCTCGAGAAGGTCGCTGGCGTCTCCAAGGGCCAGCTCTCCGTCGACGTTGTCGAGATCAAGCGCCCCGAGCTCGACGCCAACCTCGTTGCTCAGTCCATCGCTGAGCAGCTCGAGGGCCGCGTTGCCTTCCGTCGCGCTATGCGCAAGGCTGTCCAGTCCGCCCGCAAGGCCGGCGCCAAGGGCATCCGTATCCAGTGCTCCGGTCGTCTCGGCGGTGCCGAGATGGGCCGTCGTGAGTGGTACCGTGAGGGTCGCGTGCCTCTGCACACCCTCCGCGCCAAGATCGACTACGGCACGGCTGTCGCCAGCACCACCATGGGTGCCTGCGGCGTGAAGGTCTGGATCTACCTGGGCGAGAAGCTCCCGGGCCAGCCTGTTCCCAACCCTGCACTCGAGGGCTCTTCCCGTCCTCGTCGTCGTAACTCCGAGAGGAGGGGTCAGTAGTGCTTGCCCCTAAGCGTATTCTTCACCGCAAGGTGCAGCGTGGCTCCATGAAGGGCCAGGCCAAGGGTAATACCGAGCTGCATTTCGGCGAGTTTGGTATCCAGGCTCTCGAGGCCCATTGGATCACCAACCGTCAGATCGAGGCCGCTCGTATTGCCATGACCCGCTACATGAAGCGTGGCGGTCGTGTCTACATCACGATCTTCCCCGATAAGCCCATCACCAAGAAGCCTGCCGAGACTCGCATGGGTTCTGGTAAGGGTAACCCCGAGGAGTGGGTGGCCGTCGTCAAGCCCGGCCGCATCATGTTCGAGGTCAAGGGTGTTCCCGAGGAGGTCGCTCGCGAGGCTCTGCGTCTTGCGCAGCACAAGCTCCCCATCAAGACCAAGATTGTTGCTGCCAAGAACGCTGAGCAGCGCATCGAGAAGGAGATGGCTGAGGAGGCCGCTCTCGAGGCCAAGTGGGCTGCTGAGGACGCCGCCGCCGCCAAGGAGGAGAACTAATGAAGCCCGCAGAGATTCGTGAGCTCTCGGACGCTCAGCTCGTTGAGAAGCTGAAGGAAATGCGCGCCGAGCTCTTTAACCTTCGTTTCCAGATGGCCACCAGCCAGCTGGACAACACCGCTCGCGTCAACACCGTGAAGAAGGACATCGCTCGCGTCCTCACGGAGCAGCGCGCCCGCGAGATCGCAGCGGAGAAGTCCGCTGTCGCCGAGTAGGACCTAAGGAGAGAACATGACTGATTCGCGTAACTCGCGTAAGGTCCGTACGGGTGTCGTTACCTCCGTCTCCGGTGCCAAGACCATTGTTGTCACCATCACCGAGCGCAAGCGTCACCCCAAGTACGGCAAGATGATGACCAGCTCCAAGAAGTTGCACGCTCACGACGAGGAGTGCACGGCTGGCGTGGGCGATACCGTCCGCGTTATGGAGACCCGTCCTATGTCCAAGATGAAGCGTTGGCGCCTCATCGAGGTCGTCGAGCGCGCTAAATAAGCAGTCGCTCTTACGACTTGTACGTTTCCGAAGATGTGCGTATGCCTGGCTTGCATACCACGGGCCGTATAAAGGCTGCGCACCTCTCTTCGGTTCTTAGTTCGGAGGAACATCTACCATGATTCAGATGCAAACCATGCTGAACGTCGCCGACAACTCCGGCGCTCGCAAGATTCGCTGCATCAAGGTGCTTGGCGGTTCCAAGCGTCGTTATGCAGGCATCGGCGATGTGTTCATCGGTGCTGTCCAGGAGGCTACCCCTGGCGCCAACGTCAAGAAGAAGGACGTTGTCCGTTGCGTCGTCGTTCGCACCGTTAAGGAGATCCGCCGCAAGGATGGCTCCTACATTCGCTTTGATGAGAACGCCTGCGTTGTCATCAACAACGATGGTTCGCCCGTCGGCACCCGTATCTTCGGGCCCGTCGCTCGCGAGCTTCGTGACAAGAAGTACATGAAGATCGTCTCGCTCGCTCCCGAGACCCTGTAGTTAGGGGAGATATATGTATATCAAGAAGGGCGATAAGGTCCAGGTTCTCTCTGGTAAGGATCGCGGCAAGCAGGGCGTTGTCCTGCGTGCTCTCCCCGCCGAGAACAAGGTCGTTGTCGAGGGCGTTTCGGTCGTCAAGAAGGCCGTCAAGCCCAACGCTGCCAACCAGCAGGGCGGCATCGTTTCGCAGGAGGCTCCCATCGACGCCTCCAACGTCAATCTCGTTTGCCCCGAGTGCGGTAAGGTTACCCGCGTCGGTCACGAGAAGGACGGCAAGAACAAGCTGCGCGTCTGCAAGAAGTGTGGCCACAAGTTCTAAGCTGCCCGCAACAGTTAAGTTGCTAGCAAAGGCCCGGATGCCACGGCACCCGGGCCTTTTTTCTATCCCTACTCATTGGGGACAGGCTTAAATGAGTACCCTAACTGGGTAAGCATAAATGAGCGGGTCGTGCTGTATAAATTGCTTGTGTGCGCGTTTATGCGCGTTAGATTGCGTTTAATTACGCACCTATGCGTATATATGCGCCGTTTACGGGGCAATAATGACCGTTTAGCGGTGAGATACGCAAAAACGCGCACTGACGCGCGTGTTTGTGCGAATATAGAGCTGTCAGAAATGCAAGACGTTCTATGACACAGGAGACACATAATGGCAGATTCCAAGCAGGCTCCACTCGACGCCGCGGCAGCCGCCAAAGCAGCATTTGCTTCGGTCCAGGACAAGCCGTTCCCTAACGACATCTTTACGGCTCCCGAGCTCCGTTGGGCTGTGATCGGTTGCGGCGTTATTGCCAACCAGATGGCTCAGTCCCTTGCCCTGGCCGGCCGCAAGCTTACGGGCGTTGCCAACCGCACGCTCACCAAGGCTCAGACTTTTGCCGACCAGTACGGCGTCGAGAAGGTCTATGACACGGTTGAGGATCTCTACGCCGATCCTGACATCGACGCCGTCTACATCACCACCCCGCACAACACCCATATCACCTATCTGCGCGCCGCCCTGGCGGCCGGCAAGCACGTTCTCTGCGAGAAGGCCATCACGCTCAACTCCGCCGAGCTCGATGAGGCCCGCGCCATTGCCGCCGAACACAACGTGGTCCTTATGGACGCTACCACGGTGCTCCACATGCCCTTGTATCAAGAGCTGCGCCGCCGCATGGATGCCGGCGAGTTTGGCCGCATGAACCTCGCTCAGCTCAACTTTGGTAGCTACAAGGAGTACGGCGACCTGACCAACCGTTTCTACAATCGCAACCTCGCCGGCGGTGCCATGCTCGATATTGGCGTATACGCCCTGTCCGTCATGCGCCTGTTTATGGCGAGCCAGCCCGTCGAGGTCGTGTCTCTGGGTAACACCTGCGAGACCGGCGTGGACGTTGCAGGCGGCATCGTCTGCCGCAATGCCGAGCAGCAGCTGGGCGTCGTGAGCCTTACGCTCCACTCCAAGCAGCCAAAGCGCTCGGTTATCAGCTTTGACAATTGCTATGTCGAGGTCAACGAGTATCCGCGCGCCGATCACGCGACGATCGTGTGGACCGCGGACGGTCATCGCGAGGAGGTCGCCGCGGGCACCGAGGCTTATGCCCTGTGCTACGAGATGGCTGACCTCGAGCAGGCCGTCGCCGGCGACGATTCCAAGCGTGAGCTTCTGGATTATGCTTCTGATGTGATGGAGCTCATGACCAAGCTCCGCGCCGATTGGGGAGTCGTCTACCCCGAGGAGGAGTAAGCGATGCTTGCGGAAGATAGGCTCAATACGATCGTGTCGATGGTGCAGCAGGCTGGCTCGGTAACGGTGCCCGAGCTTGCCGATGCCCTGGGCGTGACGGCCTCTACCATTCGACGCGACCTACAGACGCTCGACCGAGCGCACCGCATCGCCAAGGTGCACGGTGGCGCGACAAGTCTTGAGCGCGCGCACGTGACGCGCGACCTAACGATCAGTGAGCGCAGTGATCTCCATAACGACGACAAGGAGCGCATCTGCGCTCGCGCCGCGGCGCTCGTGGAGCCCGAGAGCTTTGTGTACATCGATTCGGGTTCGACGACGCTCAGGCTCATCGAGCATCTTCCGCGCCTTGACGGCGTCACCTATGTGACCGACTCCGTGCTCCATGCTCAGCATCTCGCCCTGCGCGGCATGCGCACCGTGGTGCTGGGTGGCGAGCTCAAGCCCGAGACCGAGGCGCTCGTTGGCCCCGATGCCTTGGCAACTCTAGACCGCTACAACTTCAACTGCGGCTTTTGGGGTTCCAACGGCATTGCTGCCGAGCAGGGCTTTACGACGCCCGATATCGAGGAGGCGCAGGTCAAGCGCATCTCGATGCGCCATACGGCCAAACGCTTCGTAATCTCGGATGCCAGCAAATTTGGCATGGTGGCGCCCGTCAAGTTTGCGGACTTCCGCGACGCAACGATTATCACCGCGGGCGAGGTGCCCGCCAAGTACCAGGCGATGGAAAACGTCATCACGGTCTAGCAACGGGGCGAAGTAAGGCCAAAACCATTTAGTTTTCTCAATAGAAAAGCGGCAACATCCATTACGGGCGTTGCCGCTTTCGTTGTCTGCCGGTTTGTCTAAATCTGTAACAACCAGACCGTTAAAAGCAGGCTAGATGTTACAGATTGAGATTGTTTGGGGCGACGCTGGTGGTTTGTCTAAATCTATAACATCTGAGGCTGATTTTGCCGAGTTACTGTTACAGATTGAGATTTTCCCTTAAGGGGGATTCGAATGTCTCGATCTGTAACAGATAGACCGGAAAATGGATTCTAACTGTTACAGATCGAGACGTTTTGGGACCGCGGCTGAGCCATTGCGGCAAAACCACCGCGAAGGTGCCTGTCCCCATTGTGGTGGTTTAGGGCTCCCAGGGGCAGGGGGCTTCGATGTGGATGTGCTCGCCGGTTACGGGATGCGTAAAGGACACGCTGTGGGCGTGGAGCATGAGGCCACAAGGACGCGGCGTCCCGTACAGGTCGTCGCCCACCAGGGGATGGCGCTCGCTCGCCAGGTGCACGCGAATCTGGTGTTTGCGGCCGGTGAGCAGCTCGACATCGATATACGAGCGCGTGGGCAGGCCGCGGCGGCTCTTAAGACGCTTGAGCACCTTCACGCGCGTTTGAGACGGCTTGCCGCTGGCGCCAACGCGCATCTTGCGGCTATCGTGGCGATCGCGGGCGATGGGCTTGTCAATGAGCTTTTCATTCCAGTCGATTTTGCCCTCGGCGAGCGCCAGATAGTGCTTTTCGAAAGCGTGGTCGATGACCATCTGGTCAAAAGCGGGCTGCGTCTGCTTGTCGAGAGAGAACAGCACCACGCCGGTAGTGTCGCGGTCCAAGCGGTTGAGCGGTTGCATGTCGGTCGCGGCAAAGCCGTCGCCCATCGCCAGCAGCAGGTCGCTGGCGTAGTCGGTAAGTGTGCGCTCGCCGGTGCCGTCACCGTGGACGATCATGCCGGCAGGCTTATCGATGGCCATGAGCCAGGCGTCGCAGTAGAGGACTTGAGGTTCTTCGTTCACGTGTAAGCCTTTCGGTTAGCTAATTCCCACAAACATGCAGCCCGAGGTAGCGCCGCGCAGGCGGGCAGCGGGCTTGCGGCCGGCTTGCGCGGCCTCGACGGCGCGACGGACGCGAGCGACGGCACGGCCAATCTCATCGGCCTCGAGCAAGGTTCCGTCGACCATAAGACGGCGCACGCCGGCGTCGAGCAGCTGTGGAACCTGCGGTGTGAGGTCGATGGGGTAGGCGTCGTACAGGCGAGAGCGGCCGTGGATGTCGGTGCGGACGGGCATGACCTTTCCGTCGATATTCTTGAGCGAGAGCTTGCGGGCACGCAAGCGGCAGTTGGCACAATCGTGGATGCAGCCGTTGGCAACCTGCAGAATGCAATGCTCGCTTGTCATGACGCGCGGGCGGCCAAAGACGGTGATGCCTAGAGCCGCGGGCGCGGCGGCGCCGAGCGAGACAATCTCGTCGAGCGTGATCTCGGGCGAGAGCCAAAACGCACCGGCTCCGCGCTCGGCAAGCGCCCCCATGCAGGGCGTGTTGTGCACCGGCAGGCAAGAGCGAATCTCGGCCGTGGCGCCAACCTGGGCGGCCAGGGCAAGCTCAGAGATGTTGCCAATAGCGACCGTGGCGCCGGCAACAACCCACTGGTCGACGCGTACGTGGTCAACGGCGCGGCAGACCTCATCGAGCACGGGTACGATGCCCTGCTCAAACGTATCGGCGGGGGAGAGCTTGGCCGCATCGAGCGCGTCGGTGGTCATGTAGATGCGCGTTGCACCCTCCGCCCGCGCTGCCTCGGCGGCCTCGAGCGAGGTGACGGTGGCACAGATCTGCGGCTCATCGCGGTAGTGCTCGGGCGCGGGGCGGGAATCATTGGTTACAATCGCCGGCAGCTCGAGCGTTTTCGCGCGCTCCTCGTACGGTGCCAGAATGGCCTCTTCCAGCGCCTTACAAGCGGCGGCGCGCACCTTGTGCACGGCGGAAAAGCCCATACCGCAGCCGGCGTCGAGCGAAACGTCAAAGCTTGCGGCCTCAAAGGGCGAGGAGCCCATGCGCCCGACGTGCTCAACCAGATCGGACGCCTCGACCGCACGGGTCTTGGCGGCTTCGACGGTAAAACCCGTGGCCGTGGCCGTAAGCGAAGGGTCGTCGCAGCAGGTGAGCGTAACGGTAAACGGCTCGCCCAGACGCGCCACGACGGACACATCAACAGCTCGGCGGCGCAGCACATCGCGCTTGAGCGCGGCGCCGGCGGCGTCGATGGCACGCTGACTGCGAATCACGCGGACGCGGCAGCCCTCGGGCATGCTGCGGGGTACGCGACATTCGATGACTTCACCGGCTGCGGCATCATCGGCGGCAATGGTGGTCAGGAACTGGTCAAACTCGTTATCGTGGCGAAGCTCCAGCAGGTCGCCCTTGCCCACGGGCTCAAACAGCTCAATGCGGGCGATGGCGGCGCGGCGACGGCGGTCGTCGGGCTTGAGGCCGCGCACATCGCGGTTGGCCGGACGGCTGCCCAGCACCGTGCCCACGATCTGGCCGCGGTTGTTGGAACGCTCATAGCTCATCATCTCGTCGCCCGAGGTGCCGTCCTGATAGGCGTGCGTAAAGTCGCGGTTAAAGCAGCGCTTGAGCTGGCGCTGGCGGGCGGCTTCCTCGTCCTTGGCAACGGTGGCTCCGGCCAGCATGTCATCAATCTGATGACGATACACGTCGACGATGGAGTACACGTAATCAGGGGCCTTCATGCGGCCCTCGAGCTTGAGCGATGCGGCGCCGGCGTCATACAGACGGCGAACGAGCTGCGACGTGTTGGTGTCGCGCGGGCACAGCGCGCGCTCGCGACCGGCAGGGGAGAGCGAGCGGCCGTTCTCGTCAATTAGCTCGTAGGGCAGGCGACAGGGTTGAGCGCACATGCCGCGGTTGGCCGAGCGGCCCGCCATGGCAAAGCTCGACAGCAGGCACAGGCCCGAGTAGCAAAAGCAGATGGCGCCGTGGCTAAAGACCTCAAGGTCCACATCGGGCGCGGCATCGTGGATGGCGGCAATCTCGTCGATGGAAAGCTCGCGCGAGAGGGTCACGCGGTCGGCGCCCTGCTCGCGGCACCAAAGGGTTCCGCGGTCGTCGTGGATGTTTGCCTGGGTCGAGATATGCGTCTCGATGCTGGGCATCGTGCGCTTGACCTCAAAGAACAGGCCCCAGTCCTGGATGATGAAGGCGTCGGCGCCCAGCGTGGAGCAGCGATGGATGAGCTGCAGCGCATCGCTCATCTCGGATTCCTTGATGACGATGTTGACCGTGACGTAGACGCGCGAGCCGGCCAGATGCGCGGCGCGGCAGGCCTGCTCAAAGGCCTCGTCGGTAAAGTTGGTGGCCTTGCGGCGTGCGTTGAAGCTGCCCATGCCGCAGTAGATGGCGTCTGCCCCGGCGGCGAGTGCGGCGGCAAAGGGCTCGGGCCCTCCGGCGGGCGCCAAAAGCTCGGGTCTGCGGTTGGTGGTTCGACTGGCGGTTGCGGTCATATCCTGCCTTTCAAAATGCTCAGATACTCAAAAGTATAATGGTGCCGTCGCGGCAGGCGATGCCCGTGCTCTAAGCGGGATAAAGTCTTCAGCAGCTTGGACTGGCTGACCCCGTGGAGAACCGTTCAGCGGTCTGGGGAAACCGTTGGGCGATAAAATATTCTCGCAATCTGATAATTATCTTGCATCGGGCAAACTCATCCCCTACTATCCCAATTAAGCGCGGTGTTCAGACCGAACTGTGCCTCCCGGTGTGAACGCCGCGCTCACGCTCTCTCAACTGATCGTAAGGAGAAAAACATGAGCAAGACCGTCGTGTCTTCCGATAACGCACCCGCAGCCATCGGCCCGTATTCCCCTGGTATCCAGACCGGCAACATGGCGTTCCTGTCCGGCCAGCTGGGCATCGATCCCGCAACTGGCAAGATGCCCGAGGGCGTCGAGGCTCAGGCTAAGCAGTCCCTTGCTAACGTCGAGGCCCTGCTGACCGCTGCCGGTGCCACCTTTGCCGATGTCGTCAAGACCACAGTCTACCTGGCTGACATTGCCGACTTCGCTGCCGTAAACGAGATCTACGCCTCCAAGTTCGAGGCCCCGTTCCCCGCGCGCAGCGCTTTCCAGGTTGCTGCTCTTCCGGCTGGCGGTCTGGTCGAGATCGAGGTCGTCGCCGCTCTCTAAGGCGTTGTCCACAACTAAACATGACATGCAAAAAGACCCTGCAGCGCGTGCGAGCTGCAGGGTCTTTTGTCAAGTGACGAATCGCTTGTGGAGCCGCGCTCCATTTTGCTTGTTAGCCCTCCTTGCGGACTTTTTGCAGGTAGCGGTACACGCTGGGCTCCGAGATGCCCAACGCGGTGGCGGCGCAGGCCACGGCGCCCTTGAGCATGAACACCCCGTTGCCGTTGAGGTGGCGAATGACGTCCACGCGGTCGCTCTGACCAAGCGACGCTACATCCAGCCCGCGCGCGCTCAGCAACTCAGCAATGCTGCGATCGATGAGCTCCTGGGTGGACTCCGAAAGGCTTTCGACCTCGATAGGGGCGGGCTCCGTGCGCGTCGGCGCTGCGTCGAAGCACGCCATGAGCTGCTGCGCCATGGCGTTGATGGAGCGTACGGTCGAGAGGTCGGTGTTGACGCAGAGCATACCGACGATCTCGCCATCCTCGCGGATAAAGAACGTCGCGGACTCCAGCGTCTTGCCTCCGGCGCCGCGGCCCTCGTAGCCCGTAATAAACGGCAGGTCGCGATACTTGGGGTCGTGCATGATCTTGAGCGCCAGATCGGTGGCGGGACCGCCGACCTTGCGGCCACTCACGATGCCGTTGCGAATATCGACGATGGCGTGGTCGGGATCAGAGAAATCGTGCAGCACGATCTCGCTGTTCTTACCGAGTATCTGCTCCAGAAAATCGACCATCGGCAAAAAGCGGCGTACGGTCTCGTTCACGGGCAACTCCTTGGGGTGAAATCGGAAATGTTCATAACAATTTTTTCTCATGGTAACACGCTGCTTATCATCTCGTATATCCGCAGGTACATTGCGTAATGAAGACGAACGGTAGGATTTTGGCGGTAAAAGGTCGACCAAAAGAAAAGTAAGATGTTATTTAGACCAGACACATTCCTGACC
>JAUMPM010000043.1 GCA_031294825.1 Collinsella sp. | reverse complement strand
TCTACGCCCGCAACACCGTCACCAACGACGTGCTGTACAAGGAGGGCCTGGACCTTCTCGTCGTGCCCTCCGCCGAGCTCTCCCGCGGCCGCGGCGGCCCGCGCTGCATGAGCATGCCCTTCTGGCGCGAGGACCTCTAAGTCTTTCCGTTTCCGGTGCGGTCCCCCTACAACCGCACCGGCTTCGCCCGTTAAACGGGCAACACTAATATTTACGTAATTCATTTCTTCGAAAGGAATCGAACCATGGGTGTTAACCTCTCCGGCCGTAGCTTCCTCAAGCTTCTCGACCTCACCACCGAGGAGATCGAGTACCTGCTCAAGCTCTCCAAGAACTTCAAGGATATGAAGCGCGCTGGCGTTCCGCACCGCTATCTCGAGGGCAAGAACATTGTTCTGCTCTTCCAGAAGACCTCCACTCGTACCCGCTGCGCCTTCGAGGTCGGCGGCATGGATCTGGGCATGGGCGTCACCTACCTCGATCCGGGTTCGTCGCAGATGGGCAAGAAGGAGTCCATCGAGGACACCGCCCGTGTTCTCGGCCGCATGTATGACGGCATCGAGTTCCGTGGCTTTGCCCAGGACGACGTCGAGGAGCTCGCTGCTAAGTCCGGCGTGCCCGTGTGGAACGGCCTGACCACCGAGTGGCATCCCACCCAGATGCTCGCCGACATCCTGACCGTCCAGGAGAACTTCAACTACGACATCAAGGGCAAGACCCTCGTCTTCATGGGCGACTGCAAGAACAACGTCGCTCGCTCCCTCATGGTTGTCTGCTCCAAGCTCGGCATGAACTTCGTGGCCTGCGGCCCCGAGGAGTGCATGCCCGCCGACGACGTCATCGAGGCCTGCAAGCCCATCGCCGAGGCCAACGGCTGCACCATCAAGCTGACCACCGACGTCAAGGACGGCGTCACCGGTGCCGACGTTATCTACACCGACGTGTGGGTCTCCATGGGCGAGCCCGACGAGGTCTGGGCCGAGCGCATCGCTCAGCTCACCCCGTATCGTGTTACCTCCGAGGTCATGGCTATGGCCAACCCGGGCGCCATCTTCCTGCACTGCCTGCCCAGCTTCCACGACACCAACACCACCATTGGCGCCGAGAAGTGCGAGCAGTTCGGCATCACCGAGCAGGAGGTCACCGACGAGGTCTTCGAGAGCCCCGCTTCCAAGGTCTTCGATGAGGCCGAGAACCGCATGCACACCATCAAGGCTGTCATGTACGCCACGCTCAAGTAAGAGCATCTAGCATCTCGCTCGGGGTGTATTGCTGCTCACCCCGAGCGGTTTTGTCTGGTAAATATCTCGCGTCGGACGGTGGGCACGGCACGGAAGATCCGCTTCGCACGAGAAAGTTAAATGATTTATGAAGGGGGGATGAGAACTATGACTGAGACCGCTAAGAAAAAGCGCGGTATGCCTTCATCGTTCACCATTCTTCTTGCTCTGCTGGCAATTGTCGCAGTGATTACCGTTATCGTCTCCGGCACGTCCGGCGGCGCGGTTACTGCCGCCCGTCTGAGCGATTTCTGCACCGCCCCGATTAAGGGCTTCGCTGACGCTCTGCCCGTCTGCCTCTTCGTTATGATCCTGGGCGGCTTCCTCGGCATGATGACCGAGACCGGCGCTCTGGACAACGGCATCGCCGTCCTGGTGCAGAAGCTTAAGGGCAACGAGATCATGCTCGTTCCCGTGCTGATGCTCATCTTCTCCCTCGGTGGTACCACTTATGGTATGTGCGAGGAGACCGTTCCCTTCTACGCCCTGCTCGCCGCTACCATGATGGCTGCTGGCTTCGACCCGATGGTCGGCGCTGCTACCGTCCTGCTCGGCGCTGGCTGCGGCTGCCTGGGCTCCACGGTTAACCCGTTCGCCGTCGGCGCTGCCGTCGACGCTCTGACCGGCGTTGGCATTGAGGTCAACCAGTCCATCATCATCGGCCTCGGTGCCGTCCTGTGGATTGTCACTACTGCTATGTCCATCGTCTTCGTGATGAACTATGCCAAGAAGGTCAAGGCTGACAAGGGTTCCACCATCCTGTCGATGCAGGAGCTCAAGGACGCCGAAGAGGCTCACGGCAAGGCTGCTTCCGAGGTCCACAAGGAGGTCAAGCTCACCGGTCGTCAGAAGGGTGTTCTGATCGCCTT
This sequence comes from Collinsella sp., assembly GCA_031294825.1. Classification (GTDB taxonomy): domain Bacteria; phylum Actinomycetota; class Coriobacteriia; order Coriobacteriales; family Coriobacteriaceae; genus Collinsella. Next base: position 6,474 of record JAUMPM010000043.1, on the reverse strand, counting down.
CGCCTTCACCTTCGTCGTCATGATCGTCGGCTTCATCCCGCTGGCCGACCTCAACGAGGGCGTCGCCAACTTCTTTGACGCTGGCGCTGTCTACGATGCCGACGGTAACGCCATCGTTCAGGGCTGGTCTGCCCTGATCACCGGCCTGCCCATTGGCCAGTGGTACTTCGACGAGGCTTCCACCTGGTTCTTCCTCATGGCTGTCCTGATCGGTATCATCGGTGGCCTGTCCGAGAAGCAGATTGTCAACACCTTCATTAGCGGCGCTGCCGACATGATGTCCGTTGTCCTCGTCATCGCTCTCGCCCGCGGTATCTCCGTCCTCATGGCTAACACCGGCCTCGACGTCTACGTCCTCGACGCTGCCGCCAATGCCCTGGCTGGCCTGTCCGGCGTGATCTTCGCTCCCATGAGCTTCCTGGTCTACTTCGGCCTGTCCTTCCTGATCCCCTCGACCTCCGGTATGGCCACCGTCTCCCTGCCCCTCATGGGACCGCTGGCTGTTAAGCTCGGCTTCTCGCCCGAGGTCATGGTCATGATCTTCTCCGCCGCCATCGGTGTCGTGAACCTGTTCACCCCGACCTCCGGCGCCATCATGGGCGGTCTCGCCCTGGCCAAGATCGAGTGGACGACCTGGCTCAAGTTTGCCCTTAAGCTCATCGTCGCGCTCTCCGTCGTCTGCGCCATCATCCTGACCGTCGCCTGCGTGCTGCTCTAAGTACCCAACGGGTACCCCACGGAAACCTTGACGATCCTGTAAAGGATCACCTGGTCATCGTCTGTCCGGTGGGGTAAACCCACCGGTAGACTCCTACCTTTAGCCCCCTTCCGTTCCGTGCGCGGGAGGGGGCGACTTTTTGTTCCGCGGTTTTACCAAACCGCGGAACCGGTCGACGCTACGCGCCGTCCAGAACGACAATTTGTCATTCAAAAGGCAAGGCATGACCAAAAGGTCTATGCCTCGCCTTTTTCATGCCAACTTGTACGTTCTGGACGGCGCTCGCTGTCCGTCCTCTGCCTGCGGCGCTTTCCATTGTTGGTGCAGAGGGCGCTTTGCCTACTCTGGCGGGCTTTCGCTGGCTTATGCTCAACCTGCGACGTATCCATTATTGATACAAAGGCCAGGTTTGTTTGAACCAAAAAGGGGAAGTTGCGGTGGAATAGTTCCTGTTTGGCCGTCTTGAGGGGTTAAACGGGAACTATTTCACCGCAACTTATCGATGGCGTGTTTGGTTGGTGCCTGTTGATGGTCTGGTTATCGGGGAGGGCGGGCTCCGTTATAATCGCGTAGGAACTTAATTTACGAAACGGGACGGGAGCCATACATGCGCCAGGGTTTCGACAACGCGAAGTATATCGAGCTGCAGGCCGCTCATATTAAGGAGCGCATCTCGCAGTTTGGCGGCAAGCTGTATTTGGAGTTTGGCGGCAAGCTGTTCGATGACTATCATGCGAGCCGCGTGCTACCGGGTTTTGAACCGGACAGCAAGTTCCGCATGCTCAAGAGCATTGCCGACGATGTCGAGGTTATCATCGCGATCAACGCGAACCACATCGAGAAAAACAAGGCTCGTGGTGACCTTGGCATTACCTATGACGAGGATGTGCTGCGCCTGGTTGACCTGTTCCGCGGCAACGGCTTTGCCGTCGCGGCTGTGGTCATCACCCAGTACGCTGGCCAGCCTGCTGCCGATGTGTTCCGCAACCGCCTGAACGCGCTCGGCATTCCCGCCAAGCTGCACTATCCCATCGAGGGGTATCCGCACGATGTCGATCTGATCGTGTCCGACGATGGCTACGGCAAGAACGAGTTTGTCGAGACCACGCGTCCGCTCGTCGTCGTGACGGCGCCCGGTCCTGGCTCGGGCAAGCTTGCCACCTGCCTGTCTCAGCTCTATCACGAGCACAAGCATGGCACGGCCGCCGGCTATGCCAAATTCGAGACCTTCCCGGTTTGGAATCTGCCCCTTACGCATCCGGTCAACATTGCCTACGAGGCCGCCACGGCAGACCTCGATGACGCCAACATCATCGACTCCTTCCACCTTGAGGCCTACAACAAGACCACGGTCAACTCCAACCGCGACGTCGAGGCCTTCCCGGTAGTCCGTGCCCTGATGGAAAAGATCCTGGGCAAGAGCCCCTACCAGAGCCCTACGGACATGGGCGTCAATATGGTTGGCTTTGCCATCACCGATGACGATGCCTGCCGCGACGCTTCCAAGATGGAGATCGTCCGCCGCTACTTTACCGCGGTCGAAAATGTGCGCCGTACCGGCGTGGGCGATGAGCAAGTCGACCGTCTCAAAATTATTATGAAGAAAGCCGGCATCGATAAGAACTACTCACCGGCGCGCTCGGCGGCCCTCACCAGGGAGCAGCTGACGGGCGGTCCCGTGGGTGCCATGGTCATGCCCGATGGCTCCGTGGTGACCGGTAAGACCTCCACGCGCCTGGGCGCCGCAAGTTCGCTCATTATGAACGCCCTCAAGCATGTCTCGGGCGTCGACCTTGAGCTCGAGGTCATTAGCGATGAGGCGATCGAGCCCATCAGCAAGCTCAAGACGCATTTCCTGGGCAGCAAAAACCCGCGCCTCCACACCGACGAGACGCTTATGGCGCTGTCGATCACCTCGGCCACGAGTGAGACGGCCGCTCGCGTCCTCTCGGGACTGGAGCAGCTGCGCGGCTGTGACGCCTTCTTTAGTGTGATCATCTCTCCGACGGATGAGACGGTGCTGCGCAAACTGGGTATCAACGTGTGCTGCGAGCCCAAGTTTGAGCGCCGCGGTTTCTTCCATCGCTAAGTTTGAAGCACCGCGGTAATTGCATTGCATTTTGGCCGTATCGGGTTAGCGCCCGGTACGGCTTTTTGATCAATAAAGCGCCTATTCCGGCGAAAAATAGCCGTTTACCTGCCTAGAGACAATTTGAGCGGTATACAATAACCGTAACTGTTTCATCCTTAGCGGGATGCCGCATGATGGATATTACCTGCCATCGTGAGGTGTGTCGGTCGCGCACGGCGCGTTAGATGCTCGTGCTCGGTTTGAGGAGGCTGCTATGGCGGGCAAGGGTCGTGCGAGTGTCAACGATATGAAGCGTGTCGAGGTGCTGGTGTTGATGGAGATCGACCAGCAAACCGAAGACAATGGCGGGCCGTATGGTTTCTCGCGCAAAACGCTTGCCGAGCGCGTGGGGGTTTCGCCGTATCGTGCCCGCGCCGCAATCGATCGCTTGGATTCCGAAGGCATGATTGATGTCGTCTCGCGTTATAGCGACGACGGCGGTCAGCTTGCAAATGGCATTTGCCTCACCGAACGTGGTGAGTGGTATCTTGAGGGCGTCCGTACCGGCATGCTCGTTCAAGAAATGCTTGAGGACGAGGCTGCTGATCGATAGCAGCAGGTAACCCTTGCCATAGCGACGCCGCCTGGGAAACCGGGCGGCGTTTTGTTTCAAGATTGAGAAATGCAATCGCACGCGAGAAAAATTGCGAACGGTCCGCGGCGCGAGTATTACAATGAAGACCCGTAAGATGTGGATAAACAACTTCTACGGGAAGCGCAGGTAACTCAATATGACCAAGCATGTGTTCGTAACCGGTGGCGTGGTTTCGTCCCTGGGCAAGGGTATCACCGCGGCCTCGCTGGGCCGTCTGCTCAAGTCGCGTGGCTACAAAGTAACGATGCAGAAGGCCGACCCGTATCTGAACGTCGACCCCGGTACCATGAGCCCGTTCCAGCATGGTGAGGTCTTCGTTACCGAGGATGGTTACGAGTCCGACCTGGACCTGGGTCATTACGAGCGCTTTATTGATGAGAACCTGACCCGCGATTCCAACTTTACGACCGGTGCCATCTACAAAAGCCTAATCGCCCGCGAGCGTCGCGGCGACTTTTTGGGCGGTACCGTGCAGGTGATTCCCCACGTCACCAATGCCATTAAGGACAAGTTCCGCCGCATCGAGGAGCAGACCGGCTCCGATGTAGTCATCACCGAGCTGGGCGGCACGATCGGCGACATCGAGTCCCAGCCGTTTGTTGAGGCCATCCGTCAGTACCGCAAAGAGGCCGGCCCCGAGAACGTCTGCTACATCCACGTGTCGCTTGTTCCCTATATCGCCGCCGCCCACGAGGTCAAGACCAAGCCCACGCAGCATTCCGTCAAGGAGCTCCGCAGCTTTGGCATCCAGCCCGATATTATCGTGCTGCGCTCCGACCACCATATCGATGACGCTATCCGCGGAAAGATCGCAAGCTTCTGCGACGTCGACACCGATTGCGTCTTTACTAACGAGGACTGCGCGAGCATTTACGATGTTCCGCAGCTGCTTGCCGAGCAGGACTTTGACCTGCGCATTTGCGAGCGCCTGGGTCTGGACCCGCGTGAGCGCGACATGAGCGAGTGGAACGAGTTCCTGCGCAAACAGAATCACGCCAACCATCACGCCGACAAGGTGAAGATCGCCGTCGTGGGTAAGTACACTCAGCTGCCCGATGCGTACCTGTCGGTTATCGAGGCCCTTCACCATGCGGGCGTCTTCTACGATCGCCATGTGGACGTCCAGCTGGTCGACGGCGAGAGCCTTGACGAGCAGAATGTCTCCGAGGTTCTGGGCGACGCCTCGGGCATCCTGGTCCCCGGCGGCTTTGGCAAGCGCGCCCTGGAGGGCAAGATCCTCGCGGCCGAGTTTGCCCGTGAGCACAAGATTCCGTATCTGGGCATTTGCCTGGGCATGCAGGTGGCCGTGTGCGAGTTCGCCCGCAACGTCGTCGGCCTTGCCGGCGCCAGCTCCTCCGAGTTCGATCCGGACGGCCCGTTTAGCGTCATCGATCTGATGAGCTCGCAGGAGGACGTGACCGAGAAGGGCGGCACCATGCGCCTGGGCGCCTATCCGTGCAAGCTCGCCGCCGATACCCTTGCTCGCGAGGCATATGGCGAGGAGCTCGTCTACGAGCGTCACCGTCACCGCTTTGAGTTCAACAACGCCTTCCGTGACCAGCTCGAGGACGCCGGTTTGGTTATCTCGGGCCTGTCGCCCGACGAGCGCCTGGTCGAGATGGTCGAGCTGCCGCGCGACGTGCATCCGTGGTATGTGGCAACCCAGGCTCATCCCGAGTTCAAGAGCCGCCCGACCAACCCGCAGCCGCTGTTCCGCGAGTTCGTGCGCGCTTCGATCGGCCAGCACGAGGGTGTCGACCGTCTGCAGGTGACGCCCATGAATCTCGCTACGGACTAAGGGTGCCGGCGAATAAGGAACATACCGAAGCTACTCCCTCGTCGCTCGCCGTGGCGGCGGGGGAGTATCTCGATTACCTCGCGGTCGAGCGGGGTTTGGCGCGCAACACGATTGCGGCCTATCGTCGTGACCTGACGACGTACTGCGCCTATCTGGAGCGGGCGGGTATTGCGTCTTTTGAAGAGGTGACCCGTCAGGTCGTGGAGGGCTTTGTCGCCGACCGTCGCGATGGGGGCTATTCCGATGCCTCGGTGGAGCGTGCGCTTGCGGCCGTGAAGGGCCTGCATGCCTTTTTGGTGCGCGATGGGGCTGTGGCCCAAAATCCAACGGCGGCGTTGCGCCTGCCTAAAAAGGCCGAGCGTTTGCCGGAGTATCTATCGGTGGAGGATGTCTCGGCGCTGCTCGATCAAGACTTCTCCGAGGGCGAGATGGGCTTGCGCGACCATGCCATCTTGGAAGTGCTCTACGGATGCGGTTTGCGTGTGAGCGAGTTGGTGGGGCTCGATGTGGGCGATATCCATATCGACGATGGTTTTGTGCTCGTTCGCGGTAAGGGCTCAAAGGAACGCCTGTCCCCGCTGGTGGGAAGCGCAGCGCGAGCTCTGACGCTCTATGTAACTGAAGGGCGCTCTCGCTTGGCGGCCCATGCCCGCGGAACCGAGACCTCGGCGGTCTTTTTAAATAAGAACGGCCGCCGTCTGTCGCGCCAGGGCATCCATGCCATCTGTGAGCGCTACGGGCGCCAGGTGGGGCTGGTGGGACTCCATCCCCATACGCTGCGTCACTCCTTTGCCACCCATATGCTTGCGGGCGGCGCAGACCTCCGTGTGCTACAGGAGATCTTGGGACATGCCGATATATCGACCACGCAGGTCTACACGCATGTCGATCGTACGCAACTGACCGAGGTCTATCTGGCGGCGCACCCGCTGGCGCATCGTTAACACATTGCTGGCCTGCATATTTATAGGTATTCGGGGACGGGCCCCAGATTGCCGCGGCGTGCTTTTGCGCGCGCATGGGCAATCTGGGGCCCGTCCCATTTTTCGCCACTTGGCGTCGCGGTGGTGGGCCGCACGTGCCTTGGGTGGGGGAGTTTGGGGGCGATGTGAACGGCATGTAAAGGGACGCAAAAATCGCCTCAAGGTCAACTTGAAGGTTGAGGTTGAAAGGCGGGATGCCACAGGTGGCATCCCGCCGTTGCTGTAAACACAACATATTGTGTTTTCGAA
>JAUMPM010000037.1 GCA_031294825.1 Collinsella sp. | reverse complement strand
GGGTCTTTGTCCCCAAAGGTAAAAAAAGCGAGGGGCCAAAAATAACCCCCCTAAAAAAAAACGGCCCCCCCCAAACGGGGGCGCCACGCCATTCCTCTATTCAGCCAACTCGCTGAAGTAAGGCTGCGAAGGCCGCGGGGCCGGGAGGGGTTTCCTAAGGGCACATCCCGCAGTCGCAACGCGGCGAGGACGTGCCCGTGGAAACCCCGCAGGCCCCGCGGCCGGTGGGAGCAACGCTACTTCACGACCAAAATGTCGCAGTCCGTGTTGCGCAGCAGGAACGTCGAAATCGAACCCAGCAGCGCATACTTGATCGAGGACAGGCCGCGGGCGCCGCAGAGCACCAGGTCGGGCTTGACCACGTCGAGCATCTCGTCCTTGAGCGTCTCGCGAATACGGCCAGCACGAATCATGACCTCGACCTCGGGAATGTCAGGATTGGCCTTGGCCTCCTCGAGCTGCTTGGCAATGGAGTTCTTAAATGCCTCCTCTAGGCCGTTGACCAGATCGACCGGATAGGAACCGGCGCTCTCGAGTGCCGTGGAATCGATAACGTGGCCGATAATCAGCTTGGCGCCGTTGTTCGCGGCGACCTTGATGGCGCGTGCGAGCACAAAATCCTGCTGCTCAGTACCGTCGAGTGAAACAAATACCTTGGTGTAGCCCTCGTTCATGGTTTCCTCCTTGGTCTATCGCACGGGCGCGGGGCTCGTGCATCGGGCGGGCGCGGGCGCGTCGGCCGCCGGACACTTTATCTTGTTGCAGTTATACCCAAGGATTTGGGTTTGACCGCTCGCAATTCTGTGAACGGGCGAGTTTTTTGGTAAGGGTAGGCGCAGGCGCGCCGCCAACGGTTGATAATGGGACATCGCCCGCACCGTCCGCAGAACAATATCGGCGGGTGACTAACGAGGGGGTCCCTTTGGATATTATCGAGCTTCTAAAATCTGCCTTCATGGGCCTGGTCGAGGGCATCACCGAATGGCTGCCTGTTTCGTCGACCGGTCACATGATCTTGGTGGACGAGTTCGTCAAGATGAACGTGAGCGAGACGTTCTGGAATATGTTCCTGGTCGTGATTCAGCTTGGCGCTATTTTGGCCGTCTGCGTCCTGTTCTTCTACGACCTTAATCCGTTTTCTCCCAGCAAAGGCAAGGAGGGTCGTCGCGACACCTGGGTGCTGTGGGGCAAGATTGTGCTCGGCTGTATTCCCGCCGCGGCGATCGGTCTGCCGCTTAACGACTGGATGGAGGAGCATTTCTATAATGCTCCCGTTGTGGCGCTGGCGCTCATTGTGTACGGCGTGCTGTTTATCGTGATTGAGAACTGGCGCGCGAACAAGCGTGACCAGGCTGCTCTTGCAGGTTCGTTTGGTTCGCGTGCTGTGGTGGCGGGCGGACGCCCCGCCGGTGCGCATTTTGCCGCGCCCGCTGCGACTGCCGCTGCAGACGATGACAATAACTTGGACTTTGGCTCCATCACTACGCTCGAGGATCTGAGCTGGAAGACCGCGCTGGGTATCGGTTGCTTCCAGGTGCTTTCGCTGATTCCGGGCACATCGCGCTCCGGCTCCACCATCATCGGCGGCCTGCTGCTGGGCTGCACGCGCTCGGTGGCGTCTAAGTTCACGTTCTTCCTGGCTATTCCCGTTATGTTTGGCGCGAGCGCGCTCAAGCTGGTCAAGTACTTTATTAAGGGCGGCACGTTCGGCACCAACGAGATCGCCATCTTGGGCGTGGGCTGCATTGTCGCCTTTGTGGTGTCGCTCATTGCCATCAAGTGGCTTATGGGCTTCGTCCGCCGTCACGACTTCAAGTGCTTCGGCGTCTATCGCATCATCCTGGGCATCGTGGTGCTTGCGTACTTCTTTGTCCTGGAGCCTATGCTCGGCCTCTAACTTAGTCGACGCTGCGCGACGGCCGGGGCGGCAACTTGTCATTCAAAGGGGGCGGCATGACCAGAAGGTCTATGCCGCCTTTTTTGGTGCATTGGGGTCAGGTTTCTTTGCACCAACATGGTGCAGACTAACCTGACCCCATTGCGCCAAATTCGCTGGGCGGGCCTGACGGTGGCGCACGGAGTCGTGGTGTGATTTGCGTCGGTGTCCGCGCGGCTCGGTATACTGGTACGGCTCAAACTATGGCGCTGCCCGCAGGCGCGCCGTCCGTCAGATGAGGAGTCGCCCATGACCCAGCCCTTGCCCTGGGAAAAGAACGCCGCGGTACCCGTGCCGCCCGCGCCGGAACCCGTGCCGCTCGATGCATACACCGCCCCTGCTGCGCCGGAGCCCGAGCTCGTCCCGCTCGACATCTACGACGCTCCCGCGCCGGCACCCAAACCCGCCAAGCCGCTCGTCGACATCGACAGCCTTAATCCCGCCCAGCGCGAGGCGGTCCTGTCCACCGAGGGCCCGTTGCTGGTGCTCGCCGGCGCCGGCTCGGGCAAGACCCGCGTCCTGACCTTCCGTATCGCGCATATGCTTGGCGATCTGGGCGTTAAGCCCTGGCAGGTCCTGGCCATCACGTTTACCAACAAGGCCGCGGCCGAGATGCGCGAGCGTCTGGCGGCGCTCATCCCCAGCGGCACCCGCGGCATGTGGGTGTGCACCTTCCATGCCATGTGCGTGCGCATGCTGCGCGAGGACGCCGACCTGCTGGGCTACACCGGTCAGTTCACCATCTACGATGACGATGACTCAAAGCGCATGGTGCGTGACATTATGCAGGCGCTCGGCATCGAGCAAAAGCAGTTCCCCATCAACATGATCCGCAGCAAGATTAGCTCGGCCAAAAACGCCATGATCGGCCCCGAGGACATGCTCAAGAGCGCCGATAGCCCCAACGACAAAAAGGCCGCGCAGGTCTACCTGGAGCTGGAGCGCCGCCTGCGCGCCGCTAACGCGATGGACTTCGACGACCTGCTTGTGCGCACGCTCGAGCTGCTGCGCACCCGCCCCGAGGTGCTCGACAAGTACCAAGAGCGCTTCCGCTACATTAGCGTCGATGAGTATCAGGACACCAACCACGTCCAGTACGAGATCGCCAACCTGCTGGCCGCCAAGTACCAAAACCTCATGGTCGTAGGCGACGATGACCAGTCCATTTATAGCTGGCGCGGCGCCGACATCACCAACATTCTGGACTTTGAGAAGGACTTTAAAAACTGCAAGACGGTCAAGCTCGAGCAGAACTACCGCTCTACGGGCCACATCCTGAGCGCCGCCAACGCCGTGGTGCGCCACAACTCTCAGCGCAAGGACAAGCGCCTGTTTACGGCCGAGGGCGATGGCGAGAAGATTCAGGCCTTCCAGGCGAGCGATGAGCGCGACGAGGGCCGCTGGATTGCCGGTGAGATCGAGAAACTGCATGCCAAAGGCACGAGTTACGACGACATCGCCGTGTTCTACCGTACCAACGCCCAGTCGCGTATTCTCGAAGATATGTTCCTGCGCGCGGGCGTGCCCTACAAGATCGTGGGCGGCACGCGATTCTTCGACCGTGCCGAGATCCGCGACGTCATGGCCTACCTCAAGATGATCGTGAACCCGGCCGACGAGATGAGCGTCAAGCGCGTCATCAACACACCTCGCCGCGGCATCGGCTCCACCTCGATCCAAAAGATCGAGCAACTGGCGCGCGACAACCGCTGCTCGTTCTTCCAAGCTTGCGAGATCGCGTGCGCCGAGACCGGCATGTTTAGCGCCAAGGTGCGCAATGGCCTGTCGAGCTTTGTCTCGCTAGTGCGCGAGGGTCGCCGCATGGACGGCGAGCTCAAGGACGTCGTCGAGATGATTGTCGATAAGACGGGCCTGCTGCAGGCTTTCCGCGCCGAGGGCACCATGGAGTCCGAGAGCCGTGCCGAGAACATTCAGGAATTCCTGGGCGTCGCCGCCGAATTTGAGGAGACGCACGAGGATATCGAGGGTACGCTCGAGAGCTTGGAAGAGCTGCGCGCAGCCGGTGTTGCCGATGTGCCTGCCGAGCCCGAGTCCGTCGTGGTGAGTGCGCCCGCGCCCGAGCCGGGGCCGTCCGCCCCGGCATCCTCGTTTGAGGCGCTTGTCGGCGCCCGTGACGCCGCGGGCGCCAATCCGCTCGATAGCCTGGCCGCTCCGGCGCTTTCTCCGCAGGATGCCCTGGCTGCCGCTATCGCGGACAACGCCTATGCCGCGCCGACTGAGTTGCCGGCGGGCGCCGTGCATGCCGACGAGATCGAGCGCACCTACGGTCCGCTCACCTGCAAGGCGCTGCCGGCGCTCATGGAGTGGCTGGCCCTGCGCTCCGACTTGGATTCCCTGGCCGGCGAGACGCATGCCATTACCATGATGACCATCCACTCCGCCAAGGGCCTGGAGTTCCCGGCGGTGTTCGTGGCCGGCATGGAGGAGGGTATCTTCCCGCACGTGCACGACTTTGGCGGTAGTGACGATCCGGGCAAGCTCGAGGAGGAGCGTCGCTTGGCCTACGTCGCCATCACGCGTGCTCGCAAGCGCCTGTTCCTGACCTATGCGGCCACGCGTCGCACCTACGGCTCGACCTCTGCCAACCCGCGCTCGCGCTTCCTCAACGAGATTCCGTTTGAGGATATCGAGTTTAGCGGCATCGGTTCTGCCGGTTTTGAGGGCACGGGCTGGGAGAAGCGCGGCGACCGTCACGGCACCTTTGGCTCGGGCATGGGCTCGGATATGTACGGCGGCAAGGTGTTTGGCTCGCATACGCGCTCGACCGGCGGTTCCGGTTCGCGCGGCGGATCGAGCTTTGACGATTTCTTTGGCGGCAGCAGTTACGGGACCGAGCGCCATCGTGGGGTTTCGCCTGACGCCGGCCGTGTTGCCTCGACTTTTGGCTCGGGTGCGCCGCGAGCCAAAAAGCCGTCGTCCAAGGTGTCCCCGACGGTGGAGCGCAAGGTCGATCGTGCCAGCGCATCGCAGGACTTTGCCGCGGGCGATACCGTGAGCCACAAGACCTTTGGCACGGGTACCGTGATCTCGGTCGCTGGAGACATGATCGAGGTTCAATTCGAAAAGACCGGCCAGACCAAAAAGCTAATGAAAGGTTTCGCGCCGATCGTCAAGCTGTCATAATCCCGGCGGACCTGGGCGGGCGTATGGGGCAACATCGCCTGCTCGGGCAGTCCTGCGCAAGACGGAGGCCACATTAAGTGGCCTCCTTTGCGTGCGGAACTCGCGACCGATGTTGCCCCATACGCCCGCCCAGGTCCTTGGGTAACGTTGCTAGACGAGCGTTGCTTTGCTCGTTCGCTTTTTTGATCTGGAGAGCCGGGTGGGCTGATATATATGGATAAGGGGCTCCTCCGTTGGTGGACGGGGGAGCCCCTTGTTTCGTTTGGGTTGTTGGTGCGATCTACAGGTGTGAGACGATCAGTTCCATCTTGCCTTCGAGGTCGATGGAGCTGACGGTGCTCGGGGCCAGCAGGTGGCTTCCCTTGTGGACGGGGTCGCCGCAGACGGTGCCTTCGCCGTCGATGACCGACAGGCACATGAAGGGCCAGCGCTGGTCGAGGGTCTTGCTGCCGTTGACGCGCACGCGATTGACGGTGTAGCAGGGGTTGGACTCGAGCTCGGTCACGCCGTCCACCTCGGGCGCGGTCACCGTGCCGTCGGTCGGAGCCTGAGCATCAAAGTCGATGCAGTCGAGGCTCTGCTCAATGTGCAGCGGGCGCAGCTTTCCGTCGGTGCCGGGGCGGTCGTAGTCGTACAGGCGATATGTCACGTCGCTCGACTGCTGCGTCTCCAGAATCAGCGTGCCGGTCTTGATGGCGTGAACGGTGCCGGAGTCGATCTGGAAAAAGTCTCCCTTGTGAATCGGCAGCACGTTGAGCATCTCGTCCCAACGGCCCCCCTCGATCATCTGCGCGGCCTCGGCGCGGTCGTGCGCGCGCTGGCCGACGATGATCGTGGCACCGGGCTCGCAGTCCAGTACATACCAGCACTCGGTTTTGCCCAGGCTGCCGTTCTCGTGCTTGGCGGCGTACTCGTCGTTGGGATGAATCTGGATCGAAAGGTCGTCCTTGGCGTCCAGAATCTTGATGAGCAGCGGGAACTCCTTGCCCTCGCAGTTGCCAAAGAGCTCGCGGTGCTCGGCCCATAGCCACGACAGCGTGTGGCCGGCGTACGGTCCCTCCGCAATCTGGCAGTCGCCGTTGGGATGGGCCGAGATGGCCCAGCACTCACCGATGGGACCCTCGGGAATGTCGTAGCCAAACACGGTCTCCAACTGGCGGCCGCCCCAGATCTTCTCGTGGAAGATCGGCGTGAGTTTAATCAAATCGGACATGTGCATACTCCCATAAGGTTGTGCGGGTGCCGCGTAAGACGGCTCAAAACGAGCGCCCGCGTGACTACAAAAACCTATGCCAACGTTACGTTGTGCAACTCAAAGCGATCGCCAACGTTGCGCGAGATCGAATACTCAAAGGCGGCGCCGCTGTCCAAAAAGCCAATCTGGGTGAGCTCGAGCAGGGGAGAGCCAAGTTTGGTGTCCAGACGCTCGGCTTCTTCCTCTGTTGCTGCCACGGCGCGAATGGTACGGTGGAAGCTCGAAATCTTCAGCCCACATTGCTCGCGGATGAAGTGGTAGACCGATCCGTACAGGTCCTTCTTTTTAAGGCCCAGGATCAGTTCGAGCGGCATATAGGTGTACTCGATGACGATGGGCTTCTCGTCGACCTGGCGCACGCGCGCGATGTGATAGGCGAAGTCATCTTCGGCCATTCCCAGCTGGGTCGCAACCTCTGCCGGTGGATTGACGATCGAGAAATCGTAGACCACCGAGGTCACTTTCTCCCCGCGATGCTCGTACGAAAAGCCTTGGGCACGGTCGTTCTTGCCTTGAAAAAACACCTGGCCGGGAAGCCCCGCCGTGTCCTTGACGTAGGTGCCCGATCCGCGCCGGCTGGTAATAAGGCCTTCCTCGGTGATCTGCTCAATCGCTCGTTTGACGGTGATTTTGGAAACGCTATAGAGCTCACAGAACTCAACGACGGTGGGAAGCTTGTCGCCTGGTTTAAGAGCGCCATCCTCAATACTTCGACGAATATCTGCAGCTATCGCCTCGTATTTGGGAATCAAGGAACCTCCTTTCCAACTTGATTGAGAATAAAAGAAAGTATAGTCAACACCTAAGTAT
>JAUMPM010000034.1 GCA_031294825.1 Collinsella sp. | reverse complement strand
ATGTGTATAAGAGACAGTTAAAGTATCTCTTCGATCTGAAAATATCTTTTGCCTCGTCAACATTAAGTGCTGACTTTTGTATCAACTCGATTGTTAATTGAACATTCGAACTAAACGAATCCTTTGATTCCCGATACCTTTTACAGCACTCTTCGACATGTCTAAAAGATAGGAGGTCATCGTAAAATTCCACGTTTAAGTCAACGATGTCAACTTTATATTGTTCAACCTCTTGAAGATATGACTTCAAAACAGGCAAGGCAAGATACGGCCCCACTGGACTCTATCCTGGGGGAAATAATAAAAGCGTTTTAGGCATATCAACGTCACATCTTTCGCAAATAATTCAATTGAAACACAACTACCATCATAATTGAAAATACACCAAGTCCTGTAACGAGAATTGAGAACATCGCGATGCTCGTGAACAGCGAAACAAGGAGTGTTGAAATAACAACAGCAACCGATTGCAAAGACTCCCTAATTGAAAACAGGCTTATCGATTCAGATTCGTCTCTCGCCAAATCCTGCAGCGATGTTATGAGAAGCACATCTTGAATGGCGTTTCCGGCACCGACGATAAAAAGGAAAATAAACGATATCCCAGACGCATAGCGATAGCCAAACGCCAGATACGCACCGAGCGCAAGATACGTCACAAAACAATATGATTTAACGCAATCGGAACCACTAATTAAACGACCATATATTGTATTTCCGAACAACAGTCCGATTGTAAGACTACTCTGAAGGAATCCGTATTGTATCGATGACGAGTCAAATTGCAATTGCGCAATAGCTGGCAAAAGAGAATTCAGAGAGCCAAATGCCACGCCACTAGAAATATCGATTAATAGGAAACCAATTGCCAAGTGCTTCGCGCTAAGATCACTAAATGCAGTCCTGTTTTTTTCATTTTTGCTTATCCCCTCTTTATCATTAACCTCGATAACCGACGGAACATCTCGCAGCAACCAGAACGACGCGGCAAAAGAAAGCGCGTCTAATGCAAGAACAGCCTCCGCCCCAAATTGAGCGACAACAAAACCGCCGGCAACTGGCCCCAGAACCATCATCAAATTCTGCAGAAACCCAAACGAATTATTAATTACGTCGCGATTGATACTATTCGTATTGGCTCTTAACAACGAGTAAAAGCAGGGCATTTCAACCGTTCGGCAAAGCGATACCGCGCACGTAATAGCAAACATACTCCATTTACTATCAACAAAAATATAGCAAACGAATAATCCCGCGCGAATTAAGTCTGCCAATCTCATGGCCTGCAGTGTCCCGATACCCATCTTCTGAGGCAGCTGCGCGAGCGCAACTGAAAACAGAGAGGGGGCAAATCTGCAGCAGACCATCAAAGCAGTTGCAGAAACATCGTGAGTTACCTCGTAAATCAGCATTGGCAAAGCAATATTCGCACACCAATTGCCTATTTCGCTTATCCCTCTAGCAATATATAGGACCCGAACCGGACGGCTAGCTCTCAATACCGTGAACATCACGATTAACCTCGTATTTCAGGCCTCGCTCATCCCTTAATAGGAATCCATAATCAACCAAGTACTGCCTCAACACGGCATAATCAGGATAGAGCTGTGACAGCACACGATTAACCTGAAGCTCCGTATAACTTGTATTTAATTCAAAGAAAGAGACAGCCCATAGCAGCATGATTCTTTTATAGCTTTCCTTTTTTGGAATTGAAACCAGCTCGCCATTCTTGAGAAATCGTTTTTTAAAGTCTATTAGCTCATCCATTCACATCCTCCATTTCATACGCATCTAATACTAAAAATGCATACGCTTTAGGTCATCGCATTCGGCTTCTTTATTCGAACTAAACTCGAACTAATCTAAATTATTTGCTCAAACACTCTTCGAAAGCTCGTTTTTCACTCTGAGTAAAATGCCCTTCCCAGTCAGTCCACGAACAGGAAGGCAACTCACAGCGAGCGGAGTCGAAGCCCTCTACCGTCGGTCGCTCAAAATGCACGATAACCTTTTCGATATCGCCATCTGTAATCAGGTCAGAATGAATGACCTCGGTACCGTCTTCGAATGTCATATACGGGTACATCACGTAAACCACCTCGCAATCGTAAGTCCAGTTTAGCATCAAGCTATTTCGCCAAAGACAGCAAGCCCCCTTGATGAGTTGATGGTATCTGTTAAATGTCACGTACGATTCACATCTGGTGGGTACCCTGATGGCTACACGAAACGAAGCAGATTTACACCGGGAGGACCCCGTATGACAACCAGGTACACCGACGCGCCGCGCACGCGCGTCATGACGCCGGCATCGCTCAACAACGGCGTGCACGAAAACCACTCCATCGGACAGACCATGGCCATCGCGCCCAAAAAAGGCCTGTTCGACGATATTTCCATTCCCCAGATCGTCGCCGGCGCCGCAGCTGCCGCCACGAGCGTCGCGCTTGCCTCCAAGATCGGTATCGCCGGTTCAGTAATTGGTGCCGCCGTGAGCTCGGTCATCACCGTTGTGTCCTCGCAGGTCTACCGCCACTTTATCTCTGCCAGCGCCGAAGCCATCAAAGGTACGCATGCCGCTGTCGACTACCCTGCCGGCGCCTACGAGCCCGTTGAGTTTAATGCCGAGGAGCACCTGGGGGGCGCCGCGACTACGCAGGAGATGCGCCAGATTGCGGGGCGAGCGACCACGGCGCGCGTCGCCCCTAACAGCCTGCGCGCCAAGGCCGCGGCAGAGCGCAGCCAGACGCAAAAGAAGGTCATCTTCTTCTCGATCGCCATCGCCATCGTCGCGGTCATCGCCTGCACCGGCGCCATCCTTATCACCACCGCCGGTGAGGGTCTGGGCGAGCGCCCCGAGCCAATCCTTTCGTCGCGCACGACGGAAAGCGATGCAAATGGCAACACCCAGTCGCAAGACCAGCAGGCACAGACGGACGGCACGCAAGACAGTTCCACCTCTACCGATTCGTCCTCGAATACCCAAAACCAATCGCAGGGCGCCGATTCTTCTGTGAACAACAGCGGCGCGCAATCCGGCACGACCGACTCAAGCCAAACGACTGACGGTTCGCAGCCGAACACGGGAGGCCAGACGAGCGACACCACGTCGGGAACGGGCACAGCAGACAGCAACAACAGCAATTCGAGTGGCACCACATCGGGCACGGCATCTGACAGTTCAAGCCAAGGCACGACATCAGACAACTAGGCGCTGCATCCCCAGATAGGCAACCTGTACAACGGGCGCGAATCGATAGCGGTTCGCGCCCGTTTGCCTTGGGCGACGAGATGGCAAGCCCCGCGCGATGGTAAGATGCTTTGGTGTGTAAAGAGGAGATTTGCCATGAGCAAGACAATAGTTAGGCCCACGCTTTCGCTGGGCAACCACATCTATCTGTATCGCCTGCTGCGCGATGCGATTGGATGCGGCAAGCAAACGTTTATGACGCAGTTCGAGGAGGCACTCGCCGCTGGTGACATGGCCGCTTATGACCTGGGCTTCGAGTCCACGCGCGAGCTGCTCGAGGAGCTCGACGACTGCATTAAGCTGACCGTCTTTAAGGGCGGTCGCCTGTATGCCACGGTCATCGCCAACGAGGCCTGGGATGCCGCCCTTGCCAAGGGCGAGGACAAGCCCAAGGCTGCCAAGGGAGCCAAGCAGTCCTACAAAAAGAAAAAACGCGGCGAGAAGGACCTCAAGGCCGTGCGCCCCAAGCACGTTAAGCGTCCCGAGCCTGAAGCCATGGTTGAAGCCGTGCCAGAATCCGAGCCCGAGGCAGAGATTGAAGTCGCTATTGAGGTAACGGCAGAAGCCGAAACCGAAACCACCGCCACGACTGATCCCGAAGTCATATCCGAGCAGGAAGCCACTGCGGAGCTCAACGAAGCTCCCAAGTCGACAACCGAAAAAACCGCCGACCAACCCGAGACGCCTTCGTTCCAAAACAGTGATGTCTTTAGCGACGAGGCCGAGGACGATCAGCCCGCCGATCAAGACGCTACCGAGTCGACGCCGAAGCCCGAGACGCCGCAGCCCGCCATCTCGCTCACGGTCGTCTATGACCCCGAGAACGCCAACGCCGGCATCACCACTATGGCATCCACGCCCATCGAAGCAAAGTCGAGCGTCGAGAATGAGAGCGCGATGCAGGTTGAGTTTGAAACTGCAGCTGTAGACGCGCCCGTCACCGTGAAGCCCGCAGATTCCGCAGTTAAGCCGGAACCGGTGCCTGAGCCCGCACCCGTCATCGAATCCGTGCCCACCTCTACTTGCGACCAAGTTCCCGCACCGGCACCGGCTTCGGTACCCGCAGCGGCCCCAACCCCCGCACCCGCAGCGCCCGCCATCCCTGAGGACTTCCCCGTCGATTTCGCAACCGAGGTCTTCTGCCCCGGCCCGCTTCTGCACCAGTTGTCGACCTATCTCCCCTACGGCGCCGACACGCTCGGCATTGTCGGCGAGTACTACTGGATCGCCCGCGAGCGCGGTACCATCGAGGCCGCGCGAAACCGCGCAAACTTCCCCCTGTGCTACACGCAGGCCGGCGAGCGCCGCGAGGTTACCGTGCGCATCCGCCGCAACACCACCGGCGGTCTCGGAGCCGCCTGGGCCATCGACAAGGTCGAAGCCCCGGTCGAGTAAAAAACGGCCTCGGATAGCCAATTGACCATCCGAGGCCGTTTGAATTCAGGCCTTTTAGTTGTCATCGGTGCATATAGACACCAGAGAAGCAAGCTCATCCTCAAGTTGCGGAGCAAAGTATCTAAAAGAAACCTGCGCTCCAGTCGGTATCGACTCAATCATATTCGCAGCATTATCTGAAACTCGGTACGATGCAGTTTCACCTGTCTTCAAATCCTCTATTGAGCAGACAGCGTCTTCAGCATCAATCGACCTAAGCACGCCTTTTCCTTGTAACATCACATCGGCATGCCCGCCAGCTATTTCTAATGAACCTGAGTCTGTCGCAGTCACTTCTCCGGAACCTCCGCGCGATATCTCTTCCTTTGTTGAACAGCCCACCAATGAAGCCATCAGCACCAAAGACAGAGCTAGACGAATCGCCCTACTTCGAAAAAGTCGTTCCATAAGTCCACGCATAATAGCTCTGATCATACTTCAGGAAGGATAAAGATGAATTCCAGCCGTCCGCTATGCCAATCATCTGCCTTGTCTCTCCAGTTTTCTTACCAGTAAGTGTGGCGTAAGCCTCCGCTGTTACAGAATGGGCTGATCCGTTGTACAAACTCGCATGTAAAACATTCGGTCTATTAGAGTTAATCTCATTTTGAATGCTCGCGATAGCCGGAGAGGAGACAGTGCGGGCGATAAGAGTACTTCCTCTGCTTGCGCAGTAATTTGTAAACCCCGTTGCACAGGTTGATATCGGCGTTCCACCCAAAACAACGCCGGGAACAGTCTGTTCTTCATCGGAAAGAGCATGGGTATTGGTGTAATTCCATATCTGCATATATTGCGAAGGGTCGCTATATAAATTGGCAATGCCATACAGTTCCGCAACGTTCGAAAAAGCTGTCACCATACAAGCATAGTGGGCGGTAAGCCTCTTAATCTCGCTTTCATCATATGACATAAACTGAGAAATGGAACGAAATCCAGATACTGTGTAATCCTGCATTTGAGTTGCGTAAATTACAACATCGTTCCAGCTTGAAGGTTTATTCGATAAAACGACAGGCCGTCCTTCTATGGAAACAGCCGGGATTGTTCTTCCGCAATTTGTTGTTATTGAACCGTCCAAAGATTGCACGCCGAATTCGAATGGATTGATCATTACGACTGGGTTATTGAACGAATAAGACTCGACACCAAGATCTCCTCCCCGATCCATAGGGCTGACTAAGCCATCTCCAAAACGATATCCCGTAAGTATTTCATCATCTGAAGCATCTAAAACCAAATAGCCCGCGGCTCTATTGGATGTCACAACCGGAACAATGTAACCAAGCGGGGACCCATCAACATCTACAAAAGGAATAGGGTCAGAAGGCGTATACGAATAGCCGAGGAGTCCCTTTATATATTTATCGGCAAGCTCTTGCGCAATTTCAGAAGTAAATTGTATCTGCTCACCATCAATATTGCCCGTCGAAGCAAAAACCTCTTTCGGACGTGCGGCTAAGGCGACAATTGAAGACGCGACAAGTTGCAGAAAACGACGACGCGAAAGCATATGTTCTTCTTTCTAGAGAAGCGACTTATTAGGTACTCCTATTCTATAATCTTTTTTTAACGTTACAGCACTGGTTATATTTCAATTCGATTTGCTTATGTCCTTGCAACCCAATGCGTCTTTACGTTTTAAACGGAATTAGAAAATCACTCATAGCAAAAACGGGCTTTAATCCCAAAGAGATGACTTTGATTATGAATCAAACCAGCAGCCAGGGCATAGCTGCAGTGCAATCGCTACAAGAAAGGCCGCCCTTGGTGGCGGCCTTTCTACTTGCTACTAGTCACGCGTCAGCTTGCGGTGGATACGATGCGGCTGGGCTGCGTCCTCGCCCAGGCGCTCGATGCGGTTGGCCTGATAGGCCTCGAAGTTGCCCTCAAACCAATACCAGTTGCCCGGATTCTCGTCGATGCCCTCCCACGCCAGGATGTGCGTGGCAACGCGGTCCAGGAACATACGGTCGTGGCTAATGACCACCGAACAGCCCGGGAACTCGAGCAGCGCCGCCTCGAGCGAGGACAGCGTCTCGACATCGAGGTCGTTCGTGGGCTCGTCGAGGAGCAGCAGGTTGCCGCCCTGCTTGAGCGTAAGCGCCAAGTTCAGACGGTTGCGCTCGCCACCGGAAAGTACGCCAGCGCGCTTCTGCTGGTCCTGGCCCTTAAAGCCAAAGCTCGCCACGTACGCGCGGCTCGGAACCTCGGTCTCGCCGACCATCATGTGGTCCAGGCCATCCGAGACGACCTCCCACAGGTTCTTGTCGGGGTCGATGCCGGAACGGTTCTGGTCGACGTAAGAGATCTTGACGGTCTCGCCCACCTCGAGCGAGCCCGAAGTCAGCGGCTCCAGGCCCACAATCGTCTTGAACAGCGTGGTCTTACCGACACCGTTGGGGCCGATGACGCCCCCGATGCCGTTGCGCGGCAGGGTGAACGAAAGGTCATCGATGAGCACGCGGCCGTCGAACTCCTTGTGCAGGTGATGGGCCTCAAGCACCTTGTTGCCCAGACGCGGGCCCACAGGGATGCGGATGTCGGTCCAGTCGAGTTTCTGGCTTGCGCGGGCCTCGGCCTCCATCTCCTCGTAGCGAGCCAGACGGGCCTTGTTCTTGGCCTGACGGGCCTTGGGCGAGCTGCGCACCCACTCGAGCTCGGCCTCCATGCGCTTGGCGAGCTTGGCGTCGCGGTTGCCCTGCGCCTCGATACGGGCGGCCTTGGTCTCCAGATACGTGGAGTAGTTGCCCTTGTAGGGATAAAGGTGACCGCGGTCGACCTCGCAGATCCACTCGGCAACGTTATCCAGGAAGTAGCGATCGTGCGTGACGGCAAGCACCGCGCCCTGGTAGTTGTGCAGGAAGTGCTCGAGCCACAGGATCGACTCGGCGTCCAAGTGGTTCGTAGGCTCGTCGAGCAGCAGCAGGTCGGGAGCCTCGAGCAGCAGCTTGCACAGGGCCACGCGGCGGCGCTCGCCGCCAGAGAGCACGTTGACCGGCATGTCGGAATCGGGCAGCTGCAGGGCGTCCATGGCCTGGCCGAGCTTGGAATCGATATCCCAGCCGTCGGCGGCGTCAATCTCGTCCTGGAGCTTGCCCATCTCGGCCATGAGGGCGTCCATGTCGCAATCCGGGTCGCACATCTCCTCGCCGATCTTGTTGAAGCGATCGACCTTGGCGATCATGTCGCCAAATGCCATGCGCACGTTCTCGATGACGGTCTTGTCGTCGTCGAGCGGCGGCTCCTGCTGCAGGATGCCCACGGTGTAGCCGGGGGTAAGCCTAGCATCGCCGTTGGAGACCTCCTCGATGCCGGCCATGATCTTGAGCAGGGTCGACTTGCCCATACCGTTGGGGCCCACGACGCCGATCTTGGCACCGGGGTAGAAGCTCAGGGTCACGTCGTCAAGGATCACCTTGTCGCCATGGGCCTTGCGAGCCTGATACATCTGGTAGATAAACTCCGCCATTTGTCTGTTTTATCCTTTCTACCTGTTGTTTCCCTATTCTTGATTCGCTTTAGTGGAAACGAAATGAGAAAACCAGCTCTGAAACGTAACGAAAAAGGGGCATGGTTGCCCACACCCCCCTAATACTACCTGGGAAAAGTCCCCCAGAACATACTATGAACTGCGTACGCTAGTTTTCCGCAACCTTAACGAGCGGCTCGCTGCGATTTGCGCCACAACAGATACGAGTAGACGTAGACGGCTCCAACCGAACCAAACGCCAGAACCGCAATCACCGCGGCGACGACTTCACTCGAAAGCACGCTGCCTGCCACGCCCATCACAATCAGGCCAATACCCAGCACCATAAAGCAGGCGCCGCCAAAACGCTGCGTACGGCGCCAGTTTTCGGGATCGGCAAGCGCCCAAGGTGTCTTTATACCGAGCGTATAGTTCTGCTTCACACGCGGCAAGTAGTTGCCTACGCCGATGAACAGCAAACCGACAACACCGGAAATCAGCACGTTGACCGAACCGACCGCCGGCACCACGCCCCAGACCGTAAGCTCTCCCAGCCAGCTTATGGCGCACATGAACAAGGTGAAGGCGATTACGAAGCCCTGATAGACCTTGCCCGAGGTTCGATATGCCTCACCTTTGGGGTCGATGCGCGGCACCACGCAGAACATTGCGAGAAGCGCCAGAGGCAGCACGCCGAGCGCGGAGGCCATCCAGCTAGGACCCCAACCGTCGACGGCGCCGTTCGCGCCCCAGTGCGTGGGAATCTGCGCAGGCAAGCTCGGCATCACCATGAGGTGCGCTACGACATTGGCGACGCACAGAGCGACCAGCGCAATCCACACGCGCGACGATACCCCCGTGGGGTGAATGCCCTTGTTTTCGTTATTCATCCTTATCACCTTCCGTGTTTGTAAAGCCCATAAACCAGCCAATTAAATCCTGCATGACGGTGGTGTTTAAGCTGTATACGATGTTTTGGCCATGGCGCTCGTCGGTCACCAACCCGGCGTTTTTGAGCGTCGCCAAGTGATGGCTCAGCGACGGCTTACTGATATCGAAATGCTCGGCAAGCTCCCCCGCCGTGCAATTGCCCTCGCGCAGCAACTCCAAAATGCGCCGTCGCGTTGGATCGGCAAGCGCCTTAAAACCCTCTCCCGGCATAAGACCTCCTTTCATCATCTCTCATGACGCGCACACTATACTCGATATTTAGATGTTTGTCTAACTATCTAATACAGGAACATCTATAGAACATTCGTTCGCCTTTAGCTACAATGGGAGTTGAAGCAGATGGGCCAGCTCCCTCTATCCGAGAAGGAGATGGACTATGAGTATTGACGATGTCCTGACGTTGTTATTGCTTGTAATCGCGGCTGTGGAGCTCGGCATCCACATTGGAGGTCGAATGAAATAGCCGCCCCCGCGTAATGCGAAGACGGCCACTTCTCACGCTACAAACGTGTTTCGGAGTTGGCTAACCCGCGGCAACGGGCGCCATCTGCTTCAATCTTATGCGAATCCCGATCCCATTTCAACAAGCCCAAGGGCTCAAATGGAATCGCGATAACACCTATAATGGCGATAGCTAAAACACGATTCGCTTCCCCATCGGAGGATGTCTATGACCGAAACCGCTGCCGCTCTCGTCGAGACACGCGACACCAAGCTCGAGATCATCATGGGCCGCGAGGCACTCGATAAGCTCGCCGATGCTACGGTGCTGGTGCTCGGCTGCGGAGGTGTGGGGTCCAATTGCTGCGAGGCACTCGCCCGCGGCGGCATCGGTCATTTCGTCATTCTGGACAAGGACATCATCGCGCCCAGCAATATCAATCGCCAGGCCATCGCCTTTCACAGCACCGTCGGTAAGCGCAAGGTGGACGTGATGGAAGCCATGATTCGCGATATCAATCCCGCCGCCACCGTTATCAAGCGCACCGAATACCTGCTGAGCGACAACATCGACGAGTTCTTCGCGAGCGTTTTGGAGCAGACGGGTGGCAAGCTCGACTACGTCGTCGACGCCATCGACACCATCTCGGCCAAGCTCACCATTGCCAAATATGCTCAGGACCACGGCATTCGTTTGGTTAGCTCCATGGGCGGGGCCAACAAGCTCCATCCCGAGTGCCTCCGCTTTGCCGACATTTTCGATACGGTACGTGACCCCATGAGCCGCATCATGCGCAAAGAATGTAAGAAGCGCGGCATCAAGAGCCTGCACGTGCTGTTTAGCTGCGAGGAGTCGGTTAAGACCCAGCCCCGCGACCCTTCCAACATCCACGAGCGCACCGAGCTCGGAACAGCCAGCTTTATGCCCCCCATCATGGGCCAAATGATTGCCGGCGAGGTCATTCGCCAGATCAGCGGGCGCGGCACCGAGCGCGTGCGCGCTGATGGCCAGCGCCTGGACTAGCGGAGTGCGCCGAGATGGAGCCCCGGTTATTTGATGCACACTGCCATCTTGATTTAATGGCTCACCCGGACGCCGTTGCCGATGAGGCGACGGCGCTGGGCTTGGGTCTATTTGATTGCGGCGTCGATCCACGCGGCTTCGCTAGCGCAAACGAGCGCGCCCGTCGCCAAACAGGCATCATCGCCGGCGTTGGGCTTCACCCCTGGTGGCTCGCCGACGGCCACTGTGGTTTTGACGAAATCAATCTGCTTTGCGAAGTTGCAGCCCAAGAGCGCTACATCGGCGAGGTGGGACTCGACTTTTCTGCGCGCTTTGCCGGAAGCGAGCCGCTGCAAACGCAGGCACTTGACCGGCTCTGCAATGCGCTCGCTCAGCGTCCTCTTGCCGGGCGCGTAATATCAATTCACGCCGTTCGTTCGGCAGGAACCGTACTGGACGTCCTCGAATCGCATGGGCTACTCATCCCAAACCCCGACTCCCCCGCCATCATCTTCCACTGGTTTAGCGGCACCTCGGACGAGCTCGTCCGCGCGCGTAATGCGGGCTGTTATTTTTCCGTGAACGAGCGGATGCTCGCCACCAAGCGCGGTCGCGAATACGCCCGACAGATCCCACTCGATCGTTTACTGCTCGAGACCGATGCACCAGCGGAGACAAACACAGAAACAAGCGCGCAGTCGCTCATCAAATCGCTCACAAGGACCTCGATGCGCATTGCCTCACTCAAAAACTGTGACGCAAAGCGCATCGAGTCGGTAGTTTTAGCAAATGCGCACTCTGTTTTTGACCTTCGCTAACCCCTGTGGGCAAAAATGCCAAGGGACATGCGAATCGCACAACGCAGTCCCTATTGGTAGGCAGTACAATTCGGCAGCATTACACCAATTCGTGCATGAGATCACGGTTGCGTGCATACAATTCGTCAAAGATATGACGACGCGACGCATATCAACTCGTGGGCAGCCATATCGGGCTCGATTGTTTGCGCAACGCCAAGGACTCGGGCGAGCTCATCCCATGATGCATAGGCGCCACCTGCGAGAGCTGCCATGATGGCATCACCGAAGCATGCGCCCACCGTAACCTTGGCAACCGAGACCTCGCGCCCGCATACGTCGGCGATAGCCTGCATCCAAACTGGATTCTTGGTTCCACCTCCGACAAGCATAATGCGCCCAATTGGCAGACCATGCTCTCGCTCGATAATGTCGACATGGGATGCAACGGTATACGCGACGCCTTCCAAGGCGGCGCGAACCATATGGGCTCGCGTATGCCTTACGGTCAGGCCAAAGAAGACGCCACGCGCCGCGGGATCATTGAGCGGAGTACGCTCCCCCGCAAAGTACGGCAGACACAGGAGCCCACCGGCACCCGGCACCACGTCGGCGGCATCATGCGCCATAACCGAATATGCATCGGGGCCACCGTGGTCCTCGGCCTCCACGACATCGCGATACAGCTCTTGGCGCAGCCACGATGTGAGCGCACCCGCCGTATTGGTCCCCGCGCAGATCCCGTAAGTTCCGGGAATGATAAACGTCCCTGGCCACAGGCGGGCATCATCGATCATATGATCAGCTAGGTAGATGAAATACGCCGTACTCCCCAACTGAACCATCATATCGCCGGGACGGAATACACCCGTCGAAATGGCCTCGGCACCAGAGTCGCCCGTTCCCACTAAGACAGGTGTCCCTGCCGCGAGCCCCGTCGCCTCTGCCGCACGCTGCGTAATCACCCCGGCAATATCGGTAGCCGAACCGCCGATGACCATCGCATCCGGTAGGCAATTAAAGAGAAGTGAATCGGCAATGTCCGCAGTCGTGCGGTCGTTGAGATAAACCTCCCCCCTCGCTCGTGATGAAGTGAAAAAGCTTGAGGTCGTCCAAGCGCAGCGCCGCCTTGCGACGCATGGTGTGCGCGAAATCTCGGTTAATCAGCCCGAGACCACCGGCCCAGGCACCGCAAAAATTGCAGCGCGTGAACTGCGCGTCGACGGCAGCGCACAGCTCGATTGTGGCATCGCCATCGTAAATAGCCTCTGCTCCCCAAGGGGTCGACAGATCATGGGATAGAGCCCCGATTACATAGCCCATCGATGCAAGGGTTGAGGGAGAAACGTGCTGCTCATAGGGTATCGAGAGCTCATTGGTAATCAAAATGCCATCGACACCGCCCTGCTGCAACGCTTCGAGATCGCACTTGGCGGCTTCCACGACCTGCGATACGATTCTACCCGGATAATACAACGGATCACCTGGCAGAGGACGCAGGCTAAACTGAAGGGACTGACCCCGGAGGAGTTCCGGAGCCAGTCCCTTGCGGTTCTTATTTGAGCCGTCCAAGTTTTGGGGTGCAGTTCATTATCGCAGGGACGTTACTCCCCCAGCACCTCGACGTACACTTTTCGCTTCTGCGGACCGTCAAACTCCGCAAGATAGATGTTCTGGGCACTTCCGCACACGATGTGGCCATCTTGGACGGGAAAGAAGCAACTGTTTCCACAAATCATGCTCTTGATATGCCCACAGGAGTTGTTGCCGGTGGCTCCATAGCTCGGCAGGAAGTGTGCATGCGCATAGGGGGCATCGAGTGGGGCGATGCGATCAAGCGTCTCCATAAGATCCGTCTCCACGCAGGGCAGCCCCTCGTTTACCACGATTCCACAGGTCGTATGCGACAAAATAATCGCTGCCAAGCCATTGGTCACCGAGCTGCGTTCGATGGCAGCGTGCACGTCCTCGGTAATATCGATGAACTGGTCCGGAGCAGTCGATAGATAGCTCAATGTCTCGAGCGTCACCATGTTTACTCATCCCCTTCAAGAAAACGCAGGGCATTACCCCAGTAGAGCCTTTCTCGCGCATCATCGCGCATGGGCACGGTATCGAGCGCCCGCTTGAGTTTGAATGCACGAAAGCGCGGCGTATTGCTGGCGAACATCACTTGGTGCGATAGCGCGCGCTCATACCACAGCGGCCCCATATCGACCGTGAAAAGACGCTGCATCATCTCCTCGGGCGAATCGATGTAAGTGATAGAGGTGTCCGTGTAGCAGTTGGGATACTTGAGCAGCATCGCCACGGCCTCGCGCACCCAGGGCCAGCCAAAGTGGGTCAAACTAAAGCGCACGTTTGGATGCGTTGCGATTGTGTGCTCAAATGCAAGCGGGTTACTGCGCGAGAGCTCTGCGCCAGGCTCCCAAGACATACCGGCATGGAAAACCACCGGCTTGTTATAGCGCTCGCACAGCTCGTAAAGCGGCTCGGCCACAGCATTATCGGGGGCAAAACCCTGCTTTGCAGGATGCAGGCAAAGCCCCTTTGCCCCCAACTCGGTAAAGGCACGCTCCAATTCGTCTGCGGCACCGCTCACCTGCGGGTCTACGCTCGCAAATCCCCACAGACGATCGGGATGCGCGGCAACCAGCATGGCAATCTGGTCATTGGTGCCAAAGTGTCCTCCGCATGCCGTGGTTACATCGAGCGGCATGAGCACGCTCTTCTGCACATCGCAGACGTCCATCTCGACTTGAAGCTCATCCCAATCCATGGGGCCCATATGCCCCATACCAAATTCTCGTGACCAAAAGCCGAATCCATCAGGCTCATCACCCGGCTTACAGATCTCGCCGTAGAGCATAGGATGGACCAACATGTCGATAACCATTTCGTACTCCTTTCCAGGCATTTGACCCTAGTACGGCTCAAACGAACCAATCACTCGGGACGACAGCTCAGCGCCCGCCTTCATACACGCCGGAATATCAAGGCCATCGATCACGCCCTTGGTAAACCCGGCAATATACGAGTCGCCGGCACCCACGGTGTTAACGACCTTCTCCGCCGGTACGATCCCGCACTCATAGAAGCGCTCACCGTCATAGGCAATGCTTCCCTTCTCGCCAAGCGTGGCAACCGCAACGCGCGGTCCCAATTCCTGCACGTGGCGCACCCAGTCTCGTAGCTCCGGAGTGTCCTCTTCAAACGACATGAACGCGTAGTCTACGTAAGGAAAATGAGTCTCACAGGCATATTCGGGATCCTGGCTGAACACCGAGAAGTCCATTACCACCGTCTTGCCCGCATCATGCCATTCGGGCAGGAGGTCCAAACAATTGCCAAACAGGTCGGTATGAATGATGTCATGCTCTAGGATAAACGCCCGGTCGTCTTCATTCGGTCGATATGTCTCCATTACGCCATCGATTGCCTCGAGATGCACGCGATCGACGCCGTCTTTCAACGCCATGAGCATCACCGAGGTGTCGCCATCCTCCACCCGCAGATGTGAGATATCGAACCCCTCAGTGGCCAGCGCCTCCCTCATCTTGTCTCCGTACTCGTCCTTGCCGACAACCGACACGGCGGATACCGAAACGCCCATTCGTGCAAGATGGATACCCCAGTCAATGCCATTACCAGTCGGATAGAACACGCCGATGTTTTGATAGACGTCCGCGCAGCAAAAACCAGCCGCACACGCTTTAATACCCATGGTCTTCTCCAATGATCAAAAGGGGACCCACCACATGGCGAGCCCCCTTTTCGCGTTTCGCTTATTGTTTTGCATCGGCTGTCCAAGGCCTCATAGCCCGACCGCCGAACGCTTTCTTAAGCTATTCGACGATTGGTGCTCCGTGACCCCAAGAACCTTCCATGCCGCACACGGTCGAAGCAAACCCGGCAGCAAAGTCAAGCGCGCGCTCGATGGCCTCGGCGCCATCCTCACCACGCTTGGCGGAATCGAGATAGCACATCAAAAACGAGGTGAGGAACGAGTCGCCCGCCCCCATGGTGTCCTTCATGTCCGTTACCGGTTTAGCCAGCTGGCGGTAATAACGCTCGCCGTCGTAAGCAATGCAGCCCTCGGCGCCCGCCGTAGCCGACACAAAACGCGGACCCAGGCCCTTCACCCATGCCAGACGCTCACGAATCTCGTCCTCACTCGCGGCATCCGCCGCACTAAAGAAAGCAAAATCGACGTAGGGCGCAATCTGCTCGTAGTACTCGTCGGTGGAGTCGTCCGAAAAGTCAAAAGAGACCGTGACGCCCGCAGCCTTCAGCTTGGGCAGCTCGCGCTCGGTAAAGCAATAGTTGCCCGAATGAACCACATCGAACTGCTTCATGTACGAAAGGTCAAAGCGATCGAGGACATAGCGAGCATCGCCACGGATACCGCCCTCGTTGGAGCCGAGGAAGACGCGGTCACCGTCAACGACGGTCACGCGAGCCGCTCCGTTCTCGCCAATCATCTGCTCGCACTTGTCAAGCTCGATACCCTCATCCTCGAGGCTTGCAATGACATGCTCGGCAGCGGCGTCATTGCCAAAAATGCCCATGTATGCAGAGCGTGCGGCACCGCATTTCTTGGCATAAACGGAGAAGTTAACCGCGTTACCGCCAGGATACATGGTGTGGATATGCTCGTAGCGATCGACGACGTTGTCGCCAAATCCGAGCGCGTTAACGTTAAATGCCATGGCCTTTGTCCCTTCTAGTACTCGACGACGCCCATATAGCGGCGGAAATCGGGATCGTGATCAAACACCTTGCCGCGTGCAGCACGCAGCTCGCAGTTCATGGCGTAGAACAGCACCGGGTCCAGATAGGCACGGACGCTCGCCGGCACGGCTTCCATACCGTACTCCTTGGCATCGAGCACCATCAGCGTATCGGTATGCGTCTTAAGGAACGCCAGGGCGCGCTCGTCCATAGCACGGCACTCGCTGGAGCCCATCTGCAGGAAGTAAAAAACGCCATCCTGAGTAGCCTCGAAGGGGCCGTGGAAGTACTCGGCAGAGTGGATGTAGCTGCAGTGCTGCCACTGCATCTCCATAAGAGAGCAGATAGCGAAACCATAGGTCTGGCTAAAGTTGGGACCGCTGCCCAGAATATAGAAGAACTCGTGCTCCTGACAAAGCTTGGCAAAGCGATCGCCCAGCTCGGCATTTACCTTCTCGCGTGCCGGAGGAAGAATCTTATCCATCTCGGCGATACCGGCATACATATCGGCAAGATCGGCGTCGCCCTCCTGCTGATCGAGCAGCTCTGCCGCAAGCGACAGCGAAATGCCAGCGGGGACCTCGGCCTGCGGCACACCCTCGCCCCACGGGTAGACCCACGTGGTCCACTTGCCGGAGTCGATCTTGGATCCAGCGTTGTCGGTCTGGGCGATCACCGTAGCGCCGGCGGCGAGGGCAATCTCGCAGCCCTCGACGACCTCCGGGGTGTTGCCACTGTGGCTACAAGCGATGACCAGGGACTTCTCGCCCAGACGACGCGGACGCATAATGTCGAATTCACGCGCGGTATAGATATACGAAGTGAAGGTGGTAGCCTCGCGCTGCAGAAGCTCATGAGCCGGGATCAAATCGATCATGGAGCCACCGCAAGCAATCCAGTAGACGCTGTCGAACTTGCCCTTCTCGGCAATTGCCTCTTTAATCAGATCGTGTGCGTTCATATCCAGTTCCTTTCTTATTTGGCCCGTAATCAATGACGTTGGTTGCGCGGCCGATGGTTGTTTTAGTCAATCAGATATTTCTCGAATGCGGCCATGTTCTTGGCATCTGCCGCCGCCGGGTCATCGTAGTAACGACCGTCCGTGATTTCCTGGCCCAGCATGCCGTCGAAACCATGGGCGTTGAGCGTGGCGACGAAGGCGTCCATATCGTGCTTGCCATCGCCCCACACCAGATGGCCATACGGGTCACCGTCGATAAAGTGCATCTCGTGAATTGCCCCATCGCCAAAGGCGGCAAACCAGTCCTCGAGTGTCTCGCCTGCAACGCCCATCGCGGTTGTATCAACCATGGGCTGTAAGTACGGGCTCGCGACCTCGTCAATCATACGCTTCGCATCGGAAACCGTCGTCACAAGGTTGCTCTCCTCGGGACGCAGGCTTTCCATCGTAAGCACCAGACCGTGCTCGCCGGCATACTCCGCCAGAATGGACAAGTGCTCGCGGCTGCGCTTCCAGGCTTCCTCGCGGTCCTCGTCCCAGTCGCCCCAGCCCGAGTTGATGGACATACGGTCGCACCCAAGTACCTCGGCGAGCTCAATGCCGTGCTTAAAGTACGCCAGGCTGCGCTGTTCATGCAGCGGTTTGCGTGCGCAGTACTGCCAAGGATAGACAACGTTCTCGGGGCACAGAGTACGATACCTAAGCCCACGGTCTGCAGCCTTTTTCGCCAGGACCTCAGCCTCAAAGTAGCCCGTGTGGTCGAGCGTCACATGCGGCTCTGCGCACCACAGCTCAATGGACTCAAAGCCCAAACGCTGCTGCACATCAAGGAAGTAATCGAGCGACCACATGATGTAGTGGATATTCATGCCCGCAATCTGCTCGCGGCGCAGCGTCGGTTTGGATTCAGACATCTTATGCCTCCTTATTTCGATCGAACACGATTTGTCCGTCCGACATCGTCATATCAACCACAAGATCGCGTGCGTCGTGATAATCGAGGTCAAACACATCCCGATCGAGCACGCAGATATCGGCAAGCTTGCCGACCTCGAGCGTACCCAGCTCGTCTTCGCGCATCAGATCGTACGCGCCCCCGGCAGTCCAAGCGCGCAAGAGCTCGACAAGCGTCAGCGTGTTGACCTCATTCACAGGCAGTCCGTCGGCGAAGAATCCGCCGCACGCGCTGTAGATTGACTCGCCCAGGCTCGGAATCAGCAGCGGCAAATCCGTTCCACAGCACACTGTGCATCCGGAATCTTCCATGTCGCGGCGATTCCAGCTGTGCAAAAGTCGCGTCTCGCCAATTTGTCGACGCATCATCGATAGGCAATCCTCGCGCCGGTCCAGCGTCAGAATCTGCGGATAGACCTCGCAAATTCCACCTAACTTGCCAAACTCGACAAGATCGGTCGGGTCAGAGTTCTCGAGATCGGTAATCGCATGGCGGCGAAGCATCCGTCCATGCTCGTCTCGAGGCAGCGAGGCATAGAGCGCCACGGTGCGGCGAACGGCGCCATCGCCCTGGCAATGCAAGGAATATCGGAAGCCGTCAGCATCAATTGCACGCAGCTCGTTCTCAATCAGATCCCACTCTGGCTCCTCGACGACCGTCTTGCCGGCAGCGCCCGCATCGGCCGTGTCCTCATAGGGGTCTATCATCTCGGCAAGCCCCACCCATACGCCGCGATCGGTCATACGGTTGAAGCCAGAAAAACGAACGAACGGTCCCCGGAAGCGCTCTCGCGCCTCGCGGGCATATGCCAGATTTGCACCGGCACCCACCGGTTGCGACATCATAGAGACACGAACCGTCAGCTCACCAGATTCCTCACGGCGAGCCATTTCGTCGGCAAAGCCGTAGTAGTCATCAAACGCCATCTCCTTGATGGCGGTAACGCCGCGCTCGTTAAGCATGCTCATGTAGTCCGAATACCCGGCACGCACCTCGGGCAGCGCGAGGAAATCGCTCATCATGCGCCAGATCTTCTCGGCATAGCACGCCTGGGGCGTAAAACCGTATCGCGCACTGGCGGCAGCGTTGAGAACGCAGGTCTCCGCTCCCGGTGTAAAGCAGACGACGGGGATGTCGCCAAAACAATCGTCAAGCACAGCTGCCGTATTTGCGTTCTCGGCATCCGATGCCAACGTTTCGGGCAGGTTGTGGCCAAAAGCCGCCGCGCAATCCGGATGACCTTCTTTCCATGCATGCAAGAGCGACACGGCCTCTTTGGCATCAGCGACGCCGGACAGATCAGACCCCAACGTCCGCAGTGCCCAACCTGTATAGAAGGTATGCACATCGATCAGGCCGGGCATGACGGTGCGGTCGCCCAGGTCAACTACCTCGTCCGCCTGGGTCAAATACGAAGCCGCCTCACACTTGGTGCCAACAGCCTCAATTCGATTGCCACGGACCGCTACGAAACCTTCAAACGGCAGGTCCCCCGTACCGGTAAAGACGCTCTTAGACGTCAGGACCGTCAAACGATCAGACATCACAACCACCTACGCCGGAAGCATGCCGGAAATGGCAGTAATGACCAAGCCAAAGACGACCATGAAGATGAAGAATTTCCAAATGGTCTTCCACCATTGGCCAAACGAAATCTTAGCCACGGCAAGGCCGGCGACCGTCATACCCGCCACGGGGCTGATGGTGTTGATGGTCTGGTTGGCAAACTGGAGCGCGGTGACGGCCGCCTCGGGATTGAGGCCCATGAGCTCGGTCAGGGGGCCCATAACGGGCATGGTGAGCGCCGCCAGGCCAGAACTCGAGGGAACCAGCAAAGAGAGCAGGCCAAGGACGACATACATAAACGTGGTGTAGACGGCGGCGGGCGCACCGGCGAGCGCAGTAGCGAGCGCCTGGAGGATGGTGTCGATGATCATGCCGCCCTCGGCGATGACCAGAATACCGCGAGCGATACCGATAACGACGGCAGCGTACGCAAAGTCGGCGAGACCCTTAACGAACTCCTCTGCGATCGTCTGCTGGTCAAGGCCGCCCAGGATACCGGCAAGCAAGCCCATGCCAAGGAACACGGCGGAAATCTGATTCATGTACCAGCCCTGGGTAACAAGACCCCAGACGATAATGCCCATACCGCAAGCAAAATCGATAAGCACGAGCTTCTGACGGATAGTGAACTCTTCCTCGATGGAGGCATCGGTCACGGAAAACTCAATACGCTTGAGCTTATCGTCCTCGTACACAATGGACGACTCGGGGTTTTTCTTGACGCGCATGGCGTAGCGCATGGCCCATGCGATACCGACGGCAGTGAAGATGACCCAAGAAACGGCGCGCAGCCACAGTTGCGGATTGCCCTCGATGCCAATGATGCCTTGGGCGATCAAAACATTAAACGGGTCGATGGTCGAAGCACAATATCCCAGGTTAGGACCAAGGAAGCAGATGATGAATGCCGTCATCGAGTCATAACCGATACCCATCATGATGGGAATGAAGATGGCATAGAACGGCAGGGCTTCCTCAGACATGCCAAACGTAGTGCCGCAAATGGACAGCAATGTCATCGTGATGGGAATGATGAGGATGTCCTTGTTCTTGAGCTTTTTAATCACACGGCTCATGCCGGCATTCAAAGCGTTGGTCTTGGTGATGATCGCGAACGATCCGCCAATCAATAAGACGAACGCAACGACGTCGGCAGCCTCCTGGATGCCCTTAGTGGGCGCTTGCAGGACCGCGAAGATATCCTGGCCCAGATTGATGGTCTCGCCGGTCTCGGAATCGGTGTAGTTCTTATCGACCTGTTCATAGGTTCCAGCAACGGCGACCTCACGCTCGCCCGCCGCTGTCGAAATCGTCTTGCGCTGATACTGACCAGAGGGAACGATCCAAGTCAAGACCGCAAAGACAACGATCAGCAAGAACATAATCGTATAGACATGCGGTAATTTGAACTTAAAACGTCTGTTTGTCTTCTTCGCCTTCGTATCTGACATAGATACCTCCAAAGAACTCGAGACTGCATCGCATCTCGCTCAACGTTTGCACAATGCAAACGTTCTATGACGTCCCATAGATTACCAGCAGCTTTTTCCTTCATCAAGATAATTTCAAACTGATTGCCGCAACGCGGTTGAACGGTTGCGTTTGCGCCGTGAACGGTATGGAAACGCCCGGTGAGATAATCCACCGGGCGCTTCCATTCGCAATGTCCTAGATGTCAAAAACGTAGCGAGACCCAACGATCCGCTGACGACCGATGATAAACGGCCGCCGCTGCTCATCGAAAAAGAAGGCTTCCATATAAAACAAGGGTTCGCCAACGGGAACTGCCAACAGTCGAGCGACCTCGGGCGACGCGCACGCGATCTCGAGTGTGCACGGGTCGGTAAACGCGGGCGTGCGGCCCGTCCGGTTGCGCACGAACTCAAAAATGGATTGGTTCGATAGAGGTGCCGTTGATAGATAGGCGTTGTCCTCGTAAACATATATGTTGTTCTCGAGCATGACAGGGACGCCATCGGCAGTGCGCACGCGCTCAACGCAAATCAAGTCAGTTCCAACGGGAACACCAAAGAACTGTGCTTCGGTGGAATCCGCCGGCAGTATCTTTCTCGAAATGACACACGCCCCCGGTTCCATTCCGTTAACGCGGCATGCGTCCGAAAAACTCTGGACGTCATCCTTCTGGCGAATCTTGCGCTTGAGCTTGGGGGCATTGACAAACGTGCCTTTCCCCTGTCGCTTCGTTAGATAGCCCTGCTGGACGAGCTCCTCAATGGCGCGTCGCACGGTAACGCGGCCAACTTTATAGCTCTCAGCCAATTCAAATTCGTTGGGTATCCGCGCCCCTGCCTTGTAGGCACCGGAGTTGATTTCGTTTTTAATGATATCAATGACCTGTTGGTACAGCGGTATCGCTGCTTTACCGTCAGTTAGCCCTTCAGTCGGTGGCATATACCCTCTCCCAGCACAATTAAGTCTAAAGCGGGCTCAAGGGCATTCAACAATCCCTTAAGCCCGCATTAGCATAAAGTATGCTTGCTGCCGCACCAAAATGTCGGGTATTTACTCATCAGACCCGAAAAACGCGCAACTACCGCACTCCTAAGAAAGCGTGAGCAGCTCCGGCAGCTGGTCGATAATCTTGTCCGCGGCATCCTGGCTAAAGCCAAAGCGTTCCTCGCGCTTGGCAATGACTGTCAGGCCGGCTCGCTTGCCGGCAGTGATGCCAGGCACCGAATCCTCGACGCAGCAGCAGCGATTCGCGGGCAGCCCCAGCAGGTCCAGCGCATGCAGGTAGATGTCGGGCTCGGGCTTGCTCTCCTTAAACTGCTCGCCACTCACCACATGCTCAAAGGCATCCGACAGCCCGCATGCGTTGAGCACTTCCTCGATGCTATCCATGGGAGACGAGCTGGCAAGCGCCACGCGAACGCCACGGCGCGGCAGCTCTCGAATCGTCTCCGCGGCGCCTGGGTTAATCAAAGCCTGATAGTCGCGCGGACGCTTATGCGCCCACTCGTCCCAACGGGCCAACGCTTCCTCGCCAGTTAAATGCCCCTTACCGGCGCGCTCAAACCAATCGACCAGCATACGCAGGAAGAACTGATGCGAGGTACCGACCTGCCCGTTCAACTCCTCTTGAGTCAGGTTAAGCCCAAGCTCCTTGGCAAACGCGGCAGTCTCGCCCAGGTAGTAATACTCGGTATCGACAATCACGCCGTCCATGTCAAAGATAACGGCGTCGAACGGAAATGCGGACACGGCACCCTCCCTAACAAAAGGGCGCCCGCAAGCAGACGCCCAAACCATGCACTATCGGCGATTTTAACCCAGCAGCTTATCCAGCGCCACCGCAATACCGTCTTCGTTGTTATTGGCGGTCACCATCTGGGCTACAGCCTTAACCTCATCGACGGCGTTGCCCATGGCAACACCGGTGCCGGCCCACTCAATCATAGACTTGTCGTTCTGGCCGTCGCCAAACGATACGACCTCGCTGGCATCGATGCCGAGCTTGGGCAGGGCACCCTCGAGCGCGCAGGCCTTATCGATACCGGGCGCCGTGTACTCAAAGTACCAGTCGGCCGTAAACATGCCCGAAAGCGTCTGCTTAAAGGGCGCATACATCTCCTCGTAATGCGCCTGCAGGTATGCCGGGTCGCCCGCAGTGAGTAGCTTGTCCACGGGATAAGCATCAGCGACCTCATGAAGGCTCTCCACCTCGCGAATCTTAAGATCGCACGCGTCGCGCTCATACTTGACGATATTCTTCTGCGAGCCGTCAGGCAGCGTGATCATGCAATGGTACGAGTCCTCGACATGCAAATCACGACCGAGCGAAATCATAGGGATCACGTCAAAATTACGCAGGTGATCAATCAGGCGATGCAATTCGTCGGCAGGCATAGCCTGATCGAACAGCACCTCGTCGGTCTGGGCATCGACGACGTGTGCGCCGTTAAAGGCCACCAGCAGACCGTCATGGTTTTGAAGGTCGAGCTCTTGCGCCAAGGCGTGCAGCCCCCATGCGGGACGGCCCGAAGCCAAAATGAGCTTAATGCCCGACTCCTGCGCCGCGAGCAGCTTCTCGCGCGTACGCGGGCTAATCACTTTCTGATCGTTGGTGAGCGTACCGTCGATATCCATCGCGATGGCTTTGATTGCCATATATGCCTCCCTGTCATTGAACAACCTTGTCTGAGCCATCATACAGAACACCCATCGCGACTCCGTTTACAACGGGAAAAATGTCATATTGTCCCGAACATGAACGGCGTGTGGTCGTGAAGCTTTATCGCTCAGGTCAAATACGTCTGCTAGCGACGCTCATCCGTCGGTGCGCCCTCGACGATCGCGATGCCCGCCGATGCACCTAACGCGCTGGCGCCGGCCTCGATGAATGCGCAAGCCTCTTCGTAATTATGGATACCGCCCGCCGCCTTGATTGCCACGGCATCGCCGAGCACCTCGTGCATCAGCCGCACGTCCTCGAGCTTAGCACCGCCAAAGCTTCTACCGGTCGATGTCTTAAGGAATCCCGGCTTGGCCTCCAGCGCGATCTCGCATACACGGCGCTTGGCGGCGTCGTCGCCGTCCAGCTTGCACATCTCGACGATTACCTTGTCAGTGATGCCATGCGCGCGACAAAAATCAGCAATGGTAGTCATCTCGCGCTCGATGGCATCAAAATCGCGGTTCTCGATCGACCCCTGATTCAAAACGTAGTCAATCTCGGTAAAGCCACACGCAGCGTATTCCTCAAACCTCGTAAGCTTCTCCTCAAGCGTCATAGTGCCCTGGGGAAAGTCGATAGCGCCGGCAAGGATGATGTCAGAGCCCTCGAGCATGGCGCGGCCCGTCTCGTACTCCTGCAGGTTCGCAAATACGCAGCGAAAGTTGTACTTTAACGCCTTCTCGACATACTGCTCAAACGTGTCCTCGGGGGCATCGATATAGTCGATGTATTTATTGATGGGTTTGGCAAGCGTCATGCTGGGCCTCCTTGTTCAGGGCTGGCAACCGATTCGTGGCTTCACGCGAAAAACCACGTTCAATGTACGCCCGGCATGCAAGGACAGCGTCCGCATTCCGACAAGTGGTATGAAATTAGCCGTAAACGTATAATTTACGGACAGCGAATGGCACCGCACGCGGATGCCGACAGCAAGACATCCCCCCTCAATACACCCTCATGCCCATTTAAATAGCAAGGGGCCCGTATCTGTTGGGATACGGGCCCCTTTCGGCCGTGACCTATCTCAGCAACAAAGACTACTTGCGGTGAGCGCGGTAGAACTCGATCGCACCATCTTATCTGAGCCGGGGCGCGTTCGCATAGCGTGGCGCGTGACGGTTGCAAAACCACCCCATTTGAAACAAACGCAAAAAAGTACTTGCAAAGACACGTTCCGACATGTAAGTTGATAAAAAACCGCCGTTGCGGTTTTAAGTAGATCGAGCATATTCAGTTTCAGTTTTCAGCGTGTAAGAGAAAGAAGATCGGCAAAGTACAGCCCCAAACGCAATGACAACTTAATGAGGTAACTGCCACATGTGAGGCACCCAAGGCATTGCTGTCTCGATTTTGAGCACGATGCCTTCCGCCTTGCATGGGCCGTTCCATCCCGCCCCTGCAGCAACTGCCTCACGGGCTCATTGAAAACCGCATAGCACCCCAACGTCAGCACATCACCCACGGCAAGCACATCACTCACGACAACCAACACATCAACAAACAGCACGAACATCAACCGATTGGAGAAGCTATGACAAACCACCACGCTGAAGACGGCGATAAGAAAAGCATTCTGGATGCCCGCATTGAGCGAGCATATGCAAACGAATATGACGCCGCCTTTGCCGCCGCGACCATCAAGAACTACGCGTCGCTACCGCTCGCGACGATCTTGGCCGACCACCCTCAACTGCTGAAGCGCTGCACAAAGATCATGGGCGACCCCGACATTCGCAAGCTGACAGACCCCTATGCCCCAAAACGCGACAACGATTCGTACGTTCTTACCGTAGGCTGCCTAGCCCATATGCTTACGGCGCTCGACACGAAACTCAAGCTCGAATGGGAACCCGACGAGCGTCATGAACTCGAAAGCAAGCGGAACACCCTGCGCACCGCACTGTTCCTTCCGTTGGACGGCCTCAAGCGCTGCAACGTCGAGCTCAATACACAGGCGCGGCAAAAGCCCGGGACCACGGGGCAGAAAACTCCAAGACCCCATGCGGCCATCGTCGACCGCGACCGATATAACCGCATGACCGCGCACTTTTCCGCCGAGGGAGCAGCCATAAGGACGCTGATCGACCTGCTGTGCCTCCTGAGCATCAACGAGCTATTTGAGGGCTATCTCGCCCTTGTTCCCGCGACGGCACCCAAGTCGGTAGCAAAGATTATCGAGACCTGCAGACGCCAGTTTGAGCGCCATCGCAATGGCAGCGAGATGAACGCCAGCATCGCGCAGTACTACGCGGCTCATTACAAAAATGACGGATGTGCCCCTGTCGAGCATCAGCTGCGGCTCGCCTACACCACGCCCGTCGCAACGCTCCATCGCTTTGGAGCCCTTGGCGCTTGCGAGCCGCACGAACGGGCAGCCTGCCCCACAACCGAGCTCGATCTCAGGCTCGGACGAACCCTGTAGCCCGCCAGCCCCTCCGCGGGCAACAATCCTATTCCACAACACAACCAACAGAAAGGAGTCCTCATGGACACCAATCATTCCCCCATCATCAGCCCCCTCACCATGCGTGAATCCGCCCGAGGTATCACGCTCACCAGCATTTACGATGAGATGCTCGCCCGCCGCGAGCTCTCCGTCATGGGAAACATCGAAACCCCGATGGCCCACGACCTATGCCAGCAGATCCGTCTGCTCGATGCCACCGACCCCAGCCGCCCCATCACCATATTTGTCGCCAGCGCCGGCGGAAGCGTGCGATCGGGTCTTGCGATCTATGACGCCATGCGCCTCGCATCGTGCCCCATCCGCACCGTCTGCCTGGAATTCGCCGCGTCCATGGGCGCCGTGATCTTTATGGGCGGCGACGATCGCCGTATGGCGCCCCATGCAGAGCTCATGATTCACGACCCGCTGATCCCCCAGGGGGCAGGCGGCTCGGCACTTGCGCTGCAGGAAACCAGCCGGCGTCTCATGCAGACCCGCAAGACCCTCACGCAAATCCTCTCGGACCGCAGCGGCCTCACGCCCAAGCGCATCCAGTCCCTCACTGCAAAAGACACCTACCTTTCGGCCGAGCGCGCCGTCGAGCTCGGCTTTGCCCACGAAATCCTCTCGACCACCAAGGAGATCGCCCATGTCTAACCTCGCCAGCCGCCTCGCCGCATCTGAGTCCGCATCGTCCACCATCCTCGCCAAGGATCGAACGCTTTCCTGCGACACCCGCCAAACGGGACTCAACAACAACGCACTTGTGATCGGCCCCTCGGGAGCCGGCAAGACCCGAAACGTCCTCAAGCCCAACCTGCTGCAAATGAACGCAAGCTACATCGTGCTCGACACCAAAGGCACGCTCTGTCGCGAAGTGGGACCCGTGCTGGCAGCCCACGGTTACCGCGTGCAATGTCTCAACTTCGCCGACCTCAACACCGTCCCGGCCCTTGCGCCCGGCATCGAGCGCTGCGGCTACAACCCCCTGAGGCACATTCGCCGCAAGGCGGACGGCAGGCCCAACCAGCAGGACATCCTCTCGGTGGCAAAGGCCATCTGCCCCATCGAGGACAACAACCAGCCTTTTTGGGATCATGCGGCGGCAAACCTGCTGTCGTGTCTTATCGCCTACGTCACCGAACAGCTACCCGCCGACGAGCAGACGATCAGCTCGGTCATCAAGCTGATCGAGCACCTGCAGGACGGTGCCACGGGTCGATTGTTTGACGACCTGATTACGATCGACCCCCAAAGCTATGCCCTCTCGCTATGGCGGCGCTACGCCATTACGCAAAATGCCGAGCGCATGCACGCGAGCATCGTCGGCATCCTTGCCGAAAAGGTCATGTGTCTGGGATTCGACGGTGCGGCACAGCTCTATCGTGAGTGCCATCAGGTGGACTTCGCTTCCATGGGACACACCCCCTGCGCCCTATTTGTAACCGTGAGCGATATTGACCGCAATCTCGATCCGCTGACCGGCCTCTTTATTTCGCAGGCGTTTATGGGCCTCATTCGTGAGGCCGATAGGCAGCCCGACGGCAGCCTGCCCGTGCCCGTGCGCTTTATGCTCGATGACTTCGCAAATCTGCAGATCCCCCAGATCGACAACGTGCTCTCGATTATCCGAAGCCGCAACATCTGGGCAACGCTGCTGCTGCAGTCGACCAACCAGCTCGATGCGCTCTATGGCGAGGCACGCGCACGCTCCATCATGGGCAACTGCGACACGCATCTGGTGCTGGCGTTCCAGGATCCCGAGAGCGCCCGGGTGTTTTCCGACCGCGCCGACGCACTGCCCAGCACGCTCATGGCGACGCCGATCGATCGCTCGTGGCTCTTTGTACGCGGTCGCACTCCCGAACAGGTCGAGCGCTTTAGGCTCGAAGACCATCCGCTCTACGGGGAGCTGCCCGAGGCGCAGCGA
This sequence comes from Collinsella sp., assembly GCA_031294825.1. Classification (GTDB taxonomy): domain Bacteria; phylum Actinomycetota; class Coriobacteriia; order Coriobacteriales; family Coriobacteriaceae; genus Collinsella. The sequence goes on along the minus strand of JAUMPM010000034.1, from coordinate 44,695 downwards.
GGCCATGCGGAGACCGAGATCTAGGCGCAGGGTTCTCGCAGCGCGCGGTGCCCCGGCGATGTTCCACAAAGGCCGTGCGCCCCGGGACCACGGCAAAGCAAAGGGGCCCGCATCCGATAGGATACGGGCCCCTGACTATAAGGCGCGATGCGTTAACAGCAGCGACTACTTGCGATGCGCGCGATAGAACTCGATGAGCGCCTGGGTCGAAGCGTCCTGCTCGGCCTTGGCGGCATCGTCGTGGAAGGCCGGGGTGATCTGCTTGGCAAGCTGCTTGCCCAGCTCAACGCCCCACTGGTCGTAAGAGTCGATGCCCCAGACCGTGCCCTCGACAAACGTGATGTGCTCGTACAGGGCGATGAGCTCGCCGAGTGCGAACGGGGTCAGCGTGTCGCCGAAGATCGAGGTCGTCGGGCGGTTGCCCTCAAAGCAGCGGGCCGGGACGATCTGCTCGGGCGTGCCCTCGGCACGAACTTCGTCGGCCGTCTTACCAAAGGCGAGCGCCTTGGTCTGGGCCAGGAAGTTGCCCAGGAACAGCTCGTGCACGTCCTGACCGCTATCGGTCGCAGGGTTGGCAGTATTGGCGAAGGCAATGAAATCGGCCGGAACCACCACGGTGCCCTGGTGCAGCAGCTGGTAGAAGGCATGCTGGCCGTTGGTACCGGGCTCGCCCCAGAAGATCTCACCGGTGTCGGAGGTCACGGCGCTGCCGTCCCAGCGGACATGCTTGCCGTTGGACTCCATGGTGAGCTGCTGCAGGTAGGCCGGGAAACGATGCAGGTACTGGCAGTACGGCAGCACGGCGTGGCTCTTGGAACCGAAGAAGTTGACGTACCAGACATTGAGCAGGCCCATCAGCGCAACGGCATTGTTCTCGAGCGGCGTGCTGCAGAAGTACTCGTCGATAGCGTGGAAACCCTCGAGGAACTGCTGGAAGCGCTCGGGGCCGAGCACGACGATCAGCGACAGGCCCACGGCGGAGTCGACGGAGTAGCGGCCGCCGACCCAGTTCCAGAAGCCGAAGGCGTTGGCGGGGTCGATACCGAAGGCCTCAACCTTCTCGAGTGCGGTGGAGACGGCGACGAAGTGCTTGGCCACGGCCTCGGCGTTCTGCTCATCGGAACCGTCGATGGCGCCCTGGGCCTTGAGCTGCTCGAGCATCCAGGTCTTAACCTCGCGGGCGTTGGTGAGGGTCTCGAGCGTGGTGAAGGTCTTGGAGACGATGATCACGAGCGTGGTCTCGGGATCCAGACCCTTAAGCTTCTCGCCCTGGTCGTTGGGGTCGATGTTGGAGATATAGCGGCAGTCGATACCGGCGTCGGCATAGGGACGCAGAGCCTCGTAAGCCATGACCGGGCCCAGGTCGGAGCCACCGATGCCGATGGACACCAGGTGCTCGATCTTTTTGCCGGTTACGCCCTTCCACTCACCAGAGCGCACGCGCTCGGCGAAGGCATACATGCGGTCGAGAACCTCGTGCACGTCGGCGACGACATCCTGGCCGTCGACGATGAGCTGGCCCTTCTCGCTTGCCGGGCGGCGCAGCGCGGTGTGCAGGACGGCGCGGTCCTCGGTGGTGTTGATGTGCTCGCCGGAGAACATGGCGTCGCGGCGCTCCTCGAGCTTCACCTCGCGGGCAAGATCGCACAGCAGCTTGACGGTCTCATCGGTCACCAGGTTCTTCGACAGATCGAAGTGCAGGTCACCGGCGTCAAAGCTCAGCTTGTTCACGCGCTCGGCATCGGCGGCGAACCAGGCCTTGAGGTCGATACCCTCGGCCTCGAGCTTCTCCTGATGGGCCTCGAGTGCCTTCCAAGCGGCAGTCGACGTAGCATCGATAGGTGCGGCAACAGTTGCCATAGAGTCCTCCTCAGCATACGGGCGCACGCCTCCATGCGCCCGGACATTCAGATGTCGCTATTCTAGCGCAGGTCAAGACTATAATCAGCGAGCGTTGCCAATCGGCCCCCAAACGGCAACCGACCAAATAGGGACAGGTTTATTTTGGCAGGTCAAACGCTTTACCTACCAAAATTAACCTGTCCCTTCCTGGCAGGTACTAGGCCGCGGCGCATACGCTGCCGAGCAGCTCACGCAGAGGAGACCCAATGCCCTCAAGCAGTTCGGGAGCGATAATGGCAAAAACGGGAACCTCGCCGGCCCCTACGACGGCAGGCACCTTGCCCTCCGAGACAATACATCCATAAGGGACAAAACCGTCCTCGCCGGCATCGAGCGCCGCCATGCGACGGGCGAGTTCGCGCGCAAAGCCGGCAGTATCGGCATCGCCAATCGCCAGGACAAAGTCCACGCCTTCGTCGGTCGCCAGGGCCACGGCTTCGTCGATCAGCTCGTCTCCCCCATCGCCCTCAACCGAGCCGCAACGAAAAAGTACACGCTCGAGTAGGGCTCGATCAAGCGAGCCGAGTGCCGCCGAGACAAGCTCATCGCGCGTATGCTTGTCGCCGCCCAGCACGACCAGCGCCTTGGTGCCGCCGTAGTGAGCGACCAATCGCCCGCACCAGCGAGCCACGTCTCCATCCGCAACAAGGCGTGTCGGCATACCAAACCCATAGTTGACCATTATCCCCATAACCCTTCCGTGCTTTATGGTGGTATCGATTGTTAGGCTCATGCTACGAAGCGAGGTTTTCCGAGCTGTTTCGCACTCTTTAGAGCTGCGTTAAAACCCGATGCGGCCGCACGACCATACCTGCCAAAAAGGGGCAGGTTTTGACGGTGTCCGGTCGAGCGGGTATTATCGAACATGTATTCGATAAGAACATGTGTTTGATGGGAGGACGCATGGGGCACGAGCGTCACACCTATATCTGCATCGACCTCAAGACGTTTTACGCTAGCGTCGAGTGCGTCGACCGCGGGCTCGATCCGCTCACCACCAACCTGGTCGTTGCCGACGAATCGCGCGGGCGCACGACCATCTGCCTCGCCATTACCCAGGCCATGAAGGACTTAGGGATTCACAATCGCTGCCGCCTATTCGAGATTCCCGATGGCATCGACTACATCACGGCCGTACCGCGCATGCAGCACTACATGGAGGTGTCGGCACAGATTTACGGTATCTACCTGGAATACGTCAGTCCGCAAGACGTTCACGTCTATTCCATCGACGAATGCTTTATCGACGTGACGCCCTATCTGGACCTCTACCATACCGACGCTGAAGGCTTCGCCTGCATGCTGCGCGACGAGGTCCTGGCACGCACCGGCATCACGGCGACGGTTGGCATCGGCCCCAACCTATTCCAAGCCAAGGTGGCACTCGACATTACCGCCAAGCACGTACCCAGCCGCATCGGCATACTCGACGACAAGACCTTTCGCAAGGAGATCTGGCCCCATCGTCCCATCACCGACATCTGGGGCATCGGGCCCGGCGTGGCAGCCCGACTCGAAAAGTATGGCGTCTACGACCTGATGGGCGTCGCCGCACTCGACGAGAACTTGCTCTACGACGAACTTGGTGTCAATGCCGAATATCTTATCGACCACGCCTTCGGGCGTGAGCCGACAACCATCGCCGATATCCAAGCCTATCGCCCGCAAGCGACCTCGACCACCACAGGGCAGGTGCTCTCGAAGGGCTATGCCTACGAGCAGGCCTACACCGTCTTGCGCGAGATGGTCGACAGTGCCGTGCTGGACTTGGTCGATAAGCACATGGTATGTGACAGCATCTCGCTCTTTGTGGGCTACGCGAGCGAGCGCGCCGACATACGCCGCCTTGACGCCAGCGGTACAGCGCAATATGTGGACGGATGCGGGCATCTGCGCTCGAGCACGTCGAGTATCGAACCCACCGCAACCGCCGGCCCCGAGCTCGCGCCCCGTGCTCCCAAGCCCGTCCAGCGCGATGACGAACGGCGCCGCCTGGTGCGCGAAGCGCAGGCAATCGATGGCATCTTTGTGGGAGAGCATGGCGGCAAACCGCGCGGTGGCTATGCCGCACTCTTTGCGCACTCCAACGCCTCGCGAAAGCTACCCGAGCGCACCAATTCGTTTAAGAAGATCATGGGCTATTTCGATGAGCTCTGGGCGCAGACTGTCGATCCCAAACGACCGGTCAAGCGCATCAACCTGGGATTTGGCAACCTCATACCCGAGGAATTTGCCACCATCGATCTGTTTAGCGATATCGAGGCCGATGAGCGCGAGCGCGACCTGGCGCGCGCCGTCCTGGCCGTGAAAGGCAAGTACGGCAAGAACGCCCTGGTCAAGGGATTAAGCTTTACCGCCGGCGCCACCGCGCGCGAACGCAACGACCAAGTTGGAGGACACCGTGCCTAAACCCAAACAACAGCCCGTGCGCCCGCCGACCGCCTTCGAGCGCCTGGCGGACCCCGAGGGCAGACGCCGCGCCGCCGACCCCAGCCTCACAGCCAACGGTGCCGTGCGCGCCAACCGCGCCGCACAGTTTATGCCCTTTGCCGCCCTCACGGGATACTACGAACTCGTGCGCAAGCAGGAAATCACCGTCGAGCCAAAACGTGAGCTCACGGAAGAAAAAGCCCTCGTGCTTTCCAGAAAGCTCGAGGACCTCAAACGCGGCGACTTGGTGCGTGTCACCTATTACGATACGTACGGTTATCGTAGCCGCACGGGCATTCTCGACGAAGTGTTACCCGCATTCAAGCTGCTCAAACTCAGGGATATCGCCATCGACTTCGACGACATCCAAGACATCGAACTGCGCGGACGGGCCTAGCCAAGGAAGCGAATCCAGGGCGGCGCTTACAGCGTCATGACGTAGTAACCTGCATCTCTCACGGCCGCCTCAAGGACACCGCGATCGACCGGCCGCTTGGAGCGTACGCGGGCCGTGTGGTCCGCGTACGTCACCGTTGCCCACACACCATTCAGCGCATTGAGGGCATTGGCCACATTCTGAGCGCAGCCATCGCAGCTCATGCCGCCGATGAGCAACTCATCGCTATAGGGGTAGTGGGACGGATCGGTATCCGCAACCACTACCTTCTTGGCCTTCTTACCGCTCGCACCATCGCTGCAGCAACTCTTCCCGTGTGTCGAAGCGGCAATGCGACGCAGTCCAAAAAACATGCCGACGGCAATGACGGCCAGCACGATGAGATTCGCAGGGTTGAGCAAGTCACTCATGCGTTCCCCTTTCAAGTAGCACTATCTAGATACCCCCATGGGGTGTCCCCATCTTAACCCAAATTCATGTCCGTTCGGTCAATTAGTTTCCCTCTTCAAACTTTTTTGTTGACCATGTCTTACTTTCGTGTATAAGTTTTCCTAGGCTAACAAGTGAGGGCTCGAAAGGGGCAACGTGACTCGAACCATTGACATCCCAACATACCAAACGGCTGTCGTGCGCAACTGCTCCCCTACGCTCGCAGGTATCAAGCCGGCTTCGCTCTTTACCTATCCCGGCGTTTACGCCAACCAAAACGGAAAACTCGGCGTCGCTCAAATCGAAGAGCGACGCTCTCGCCTGCTCGCCGTCATAGCCCAATGCAACCGCGAGCTCCAGCCGCTCGGGATCCATATGAGCGTTTTGGTCTGGCGCCCCTGCGGAGCGCTCATCTATGTGTACCGCCCTGCGGACCTCATGCGATACCTCTCCGACCCCCGCGCCACGACGGCGCTTGTCGCCGAAGGTTACGATGTCCACAACCTGCCCGCATCCCTGGTGCATCTCGCCGCGCGCATCACGCTGGCAAGCAGCAATGCCGCAGAAAGCGCCTATGACGGCAGTGTCTGCGCACTCGCGCGAAATAGGCACTGCGATACGGGGTGCATGTGCGAGTTCCCCCACGAAATTGGCTATTTTTTGGGCTATCCCTACGAAGATGTCCATCAGTTTATCGTCCAGCACGGCGAAAACTATAAGGTCTTTGGCGCCTGGAAGGTATACACAAACGTCGAACAGGCGCTCACGACCTTCGATTCCTATCGCGCATGCACGCAATACCTTACCTACATCTATCAACAGGGCTGCACCCTGGGACAACTTGTCCAGGCAACCCGATAGAGCATACAAAACGCGGCCGCACGCCGCACAACCGAAAGGAAGACATATGAGCAAGATCGCCGTCGTCTACTGGAGCGGCACAGGCAACACCGAGGCCATGGCAAACCTCGTCGCCGAGGGCGCGACGTCAGCCGGAGCCGAGGCCGCAGTCATCCCCTGCGCCGACTTCTCTGCCGACAAGGCCACCAACTATGATGCCATCGCCTTCGGCTGCCCCGCCATGGGCTCCGAGGAGCTTGAATACGATGAGTTCCAGCCCATGTGGGATGAGGTCAAGGAAGCCCTCGGCGACAAGAAGGTCATCCTCTTTGGTTCCTATTCGTGGGCCGAGGGCGAGTGGATGGACAACTGGAAGGCCGATGCCGACGAGGCGGGCGTCAACGTCGTCGATTCCGTCATTTGCTACGATGCGCCCGACGATGAGGGCGAGGCGGCCTGCCGCGCCCTTGGAGCCGAGCTCGCCTAGCGGCAATGAGCTCCGCCCGCAACGCGCTCTGCACCAAAACACATTCGCGTCCCAACAAAAACGGGAGCCGGATCACATCCGGCTCCCGTTTTCTGCTATGTCAGTCATATAAAGTGGCTACGAGATATTGCCCAAGAACGCCTTAGTGCGCTCGCTCTTGGGGTGGTCGAAGACCTCGCTCGGCGTACCCTCTTCCACGATAACGCCGCCGTCCATAAAGACGACGCGGTCGGCAACGTCGCGGGCAAAGCCCATCTCGTGCGTCACGACGATCATGGTCATGCCGTCGCGTGCCAGGTCGCGCATGACCCCCAACACGTCGCGGACAAGCTCGGGATCGAGCGCCGACGTGGCCTCGTCAAAGAGCATGACGTGAGGATTCATCGACAGGGCGCGGGCGATGGCCACGCGCTGCTGCTGGCCGCCCGAAAGCTGGCTCGGCATAAAATCGATGCGCTCGGCAAGACCGACCTTGGTCAGCTCCTCGACGGCGATCTTCTCGGCCTCTTCCTTGCTGCGCTTGAGCACCTTCTGCTGCGCGAGCATGACGTTCTTTTTGACTGAGAGGTGCGGGAACAAATTGAACTGCTGGAACACCATACCCAGATGCGTGCGCACCTTGTTAAGGTCGACGCCCTTGGCGCACACGTCCACACCCTCAACGACAATCGAGCCACTCGTGGGATGCTCCAGACGATTAATGCAGCGAAGCATCGTCGACTTGCCCGAGCCCGAAGGACCCAGAACTACGACGACCTCGCCCTTATGCACATCCAGATCGATATCGCGCAGGACCACGTTATCGCCAAAGGCCTTCTGGAGGTTCTTGATGCTGACGACGACCTCGTTCGAGTTATTGGTTTCGCTCATGATAGGACCTCCTTACAGACCGGCGATGTGATCGGCGGGCGTCGCGACAACCTGTCCGGCGCTCTTGGCGGGACGCTTCTTCTTGGTCTCGGTCGTGCCCAAAAGCCTCGCCTCAAGACCGCTCACCAAGCGAGCGAGCGGCAGGGTGATGACCAGATAGAACAGGGCGGCAACCACGTACGGTGTAATGGAGCCCGTCGTGGCCACGATGGTACGGGCGTTCATGACGATCTCGACCACACCCACGGCGGCAAGCAGCGACGTATCCTTGTAAAGCAAGATAAACTCGCTGGTCAGCGTAGGCAAAACATTGCGGAACGTCTGCGGAATCATAACGTAGAGCAGCGTCTGGAAGGCATTCATGCCCAGAGAGCGAGCAGCCTCGTTTTGGCCCTTGGGGATCGATTGAATACCGGCGCGGAAGATCTCACACAGATAGGCAGACGAATTCATGGCCATGACGATGACGCCGAGCACGTAGTCATCGACCTTGACGCCGGCCAACGGCAGACCGAAGAACGCGATATAGATCTGCAGGAACGCCGGCGTACCGCGAATGATATTCACGTAGATGCCGGCGAGGCAGCGCAGGATGCGCGACTTGGAGATGCGCATGAGCGACAGGGCGAAACCGAAGGGAATTGCCAGCGGAAACGCCACAAGCACGATCGAAAGCGACATGAGGAAGCCCTTGAAGACGATCGGCAGGCTCTGGACCAAAATGACCGGGTTCAGGAACAGGCGCAGGAACATATTGGAGTTCCACGCCTCGACCCACGGCTGCTCTTTAAGGTCAGCCAGGAAGTTATCGAAGGCCGTCACGCCCTTGATCTCCACCGACGGAATCTTGGAGATCTTCTTGGTCGAGCCATCGGCCAAAGTGAAGGTGCCGCTAAAGGCCTCATCGCCGCCCTCGACGGGGAAGGTCACGCCGTAAACCTCGACGCGGAAATAGCCGCCGGCAGGCGCCGTCTCACCAAAGTCAATCTTGAGCGTCTGGCCGTCAGCCTTGCACGTAGGTTTCATGGGCGTACGATCCATGAGGTCCTCGCCCGAGAGCATCGTCAATCGCGTGTCATCGGTACCAAACGTCGTGCCGTCGACAAACGTCAAAGAAAGACCGCTCAGCTCCTCGTCGGCATCGGCCTGAACTTCCCAGGTAATGCGCGTCTCGGTGCCGCCGACCACATCGCTGCCCGAACCGGTGTTGGGTCGGGCGGTAATCTTTGCGGTCTCAAGCGCCTGAGCGGTCGTGGGCGCATATGCCCCCGCACACACCAGCGCGAGCGCCACGGCCATGACGCAGGCCAGCTTTTGGAGCATCGAGGGCAGTGGAAAACGCTGCTCCGCGGCCCCTTTGTTCAGTCGAGACAAGGTGGCTCCTATCGTAGAAGTTGCCGGCAAAACGAGACGGAAACGCTCTCCGTCAAGAGAAGCGCAAAGGCCCTTTCCGCCAAAACGGAAAGGGCCCGCGCGCAATCAAGTAGTTATTTTACTTGATATTGTACTTAGCCATGAGGGCGTCGACGGTACCGTCGTCGGTCAGGTCCTTGATGGCCTGGTTGATGTCGTCCTTGAGCTTGGTGTTGCCCTGGTTGATGGCGATGGCGTACTCCTCGCCGGTGCTGATCTGCTTGATGGTCTGGCAGGTGTTGAACTGCTCGGCGGTCAGCTGGCTGGCAACGGAGCGGTTGGTGACTACGGCGTCGCCCTTATCGGACTGCAGGGCGCTGAAGCACTCGGTGGCGTCCTTGTAGGGGACGATCTTGGCCTTGGGGAAGTTCTCCTGGGCAAAGGCCTCGGCGGTCGAGCCAGACTGGACGATGATGGTAGCGTCGGCGTTGTTGAGCTTCTCGCTGTAGTTGTCGGCCGTGATGTCGGTGTTATCGACCTTGGTCACGATAGCCTGATCGTCCATGTAGTAGGAATCAGAGAAAGTTACTTCCTTCTCACGCTCGGGCGTGTCGGTGATAGCCGCGATGGAAACGTCATACTTGGCGCCCGAAGCGACACCCGGAACCAGCGTGTCAAAGTCATTGTTGACATACTCGACATCCAGGCCCAGCTTGTCGCCGATAGCCTTGATGAGCTCAAGGTCAAAGCCCTGATAATCGCCGTTGTCATCCTTGTACTCAAACGGCGCGTACTCGGCAGAGGTGCCGACGGTCAGCGTGCCGTCCTTGACGAGCGCGTACTCCTTGGAGCCGTCGACCTTCTCGACCTTAGCGTCGTCAGAGCTGCTGGAACCGGCATCAGAACCAGAGGTGGCGTTGGACGAACCGCAGCCCGTCAGAGCAAGGGCGAGCGCCATAGCACCCGTGGCGGCAAATGCGCCAAGCTTCTTCAGCTTCATAATGAGTCTCCTTCCGGTGACCTCGTTTGATTCAGAGGTCTGCAAAAACTGTTGGCTATTATGCACCCGGAATTACGAATCTGCAATGAGAAAACTGATTGAAACAAACCCATAACGTGAATGGAATACTCTACTTTGTGACAGTCATTACTGCTGCAATGACCTTAATAGTCTAATTTCAGCTGCATAACCTGCAAGTTCGTTCGGAGTCTCCAAAATAAACGGCAGCGAACGCAAATGGCCATTCGATACAATATTCTGCATAACCTGCATACCGCCACCAAATTCCTCGCTGCCAAGGTATCCCTTGCCGATGCACTCGTGACGATCTTTATGGGCGCCACAAGGGTTCTTCGAATCGTTGATGTGTACGGCATGCAAGCGATCGATACCCACCACGCGGTCGAACTCGTCGAGTACGCCGTCCAGATCATGGATGATGTCGTAGCCGGCATCGCTCACATGGCAGGTGTCCAAACAAACGCCCAGCTTATCGGACAGCTCTGGGCACTTGGCGGCAACGCCCTCGATAATGCACGCCAGCTCCTCAAAGCTGCGGCCCACCTCGGTACCCTTGCCGGCCATGGTCTCGAGCAGCACCGTCGTCTGCTGGCCCTCAAACATCACCTGGCACAGCGTATCAACAATCATCTGAATGCCGACGTCTGCCCCCTGCCCCACATGCGCACCGGGATGGAAGTTGTAGTAGTTGCCGGGCAGCGCCTCCATGCGCCGCAGATCCTCTGCCATGGCCTCCAGGGCAAACTCGCGCGCCCGCTCTTTGGCTGAGCAGGGGTTATAGGTATACGGGGCATGCGCCACGAGCGGTCCAAAGTCGTTTTGCTCCATAAGCTCGCGCAGGGCCGCCACGTCATCCATGTCAAGGTCTTTCGCCTTGCCGCCGCGCGGGTTGCGCGTAAAGAATGCAAAGGTATTGGCGCCAATGGACAACGCCGTCTCCCCCATCGCCCGATAGCCCTTCGTCGTCGAAAGATGGCACCCAATCGTCAGCATCTCCAGCTCCCTCCTCATCAGTTGCGGAAAAATACGGTCTATTGGTGCCTTATTTTGGCGCAAACAGACCGTATTCCACCGCAAGTTATAAAAGGGGCATCAGGAGCAAAGGCCTCCAGGCATTCCAAGCGCTGGCGCCATGCCCCCACGCCCTAAAGTTTCAAGCGAATCGCATCGATGATGTGCGCACAGCGCTGTGTGGCGGCAAGGGGCATGACGGGACTCTCGAGTTTCCCCGCCCGGATGAGCTGGGTCGCATGCTGGATTTCGCCGTAGAAATCATCGACCTCAAACGGGGCATTTATTTCGAGCATTCGTCCGTCGGAGTACTTCACATAGGCGAGCTCGGGGCGATGGAGACGCTCGATTTCCAACGAGCCTCGCTCACAGGCAATCGTTAAGCGGCTTTCATATGCTGCTTTGCCGTCGCACACCATATGAATGGGTATACCGCCGACGCTCATACGGATCTCGTCGGCCCAATCGACGCGGCCGCCCGGTACGTCACGCCAGCGAACTTCACGGGATGAAACCTCGCACGCGCCCGCGAGCAAATCCTCAAACCAACCGACCGCATAGCAGCCCATGTCATATAGACAGCCGCCCTGCAACGAATCAAGCAGATAGCCCGAAGGAGGCTCGCCGTAATCGAGCTTTTGCACGCTTTCAATCGAGACAATACGGCCAAGCTCACCCGACGCAAGCAAGTCCTTCACGCGAGTGCGCATCGGGCAAAACCGATTCTTCATCGCCTCCATAAACAGCACGCCGCGCTCACGAGAGGTGGAGGCAATCGAGAGAGCCTCTTCCTCACTCAAAACGGCCGGCTTTTCGCACAGCACGGCCTTTCCGGCGCGCAGCGCGCGACAGGCCCAACGCGTATGCATGCCATGCGGAAGAGCCAAGTAGATTGCGTCGACATCGGGGTCGGCAATCAGCGCGTCATAAGCCGCATTGCCGTTATCGTCGACCGAGGCGTGGCCATGCGCAGCATCGATCGAAAACGCTCGGCAAAATTCCTCGACATGTGCAGGAGTGCGACCGGCCGCAGCCACCAGCCGTGCCCCGTCGACCTTCTTGAGCGACGATGCAAATCGATGAGAAATGTGTCCGGCACCCAAAATGCCCCAACGAACCTCACGCAAATCATCACATGAATCCCGATGGCCCACGACAGCCCCCTTCAGTTGCGGTGAAATAGTTCCTGTTTGGCCCCTATTCTGCCGCAAACAGGAACTATTCCACCGCAAGTTATAAAAGGGTCATGAGGAGCGCGTTTTGCCGAAGGCCTTAAGCACTGCCGTCACGGGTCCAGGCTGGAAGCGTCGGCGCACGTCATCGAGACGCTCGGGGATATCGATATGCTGTGGGCAGTGGCGCGCGCATTTGCCGCACTTGACGCAATTGCTCACCAGCTTGGCCTCGCTTGTGCGCACCGCGCTCGCCGTAAAGTACTGCGATAGACCCGTAAACCAGCTGTGCGCATAACTCGCGTTGTAGGCGGCAAAACATCCAGGGATATTGATGCCTTTAGGGCACGGCATGCAATAGCCGCATCCCGTGCAGGGCACGCGATTCGATTTTTCAAACTCATCCAGCACGTGCGCGATCGTGTCGAGCTGAGTAGCTGTCATCGAATCCGGCAGGGCCCGATCGGCCAACACCACGTTCTCATCCACCTGCGCGGTATCGGTCATACCCGAAAGCAGCATCGTCACCTGAGGATGATTCCACACCCACGAAAGACCCCAGGCGGCAGGAGTGCGCAAATGCGGGTCACGGGCGCTATCGAGCACAGCGCGGGCCCGTGGCGGCAGCTTGCCCGCTAAACGCCCGCCCAGCAGCGGCTCCATCACAAACACCGCGAGGCCTCGCTCGGCGGCGGCCATGAGTCCCGCCGTTCCCGCTTGGTAATGCTCGCCGGCATAGTTGTACTGGATCTGGCAAAAATCCCAGTCATATGCGTCAAGCATCGTAAGGAAGTCAGCCGCGCTGCCGTGGTACGAAAAACCAATCTGGCGAATGCGCCCCGCCGCCTTTTGATGCGCGATCCAGTCCTCGATGCCCAACGCCACCACACGTTCCCACTGGGCGGGCGAGGTAATGTTGTGCATGAGGTAATAGTCGATACGGTCGGTCCGCAGGCGACGCAGCTGCTCGTCGAAGAACCGATCGAAATCCTCCGCGCATTTGCACGAAGCATGCGGCAGCTTGGTTGCGAGCAAAACCTGGTCGCGCAAGCCCAGGCGCTCAAGCGACGCACCCACGCACGCCTCGTTGCCGGGATAGAGATAGGCCGTGTCCAGGTAGTTAATCCCCTGCTCCACCGCACGGGAGATGATGGCGTCGGCAGTCTTCGCATCCGGGCGTCCCGGCGCACCGGGAAACCTCATGCAGCCCAGTCCCAACGCCGAGATACGGTTGCCGCTTTTGGGGTCAACGCGATATTGCACGGCCCCTCCCTTCGCCATCAGCGCCCCGGCAAGGCGAAACACAATGGTCACGCAGCCGAAACATCGTGGAATCGCAATCGAGAACGTATCGTAACGCAGCAGAAATCGAGCCGTCACGGCACCGCTTTAACATCAGCAAAAAGCCCGATGAAAGGAGCCGGGCATGACCACGCGCATGTCTTTGCGGTCTGCCCCGCGGCATAAGCGCACAGCGCAATAGTTTCTTTTTATAACAGCCGCCCCGCGCACCCATCAATCACCCCGGCAGCATACAATCCATCAGGCGCCCCTTACGCGGGCGCCTTTTACATGGGGAGATGATTCACATGCAGATCAACAAGGTCGCCTTTATCGGCAAGGGCGGCGTCGGCCTGCTCTACGGCAGCATGATCGCCCGGGCGCTCGGCAACGACGCCGTCGAATACGTCATGGATGACACCCGTTTTGAGCGTCACGCGGGCGATGCGCTCACTGTCAACGGCAAGCCCTGCGATCTCACGTCCGTCCGCGCCAGCGAGGCGACGCCCGCCGATCTGGTCATCCTGACAGTCAAGACCACCGGTCTCGACCAAGCACTCAAGACTATGGAGCGCGTCGTGGGACCCAACACGCTCATCGCCTCGCTATGCAACGGCATTACGAGCGAGCAAAAGATTGCCGAACGCTTTGGCTGGGAGCATACCGTTCTTGGTATCTGCCAGGGCATGGACGCCGTGTTCCTCAACGGCGCGCTCACCTTTACCAATGCGGGCGAGATCCGCTTTGGCGCGGCGGCCGGCACGGACCCCGCGACCGTCGCCGCTATCGACGGGCTCTACACGCGCTGCGGCATCGCCCATACCGTCGAGCGCGATATTGCGCACCGCATGTGGGCCAAACTCATGCTCAACGACGGCATCAACCAGACCTGCATGGCCTACGGCGGGACCTACGGAAGCGCCACGGAGCCGGGCTCCGAGCAGCGCCGCTGTTTTGTCTCCGCCATGCGCGAGACGCTTGCGGTTGCCAACGCCGAGGGCGTTGAGCTGACCGAAGCAGACCTGACGCAAATGGTGCACCTCATCGAGGGAATCGACCCCGCCGGTATGCCCTCAATGGCTCAGGACCGCATCGCGCAGCGCAAAACCGAAGTCGAGGAGTTCGCGGGCACCATTTGCCGCCTGGCCGCCAAACACGATATCCAAGTGCCGCAAAACGATTGGCTCTACCAGAGGATTCGCGAAATAGAAAGCAGCTGGTAGTGCTCGGCATACTGCAGCCAACAGATCCAATGGCAAAGCCGCCGCAAGGGGTACTCCCCTCGCGGTGGCTTCCTTTTTCATCTTTGGCCAAAAATCAGCTTCACAACGGTTAGAGCTGCGACTCCGGAACCTCGTCCTCATCGTCGCGACAAAGGACTACACCTGCACTTCCCAGCAGCGCGGCCGCGATCAGCGCGCCGACCACGATAGGAGCAGCCCCGCATGTCCCCTGCATGCCCGCGACGAGCGCGGCCGTGGGACCAAGGCAGCCAAGCATCAACGCGACGGCGGCAACGGCGATATCTCGAGCATTCACAAGACCACTTCCTCCAAGAGAAAGACCTTATTTCTCATGAACTAGTGTGCCCCGCGCCCATATGCGCGACGTACCGTCACGGTAAGGGCTCTGTTAGCTCAGTCGCATACATAGAACGGACGTCTTTACGTTGCCCTAAAGCTCGGTAAAGACACCCGTCCGCCAAATATCCGTGATGCAGAAAAATTACCAACCGGTGTAGTAGTCGGTGGTTCCGGCAGCGCAGCCGGAGTCATAGACCTTGCAATCACCCTTGGAGCCCGTAAAGGTCGAGCCCTGGGCCATATCGCCCGCGGCAACAACGTAATAGCCGTCGGAATCGCGCCAGAAGCCCTCAGAATCCTGAGTCCATTCGCCCGTGCGATAGTGATAAAGCACATTGCTGCTGTAATAGGTCTCGCGGCGCCCGTTGTAGTTATTGACACCCGCAGAGCGCGTCAGGCCCGATCCGTTCGTGCAGGACGCGGCAGACGCGTAGGACGGAGTGTAACCGGCGTTGTAGTACGAAGCCTCGGCAGCCTCCGCCTCGGCGGCAGCCTCGAGCGCTTCGCGCTTGGCATCCTCAAGCGCAGTGCGCAGCTCATCGAGCTCGGTCGACTTGGCGTCGACCTCCCCCATCGTCAACAGGTTACCCGCACCGTCGATGCAACCCTGCAACACAGCGCGCTCGTCATCGGTGGCATAGTCGCCATACATATTCATAATGATCTGAGCGCGCATCTCCAGGGAATCGCGCTTGGCCTCCATCGAGGCGTTCCACTCCTGCATGGAACCATAACCATCGCCGCGATAGTCAACGGGCTGTACCAGCGTCGTCTCGGACGGCGTAGATCCAACCGTATCGGACAGTGTTGCGGCGTGGGCATCAGTTGCACCGGCGCCCGCCAAAAGTGCCACGGTCAGAGCGGCGGAAAGGGCGGCGGCTTTCGGTTTTCGTGAATCGATCCTCATGTAGCTGGAAACCTCCGTAGTGCGTTTTTGCTGCGTTTGAGCTGCGTGTGATTCGATCGCGCTGCATAGTACCCCGAGCAAATCGCGACCTGCGGTTTTACTCAAAAGGCGCACGTCAATTGCGTAAAACTCACATCCTCTCAACAGGAGTTTTCCACAACTCAAATGCATAAAGCGTGTCAAAAACCCTGTTTTTGCACCCGCTCTATGCAAAAAAGGCGCCTGTGCAACCATTGTTCGCACAGGCGCCTTGAGCAGGCATTTTATGCAGTTATACCTATCGAGTCGCAAGGGGTCCTTGCACAAGTCGCCTTACTCGTCCAGCGCGGCGAAGGCCTGCTTCAGATCCCAAATGATATCCTCGGCGTTCTCGGTACCGATGGAAAGACGGATCGTGGAGGGCGTGATGTTCTGCTCGGCGAGCTCCTCGGCAGAGAGCTGGGAGTGCGTGGTGGTAGCCGGGTGCACGACGAGCGACTTGACGTCGGCCACGTTGGCAAGCAGCGAGAACACCTGCAGATGATCGATGAACTTCCAAGCCGCCTCCTGGCCACCCTTAATCTCAAAGGTAAAGATCGAGGCACCACCGTTGGGGAAGTACTTCTGATAGAGCTCGTGATCGGGGTGCTCGGACAGGCTCGGGTGGTTCACCTTGGCAACATGGCTGTCACCAACCAGGAACTCAACGACCTTCTTGGTGTTCTCGACATGACGGTCAACGCGCAGCGACAGAGTCTCGGTGCCCTGGAGCAGGACCCAGGCGTTGAACGGGCTGATGCAGGCGCCCTCGTCACGCAGCAAGATAGCGCGGACATAGGTCGCGAAGGCGGCGGGACCGGCAGCCTCGGCAAACGAAACACCGTGGTAGGAGGGGTTGGGCTCGGCGATCTGGGCGTACTTTCCGCTCGCCTTCCAATCAAAGTTACCGCCGTCGACGATCACACCGCCCAGCGAAGTGCCGTGACCGCCGATGAACTTGGTTGCGGAGTGGACGACGATGTTGGCACCATGCTCCAGCGGACGGAACAGATACGGGGTGCCGAAGGTGTTGTCGACGACAACCGGCAGACCGTGCTTCTTGGCGATCTCGGAGATAGCGTCGATGTTGGGGATGTCGGAGTTGGGGTTGCCGAGCGTCTCGAGATAGATGACCGTGGTGTTGTCCTTGATGGCCCCCTCGACCTCTTCCAGGTTATGGGCATCGACGAAGGTGGTCTCGACGCCAAACTGGGAGAGCGTATGCTCCAGCAGGTTGTAGGAACCGCCGTAGATGGTCTTCTGGGCCACCACATGGTCGCCGGCCTGAGCGAGCGCCTGCAGGGTATAGGTGATGGCGGCGGCACCGGAGGCGACGGCAAGACCTGCCACACCGCCCTCGAGTGCGGCGATACGGTCCTCGAAGACGCCCTGGGTGGAGTTGGTCAGACGGCCGTAGATGTTACCGGCGTCGGCAAGACCAAAGCGGTCGGCGGCGTGCTGGGAATTGCGGAACACATAGCTCGTGGTCTGGTAGATAGGCACGGCGCGGGAGTCGGATGCGGGATCGGCGCTCTCCTGGCCAACGTGAAGCTGCAGGGTATCGAAACCAAAGGTGTGCTCGGGGTTGTTGATGAACTGGCTCATGATGATCTCCTTGATCGAACAAAAGTTAATAAATTAGAGAGAAGTAAGTCGCTGTCTCCTGATCACGCCGACGGGCGCAAACAGGAGCCCGGCATTCGTCTTGGTAAGCAATTCATATGCGGGCCTCCTTTCGCATCCCGTTCCGTGGTTGGCTTAATTACCTACCGCCTTTGTGTGTTTTGAATAGTACGAGCATTGTTTCGCTCGGTCAATCACTTAAAAGCGCTAACCTGTTATCGGTTTTATAGATAGCAATCGAAAGGATGGCGTCGATGACCCTTCAGCAGCTTCGTTTTCTGATTGCCGTGGCAGAGTCCGGCTCAATCAACGCCGCAGCTCAGCGCCTCTATACCGCTCAGTCCAACATCTCAAACGCCGTCAAAAGCCTGGAACAGGAGCTCCACCTGGAGATCTTTACGCGCTCCAGCCGCGGCGTCACGCTCACCAACGACGGCACCGAGCTTTTGGGCTATGCGCGCCAAGTCGTAGAGCAGGCCGACATGCTCGAGGCGCGCTACGAGGACGGCGGTACCCCGCAAGCCCGCCTCGCCATTTCCGCCCAGCACTACGCCTTTTCGGTCGAGGCCTTTGTCAACGTGGTCGAGCGCTGCCGCGACAGCAAGTTCGAGTTCATCATGCGCGAGACCACCACGTCGCAGATCATCGATGACGTCCGCGCATTTCGCAGCGACATCGGCATCCTCTATCTGGACGACTTTAACGCCCGCGTTCTGCAGAAGGCTTTTGCCGATGCGCGCGCGAGCTTCCATCCCCTATTCGACGCGACGGTCCACGTCTTCGTTAGCGAGCGCCACCCGCTTGCCCGCCGCCCGCAGCTGTCCCTTGCCGACCTTACACCCTATACGCGTTATAGCTTTGAGCAAGGCACCTCGAACTCCTTCTATTACGCCGAGGAACCTTTTAGCTATATCCCTTGCGACCGCAACATACGAATCTCGGACCGCGGAACACTTACTAACTTACTTATCACGTCAAACGGTTACACCCTGTCGACCGGTGTCCTCTCCAATGAAATGCAATGGGGTATGGCATCGATCCCGTTAGCAGACGCCCCAACGATGCACGTAGGCTATATCATGCACGACGAGCGCAAGCCCTCTCTCCTCTTGCAGCAATACCTCGACGAGCTCAACCGCATCATCCATGCCAACTAACTGTCGGAAGACGGGGTAGAAATCGTAGATTGCTAGCCCCCGGCGGGCATGGCGCTACAATGGTCACTCACACGAAACGTACCCAACGAAAGGAAGCCCGTGAAGGTCATCATCTATACCGACGGCTCGGCCCGATCAAATCCGGGACGCGGCGGCTACGGCGCCGTGCTCAAATACACCAACCCCGCCGGCAAGACCTTCACCTCCGAGCTTTCGCGCGGCTACGCCAAGACCACCAACAACCGCATGGAGCTCATGGCGGTCATCGTGGCGCTCGAGGCACTTAACCGCCCCTGCGAGGTCGAGGTCCATTCCGATTCGCAGTACGTCGTCAACGCCTTTAACAAGCACTGGATCGACGGCTGGAAAAAGCGCGGATGGAAAACCGCCAACAAGCAGCCCGTCAAGAACCGCGACCTGTGGGAGCGCCTACTCACCGCCAAAAGCAAGCACAAGGTTGAGTTCATCTGGGTTAAGGGGCATGCCGGCCACGAGCTCAATGAGCGCTGCGATGAGCTCGCCACCACGGCGGCCGACGGCAGTAACCTCGATATCGACACCGGCTTTAACGAGAGCGACCTGTAATAGCGTTTTCGCGCAGCTTTATATCCCCACGCGCTACACTCATCCTGTAGACCAAACAACGCAAGGGGGACGTATGCTGCGCATCGCGACCATCGGCACATCCATGATCACCGACGACTTTATCCAAGTCGTCAACGCCAACGACCAAGCCGCGTTTGTGGGCACGCTCTCGCGCGATGCCGAGCGCGGCGCCGCCTTTACCGCCGAACACGGCGGCGAGCGTAACTTCACCGCACTTGACGAGCTTGCGTCCGCCGACGACGTCGACGCCGTCTACATCGGCAGCCCCAATGCGCTCCACTACGAGCAGGCCCTTGCCTGCATCGCCGGTGGCAAGCATGTCATCGTCGAGAAGCCCTTCTGCGCCACCGAAGTGCAGGCGCTGGAAGTCTTCCGCGCTGCCGAGGCAGCAGGTGTCGTGGCCCTCGAGGCCATGCGTCCCCTCCACGATCCCGCCTTCCACGCCATCGAGGACGCCCTGGGCGAGATCGCCCCCATCCGCCGCGCCTCATTGCGCTTTGGCAAGTATTCCTCGCGCTACAACGAGATTCTCGCGGGACGCGCCACCAATATCTTCGACTGCAATATAGCATCGGGTTCCCTCATGGACATTGGCGTCTATACCGTCGAGCCCATGGTCGAGATCTTTGGCATGCCCTCCGGCCTTACGAGCATGACCACTCTGCTCGATCCCACCACGCGACAGCTCACGCACGGCCCCATCGATGGCTGCGGTTCCATCCTCGCCAGCTACGGCGGTGGCCGTATCTCCGTCGAGCTCGCGCACTCCAAAATTACGAATGACCTGCTGCCCTCGCAGATCGAAGGCGAGCGTGGCACTATCCAGATCGACCATCTGTCCACGCCCCGCAACGTCCGCATCGACTATCGCGGCGACGTCGTACGCGGCTCGGCGACCGAGGCACCGCGCGAACAGGGAGACAACGGCCGCGTGCTCGACCTGCCCAAATCGAGCAACACTATGGAATACGAACTCACAGACTTTATCACCGCCATCGGCGGCATCGATAACGTTAAGGAAGAGATTTGGGAGACCCCGGCGGGACGCCACGAGCTTGGCCACTACCGCGATGTCACACTCGTCTCACTGCGCATCATGGATGCCGTGCGCCAGCAGGCCGGCATAACCTTCCCGGCCGACGCAGGCAAGCAGGCATAGCTATGGGCCTCTTCGATACGTTCTTCTCCAGCGTCACCGGCGGCAGTCGAGAGCCTCAAAAACCATCAAACGTCGAGCTCGAGCTGCGCCGCAGGCTTACTGTGCTCGCAAGCGACAAGGCCACTCTAGACACTCCCCTGCGCTATTTCCTGCGCTGGGCGGGGCAAGTCCAGGGCGTTGGCTTTCGCTTTACCAACACCAACCTCGCGCAGGCACGCGCGCTCACCGGCTGGGTGCGTAACATGGAAGACGGCTCAGTCGAGATGGAGATACAGGGGGCTCCGGCAAATATCCTATCTCATCTCGAGGCGCTTCATGCCTCCTACGAGCGTATGGGAACGCGTTTTCGCCTCGTAGACGCCCAGGCCCGAGCCCCACTTGCCAATGAAGACGGTTTCACGCCTCGTTATTAGTATTGTGTGCTAAATACGGTATCATTTACCTACGACCGTTGATAGAAAAGAGGCGAGGCGCATGGCGGTGCAAAGAAGGAATACCAGGCAGCGAAAGCTGGTTCTTGACGCCGTGCGCCAAAGCTATAACCATCCCACCGCCGACGAAATCTACAACGTCGTGCGCGCGCAGGATGACAAAATCAGCCGCGGCACGGTCTACCGCAACCTCAATCTCTTGGCCGACGCCGGCGAGATTCTCTCCATCAAGACGCCGGGCGGCAGCCGCTTCGATCGCACGATCGAGCCGCATGCGCATATCATCTGCACCTCGTGCAGCCGCGTCATCGACGTACCACTCCCCTTCGATGCCCAGCTCGACGCCAAGGCATCCGAGCAAATCGGCTGGCACGTCACGTCGCACTACACCATCTTCGAGGGTCTCTGCCCCGACTGCCGGTAGATGTTTGGGACATGCCTACTCGGCAAGCAAGCGACGCAGTTCTTCTTCGACCGTGTGCACATAGCGGACGCGGTCGTTGATGCCACGCATAGAGGGATTGCAGCTCTCCATTAGATAAGGATGGCCCACTACGTTGAGCATGTCGCGGTCGTTCTCGTTATCGCCAAACGCCATCATCTCATCGGGCGAAATACCCAAGGCACGACCGTAATCGGCAAGCGCGGAGCCCTTGCCCGAACCGAAGCCGATAAAGTCCGTCCATTCGGTTCCCGACGTCATCACGTCGACACGGTCGCTAAAGAGGCGCTCGAAATACTCCAGCGCCGCCGGCTGATTCACCTCGGGCGTCTGGAAGGCAATCTTAATGACGTCCTCGTCGATGTCCTCGGGACGGTCGACCACCGCCACATCGCAGTGGACCTCATAGCGCAAATGGTCGACGAACGCATCGTTGCCGCTCATGGTGTAGAGGTGTCCCTCACACGAAAGGGTCACGTCGGCATGGGGATACGCAACCACGGCATTCGCGATATCCATAGCAAGGCCACGCTCCATGGAACGCTTGACAACGGCACGCCCCTCGCTCATCACTAGGGCTCCGTTTTCGCATACATAGGCGAGCTCATCGGCCACCGGGGCAAACAGGTAGCGCAAGCTCGCATATTGACGACCGCTCGCCGGCATAAACACGATGCCGCGACGATGCAGTTCATCGATGAGCTCAAAGGCCTCGGAACGCGGCTCGTGCTCCCCCGGATGCAGCAACGTGCCGTCCAAATCGCATGCAATCAGCTTGATTCCCTCAAGACCCATATGCTTTCCCCCAAAGCACCTCATCAACAGTAAGACGGACTTTGAATAGCTGCCTCTCAAAGTCCGTCTTACTCATACGCACGTTAACCGCGCGCCTTTTTTACGATCGCAAAGTCTGGAGCCATACTCACAACGGCATCCGCCGCGCTCGATGCAAAGCGTCGGTCCGCATCGAGTTCACGGGTAACCACCGAGAGCCGAACACCCTCGACACCCCGGAGCATGCGGCCCAAAACAGGCTGCACCGGCGTATACATGCGCACGGTATGCTCGTCCGAGTCGCCCCGGAAGAGCGGCGCATGCATGTTGCCGATCTCCCAGCACGCATGCGCGAGCGCAATCGGGTCCATGCGGTCAACTTCGACCAAATAAACCTCGGCGCTGCGCAGGCGCACGACAACCGCCACGGGCACTATGCCCGAACGGTCGATGACAAGCACATCGCCATCGGCAAGGCGATCGCCATCGGCAGCGCCCAGCCGAATATCGACCGTACGCCCCAGCTCCGTCACGCCCACAAATGTGCGGGCATCGGCCTGGTCCCAATCGAGTAGTAGCTCATCGACCCCAAAGACACCGCCCAGCTCCCGGCGAAGCAAAAGCTCATAGGACGGGTCGTTGAGATTTCCGAGACACGCTGTCGAAACCAGATTCACAGGCATAGCCTAGTCCTCGACCTCAACGAGCTCGATATCAAAGTTGAGGTCCTTGCCGGCCAGCTCGTGGTTGGCGTCAAGCGTCACGGCCTCAGACGTTACGTCGATGACCACGGCGGGGACGGGCATGCCGCTCGGCGTGGACAGGAAAAGCTTCATGCCCTTCTCGATCTGCTCGATGTTGGGAACCTGTTCGGCCGGGAAGGTAATAACCATCTCGGGGTTGTGCTCGCCGTAGGCATCGGCAGCAGGAATGTGCACGGTCTTCTTCTCGCCCACCTGCATGTCGACAACAGCGGCGTCGAAGCCCTTGATCATCTGACCGGCGCCGCAGGTGAACTCCAGCGGCTCGCCGCGATCGTAGGAGCTATCGAACTGCGTGCCGTCGTCGAGCGTGCCGCGATAATGAGTCTTGACCTTCTTGCCCTGGTTGGACATGGTAACCTCCGTGATAAGGGCGGCGCACAACGTGGGCCGCCATGAACATATGGCGCTAACTATACCCTAGTCATACAATTCAAAGACAGTTTGCAAAGAAACGCTGCAACCGGAGGAACCATGGCATATCCCGTATTTGACCTACACTGCGACACCGCCGACCGCATCGGCTGGGCCACGCTCGATCTCGACCTGCGCTTTACCGCCGGCACCGACGGTTATTTCCCCGGCGACGAAACGCATCCGCAAGATTTCGACCTCATCGAGGGCAACGCCTGCGCCATCTCGCTCGCAAAGATCGGCAACACGCCGTGGGCGCAGTGCTTCGCCACGTTTGTCCCCGACGAGATTCCCACCGCCCACGCCGCGCGCTTCCAGGCGCAGATCATGGCGCACATGAGCGGCCAGGCAATGCTCAACCACGACCGCATGGTCAACGTGCGCAGCGCCGCAGACATTCGTCCCGCGCTCAAGGACGGCAAGGTCGCTTGCATCCACACCATCGAAAACGCCACGTTCTTTGCCGAGGACCCCGCGCTGATCGAAGTGCTCAAGAGCCTGGGCGTGCTCATGTCATCACTCAGCTGGAACGCGCAGGGGCCGCTCGCGAGCGGACACGATACCCACGCCGGTCTCACCGCCGCCGGCATCGAGGCACTTACGCAGATGGAGCACGCCGGCATGGTGCTTGACGTCTCCCACCTCAACGATGAGTGCTTTGACGAGGTTGTCGCCCACGCCACGCGCCCCTTCGTCGCCAGTCACTCCAACTCCCGTGCGGTTTGCGGCGTCAAGCGCAACCTCACCGACGACCAGTTCCGCACCATTCGCGACATGGGTGGCATCGTCGGTCTCAACTACTGCAGCGAGTTCCTTTCCAACGACGCAACCGACAAGACCGCCGCAGACGTCACCTTCGACCAGCTAGCGGCACATATCGAGCACTGGCTCGACCTGGACGGCGAGGACGTCATCGCGCTCGGCGGCGACTGGGACGGCGCCACGGTGCCCGCTTTCCTCTCCGACGCCAGCAAGATGCCCGAGTTCCAGAACATGCTCTCCAAGCACTTTGGCAAGACCGTGATGCAGAAGCTCTGCAGCGACAACGCGCTTGCCTTCTTTGAGCGTTATTAATTTCACATCCCTTGAGCGGGCCGGCATGCCGAACGGTCGACATGCCGGCCCGTCCCCAATCTGAAGGACCGCTTTTGACGCAGCAGTTTACGATTTCCGTATCCCGACCGGATGGGACGCCCATCCCCGTCGTCGTTACCAAAAAGCGCGTCAAGAACTTCAACCTACGCGTCACATCGAGCGGCGAGGTCCACGCAAGCGCACCGCTCAGCGCCACTCGCGAGCGTATAGAAGCGTTTGTGAAACGCAACAGCGCCTGGATTATCAGCCGACTTGCCCAGCGTGAGCGACGTCAGGCGACGGCGCGAGAGCCGCTCAGCCACTCGTCCATCATTGCACTTTGGGGCAAGCCCATCACGGTACAGGACGCACTCGATCACAACTTTGCATCACCCGTGCCGCGGCCCAAGCAGGCCACCTTCGCAAGCTTTATGGGTACCGACGAGCCAAGTGAGCGCGCGCAGGCAAAGCAGCGCACAGCCCTCGACGGTCTAACGCCCAAAGAACTCCAGACCCGCATCGACCAACTCTATGCATCCGAGGTCACCGCAGCGCTACGCGACATTGTGCACGCGTACGAAATCGCAATGGGCGTCACCGTGGCCCGCGTCTCCGTGCGCAGCATGAAAACGCGCTGGGGCTCATGCACGCCCAAGACCGGAGCCATTCGCATCGCACGCGAACTTGCCGCCTATCCCATCGAGTGTCTCGACATGGTTGTCGCCCACGAGCTCGTCCACTTGCTCGAGCCAAGCCACAATCAGCGGTTTCACGCTCTGCTCGACACGTACTGCCCCAACAATAGAGCTCTGTCGCAGCGGCTCAAGCAGCCACCCCTCAACAAGCTCTAGCGTCGACTAGCGCACGCGCTCGATCTCGACGCCACAGCTTGCCAGGGGCAGGCCAACAGGAGCCCACGGCTTATCGAGCTTGATGCGCACACCAAGCAGCGAGGGATAACGCCGCAGCAGCATCTGGGCTGTCCCCTCGGCTGCCGCCTCGATGAGCTTAAACGTATGTTCGCGCAGATAGCCGTCGACATCGTGGCACACCGAGCCGTAGTCAATCGAGGCGTCCAGGTTATCGTGCTCCCCCGCTGCACGCAGATCGGCATAGAGCACCAAGGACACGATGAACTTCTGGCCCAGCGCGTTCTCCTCGGGATACACGCCATGGTTGGCAAAAACCTCAAGCCCATCAATGACAATACGGTCGGCATGGCGCAGATCGTCATAGCTCACGTGGGGAACCGCCGTTGCGGTGGATATTTCGCCCCTTCCACGGCGGGCGAGCTCGGCGCCTTCAGTCTTGGTTGCATTCTCGGGCAGTTTCTTGTTGCTCATCGCGATCGTCTCCTTCGTTTAGAACCCCGACCGCGTAAAATAACTACACGCGAATCGACAGGTTCTTTTTATCATCGCTCCAGTTGCAAGCATTGCGCGCGGGGCATGCAAAGCAGGCGCGCGACGCTTTGTCGGCTGCATAGAGCAGACGCTCAAGCGGTTGGCTGTTCACGCGCAGCTTTCGATGGCCCAGAATGGCCGTCTTAATGGCTGCGGCATCGGCCGGCTCAAACGCCACGTCATCGGGCATGCCGCCGAGAATCGCATCAGCGACGCGTTCGCTTGCAACATCATGGGATATACCCGATTCATACTGTTCATCTTTGCCGATATCGTGAAGAAGTGCCGTGGCGTAGATGATCTCGCGGTCAAATTCGAGCTGTTCCTCGAGATTCTTAATCCACATAATGCGCGCGACATCCAGCAGATGGTCAATACCGTGGCGGCAAAAGATGCGCCCCGATTCCAACTGTGCAATGTTGCCCAGGTGCCGCCGGAACAGGCCATTGGCACAGATGTAATCGATACGAGGCATGACGCCAAAAGGCGCCAGGCCCGAAGCCATAAAACCGCGACGCGACGTCCCCTCATCGGTCTTCGATGTAAAGTCGCTGACGACCCTCATGCTAACGACCCAGCATCCTAAAGAACCGCTCCTCGAGCGCGGGATCGGTCTCAAAGACGCCGCGACGAGCGAGCGTCACGGTCTTGGTGCCGGGCTTTTGCACGCCGCGCATGGTCATGCACATGTGCTCGGCTTCCATCAGCACAATCGCCCCTTGGGGAGCAAGATATTCCATGAGGGCATCGGCAACCTGCGCACACAGCTGCTCCTGCAGCTGCAGACGGCGGGCATAAACCTCAACCGTGCGAGCAAGCTTAGAGAGCCCTGCGACACGGCCGTTGGGGATATAGCCAATGGTAGCCTTACCATAAAACGGCAGCAGATGATGCTCGCACAGCGAGTAGAACGTAATGTCGCGCTCGATAACCAAATCGTTCGAAGCGACGGCAAAAGTTTTGGACAGGTGCTCCTCGGCACTCTGGTCCATACCGCCGGCAATCTCGCCATACATACGGGCGACGCGTGCCGGAGTCTCCAGCAGGCCCTCACGAGTTGGGTCCTCGCCTATACCTTCAAGCAGCAGCTTAATGGCAGTCTCGACTTTTTCCTGATCGACCATCTGGGCCTCACTTTTTTCGATTTCGCGTTCGCACTATGGTACCACGCCGGCACGCAACCTCTGCCAGCTACATAGTATGGGTCGAATAGACCGGATCGTCCCGCCAAAGCTCCACAGCATCGCAAAGCGCAACGCCCTCACGTGCAGCACGAGTGCGCGTGGCGTTCATGTCGATCACGCGCTGATTGCTCGAGCCCCTAAAGCGCAACGAGATATCGTACAGATCCTGAACGAACGGGCCGTCCACCAACATGTCGAGGCAGGCCAGGATACGGTCCGTCACCTCGGTATGATGACGGCCACCCGGCATAAGCTCCTCGAGCACGTCACCGGTAAAGCACCAAATGGTCTTGCCCGACCCCGCGGGATAGGCCGCACGCACGCGCTCGATAAAGTCAACAAGCCCCGCCTGATTCTCGGGCTCCATAGGCTCGCCACCCAGAATCGTCAGGCCATCGATAAAGGGATGATCGAGACTCTCGATAATCTTATCCTCGACGGCGCGATCGAACGGCTCGCCCGCAGCAAAGTCCCACGCGACAGAGTTAAAGCAATTCTTGCACCCACGACGGCACCCGCTCACAAACAGAGAAGTACGAACGCCTTCACCATCAGCAATATCGAAATACTTAATGTTCGCGTAGTTCATAAGTAACTCTCCCGGGAGGCCGGGACATATCTTCCCGTCCTCAAACATTCTCGGCCTTCGGCCTGCGAAACTGCGGGCGGGACGATATGTCCCGGCCTCATGCAAAGGGTAACTCAATGAACGAAGCGAACATCGAGCATAGGGTTCGAGGTCCAATAAATACTCAGCTGCAGCTCAACCGCCATCGCAAGTAAATCGCAGCTGCAGCTCAAATTATTTCCGCTAAGAACTTCGAGGAGTGAGCAGACCGCATGCCGCATCTCAGCTACATCAACTTGGCTGCCCGTAGCGAGGCCCCGGACCTTTGCTCGATATGAGTTCCGCACGAACAGGAGGCGCCAGTGGCGCCTCCGTCGTGAGCCAGGACTGTCCGAAATAGCGAGTAAAGGTCCGGGGCCTCGCTACGGGGCAGCCTGGGATGGTTATTAGAGATGCAGCACGCGGTCGCGGATCTCCTCGGTTCGACCCTGGTTCCAGAACTGGGTACCGATGTAGCCGCACGTACGACGAGCGACATTCATCTTCTCCTGGTCGCGGTTGCCGCAGTTGGGGCACTCCCACACCAGCTTGCCATCGTCCTCGACAATCTTGATCTCACCGTCGTAGCCGCACACCTGGCAGTAGTCGCTCTTGGTGTTGAGCTCGGCGTACATGATGTTGTCGTAGATGTACTGCATCACGCGAATGACAGCCTTGAGGTTGTCCTGCATGTTGGGAACCTCGACGTAGGAGATGGCACCGCCCGGCGAAAGCTGCTGGAACATACCCTCGAACTTGAGCTTGTCGAATGCGTCGATCTCCTCGGACACATGGACGTGATAGCTGTTGGTAATGTAGCCCTTGTCCGTCACGCCCGGGATAATGCCAAAACGGCGCTGCAGGCACTTGGCAAACTTGTAGGTCGTCGACTCAAGCGGGGTGCCGTACAGCGAGAAGTCGATATCGCTTTCGGCCTTCCACTCGGCGCACTTGTCGTTCATGTGCTGCATGACGGCCATGGCAAACGGCGTGCCCTCCTTCTCGGTGTGGCTGTGACCCGTCATGTACTTAACGCACTCATACAGGCCGGCATAGCCCAGGCTGATCGTAGAGTATCCGCCCACGAGCAGCTTGTCGATCGTCTCGCCCTTCTTCAGACGCGCCAGGGCGCCGTATTGCCAAAGAATCGGCGCGGCGTCAGAAAGTGTACCCATCAGGCGCTCATGACGGCACAGCAGGGCACGGTGGCACAGCTCAAGGCGCTCATCGAAGATCTTCCAGAACTTGTCCATATCCTGGTGCGAGCTCAGTGCGACATCAGGCAGGTTGATGGTCACAACGCCCTGGTTAAAGCGACCATAGTACTTGGGCTTGTTCGGGTCGTAGTTCAGCGCGTTGGCAACGTTGTTAAAACCGTTGCCCGAACGGTCGGGCGTCAGGAAACTGCGGCAACCCATGCAGGTGTAGCAATCGCCGTTGCCGGCGGTCTCGCCCTTAGACAGCTTGAGCTCGCGCATCTTCTTCTCGGAGATGTAATCGGGCACCATGCGCTTAGCGGTGCACTTGGCAGCCAGCTGGGTCAGGTAGAAGTACGGGGAATCCTCGTGAACGTTATCGTCCTCGAGTACATAGATAAGCTTGGGGAATGCCGGGGTAATCCACACGCCGGCCTCGTTCTTAACGCCCTCGTAGCGCTGGCGAAGCGTCTCCTCCACGATCATGGCAAGGTCGTGCTTCTCCTGAGGCGTACGGGCCTCGTTAAGATACATAAAGACCGTCACGAACGGCGCCTGGCCATTGGTGGTCATAAGGGTCACGACCTGATACTGAATCGTCTGGACGCCGCGACGGATCTCGTCACGCAGGCGATCCTCAACGACCTCGCGAACCTTTTCGGGAGATGCGGAAACGCCGAGCTCCTCGAGCTCGCGGGCGACCTCGCCACGAATCTTTTGACGGCTCACCTCAACAAAGGGGGCAAGATGGGTCAGCGAGATGGACTGGCCGCCGTACTGGGAGGAAGCAACCTGGGCGATAATCTGCGTCGCAATATTGCAGGCGGTCGAGAAGCTGTGCGGCTTCTCAATCAGCGTGCCCGAAATAACAGTGCCGTTCTGGAGCATGTCCTCCAGGTTCACCAGATCGCAGTTGTGCATATGCTGGGCAAAGTAATCCGAATCGTGGAAATGGATCAGACCCTCATTATGGGCATCCACGATCTCCTGAGGCAGCAGCACGCGCTGGGTCAGGTCCTTGGAAATCTCGCCAGCCATATAGTCGCGCTGAACGGAGTTGACGGTCGGGTTCTTGTTGGAGTTCTCCTGCTTGACCTCTTCGTTATTGCACTCGATCAGCGACAGAATCTTGTCATCGGTCGTGTTCTTCTGGCGCTTCAGGCTCTGAACATAGCGATAGATGATGTAGTGGCGGGCAACCTCGTAGCAGTCGAGACGCATGATCTCGTCCTCGACCAAATCCTGGATCTCCTCGACCGAAACGGTGTGGCCCGCGTTCTCGCATGCCTCGGCGACGTTTTGCGCCGCATAAACCACCTGGCGGTCGGTTAGACGAGAGCTCTCCTCGACCTCCAAGTTAGCGGCGCGGATGGCATTGACGATCTTATCGATGTCAAAGACAACCTCGGTGCCGCTGCGCTTGATGATCTTCATCCTCTTGCCTCTTTCGCGTCGTAGTCTCATTGCGCTTCAGAGCCAAACGATGCCCGGCAGGGCGTGCCCCTGTCTTGCGGCGCCGTCGCGCAATCTGTGTTCTCGATAACCATAGTCCCTCATGCGGACAATCCTCGCAGCCAATCAAGGGGCTCAAAGATCTATCCAAATGGGGCGAATAAGGTTCTCGTTCTCTGTCCGCCATCTATCATACGACAAAGAGGCATCTATATCCTGTATTCTTTTTTTAGGTCAAACACAACATATAGTGTTTCAGCAGGTCAAAGCAATTAGTCATTTTGCAGACGCATTAATTATGAGGGGTTCTTGGCAAGTCGGTAAAACGTTACCAACACGGCTACCTGCATGGCAGTTATAAAACCCCCTTAGTCAAGCCGCCGACAAATCCTACCAAAACCAAGCCGCTCACGCCAAAAGAATCCAAAAGATTATGCTTGACCAACATGTTGCGGTCGAATGCCGGCGGACGGAGCGACGGGACTGCAAACGCTCGGAAGACTACAGCCCCGGCACCCCGTCCGCCGGCATTCGATAGGCGAGGAGCTATTTCTTCTCTTCGCGAGCTATCATGCGGCCGAGAGCCGCTGTAAAAGGATCGAGCAGCACGCCGGCGATAACCACAAAAGCCCATCCCTTTGTGACGAGGCCTGCCCAACGCGCGAAGAACGTACGGCCTCCAATCGTTCCGAATCCTCCCTGGAAGGCAATCTCGCCAAAACCGATTACCATAAAAAGGAGCGTGGCACCGATGACCGTACCGGCGATCTTGTGTGATGCACTCCCCTGCTCAAAACCAAAAAAGTCCAGGCACATACCAACCGTTTTGCCAAACAGCGGGAGTGCGCTCAGAACCTCGGCGATCACCGTGGCCACGATGAGTTGTCCCAAAAAGCCCGTGGGACTCGTCAGATCCAAACCGGGTGCCCCTTCGATAATGGGGAGGAATGTACAGAGCAACAAGGGGTTAAAGAAGCCGTTGAGAATGCCGATGACGCGGCCGACAGGGAGCTTCATAGCCTAAATCCTTTCAAAGCCATTGATAGAAAGAGGGCCGCCGGCATATGTCGGCGGCCCCGATAAAACATGATGTGCGGCAAAACAGCTACTCGAGCGGCTACTCCGCCTCGCCGCTGGCCGCCATCTTCTCGGCCTCGGCAAGCTGGGCCGGGGTGAGCTTGCGATACTTAATGGCGCCAAAGACGACACAAGCCGCACAGACGATCATGCCGGCGATGAACTTCTGGTCAATCGTTGCACCAAACGGCGACGTCACGGCCTCAAACACAATGGGAGACAGTGCCATGCCAAAGTTGATGCCCGCCATGCCAATGGCGAGGTTAAACGCACGTCCCTCGGGGGCAGAGTTGCCGGCGGCAAAATTGCCCTCCAGCGGCACGTAGGTCTCCTTGCCCAGCGCAACGACAAAGCCCGCAACGCACAGCACCATAAAGGCGGGCGCAACCAGCGTCAGGCCCAGGCCAACGAGCGTCACGCCCCACGCGATCGGCATAGCCAGGTTCTTAAACTTGGCAAACAGCGGGCCCACCAAAAGACCAGCCGCAATACCGGCAACGGTCATAACGGTAGAGGCAAGACCGGCCTCCACGGTACCGCCAAAGCCGCGACCCACAACAAGCAGCGAAACGTTGGAGCTGAAGAGCTGGAACGTGAGTACGAACACGAAGCTCATGAGCGTGATAATCGCGACCTCTTTAGGCATATTGGCAAACACGTTGACTTTGCGCTTGGGCTCAAGATGGCCCTCGGGAAGGCAAACAGCCTCAATGACGATAAACACGATCATGATGAAGTACGCCGCATAGCTGTGGAACCACTCGGCAGAACCCAAGATGCCGGAAACCATCGTCCAGATAATGCCGCCAAGTGCGACAAAAGTGGAGTAGATGCCCATGACAAACGAGCGCTGCTTTCCGCCAAAGTAATCCGCGATAAGAGCGTCCGTTGAATTCTGCACGGCGCCGAGACCAAGGCCCATGACAGCAGAAGCCGCTAAGACCTGGCCGAGCGAGTCGTGGAACACCAGCACCGAGGCGCCTGCCAGCATCACGATAACGTGACCGACAAGCGTCGTCTTCTTCTTGGACACGCGAGAGGCAAGCTGTGAAGAGACGAGCATGGCGGACAGTGCCATCATCAACGGGATGATGCCGATGATCATCTGGACGGCAGCGATGTTTTCGTCGGGAAACGCCGCCGCGACAGAGGCCACGATGGGGACGGGCACCAACATGCCCATAATGCACATGGCGGCAGCATAAATGCCCACCAGGTACTTGATCTTGGTTTTATCCATGATCCATCCTTACACTTAGAGAAAAGGGTCGGAGCGGCCAGGCATCACCAGCGGCCGCCCCAAACACAGCACTATTAGTCGTTAAATCCGGTGAACACGGGTTCTCCGCTGTACACGAGCGCTTCCTCGACACCATCGAGCACGCGACAGGCACCAGCGGCCATAGCCTCGAGCTCAAACTCGCCCGGATAGGCAGACACGGGGGCGATCCAAGAGCAGCATTCCTCAATCGAGGCAACGAGCTCCTTGCTGTGGACCATGCCGCCTCCGAGCAAGATGCCGTCGACGTCGCCCTTCAGCACACAAGCCATCTCGCCAATCCACTTGCAGATTTGGTAGACCATTGCATCCCAGGCGCGAGCCGCAGCCTTATCGCCCGCAGCGGCGCGATCGCACACCTCGATGGCATCGGACGTACCCAAAAGGTCAACGAAGCCACCGGTCTTCATGCAATGGGCGCGGGCAACGTCGAGACCATGCTCTGCCGTATACTTCGCGACCTCGATCGCGGGAACCGATCCGCAGCGCGTCGGCGCCATGGGACCCTCGCCGCCAACGATGTCGTTGCCGTCCACCATCTTGCCCTTAAGATGAGCCGAGATAGAGATGCCGCCGCCGATATGGCAAACAATGAAGTTGCACTCATCATAGGGGCGACCGAGCTTTGCCGCATGGCGGATGGCGGTCTCTTTGAGATTAAGGGCGTGCAGGTGCACGTTTCGATACACGCCCTTAATGCCCGTCATACGTGCGAGGTCGCACAGCTCGTCGGTATCGGGAGGATTCACCACAAAAGAGGGCTTTCCCGTCTTTGAGGCGAACTCATGAGCAATCTGGGGGCCCAACTGCGCCGGGTGCTGAATGCCGTTCGCACCGACGCGGGCATGCTCGAGCATGACCTCATTGATGGCATACGTGCCGCCGGGCAGCGAAAGCAAGCCGCCGCCGCGACCGACAAATGCATCAAAGTCCTCGAGCTTCAGGCTCGCCTCCCCCAGTGCTCCAAGAATCAGATCGCAGCGATACGGCATCTGAGCCGAAACCCCATCGAACTGGGCAAGGTCCTTCGCATCGTGCGCAACGTTCTTACTGAGCTTGCACTCATCGCCCTCAAAAACGCCCACCTTCGTGGAAGTGGAACCCGGGTTGATTACCAGGACGCGCCAGGGAGTCTTTTTATCGGACATACCTTAAGCCTCCTTAAGCGCCTGGGCGCGCACGCAGCTCATCACCACGTTGCCGACGATCTCGTCGACGGGCGCAGAGCGCGAGCAATCGCACACGATCTTCTTGAAGCCCTGAAGCATGGGGCCGTAGGCATTGGCACCGGTCAGATTCTGGATGATCTTGACGCCGATATTGCCCACGTTGATATCGGGCCAGATGACCACGTTGGCTTGGCCCGCAACAGCGGACTCACGATGTACCTTCTTGGCCGCAACCTTGGGGTTAATCGCCGAATCAAACTGGAACTCGCCGTCGATGGCAAGGTCGGGACGGCGATCGTTGGCAATCTCGCGAGCGCGACGTACCTTGTCGACAAGCTCGTTATCCATCGAACCGTCAGTCGAATGCGAAAGCAGCGCGCAACGGATATCCCATCCGGTCAGCGAGCGCACCGTTTCGCTCGACGAAATCGCAATCGAGGCAAGCTCTTCGCTCGTGGGGTCAACGCAAACGGCGGAATCGCCAAAAGCCAAAAGGCCGCCTTCGCCGCCGTTCCAGTTGGGAATGTCGGCGATACCGCACGAGCTCACGGTGTCCGCACCGTCGGCAAGGCCGACGATGGTCTGTCCCGCTAGGATGATGTCGCCCGTGGCGTTATCGATGCCGGCGAACATAACGTCGACATCGCCGAGCACCTGCAAAATCAGGGCGCGCTCAAGCGGACGCGTCATACGGCGCGCAGCGCCCTTGGGCTTAAACTTGCAATCCGGATGCGAAAGGTAGCGCTCGCAACAAGCGGCGTTCGCCTCCTCGTCGGTCACATCGACAATCTCGATACCGTCAAGGGAGATGCCGCGCTCATCGGCAAGCTCCTTGAGCTTACCGCCGTCGCCGACCAGCACACATTCGGCGAGACGCTCGGCAGCGATCTTTGCGACCGCCTGCATCATGGTCTCGTTTTCGCCCTCGGGAAAAGCAACGCGCATAGGCTTGGCGGCAGCCTGCTCGCGCAGGGTCTGCATCAGGTCCATGGCAGTTACTCCATCTCTTCGGCAGTACGCTCGATAAGCTCGCCGATGGTCTTCATGACCATGACCTCGCGAACGGGAACCTCGGCATCGAGTTCGTTCTCGATCATGGAGGTCAGCGCGATCATCTTCATCGAGCCCTTGCCCAGGATCTCAAACGTCGTCTCAGGGGTCACATCGCCGTCATAGTTGTAGGCGGACTTGGCAAAATCGCAGATCTGCTGAGTGAGTTCTTCGTTCATGATGGTGCCTTTCAATCGAAAAAGAGGGGCGGCCACGGCGGGCTGGAGACATGGGTCCCGCCGTGACCTAAGAGAGGAATCGAATTGTTAAAAGGGTTGAAAGCCTAGTCGTCAAGCTCGAACGTAAGCTCCTTGTAGCCAGGACGGTCGATGACCTTGGCGTGGACGCCCACGGTCTGGCCCGCCATGAGCTTGGCGCGAATCTCGGGGGCCTTCTTCTTGGTAATGCCGTAGATGACGTAGGTGTACTGAGAACCCTCGTCGATATCGACGGCGCCGTAGGCGTACTTGCCATACTCCTTGAGGTAGGGCTTGTCGTTCTGCGGACCAGGCAAGGTAAAATCGATCAGATGGCCGTGACCGGAAACCTGGACCCAATCGGTCTTGTGATAGCCGCAGGCATTGCAGGCAAGGTGGGGCGGAAACTCGACGGCTCCGCACTCGGGGCACTGGCGCGCCCAATAGATGCCCTCTTCAAGACCCGTGTAGAACTTCTTGACCACGGGCTCCATATCTTTGAGTTGCATGAGAATACTCCTTATGGGAAATCGAAAACCGCGGTCGCTTAGGCGACGGTACGAAGAATCTGGCAGCGCACGTTCTGAGAACCGCCAAAACCGCGCAGGAACGCCGTCTCGGGAACCTTCTTCATCTGGGTAGCACCGGCGACGCCACGCATCTGCTTGACGGCCTCAACGATATCGGCGATGCCGGATGCGCCATGGGCGTGACCGAAGTTGCAACGACCACCGTGCGGGTTGATGGGCTTATCGCCGTCAAAAGCGGTGCGACCATCGATCGCGTACTTCCAAGCCTCGCCGCGCGGAATATAGCCGCACTCCTCAGCCGAGACGATCTCGGAAGCAAGGAAGAAGTCATTGCACATAAACAGGTCGATCTCGTCGGGGCTCACGCCGGTAAGGTCGTAGACCTGCTTGGCGGCAAGCTCGGTAGCCCAGTGCTCGTTGTGAAGCAGGCCGGCCTCGACCGCAGAAGCGCCCGTACCCAGAACCTCAATAGGCGCATACGGCACGCCCATGGCCTTGGCCTTCTCCGTGGGCATCACGACAACAGCTGCGGCACCGTCGCATTTCTTCTCAAAGCCGGTAACACGCAGGTACTGCGTAACGCGCGGGTTATACATGCTCTTGAGATACTCGTCGGCGGTATCGAACCCGGCTGCCTTCGCGTCCTCCTCGACCGTAGTCTCGTACCAGGCAAGGGGATTCAGGACGGCACCGCGGCGAAGGCTCTTGGTAAGGCCGTTCAGGGCGTCATCAATCTGATCGGCTGTAAGGTCGTACTGCATCGAATACTCGTTGATCCAGTTGTCGAACGACACGCCAAAGGCACCATCAAGCGGGCGACCATACGCGCGGTCATAGATCTTATCGAGCGAGGGAATCATGACGTCGAGCGTAAAGTCCTGACGAATATGGGAGGGCATATGCTCGACGGGAAGAGTCGAAGCCAAATCGCAGGCACCCGTAAGGACAACGTCGTAAGCACCGGAAGCAACCGCCATCACGGCCTGCTCAAGGGCGACGTAACCCGTGCAGCAAGCCTCGGAATGATGGACGGAGCCCTTGGCACGAACGCCAAACCAATCGGCAACCTGCATGTTGGGGGTAATGCAATCGCCAACGAGATACGGATTGGCGCTGCCGTGATAGAAAAAGTCGATATCGCGGGGCTCAAGACCGGCATCGGCAATTGCCTCGAGGGCCGCATAGCCAAACGCCTCGCCCTCGCCAATACCCTGGGTCTCGGGATGCTCCTCAAAATCCTTGAACGGGGTGCAGCCCACGCCTACAATCGAGACGCTGCGCATGTTCTTTCCGAGCGTAACCACTGAATATCACATCCTAATCATGTGAAGGTGTACGGAGTGATGGCGCAGTCCGGCCGCGAGCGAAGGTGAGAGAGCGCTCGCGGCTTTTCTGTGCCGTCACACGTTGAACTACTGCAGTGGTTCTTTTGAACGTAGCTTTAGTTTATGAGGGGTTAAACGTGACACGTGAGACAAATAGCCCCGATGTGTCCCATCATATGGGACACATCGGGGCTAGGCGTTCCAAATAGCAGATAAACGAACTCGTATTATTTGAGCTAATGATCAGAGATATCTAAAATTCGCCCTGAATACAACCGTTTATCCCCAAATATCGACCGCTCACGCGACTGGCTTTTCAAAATCGGGAATACGTGGGTGCCAATGACGCGAGGCATCGTCGACAAAGAGTGGTGCGTAGAACATGCGATTGAGGGCGGCGGCAACGGTGCGCGCCTCAAGGTCGGGCCGGGCCTCGAGCCAATACTGAATGAGGTTATGGTGGCCCGCAAGCGCAAAGGCTAGATACAGGTCGAGGTCCGTTTCATCGGAAAATGTCGAGCGAAGCCGATTGCGAAAATAGTCATGCATAAAGATCGTTGCCTTGTGAGCAAACACGGGATCGCCGTTATCGCTGTTAAGTGCCAAAACTTTCGAGC
The DNA here is from genome assembly GCA_031294825.1 of Collinsella sp. Lineage (GTDB taxonomy): Bacteria > Actinomycetota > Coriobacteriia > Coriobacteriales > Coriobacteriaceae > Collinsella. The sequence goes on along the minus strand of JAUMPM010000034.1, from coordinate 7,467 downwards.
GATTAGCCTTGAGGATCTCCATGCGCTTGATCATCGTGGGCGTAGGGTCCAGCTGCGCATCGCCAAAACGAGCCTCCAGCGCAACATCATTGATGTCCTGCATATTCTGGAGCAGCTCATCTTCAAAACGTTTAACCACATCATCGACAGAGTGATAACAGCGATAGAACGTCGATTTGGATGTATGGGCAAGGCGAAGTACCTCGGCCACCTTAATCGACTGCACCGGAGTTGTCGCCATAAGTTCAAAGACGGCATCCTCGATCCGTGAAGCAATATCGTTTTGAGCGTTCAGTGACATGGCGGCCTCCCCTATTGGCGATTGGCTCCTATGCTACCCGAAAGGCATGCTCCTTGACGACGATACGAGGCATAGAGCGTGCCGCACAAGAGATGACGCAGCGACCGTATGTCACCGACGAAGTATTCCATCCGCCGGGCATACCATCTTTGCGAGGGTCAATCGAAAACCCGACGCCCTCAGCCTTGAGGATGGCCTCGATGCGCGTCCACGTCTGACTCAGGCGAAGATTGCGTTCTTGCAAATTGGGGGCAGCGTTAATCCACGCGCGCTCGTCGTCGTTCGCCATACGCCAAACCGCAGCGGGAGCAATCTCATCGATCGCCTCGATATCCACGCCAATAGGTCCTCCGACCGACCGAGCAACATCGGATACAGCGAGGACGGCCACGCTTCCGCCATGTGAAATGGAAATAGAGGGGGCCTCCCCATCCGCAAGCTCGATCTTGCCGAAAGCAGAACGCACAAGCCGGGTGTCGTCGAAGACACCCAGGGCGTCGCGAAGCAGCAGACCCACGCCTGCAGCTTCCCTCCGAGACGCAATTGGGAGATCCCCATTGGAGGCACGTAAGGCATAGCGTCCCGCGATTGATGCCATATCAACGGTCACGCCGGGATCGATTGCGGAAACATCAACGAGGTGCACGGTTATGTTCAAACGGTCAACCCCCACTCGATTGAGATGACAAGGCTAAACAGACGCTCAGAACCGCTCTTTCATGAATCGAGGTACCTTTTGCCGGCGATTTGGCGACCCATTTGGCGGCATAAAACAAAACAGCCCAGAGGACATAGCCTCTGAGCTGCGAACATTTGGTGGGCGTTAGAAGATTTGAACTTCTGACCTCTTCCGTGTCAGGGAAGCGCTCTCCCCCTGAGCTAAACGCCCAAATGGATCGGACAACGGGTCTCGAACCCGCGACCCCAACCTTGGCAAGGTGGTGTTTTACCAACTGAGCCATGTCCGCTTACGAGGATTAATCTTACGTGATGCCCGCATCCTATGCAAGAACTTTTTTTGAAAAGTTTTGCAACGCCCTCGCGAACCTCGCGGAGACATCAGCCACCACGGAAGGCGCAGGCAAACGCAAACTCGCTGCAAGAGACCCCTACAACTCAGAGAGCATGATCCAGGCAGAGCCGTCCTGCGTGAGCCTGCCGTCTGCAAGCGGTGATGAGGTGAGCAGGACCCTGCCCGCCGGCAGTTCCACGGGCGCTGCGCCGAAGTTCGTCACACACGCCCAGCCGTTGTCGCGGCGATAGGCGATGACGCCGCCCTCAGTGCCCTCGGCACCATCCGCAAGGCCAGTGCGCCCGTCAAGATCGAGCCACGCAAGATCGTTGGCGCGCCCGCGCAGCTTGCGCCGCAGCCAGAGGGCGTCACGATAGAGCGCAAGCATCGATGTCGGGTCCGCTTCTTCCCTATCGACAGCGAAATCGGAAAACCATGCAGGCTGCGGCAGATGGGGCGCCGCATCAGCGTCTGCCGGCGAAAACCCAAACGATCCGCCATGCGCGGGATCGTCCGCCGCCACCCACGGCAGGGGCACACGACAGCCGTCGCGCCCCTTCTCGAGCTTCGGTCCGTGCGTATTGGTCGCACTGGGATCTTCGAGTGCAGCCCACGGAATGTCAGCCACCTCAAAAAGGCCGAGTTCCTCACCCTGATACACGTATGCCGAGCCCGGAAGCGCCAGCTCAAGCAAAAGGGCCGCCCGCGCGCGGCGCTCGCCGAGTTCACGGTCCTCGTCATAAGACGACCCGTCGCGTAAGAGCCAGTCGAGCGCAATCTGATGGTAGCGCGTCGCCTTGATTTGCGGCAGGGCATAGCGTGTCGCCACGCGCGGCACGTCATGGTTGGAGAGTACCCAGGTCGAGGCGGAATCGGATTCGATGGCCGCCTTCAAGCCCTCCTCGATTGCAGCGTGCATGTCATCATAGGTCCAAATGGCCTTGGCGAACTCAAAGTTGAATGTCTGGCCAAGCTCGCTGGGGCGCGCGTAAAGATACTGGCGCTCGGGCAGCACCCACGCCTCGGCAACGGCGCTGCGCGGCGGGTTATAGCGGTCGAACACGCGACGCCACTCGCGATAGATCTCGTGGACCTCGTTGCGGTCCCACAGCGGATGGGTGCCGTCGTCAACCATGTCATCGCCCTCGGCAAGATGCCACCGGTCGAGGTCATCGCGGTCGAGGTCCTTGGCGAGACCGTGCGCCACATCAATGCGAAAGCCATCGACGCCTCGATCGCTCCAAAACGCCAGGACGTCGCAAAAGAACGCATGAACCTCGGGGCACGACCAGTCAAAGTCCGGCTGCTCGGGCGTAAACATGTGCAGATACCACTGACCGTCCGCAACACGCGTCCAGGCGGGGCCGCCAAAGTTGGCATTCCAATTGGTGGGAGGCAGCTCGCCATGTTCGCCGCGACCATCGCGAAAGATATAACGGGCGCGCTCGGGCGATCCGGGGCCGGCGGCAAGAGCGGCTTTGAACCAGGGGTGCTGGTTGGATGAATGGTTAGGCACGATGTCGACGATGACCTTGATGCCGCGCGCGTGAGCCGCAGCGATCATGTCATCGAAGTCGTCAAGCGAGCCGAGACGTGGGTCGACATCGCAGTAGTCCGCCACATCATAGCCACCATCGACAAGAGGCGATGGGTAAAACGGGCTCAGCCAGATAGCCTCGATACCCAGCTGCTCAAGATAGTCCATCTGCTGGGTAATGCCCGCGATATCGCCCAGACCCGAACCAGTCGAATCCTTAAACGAGCGCGGGTAGATCTGATAGATCGCGGCGTCGGACATCCATGAACGCGAAGAAGACTTTTCTGTAGCCATGGGGCGTATCTCCCTTGCAACGAGGTTATGCGAGATGCCCACGATGATACGCCCAAAGCGGATATTCGCGGCAAACAACGCCACAGCCGCGACCCAAAACGCTCGCTCCCTCCCGGGTTCGAGCCACCCGGGACGAATCGACCGATTAGTGAAAAGAACGGAAGACCCACTCCCCCGGCCACGACAGCGAGCGGGCTCCGGGTGCCCCAGGTTGCCGCGAAAGAGAAGGGAAGCGTACTTTATGTACGCGACCGACGATTGAGGGGCAAGATGGGGTGCCCGGGGCTCGCGCAGCGTCAATAAAAAACGCGGTTCGTTAGAACCGCGTAAGATAGTTGGAGCGGACAACGGGGCTCGAACCCGCGACCCCAACCTTGGCAAGGTTGTGCTCTACCAACTGAGCCATGTCCGCATATGTAAAACAAAACGGGCGCCGGAGCGCCCGGATGTTGCCTGGAGGCGAAGCCCGGATTCGAACCGGGGGTAAAGGCTTTGCAGGCCTCTGCCTTACCACTTGGCCACTTCGCCGAAAAAGGACCGCCTAAACGGTCCGGAAATGCAATGGAGCGGACAACGGGGCTCGAACCCGCGACCCCAACCTTGGCAAGGTTGTGCTCTACCAACTGAGCCATGTCCGCTTGCGGGTTATTAATTTACGCGAGTTGTCCAAAAGACGCAAGTACTTTTTTCAAAAAACTTGTCTGCCGCATGTTCTTAGTAGCCAAACGCGCTAAAGCGATTGGCTAGGCACACGATTCCAGCGCTCCGCTAAACAGCTTCACCATCTGCACGCGCGTGCCGGCGCCGTCCGTACGACGAGCAACCTCCACGTTATCGACGAGCATACGCATAAGCTTGATACCACGGCCGCGTTCCTCAGATGCAACCGGCTCGCTCGTTTCATCGATAGAATAGCCGGCACCTCGATCAAGCACCTCAACCACAACGCGATCGCCATAGGCTTGAACCGTCAGGACGCACCCGATACCGCCCGCATGGTCATAGGCATTACCCAGCGCCTCCCCCGACGCCAATGCGACATCGTAGCGCTCGTCACGGCGCAACGGAAGCGATTCAAGGAGTTCGGCGATGCGATGTCGGTAGTATGGAAGATTCTCGATACCCTGACGGACCTCGACGCTCTTACTCCAGCGAGGCAACTCCCCCACCGGAATGGCGGGAATCGACTCCCGCGCCGGGCCCGCGACATGCAGGATGTCGACAAGTCGGGCAATTTCCAAAAAGCGAACGACCTCATCGGAGGCGTTAACGAGCGAAAGCAGCCCCTCATGCCTCATAAGCTCTCTGGCACGTGTAAGCAAAAACGCCAAGCCCGTCGAGTCGATAAAGCCCACGGTCTGGCAATTGATGACAACACGACGCACGCCCCGGTCGATCAAATTATCCAACCGTCGGCGCAGTGCGGGCACCGAGGCGATGTCGATATCGCCCGGTGGCGTCAAAACCGCTATGTCATTCCACTCATTCATACGACCATGGTTCCCCAAAAGAGCTCGCTCGATGCACACGTTTCTTCAACCGTAGGGATTTTGCCCGTCAGGCGTCGTGACCTACGATCGACCTCGTAAAAACTCAAGGGAGACCAGCGCGATGTCATCGTTCAGCGCCGACTCGGTATAGCGGTCAAGCTCGCCCAAGACCTTACCGCAGATCCCCGATACGCCCTCACCCGAGACAGAGAGCAAAAGATCGCGAAGGCGTTGTTCGCCAAAGAAAGCACCCGAGCGATCACGTGCTTCGATTGTTCCGTCGGTATACATAAATAGCATGTCACCAGGAGCGAATGTAAACACGCCCGTCTCGTAGACCATGCTCTCAAAGGCACCGATCACGCCCGATTGGCACCCAAGGAGCTCCACTTCTCCCCCGCAGGTCTCGCCGCCGCCAAGCGGCGTCGACGACGGCCTAATGACCATAGTGGGAGGATGTCCCGCCGAGCAATAGGTAGCGCGACCCGCCTTTAGATCGATCTTGGCGATAAACGCCGTCACAAACGTCTCGACCCTCGAAAAGCCCATGAGCATGCTATTGAGCGAGCGAGCCATACGGGCAGGCCCCGCACCCTCCCAGGCATAGGCCGTCAGCGCTGTCTTGACGAGTGCTGACATCGAAGCCGCCTCGATTCCCTTGCCGGATACATCGCCCAAAATCATAACGGCACAATCGTCGGGAAGTCGGACAAGCGTATAGAAGTCACCGCCGACCAACGCAGAATTCGTTGCCGATAGGTATACCGAATCGGTTGCAATGCCCGGAACGTCACCAAGCGAATTTCTCATGCCAATCTGAAGCGTCTGAGCGATATGACGCTCCTCGCGCTTTTGAGATTCGCCTTCATAGATCAGCTCAAAGTCATGTGCCAGATGCACCAGGTAGTCGTATTCAAGGTCGTCAATTGGTTCTTGGCTGCCATCGCGGAGCAGCAAAGCGCGCCTCGTCGGCCCCTTGGCGATATCAGCGGGAACGATTGCATCGTTGCTTCGTTTGCCATCCGCTTCCGAGTGGTAGCGCCCCGCTTCGATGCCGGAGTCGACATAAAGTCCCTGACACGGTAGGCCGTGGGCCCTCAACCATGCACCCATAGACGTGGATTCGTCCACACGTGTAAGGCGCACGTGCTTGAGGTCGTCAGCGCTCGTCCCGCCCAACACCGATGTCTCAAACCCGTCGGGGGCTGCCCCCAGGCGCGCTGCTGGCGCCGTGACAGAAAAGAAGAGCGACTCAGGATCTCCCGGTAGCGCCACGCGACTGCCGCCCTCAAAATCGATGACATAGGCTTCGAGGCCCGCATCGTACTCCACGGGGCAGAAATGGCAATTGAGCACGGCGCAGATTTCGGACGAGACGGCGTGCGAAGCGGCGACCGGATCATCAAGATAGGTAAAAAGCTCATCGCGAAGCAAATTGAGCGAGCGGCCAAGCTCGGCCGTACGACGAGAGCGAAGGCTCGATGCCATGCCGACCAGCTGGATAGACAGGTAATCGCAAATGACCTCGAGTACATTAACGTCATAGGCGAGCGGTGCCTGAGGGCGTTTCCAACCAACTTCCAGCACGCCAAGGATCTGCGTACCGTAAAAAACGGGAAGACAGATCTCGCTGCGGTACGGAGGCATATCCTGCACGCGCAACAGGTGCTTAGAACGATTGTCCAGGTCCATGAACATACCGGAGGCGGCCCTATCGCCCTCAAGGTCCTGTTGAATCGACAAGCGACAGGCACGCGACTCCCGAAGAACATACGTCGGAATACCAGCGCCATACGGCAAGAACTCGGGCAGGTAGCTGTCGTACAGCTCCTTGGAAACACCGCGCAGCTTAAAACCGCCGCTCTCAGAAAAATAGATAGCGGCACCCGAAGCATCGAGTGTTCCTACAAGCTGGTTCAAAACAGTATCAAGCAGGCTGGGTAACTCATCGGAGCCCACAGTGCTCATAATGACCGAGAGCGTGCCAGAGAGACGCTTGTTCGCCACTCTAAGCTCCGATAACGCACGCTTAAGTTGACGGTCGTGAGAATACTGTTCCTCGATACTGTGAAGCGCCACTAGGACACGTGGTGCGCGGCGCCCAAAGATGCGTGGAGGCGTTACGGAGCCCGCGCGAACCAAGACGGGGATAAAAGAGCCATCACTCAGCTTGAGCATCAGTTCGTTCTCTGAGCCATCAGTTTCAAATGGCAGACGATGTTCCGTCGCACGTTCAAAAGCGGACGAGTACAGGACGTCTTTAACGTCTCCACCGATGACATCGGCGCGTTCCTCGCACATCAAGCCAAGTAAGCGATTATTCACATGCAGAATGGTTCCGTCGAGTTCGCAGATAATGACAGCATCGCTCGTGATCTCGACTAGTTGGGCAACGTCTGCCCACTCGTTGCGTTCAAGCGTTTCCATCGTGGACCCCACCGTCTATCGGTAACAAAAAAGCCTCCGAAGAGGCTTCTCAAATGCGATGGTGTCGGAGGCGGGACTTGAACCCGCATGACCAAAAAGCGGTCACTAGCACCTCAAGCTAGCGCGTCTGCCAATTCCGCCACTCCGACATGCTATGTTGTTGATTCACGGTTCGTTTTGTTGGACCCGCGCGTTCAACGAGGAAGATAATAACCTATGATTCGAGAACTGTGCAAGCACTTTTTTCAAAAAAGTTTACGAATTTGTAAATGCGCAGGTAGATCAGTGTGTCCGGCCCCGAATCGGTGCTGCCTCCCGGCGCGTCCTCGGGCATGAGCGATATTTTGCTGCGCACTTCGTGCTGCAAAATATCGCTCCCCCTGCGGAATGCGCCGGGAGGCAGCAC
>JAUMPM010000036.1 GCA_031294825.1 Collinsella sp. | reverse complement strand
TCTATCGTTTTAGAGAGACGGAATGTCAATGCTGCTGGATGAACCCCTTGGCCTTATCGTTGAGCGCCTTCGCAGGCGAGGGACTGATGACGCATCGGTAGAAGTTAAAGCCTGCACGAATAAATTGAGCGCAGACGTATGGGAGACAGTGAGCGCTTTTGCGAACACTGCGGGTGGGCTCATTATTTTGGGCCTGAACGAAGCCGAAGGATTTGTTCCTTCGGCTAACTTTGCTATCGATAGGGTGCGCGATCAGTTTGTTTCGGGTATCGGAGACGGAGGCTCAGCGGCAGTGGTGACCCATGCGCCGCGGTACGAGCTTGATCGAGGCGAGGTCGACGGGCTCCAGGTGCTTCTGGTGCGCATCTTTGAACTTGAGCTTAAAGCGAAGCCTTGCTATATCGGCGCGCGCGGCGTGCAGAACGGTAGCTACAAGCGCGTGGATGATAAAGATATCAAGATGTCACCCGCTGAGCTATATGAGCTGCAGAGCGCGTTGCTTCCGAGCGATGCAGACGGCACGGTGGTTTCGGAGGCAACAGTCGAGGATTTGGATCCAGATGTCGTGCGGTCTATTATCGCAAATCGCCGGCTGCAGACCCCGCGCGTTTTGCGCGGGGCCGATACGCTGGAAAAGCAGCTGGTCAGACTCAATATCACTACAAAGGATGGTGCCGTGAAGCTCGCGGGGCTTCTGTCGGCGGGAATTTACCCCCAGCAGTTCTATCCCAAACTGATGATCGATGTCGCCGTTCATTCCGATGTGGAAAAATCTGCACCCGGGCAACCCCGGTTTATTGACCGCCAGTTGTGCGATGGCCCGATTCCGGCTTGCATCGAAGATGCCCTTGCCGCGATTGGACGAAACTTGCGCAAAGCGGCGATAGTGCAAGGCGCTGGCAGAAGGGATGATTGGGAAGTTCCCCAGGAGGTTTTGCGCGAGGCCTTGGCAAATGCCTGCATCCATCGAGAATATTCGCCCATGTTTGTGGGGCAGGCCGTGAGCGTCGATATCTATCCAGACAGAATAGAGATCAAAAACCCTGGCGGGCTTTGGGGCGGAAAGACGGTGGACAATCTTGCAGACGGGGAATCGCGCTGCCGAAACCCAAAGCTCATGAGCCTAATGGGGGCGACGCCGTTAGAGCATGCCGAGGGGGCCGTTGCGGAAAGCCAGGGATCTGGTATCCCGGCTATGATTCGCGAGATGGAGTCTCGTTCGCTTGGCAGGCCGAAATTTATCGTTAAGGCCGATTCGTTTACGGTGCTGCTTTCCCGGCACGGGGCGGAGCTTGCTGAAAACCGCACGTGGATTCAGAGCCATGTGGGCACCGAGCTGACGGATCGCGAGGAGACACTGCTCATGTTTATGCGGGAGCATGGGTGCGTATGCGATGTTCAAAAAATACGAGAGGCCCTGAAGTGGGATTCGGATGACATTCGCCTGATCTGCGGGGACCTTGTGGATAAACATGTCCTGTCAAAATGCGGCAAGGACACGTTTGAAATTATCGATATGAACAGAGAATCGTCAGCTTCGACGGCGGATAGGATCCTGGAGGCTCTCAGCGCCGAAGTGGATATGACGGCGCGAGAAATAGCGGTTGCATCGGGGGTCAGAATTTCGTCTGTCCGCTACCATCTGCCAAAAATGGCAGATAAAGGACTCATCGAGGTAATGGGTTCATCGACGAGCCGCAATCGCCGATATCGGAAGAAGTAGATGCAGCCGGGTCGCCCCTCTAGCGTCTCTCGAAGCTAGAGGGGCGATTGTCTTGCGATATTTCCCCAGGTAAAACCTGCCAAAATAAACCTGTCCCTTTTTGGTAGGTCAGTTAACGCAGTCCAGGTTGAGCATATGCGAGCGAGCGGGCTCCGGGTGCGGTAAGGTGACGTGAAACAAGCGGGCGCTGACCTTTTGGTCGCGCCCGTGAAGTTGAACGTCAGATTGCCGTGCCCGGGGCCCGCGCAGCGCCGAGCAGTTACGCCGTTTGTAAAACGGCGTAACCTAAAGGTTCATGTTGCCGTGAATGTAGGGGGTGACCTCGGGGGAGATATGGTCGCAGCCCAGCTCGCGCAGCGCGGACTCGATAACGGCGGGCAGCGGGGTCTTGCCCTTGTCGTCGACGGCGGCACCGCCGAGGGTGGCAATCTTGGCAACATCTGCGGGTGCGGCCTCGATATGCATGCGGCCGCCGACCAAGCGCGCGCGTACCTGTGCCAGATCAAGATCGTGCAGGTAATCCTCGCAGGCGCGAATCAGGGAGACCTTCTCGCGCGTAAGCTTCTCGCCCGTGGGAACGCGCGTGGCAAGACAGGCTCCCGCCGGCAGGTTCCAAACGGGGTAGCCCCATGCACGCAGCAGCTCGCGCTCTTCGTCCTTGGTAAAGCCGACCTCCATAAGAGGGGAGCGTACGCCGAGCTCTTCTGCCGCACGCATGCCGGGGCGGTAGTCACCGCGATCGCTTGCATTGCTGCCATCGATGACAGTGGGAAAACCGAGCGACTTGGCGTGGTTGACGATGGCGGTAAAGCCGGCGTGCTTGCAGTGGTAGCAGCGATTGGCATCGTTGCAGGCTACTTGGGGGAGCTGCAGCTGATCCACCGAAAGATTGAGCACGGGGAGCTTAAAATGCGGTCCTTCATTGGCCTGTCCGTCAACGGACTGCTCAAACGAAGTCTGTTCGGGCGTGCCGATGAGCGGCGTGGTGAGGTGAACGAGGAGGGTATTGGTAGGCATGATGCGGGCGCATACGGCGGCCAAAAAGCTGCTGTCAACGCCGCCGGAAAACCCGATAGCCACGCGCCCGTATGCCAAAAGCAGCTGCTCGAGCGCCGATAGCTTGTCTTGAAGCTCCTCTGCGGGTGCCGCGGTGTCTAAAATCATGAAACGTTCCTTATCGTTGAGTACTCGATTGAAAACTATAATCCTAATGCGTTACTTGCCATAAGACTTCTATCTGTGTAACGAAAGTGCAGTATGGTATATACGTTATATACAAGTTGCCAAATGCGGTAGAGTTGCAGCAACGCGACAGCGAGAGTCGATGGGGGATCGATATGATCAAGGCTGTTATTTTTGACATGGATGGAACGCTGGTCGATACCGAGCGTTTGGGCATTAAGGCATGGAGGGCGGGCGCCGCTGAGCTGGGGCTCGCGATTGATGATGCGCTGATCCATCAGTTTATCGGTCGCCCGCTACCCGATGTCATGGACATCCTCGATAAGCATTACGGCAGCCACGAGACCGCCGAGGCGATCTATGTCCGCCACAAGGAGATTCGCGACGAGATGGTCAAGACCGATCTGGAGCTTAAGGCCGGCGCTGCCGAGTGCCTAGACGAGCTGCTGACTGCGGGCTATCACGTGGGTCTAGCGACGTCGTCGCGCCTCGTTACGGCCGAGCGCAACCTTAAGATGGTCGGTCTTTTTGACAAGTTTGAAACGGTAACGTGTGGCGAGGACGTCGTGCACGGCAAGCCCGATCCCGAGATGTATCTGCTCGCCTGCGAGCGCGCGGGCTTTGCTCCCGAGGAATGTGCCGTGGTCGAGGATTCGCGCAACGGCTGCGTCTCGGGCATCACGGCCGGATGCCATGTCTTCGCCGTCCCCGATATCGTGCCGCTGCCGCAGGACGTGGTGGATGGCTGCGAGGCCGTGCTCGATACGTTGTTCGACCTGGCGGCGGCAATCAAGGCTGTGCGCTAGAAAATTGCGGCGTTGAAACGAGCGATTGCTCACGTTTGCGCTTAAGCAAAAGGGGTCCGGCAATGGTCGGGCCCCTTTTGCTTAAGCGGCGACTTAGCATACTTGCGGGCGTGCTATAGATACGCACCGAGGTTGATGGCCGTGGCGTCGGTCTGGCTGCTTGCCTGGGTGCTGGCGCGTTCCAGCAGGAACGGCCGCACGAGTTCTTGGCGGTTGATGTCCTCGATGGCCGTGACCGCGGTGACGGTGCGCGCGGCAGAGCCGATGTGGACGTGCTTGGTCTTTGTCGGGACCTTGTTCTCGATTTGCTCCATGAGCAATTGAACGCCCTTGCGGCCAATCTCGTAGCCCGGGGGCGCTACCGTAGTGAGCGGGACCGATCCGCTCCAAGCGAGCGGGTTGCCGTCGCATCCGGCCACGCGAACCTGCTCGGGGACGGAGATGCCTTTGTCGACCAATGCCGAGATAACGCCCGAGGCCAGCACGTCGGTCAGGCCGACGACAAAATCGGGACGTTCGTCCGCGGGGCGCTCGGCGATTTGGGCACCGATGCCGTAGCCGTCGGCCGCCGTGTTCCACTCGCCGGCGTCAATGACTTCAATTTTGATATCGGGATGCGGGGCGAGAGCCTTGTGAATGCCAAGTACGCGCAGGGTGAGCTGCATGAATGCCGCTCTGCCCACAACGGTGATATGGCGTGCGCCGCGGGCGATGGCGAGCTCGGCGATAATGCGCCCCTGCGCCTCGTTGTCGGCCGCTACGTAGTAGCCGGGCGCGGAGCAATGGATGTCCAGGTGGACAATCGGCACGGGCATTTTAGTCATGGCCGGATGCCAGTCGGGGGACGCCATGGGCTGAACCATGACGCCGGACATCTGCGTGCCCATAAAATAGCGCAGGTAATGGTCTTCGAGAATATCGTCGTTATCGGCGTTGGCGATGAGCAAGTCGTAGCCGTGCTTGCGGGCCTCGTTGTGGGCGCCGCTGGCGATTTGGAGCGAAAAGCCGTGATCGAGACGGGGGAGCACCAGGCCAAAGGACTTGGTGGCGCCGCCCGCGAGCTGACGAGCGCTTTGGTTGGGCAGGTAGCCAAGGCGATTGATGGTCTCGTTGATGAGCTTGAGGGTCTCGGGGCGCAGCTTTTCGGGGTGGTTGAGCGCGTTGGAAACCGTGCCCAACGAAACCCCGGCCTCGCGCGCGACGTCGCTGATTTTTACCTTTGCCATAGCGGCCCCTTTGATGCGTTTCAAGTACAAGCCAGATTGTAGCATCCTAAACCTACCAAAAAGGGATAGGTTTCTTTTGGCAGGTTTTATCTGGGGAAACGCCGTTGCCAGCGCGACCACCACGAAGGTGCCTGTCCCCATTGTGGTGGTTTGGACCGGCTGGACGTGTGTGCATCGGGTGGTATCTAAGTTGAGATACCACTTCTGGTATATCAGCTTGCGTTTGCGTGAGTACAATACTCGAACGTTATGCGTCTCAGCGCCCCCTGTGCGTGGACGTTTTGCAGTCAAGCGGACGAAGGGATTTATCCTATGTGCGGAATTGTCGGCTACACCGGCTCTGATATTGCAAAGAACATCCTGGTCACGGGCCTCAAGCGTATGGAGTATCGCGGCTATGACTCCTCGGGCGTCGCGCTCGAGGTGGGCGAGGGCGCCGCGGCGCACCTCGATGTCATCCGCCGCGTGGGCAAGGTCGCGGGCTTGGAGAGCGAGCTTTCCAGCATCGACAGCGACGCTACCTGCGGTATCGGCCACACCCGTTGGGCCACCCACGGCAAGCCCTCCGTCGTTAACGCTCACCCCCACACCAGCTGCGACGGTCGTATCGCCATCGTCCACAACGGCATCATCGAGAACTTCGCCGAGCTGCGCGAAGAGCTGGAGGGTCGCGGCCACCACTTTAAGAGCGAGACCGATACCGAGGTCTTCGCGCATCTGATCGAAGAGGCTTATGCCGAGACGCACGACCTGATGGCCTCCGTGCGCGAGGCGTGCACCCACGTGGTCGGTGCCTATGGTCTGGCCGCCGTGTGCGCTGACGAGCCCGGCGTGATCGCCGTGGCCCGCAAGGATTCCCCGATCGTGGTCGGCGCGGGCGAGACCGGCGCCTATGTTGCCTCCGATGTCATCGCGCTCATCGACGCCACCCGCGATGTCGTGGTGCTCGAGGACGGTCAGTTTGCCAAGCTTACGCCCGCAGGCGTCGAGTACACCGACGAGGCCGGCAACGTTATCGAGCCCAAGGTCACCCACATCGACTGGGACCTGGACATGGCAGAAAAGGGCGGTTATCCCGACTTTATGCTCAAGGAAATCCACGAGCAGCCGCGCGTCGTGCGCGGCACGCTGGTCGGTCGTATGACGCCGGCCGGCGAGCTCGACATCGACGAGCTGGGCCTTTCGCTCGAGGAACTCAACGACATCGACCGCGTCTACGTGATCGCTTGCGGCACCAGCTATCACGCTGGCCTCATTGCTAAGAATCTCATTGAGGGCTGGGCTCGCATCCCCACTGAGGTTGAGGCAGCCAGCGAGTTCCGCTATCGCAATCCCATCATTACGCCGACGACGCTTGTCGTTGCCGTGTCCCAGTCGGGCGAGACGGCCGATACCCTTGCCGCCATTCGCGACGCACGCATCAAGGGTGCCAAGGTCTTCGGCATCACCAACGTGGTGGGCAGCCCCGTGGCGCGTGAGAGCGACGGCGTCATCTACACCAAGGCCAACAAGGAGATCGCGGTCGCTTCGACCAAGAGCTTTATCGGCCAGGTTGTGAGCCTCACGCTTTTGGCTCTGCTGCTGGCGCAGGTCAAGTACCGCTTGACCACCAAGCAGGCGCGCATGCTGTTCCGTGAGCTTTCCGATACGGCCGAGCAGATCCAGTGGATTTTGGATACCCAAACCGAGGCCGTTCATGAGGCCGCCCTGCTGTGCAAGGACGCGCAGTCCGCACTGTTCGTGGGTCGCGGCATGGGTGCCGCTATTTCCTACGAGGGCGCGCTCAAGCTCAAAGAGGTCAGCTACCTGCACGCCGAGGCCTACGCCGCCGGCGAGATGAAGCACGGCCCCATTGCCCTGATCGACCCGGGCTTCCCCGTCATCGCCGTGGCCACCAAGAGCGCCACCTACGACAAGACCGTGTCGAACCTTATGGAGTGCAAGGCACGCGGCGCCAAGGTCATCGTCGTTGCCACCGAGGGCGACGAGGAGATCAGCAAGATCGCCGACTGCATCATCCGCGTGCCGGCAGTCCGCGACGTGTTCAGCCCCATCACGGCGAGCGTTCCGCTGCAGCTGCTCGCCCGCGAGGTGGCCATCCTGCGCGGTTGCGACGTTGACCAACCTCGCAACCTGGCGAAAAGCGTTACTGTCGAGTAATCGAGTTCCGTCGTTCTAACAACTAAGGCCCGGCTCCGTTGTGGCGGAGTCGGGCCTTGTTTCATTTGACCAGATAAAACCTGCCAAAATGAACCTGTCCCTTTTTGGCAGGTTAGCGGAGCTTGCTGGTCTCGAAGTACTCGGGGAACTGGTCCAGAACCTCGGTTTGGTTGCGGAACATCATGTGCAGGTGCTTGCTGACCAAAAAGCTCGCTTCGATGGGGTCGCGACCGGCGATAGCGCGGCGAATCTGCTTGTGCTCGTTCACGATGTCCTGATTGTCGAGAACCTGCGTGGCAGCGCGCAGCCAGCGGAAGCGCTCCAGGTCGGCATTGGTCTCTTCGAGCCACGACCACACGGTGCTGCGACATGCGATGCTAAAAATCATGTGATGCATGAGGTTGTCGCTCAAAAAGAAGCCGATGCGATCCTCTTCGGCCATGGCCTTTTCCTGCAGCGCGATGGCGCGGTCGAGCTGCTCGATGCCAGCCGACGTGGCGCGCGCACAGCACTCCACAATCACCTGCTTTTCCAGATGCTCGCGGATGTAACAGGCGCTCTCGGCAAGGGTGAGGTTGATGGGTGAGACGTAGGTGCCGCTCTGGGGCACGGTGCGCACCAGGCCTTCCTGCGCCAAGCGAACCAAAGCCTCGCGCACGGGCGTGCGACCCATGTCCAGGTCATCGCAAAGCCGCTTGACGCCCAGCTTTTCGCCCGGCTTGTAGTCCAGGTAGACGATTTTGCGTCGAATGGTGTGGTAGGACTGGTCCTGTAGGCTCGTTTCCTGCTCGCCGACGTGCATCGATTCTTCCATAGCGCCTCGCAACTGTTCTATCAAACTCATATGTCAGTTGTTAATTATGCCGCGAATCAGCTCTCCGCGGTGGGTAATTCGGCTGTTGCCTGAGAACTATTGCGGCATCTTAGTCTGTGTTTGCGCAAGGCTGCGCTCAATGTTGCCGTATCATAAGCCGTCGCAAACGTGAAATAGAAAGAAGGAATCCCATATGCAACTGGCAAATATCGTACGCGAGCGCTGGAAAGGCGTCTTGTTCTGCCTGATCATCGCCATTCCCGCGACGTTGCTCGGCAAACAGGTTGAGGTGGTCGGCGGGCCGGTGTTTGCCATTCTCTTTGGCATGGTCCTGGCGCTCGTCTTTCCCAAGAAACGTCGCGAACAGCTCGCCGCCGGCGTTGCCTATACGTCCAAAAAAGTCTTGCAGTACGCGGTTATCCTGCTTGGCTTTGGCATGAACCTCTCCCAGATTCTGTCCAAGGGTGCCCAGTCGCTGCCGATTATCGTGGCGACAATCTCGACCTCGCTTGTCATCGCCTTTGTGCTCTGCCGCGTTATGAACGTGCCGGGTAAGATCGCGACGCTTGTGGGTGTGGGTTCGTCGATTTGCGGCGGTTCGGCCATCGCCGCGACCGCACCCGTCATCGATGCCGACGATCGCGAGATTGCCCAGGCTATTTCGGTCATCTTCCTGTTTAACGTTATCGCGGCGCTCGTGTTTCCGACGCTCGGCGGCATGCTCGGGCTGACCAACGAGGGCTTTGGCCTGTTTGCCGGCACCGCCATCAACGACACCTCGTCCGTAACGGCTGCGGCGAGCGCCTGGGACAGCATGCATCCCGGCGCCAATGTGCTCGAGAGCGCCACGGTGGTCAAGCTCACCAGAACGCTGGCCATTATCCCCATCACGTTGGTCCTCGCATGCTGGCAGATGCATCTGGCGCGCAAGGCCGGCGGTGACGCCAAAAGCACGTTCTCGCTTAAACGCGCGTTTCCCATGTTCGTGCTGTTCTTTGTGCTGGCGAGCGTGATCACTACGGTGCTTCAGCTTCCTGCATCCATTACGGCGCCCATCAAGGAGCTGTCGAAGTTCTTTATTGTGATGGCCATGGCGGCTATTGGTTTTAATACCGATATCGTCGAGCTGGTCAAAAAGGGCGGCAAGCCCATCGCGTTGGGCTTTTGCTGCTGGATTGGCATTGCGTGCATGAGCTTGGGAATGCAGCACGTGCTGGGAATCTGGTAGAGAAGTAGCTTATTCGCGTGCTGGTTGCTGGTGAGCGCATCCTCGCGGTGGAGCGATAGGAGCTCTTGCGGGTATGGCTTGTCCGCAGGTTTATAAGTCCCGAAGAGCTCTTATCGCCCCGCCAGGATGGCGATGCGGGGCAACATCTATACTCGCAGGACGGCGCTTTCTGCCCTATAGTGTTTGGTGAGCAATATCGTTCAATTTTGAAACACTCGGTCGTGTGACCGTCGGCGGTTGCACGTCGCTGCGGACAGGGGCAAATCATGGATAGCGATGCCAAGCTGAACATCTTGACTGGGGCCCTGGCTGCTGCCGGGGCCTCGGCATTGGCAATCGATGCGCGTGGGGACGTCGCGATCTCGACCATGAATGACACGGCGCTTGAGCGGGATGTGGCGGCTTTTGTTGCCGAACGCCTCGACCGTATAGGAGACGGTGCGCGCCTTGTTATGGGGCGTGCGGGTACGCGCCTGAGCCTGACCGTTCGCCCCACCGAAAAAGAGGGCGGGGGCCTTTGGGTCGTCGTGGTCCGCGAGGTGCGCGGCGCCGCGGCGCATGCGGGCATCGAGTGGCTCAACGCCGACGAAGTTGAGGCCCGCTACGAATCGAGTGCGTACGGCATCGTTGAGGGGGCGGCCTCGGTGGCTGCGCCGGTTGCCGAGAGCTACGCGCGCGGCGTGCCCCTTATGCTCGAGGGCGAGCTTGGCGCGGGTCAGGTCGAGATTGCCAAGCGCCTCTATCTGGCTGGCCCTTTTGTCGATCAACCCTTTGTTTCCGTCGCGCTCGATGAACTCACCGATCGCGGTTGGCGCCATGTGCTCAAAAGCTCCGAATCGCCGCTGTTCCAAACGGGGCTGACACTTTGCATTGAGGGCTGGAATGCGGTTGGCCCCCAGCGCCTCCGCGAGCTCGTTTCCACGATGGCCGACACCGCGTTGGCGACGCGCTGCCATGTGGTGCTGACGGCGAATGACATGCCGGGCGGCAGCGAAAGTGATCAAGCCGCCTTTGTGACCGAGCGCTTCGCCTGTGCGGTGAGCGTGGCGCCGGCAATCGCCGAGCAGGGAGCCGCGTCGACGAAGGTCGCGCGCTATTTGGAATATCTCGCTGATGCATTTGGGACGGCAGCGCCCACGCTGTCTGCCGCGGCGACGAAGACGCTCGATGCTTACCGCTGGCCGCGCAATTATCTGCAGCTCCGCGAGGTCTCGGAACGACTGTATATATTGGTGGGGGCGGGCACGGTGGGCCGCGCTGTGGCGGAGGAAGTGCTCGCCCAAGAGGACGTGATTAAGACCGCAACCTTTGGCGCCCCGACGCTCGAAAGTGACCTGTATATCCTGCGACCGCTGGCCGATACCGAGCGAGATATCGCGCATCTGGTTGTAGATCATCTCCACGGCAACCGGACTCGTGCGGCAGAGGTGCTGGGTATAAGCCGTACAACGCTGTGGCGCTTGCTGAAGGACGATGACCGTTGAGCGAGGCGCCCGTGACCGCGCGCGACGCGTGTGCTACAGTCCAAAGCGTTATTGTTTCGATTTGGTTACGGCGTGCGAGGGCATATGGCTGAGACTTCAAAACCGAGCCGCAGAAGGCGGAGTGCCGCGCCGGTCAACCGACGCACAACATCGGTGACGTGGGGTAAACACGCCTCGGGGTTTGATGGCTCGTTCAAGCGCACTAAATACGGCTATCCTTCGGCAAGCGCCCGCTTGGCAATGCAGGCAGAGTCCTCGCTGTGGGGCCGCAAACGCGTGGTGGGCTCAAAGCTCAAGCACGACGGCACGCTTGGTTACATCAGTCGCGGGGCGGCTCGCCGCAGCGGGCTCAACCCGGCTGGTTGGCATCGTTATGTGCCGATCGTGGCCGTCGTTGCAGTGATCGTCATCGCACTCGCCGCGCTCGGCTACGCCGGCGGTGGCGCCAACTTGGACGCAGTGTTTAAATCGCCCGAGCTCGCGCATGCAGGCACAGAAGTTGTCGAGGGCGCTCAGACCCAGACGGGCGTCGCACCCCAGCGCGGCATCGTTGCGGCGGCCTCCACCATCGCCGATGCTCAAAAGGACGAAGACAAGCAAGGCGACGACGCCGAAACGGCCCAAGCAAATGAAACGGCAACAACTCCATCGGCGGGATAAGTTGCGAGTGGGGCAGCTAAAATAGCCCCGTCCCAAATTAGCCACCCCCGCTGACGCTCCTGGGTTACCTTACGTAGATGATGTTGTCGCGGCGCGGCTTTGCCTCGGGTAGCGTGTCCTCGGCGTAGCCAAGAATGCAGTTACCGACACCGCGCAGGCTGCCGTCGGCGGGCAGGCCCCAGCTGGCCAGCAGCTCCAGGCCCTCGGGCGAATCGAAAACCTCGTGGGCGCGATGAATCCAGCACGAATCGACGCCCAGCGCATAGGCAGCATTGAGCAGGTTGCCCATGGCGAGCGAGCCGTCTTCCAGATGCGTGGGCACGCTGCGGTCAACCAATACCACCACAACGGTTTTGGCACCGTAGAAGGGATCGCCGTTGCTGCCCATGACCTGGGCGTTGAGCTGTGAGAGACGCTCGACGGTCGCGGGGTCGGTGACGGCGACAAACGTCACCGGCTGGCGGCCCATGCCGCTCGGTGCATATTGGCCGGCTTCGATAATACGTGCAAGCTTTTCGGCCTCGACGGGACGATCGCTGTAGTTGCGGCAGCTGCGGCGGTGAATGAGTGCTTCGATAGTCTCCATGGTATCTCCTTGCGGTGGCGTTGCAGATGCCCCGTTCATACCCGTCGGGCTCAAACGATAGACGGTCAATTGCCGAGCCAAAAGGATAGATTCCAATTGGGAAAGTAGGTTTGCATAAAAGTACCTTCAGAATGTGACAAACCAATGGGATGGTTAAACGTTTTATCCCGTCTACCCTGCGGTTTTTTACCACTTGCCTAAATGACGAACGCATAACCTCTGATAAAGGTTTTACTAAAGGAGTACCAACGTTTATCAATGCGCCGTGGTGGCGCCGGGCCAGGAGGTAACATCATGTTCCAGGCTGGAGATGTCGTCGAGACCGATTTCGAAGGATTTCTGAAGCTGCTGCGTTCCAAGACGCGCGCTTTCGTGTCGATCAACGATCACGAGTACTACATCACGCACACCGATGGCTATTGGCGTGTTCAGGATTGCGAGGCCCTCAACGACAAGGGCCACTTTACTGACTGCTCCGAGCTGGTCAACACGGTCTGCGAGGTCGTCGAGCTGCCGTGGATTGCCGGCAAGAGCCTGCATGACAGCTTCTCGGGCGCTACGGTCTATGAGGCCGTCGCCGCTTAACAGGCAATAAAACCCGATTTTCACGTGACCGCTGGCGCTGCCCCCGCGCCGGCGGTCTTTTTCTGTCGATAGGTCATAAAAGTGCAAGCATGTGCGGAGAGCCTGTTGACGATAGTCAAAACTCGGACTAATCTAGAGACATAAAATTGGTCAAAAATCGGACAATTGAATGGTGGGATAGATGAATAGTGCGGTTACGCTGGTCGACTTCGACCGGTTGCTCAATGGACTCGACCATATCTATTCGGAGTTCTCGCGCGCCTGCGGCCTTTCGGACTGCGCTTACTGGATGCTCGTCGATACCAGCACGACGGGCGGCAGTATTGCCGTAAGCCGTCTGACAAGCGAATGGTTCTACAGCAAGCAGACCATCAACTCGGCAATTAAAACCTTGACGGCGCGGGGCTTCGCAACGTTGGGGTTTGCCGAAGGCAGCCGTAAGAACAAAGTTGTGAGCCTGACCGAAGAGGGCAGGCGATTTGCCGAGCGTTATGCGCTGCCGGCACTCAAGGCCGAGCAGCGAGCCTTTGGCGCGCTTGAGCCGTGTGAGCAGCGCGAGATTATGCGCTTGATCGGCAAATTCTCTCAGGTGCTCGGCGAGGAGTGCGAGACATTTAAGCAGCATATCGCTGCCGAGAGCCAAGCCGAGAATCAAGGTGAGGGGGAGTCGTGCGACTGCTAATGAGGTTTTTGAAGCCCTATCGAGGGCTTGTCGCAGTGACGCTGCTGGTGCTGCTGGTGGATAACGTCGGTACGCTGCTGGTTCCCACGATGCTGGCGAACATGGTCAACACCGGTATTACCACGGGCGATGTCGACTACATTTTACGCAACGGCCTATACATGTTTATCGCGACCAGCATGGCTAGCGGCGGCACGGTGCTGGGCTGCTATCTTTCGGCGCGCCTGGCCGCCAACGTGGCTTGCGATATCCGCAATGCCGTGTACGACAAATCGCTCGAGCTCGCGGCCAGCGATTTTGAGCGCTTTGGCACCGGATCGATGATCACGCGCTCGCTCAACGACATCAACGTGATTCAGCAGGCGATTCTGCAGACGATTCAGCTGGTGCTGCCGGTGCCGTTCCTGGCGGTGGCGGGCATCATCTTCGCCTGGTTTATCGATCCTGCCATGGGCACGCTTCTGGGCGTAGTCGTTGCAATTGTGCTGGTGACGGCGGTCTTTACGGTTGCCAACGCGGCTCCGATCTTTATGCGCTTGCAGAGCTTTATCGACCGCATGAACGTGGTGCTGCGCGAAAACATCGTGGGCGTGCGCGTCATCCGTGCTTTCAATAAGGAGCGCCACGAGGAGCAGCGCCTGGACGAGGTATTTAGCGATTACGCAGCCAACGCCATCAAGGTTAACCACCTGTTTGTGGGCCTCGACAGCTCAAGCTTCTTTTTGATGAACATCGCCGAGGTGGCGGTGCTGTGGGTGGGCGGCAACCGCGTAGGCGCCCACGCCATGCAGATTGCGAGTATCTCGGCGGTGCTGGAGTATGCAATTCTGATCCTGTTCTTTGTGATGATGGCCCAGATGGTGGTGCTGACGCTTCCGCGTGCTGCCGCGTGCCTGAACCGTGCGCAGCAGGTGTTGGAGATTGAGCCGAGCATCGTCGATGGCGAGCGCACGCTTGATGCGGCCGCGTCCGACTCAAAGGACGGGGCCGATGCGGTCGCCGTGTTCGATCATATGTCGTTTCGCTTTGACGACGCCGACGAGGACACGCTGTGCAATTTGAACTTTACTTGTCGTCGCGGTCAGACGACCGCAATCGTCGGCTCGACGGGTTCGGGCAAGTCGACGGTGGCCAAGCTTCTGCTGCGCTTCCACGATGCCACCAAGGGCGCCATTCGCCTGGACGGCGTCGACCTGCGCGAGCTTTCGCAAGGCGAGATTCGCGGGCGCATTGCCTATGTGCCGCAAAAAGCATGGCTGTTCTCGGGCACCGTGGCAAGTAATCTGCGCTTTGGCAACGAGGACGCGACCGAGGCGGACATGCTTCATGCGCTGCAGGTTGCCCAGAGCACCTTTGTGCTCGATCAGCCGCAGGGGCTCGATACCCCGGTGGCGCAGGGCGGCACGAACTTTTCGGGCGGCCAGCGCCAACGTCTGGCCATTGCTCGCGCGCTCATGAAGCAGGCCGATTTGTACATCTTCGATGACAGTTTTTCGGCCCTGGACTTTAAGACCGATGCGGCCCTGCGCCATGCATTGCAAGACGAGACGCGTGACGCTGCGGTGCTCATCATCGCGCAGCGCATCTCGACGATTCTGCACGCCGACCAGATTGTCGTGCTCAAGGATGGCGAGGTTGTGGGCTTGGGCACGCATGGCGAGCTTATGGAAACCTGCGAGGTGTACCGCGCCATCGCGGAATCGCAGATGAAGGGAGGTGAGTAGCATGACCGAGGAGCTCAAGAAGCAGGGCGGCGTTGATGACGCCGTTGCCGCGGGGCTGGTCGAGGAAACGGCTGCCGTGGCACCCGAACTGGATGACGCCGCCAAGGCTGCAGCCGAGCGCGAGGCTCGCCGCCAGGCGCTCTATGAAGAAAATGAGCGCGCGGAGGATGAGCGCGCCCGAGCAGAGGCGGAGCGCATGCGCGATGTGGACGATGAAGACGAGGACGAGACGCCTCGGGATACCTGGGCGACGGTGCGCCGCCTGTGGAGCGAGGCTGCCGGCGACCATTGGCGCTTCTATATCGTGTTCGCGAGCATTGTGTTCTATGCCATCTTTAACACCGCTGCGCCGGCATATAGCGCCCGCGTGATTGATGAGCTGTGGGGTCACATTCAGGTGGCGTTTGCCAACGACATCACCTTCAACATCACCTGGGAAAACTGCGGCAGGACCATCTTCATCTACTTTATGATCTGGACGGCCGCTGCTTCGTTCTACGCGCTCCAGAGTTTTTTGATGTCGAGCGTGGCCGAACGCCTCAACCTGCGTCTGCGTAACCGCATCGCCCAAAAGCTCAACCGTCTGCCGCTCGCCTATTTTGACGCGCATCGTCCTGGCGAGGTCGTTAGCCGCGCGACCAACGACCTGGACAAGATGTCCGAGAGCATGCAGCGCGGATTGCTGCAGCTGCTGGTGTCGATTGGTACGGTAGTGGGCGCTGTGAGCGTGATGTTTGTGTTCAGTGTGCCACTCACGCTGGTCTTTTTGTTCTTTACGGCGTTGTCGCTGCTAGTGACCAAGGTGGTCTCGCGCCGCACGCATGACGTAACCGGTGAGCGTCAGGAGTGGGTGTCCAAGATTACGAGTGCGGTCGAGGAAGGCTACTCGGGCCGTCTGGTGATTCGCGCGTTTAACCGCGAGCGTCAGAGTTCTGCCGAGGTGCACCAGGCCTCGAGCGAGCTAGCGCGCGTGAGTGCCAAGGCCGACTTTATGATTAACGCCGTCGGCCCCGCGGTGCGCTTTATCGGCCGCCTGGCACAGATCGTGATTGCGATTGTGGGCTGCAGCATGCTGGTTGCCGGCCACATGACCGTCGGTGTGTTCCAGGCGTTTTTCCAGTTTATCTACGAGGCATCCGAGCCCATGACGCAGCTGTCGTTTACCTTCAACTCGCTGCAGAGCGCGCTGGCGAGCGCGGAGCGCGTGTTCGACCTGCTCGATGAACCCGAGATGGAGGCGGATCCGCAGCCGGGCGAGGCCGCCAAGCTGCCGGGTCGCGTTGAGGGCCGTGTCGCTTTTGAGCACGTGCGCTTTGGCTATTCGCCCGACAAGCCGCTTATGCGCGACGTGTCGTTTACCGCCGAGCCGGGTCAGAAGATTGCGGTGGTGGGAACCACGGGTGCGGGTAAGACCACGCTCATCAACCTGCTCATGCGCTTTTACGAGATCGACGGCGGCCGCATTACGCTCGACGGCGTGGACACGAGCCGTATGGACCGCGGCGAGCTGCGCCAACAGTTTGGCATGGTGCTGCAGGACGCCTGGCTGTTCGATGGCACCATTGCCGAGAACATCGCCTATGGCTGTCCCGAGGCGACGCGCGAGGAGGTCGTGGCCGCCGCCCGTGCCGCGCAGGTCGATTTCTTTGTACGTACCATGCCGCAGGGCTACGACACGCGGGTGGCCAACGATGCCGAGAGCATTAGCCAGGGTCAGCGTCAGCTGCTGACCATCGCGCGCGTGCTGCTCAACAACCCGGCGATTCTCATCCTGGACGAGGCGACCTCAAGCGTGGATACGCGTACCGAGCTTGCCATCGGTCGTGCCATGGACGCGCTCATGCGCGGGCGCACGAGCTTTGTGATCGCGCACCGGCTGTCGACGATTGTGGATGCCGACCTGATCTTGGTCATGGACCACGGCAACATTATCGAGCAGGGCACGCATAAGGAGCTGCTCGCAGCCGAGGGTGCCTACGCCGACCTCTATCTGAGCCAGTTCGCCTAAGGTGGCAAGGGGGCAGCCTCTTTGTCACATCGAAAAGAAGGCGCGCCGGGGATGAATTCCCTGGTGCGCCTTTTGCGTTGATGCCGATGCCGATTTGTGTCGCTTGCGTTCTTAGCGTTCGTCCATGAGCTTTGCGACGAGGGCTTTGAGCTCGGCCACCTCTCGCTCGAGTTCCTTGACGCGGCGGGCGTTCTCGGTGATGCCCTGGCGGTTGAGGGCACTCTGCTCGGCGGCGTCATCGGGCATGTACTCGCGATGCTGCTTGGCATCGAAGCTCTCCTCGAACACGCGGCAGCCGTTGCGCTTGATGATGCGTCCCGGCACGCCCACGACGGTGCAGTTGTCGGGCACGTCCTTAACGACGACCGAGTTGCCGCCGATCTTGACGTTGTTGCCGATGCGGATGTTGCCGAGCACCTTGGCGCCCGTGCCCACGGTGACGTTGTTGCCGAGCGTTGGGTGGCGTTTGCCGGTCTCGTTGCCGGTGCCGCCGAGCGTGACGCCCTGGTAGAGCACGCAGTTGTCGCCCACAATGGT
Source organism: Collinsella sp. (assembly GCA_031294825.1). Classification (GTDB taxonomy): domain Bacteria; phylum Actinomycetota; class Coriobacteriia; order Coriobacteriales; family Coriobacteriaceae; genus Collinsella. The sequence continues at coordinate 6,460 of JAUMPM010000036.1, read as the reverse complement.
GGTCTCGCCGATGACGACGCCCATGGCATGGTCGATAAAGAAGTGCTTGCCGATCTGTGCGGCAGGGTGAATTTCGACGCCGGTAATATGGCGCGTGATTTGCGAGAGCACGCGGGCGAGCGAGCGATGTCCGTGCTCCCAGAGCCAGTGCTCGGGCACGTGGTTCCACTTGGCGTGCAGGCCGGGGTACGAAAGGAAAATGACCAGACCGTTTTGCGCGGCGGGATCCTGCGCTTGGACGGTCTTGATGTCCTCGCGAATGGTATTGATAAAGCTCACCGGCCGCCCTCCCTTAGCGCCGTGACAATGCGATTCAATAAAGTATAGCGATTCGCTAGGGATTAGGAAGAACAATCTTGGCGGCTTTGCGCGACAGGTGTCAGTTATGCAAACTTGCTGGTAATGGGGTCATGCTTTTGTGGGGTGGCGCACGAGGGGGCGCCGCAACCGTATACTGGTCAACTTGGACGTATCCGCGCCCACAACTGAGAGGTTTTACTTCATGGGTTTCATCAATTTTATCGCCGAGCTGCTTAAGGATCCGCGCACCGCGATCGCCAGCTGGATCGCCGCCGGCCCGCTTATGGCCTACGGCTGCGTGTTCCTGATCATCTTTATCGAGACGGGCGTGGTGTTCTTCCCGTTCCTTCCTGGCGATTCACTGCTGTTTGCTTCGGGCTTCTTTGCCCACAACGGTGGCTTTAACATCGTGGCCCTGCTGGCCGTCGCATGGGCGGCTGCCATCTTGGGTGATCAGTGCAACTTTATGATCGGTCACTTCTTTGGCAAAAAGATCATCGCTTCGGGCAAGGTCAAGGCCATGACGCCCGAGCGCATTAAAAAGTCCGAGGACTTCTTGGACAAGTGGGGTCACCTGGCCATCTTCCTGGGTCGCTTCTTCCCGTTTATCCGCACCTTTGTGCCCTTTATCGCTGGCATGGGCGGCATGCACTGGCGCAACTTTGTCGTCTTTAACGTGCTGGGCGGCATTACCTGGTCGACGGTCTTTACGCTGCTGGGCTACTTCTTTGGCGGCATTCCCTTTGTGCAGGAGCACTTTGAGCTGCTGATTATCGGCATCGTTGCCGTGTCGATCATCCCGACCGTGGTCGGTCTGGTTAAGGCCAAGCTGGGTAAATAGAACGCCTAGCTCGAGCCAGCGCGCAGACCGTACAGTTGAGGCCCGTCACCGCTTACGGTGGCGGGCCTTTTTGCTTCGGTCAAATGAAAATACTTTACTTAGTTAAAGAAAAGCGTTTTATCAGACGCGTACGGGGAGTACAATCTCGTGCATGCGAATCGACGTACCATCGGCTTTGATGCTGTTCGCGTGTCCCGTCCGGCTCTACGCTCCGGGCGTGCGACGTTGCGACGCGGTCGGCCTCGGTCCTTGCGTGCGGGTTCGCGAGTTTGCAACTGTGTATGTAAGGAGCGACATATGACTGTCGAGAAAAAGGATATCGATTGGGGTAGCCTCGGCTTTGGCTACATGAAGACCGATTACAGCTACGAGGCTCATTGGAAGGATGGCGAGTGGGACGAGGGCGGCCTGACCACCGACCACACCCTGCATGTCTCCGAGTGCGGCGGCATCTTCCATTACTGTCAGGAGGTCTTTGAGGGCCTGAAGGCCTACACCGCCGAGGACGGCAGCATCGTCTGCTTCCGTCCCGACATGAACGCCGAGCGCATGTACAACTCTGCGCAGCGCCTCGAGATGCCCCCGTTCCCCAAGGATAAGTTCGTTGAGGCCGTCAAGCAGGTCGTCTCTGCCAACGCCGCCTGGGTTCCGCCCTTCGGTTCTGGCGCGACCCTGTACGTGCGTCCGTTTATGATCGGCTCCGGTGACGTGATCGGCGTGGCTCCCGCTCCTGAGTACACGTTCCGTATTCTCGTGACCCCGGTCGGTCCGTACTTTAAGGGTGGCCTTAAGCCCGTCAAGCTGCGCGTTTCCGAGTATGACCGTGCCGCACCGCACGGCACCGGCAACATCAAGGCTGGCCTGAACTACGCCATGTCCCTCAAGCCCACGATGGAGGCCCATCGCGAGGGCTATGCCGAGAACCTGTATCTCGACTCCGAGTCCCGCACCTATGTCGAGGAGACCGGTGGCGCCAACGTCCTGTTCGTGAAAGAGGATGGCACGCTCGTCGTTCCGCAGTCGCACACCGACTCCATCCTGCCCTCCATCACCCGTCGTTCGCTCGTTCAGGTCGCTCAGGACCTGGGTATGACCGTCGATCAGCGCCCCGTCGAGTGGGCCGAGGTCAAGGCCGGCACCTTTGTGGAGTGCGGCCTGTGCGGCACCGCTGCCGTCATCTCCCCGGTGGGCGAGATTGACAACAAGGTCTATGGCGCCGACGAGACCGTGACCTTCCCGGCTGGCTACACCGAGATCGGTCCCGTGATGAAGAAGCTCCGCGAGACTCTGACCGGCATCCAGTCTGGTGCTGTCGAGGACAAGCACAACTGGGTTTACACCGTCGCGTAAGCTGTCTTAGCTGTCCGGCCCGAGCGCGGCCTTCCTTTCCGGCGCGACCTCGGACATGAAAGAACCTCCGCTGCGCACTTCGTGCGGCGGAGGTTCTTTCGTCCTGCGGAGTGCGCCGGAAAGGAAGGCCGCGCTTTTGTTTTGGTTCGCGCCATGTGGGGGTGGCGGCGACGTGCATTTTTGCGAGTATTCTGCAATCGAAGGCCCCTGCATACCGACCTCGGGCAAAAAATCGGGATTTCTCGATGTTTTCTACGGATGATGGGCGGGGTTATGGGCTGACAGCGTTTGATTTGCAGGGACATTCGCGGTCTTTGGCATTTATCGTGGCGCCCGAAGCTCTTGGTTATGTTGAATACTCCTAAAAATGCACGGCGCTTAGAGGGGGACCTTCGCGAAAAAGGAAACCGCCCCGTCGAAGTATGCATTCGACGGGGCGGTTTATACATTTGGCCGATTAAGGATACGCTGTCAAACTACTAGAACTTGACGGTCGGGGCCTGGCGGGCTGCTTCGGCGGCCTCGAAGCCCTGGCGCTCCTTAAACTGGAAGATGCCGGCAAAGATGACAGCCGGGAACGTCTGAATGGCGTTGTTGTAGCTGAGCACGCAGTCGTTGTAGCTCTGGCGTGCATAGCTAATCTTGTTCTCGGTATCCTCGAGCGATGCCTGCAGCTGCGTAAAGTTGGTGTTTGCCTTAAGATCGGGATAGGCCTCGGCCACGGCAAAGAGCTGGCGCAGTGCGCCGGTCAGCACGTTGTCGGCTTCCATCTTGGCCTCGGGCGTGGTGGCCTTGACGGCGGTGTTACGCGCGCTGATCACGGCGGAGAGCGTCTCCTGCTCGTGCTTGGCGTAGCCCTTGACGGTCTCGACCAGGTTGGGGATCAGGTCGTTACGGCGCTGCAGCTGCGTATCGATGTTCTGCCAGGCGTTATCGATGCGGTTACGCTTGGTGACCATGTTGTTGTAGATGCCGGCGATGGCGCAGACAATCACAATGACAACAACGATGCCGATGATGACGGTAATCATGATGTCTCCGTTTCGAATGGCCGCGGCGGCATGCGCCAGCTGCCGTTGGTATAACGCTACTAGTATACCCGCAACGTTTTACCGTGCCGAACTTTCCGGTAAGCGTTGTGTTTTCGGCGGGGTTGGCACCGGGGCAAAGCGCGCGAGGTACAGGTGTAAGATATGCGACAGATTGACGAGTGTTGTCTTTGCCCTGAGGATGGCGATACCAGTGGACCTTCGCATCAAGAAAACCTACCGCGCCCTGTTCGATGCCTTTACCGAGCTTCTCGAGGAGCATCGTTTTGAGGACCTGACGGTTGCCATGCTGTGCGACCGCGCCATGATTCGCCGCACGACGTTCTACAAGCACTTTCGCGACAAGAACGATTACTTTGCCTTTTATATCGATGAGCTCATGTCGGGCTTGCCGCAAAAACAGCCCGATGAGGCCGGCGCAGTGTCTGTCGAGGACGTGCGCGCGCTTCGGCACGCGATTTTGGACGATGCCATGGATTTGATTCTGACGCACGAGCGGCTCATGGATAACATTTTGGCAAGCAGCATGTCGGGCATGTTGACCAACGTTATTTGCGACCGCATTGCCCGCTCCATCCGCGAGCGTGTGATGAACGTGCTTGCCGAGGACGCCCTGGCCCCCGTGTCACTCGAGACGACGTCTGAGTTTGTCGCCGGCGGTATTATTCGTCTTTTCACGATATGGTGGGAATCGGGCCACGATCTTGAGCGTCGACCTGAGATAGCCGACGTGGTCGATGCGCTGTTTGAGCGGACCATGACACCGGTGAATCACTAGAAGTGGCGGAGAGAGGGGGATTCGAACCCCCGGAACGCTCTCGCGCTCAACGGTTTTCAAGACCGCCGCATTCAACCGCTCTGCCATCTCTCCGTGAGTCGTAATGATAGCATCGTTTTGAATTTGCAACAGGGAAGGCGAACGATGACGATCACCGAAATCGACGAGAAGTTCATGCGCGAGGCACTGGCCGAGGCGCGCGCCGCCGCGGCGGTGGGCGAGGTGCCCATCGGAGCCGTAGTGGTGCGCGACGGTGAGATCGTCGCGCGGGCGCATAATCGTCGCGAACTCGACCAGGACCCTTCGGCTCATGCCGAGTTTGCGGCCGTGTGCGCCGCTGCCCAGGCGCTTGGCCGCTGGCGCCTTTCCGACTGTACGGTCTATGTGACGTTGGAACCCTGCTGCATGTGCGCAGGCCTTATGGTTAACGCGCGCGTGGGGCGCTGCGTGTATGGCGCGAGCGACGCCAAGGCGGGCGCGTTGGGATCCCTATACGATTTGAATGCCGACTCGCGCCTGAATCATCGGTTTAACGTGACGGCTGGGGTCCTGGCGGCTGAATGCCGCGAGCTGCTGAGTAGCTATTTTGGCGGTCTGCGCGGAACGGGCGGCGCTGATTGCGGTTGTGGGGCCGATCTTGAAGCACACGCCGCTCACGCCGCAGCGCTTGCAGGTGCCGGTGAGGATGCTGGCACGGCGGTTGACTTTGGTCCTGCGTGCCGCCGACCCCGCCGTGTGCTGTTGGCGATCGACTCCTTTAAGGGCAGCGTTTCGAGCGCGCAGGCGGAGGCGGCGGTTGCCGAAGGCGTGCGCCGCGTTTGGCCCGATGCCGAGCTGAACGCTTTGCCGCTGGCAGATGGTGGCGAGGGAACGCTCGACGCCATCGCCGCGCGTGGTGGCGAGCTTGTGACCTGCGAGGTTGCAGGCCCCTTGGGCGACCTCGTGTCTGCCCGGATGCTGGTTGATGTCGAGCGCGAGTCCGCGGTCATCGAGATGGCCGAGGCGGCCGGCATTGGGTATTCGCCTTGCACGGAGTCGTCGGCGCAGGCTGCTACAACCTATGGCGTGGGCGAGCTTATGCTTCGCGCAGTTCGCACGGGCGCAAGGACACTCTATATTGGTCTGGGCGGCAGTGCCACCAACGACGGTGGCGCCGGCATGCTGCAGGCGCTGGGCGCGCGCGTGGTCGATGATCGGGGCTGCGATGTCGCCCCCGGTCTTGCCGGCCTTGAGCAGGTGGCGAGCGTTGATTTGGCGCCAGCGCTGCAGGCTTTGGGTGGCTCTCGTATCGTTGTGCTTTCGGATGTCGAGAATCCGCTCGTGGGGCGTCGAGGCGCACTGGCGGTGTTTGGCGGGCAGAAGGGCCTGCCGACGGATGATGCCGAGGCGCTGGGCAAGTACGACAGCTGGATGGTCGGCTACGGCCGCTTGCTCGACGCTGCGATTGCCGGAGCTCGAGCCCAGGGGTTGTTGCGCACACCCGAGGGCACACGGACGTTTGGCTCGGTGCTCGGCGTGCCCGGCGCGGGCGCTGCCGGTGGCTTGGGCGCGGCGTTACTGGCGCTCGGTGTGGAGCTACGCTCGGGCGTGGAGACGGTGCTCGATCTGATTGGGTTTGACGAACGCATGCGTGATGTCGACCTGGTCATAACGGGCGAGGGCAATATGGACGAGCAGTCCGCCGCCGGTAAGGCGCCGGTGGGCGTGGCACGCCGTGCCAAGCGGTGTGGCAAGCCGGTTGTTGCCGTCGTGGGCGGTCGTGCCGACAACCTGGATGCGGTGTACGAGCAGGGCATCGACTTGGTGCTTCCGATTTGCCGCAAGCCCATGGACCTGGAACAGGCACTCGATCCGCAAGAAGCCACAACCAACCTCATCTGTGCCGGCGAGGCAGCCGCCCAATCCTACGACCTCGCCCGCCTCTAGAACTAATTCCCTTGGGAGCCCGGTTTGCCCGGGTAGTCAAATAGCCCCGTCCCAAATTAGCTACTTTGTGGTTTGTGGGGGTGCGGACGATTTCTTGGACCGCGCCTAGGCGTATCCAAGCTTCCTGCGGTACTCCATCGGGCTCAGCCACCCGAGGGACTTCTTGATCCGCTCCTCACGATAGTACACGAGGTAGGCCTCGAGCCTTCCCATGAA
>JAUMPM010000001.1 GCA_031294825.1 Collinsella sp. | reverse complement strand
ATGTGTCGTCGCTAGAATCGGAACACATGGATTCAGCCTCGTTAGAAGCATGGGAACACAAAACAGCAGGGGAGTGGTTCTCCTTGCTATTCTTGCGAAGCGGCTTGAAATTCTTGCCGTCCACACTGTTTTTGAACCCGGTCTTGTAAACAAAGACAATCATGTAGGGGTCTTTGTTCCCATTACTATCATAACCGCCCACGATTACTTTTTCAACTATACTTTCAAAAATATGTCGGTCAAAGGTGTCCAGAACCTCGTTCTGTTCAAGGGTTTGCCGGAACGTGGCAACACGCTTGCGCATTGTAGATTCGGTTTCGGCTGCATCTTGCAGGCTTTCACACTCTTTCTGCAACTGCTCAATCTGGCTGGACAGGTCTAAATACTTTCGGTCGTAGGTCTCCTTGTCAATGGTATCTTCAAGACGCATATCAACCAGCTTGTTTTTCTTGACTTCCAGAGCGTGAATGTCCTTTTCAGCTTTTGCAAGACGCTTGCCCGCGTTGCTTTCGGAAAGGGCTTCTTCCGTCCGTTTCATAAACTCGTCCAGAACATCCTTGTTGTTCTGGCACAAGAGGCGATAGGATTCTATAAAAGCCCGTTCAATCGTTCTTTCGTCAACACCCTTGCTCTCCGGGCAGAACTTTTTTCCTTTTTTGGTGGAAACGACACATTGCCAGATTGCTTTATTATATTGTGAACTGCTATGCCAACTCCTCCTTGTCAGGGTGCCACCACAGAAACCACATTCTATCATGCAGCTAAAAGCGTATTTCCGGCTGAACTTTTCACGTTTGCCGTCTACATTAAGGCTGCGGGGCTTTGCACGCCGCCGCAAAATTTCTTGGGCGGCTTCAAAGACTTCTTCCGAAATAATGGGCTCGTGGTGCTCACGAATATAAAATTGATCTTCCTCGCCGAAGTTGTACAGACGCCGTTTTGAAATAGGGTCAACGGTGAATGTCTTTCCTAACAAAATGTCGCCTTTGTATTTTTCGTTTTTGATAATGCCGATTACGGTACTGTCCGCCCATTTGGGACTGCCGCGTTTGGTTTTATAACCTAAGTTTTCAAGTTCTTTGGCAATAACCGAACCACCGGCACCCTCCGTGTATCGCTGAAAAATGTAACGGACAACAGCCGCTTCTTCTTCGTTGACGGTGAGGGTTTTGTCCTCTGGATTGTAGTCATAGCCTAAACAGCCCTGAAAACCGACCAGCTCACCGCGCTGCATTTTCATCTTCAAGCCCTTTTTGACATTCGCAGAAATATTTTCGACTTCCTGCTGTGCAACAGAACTTAAAATCACAAGGAGCAGTTCGCCGTCCATAGTAAGGGTGTTGATGTTTTCTTCTTCAAAAAACACAGCCACACCTTTATCTTTGAGCATCCGAACATATTTCAGAGTGTCAAGCGTGTTTCGTGCAAACCGTGAAATGGATTTGGTAATCACCATGTCCACGTCACCGTTCATACAGTCGTTGATTAACCGCTGGAAATCCTCGCGCTTTTTCACCTGCGTACCTGTGATAGCTTCATCAGCATAGATGCCTGCCAAAGACCATTCCGGCTTACTTTTTATAAGTTCGGTATAGTATTCGACCTGCGACTTGTAGCTGTTCAGTTGATCTTCGGTATCGGTGCTGACACGACAATAGGCGGCTACGCGCAGCCTTTTTTCAAAGTTTGTGCGCGCTCGTGGAGAGAGCGTGTTTCGCGCTTTAATGACTTCAACATCTTTCATGCTTGACCTCCTTGTTGAATGTGTTCCTTTCATTGCGTTAATCATAACGCCAATGCAACACAAAATCAAGAGGATAGTTCGGAAACCACACGATAATCTTTCATTAAGCGCTGCTTGATAAGGGAATACTCTCTATCGGTTATGAGCTTTCTTTCTAACAGCTGCTTCAAAAAAGCAAGCTGAATGCTATAACGTATCAAATTTTGTTCTTTCAAAAATATCCCCCTTTCACAAAATAAAAAATGAGCCAACGGACGGCTGCTGGCAGCAACCCACGGGAATCTCACCCCTGCATTCCTCATGCAGCCCTACTCATTGCCTGCGACGCTCTGAACGCTCGGACTTTGACGGTAAGGGAGTATCAGCCTGCCTGTATGTCATGGCCCACAAGCAGCCGCGCTTGCATTGCGGCATGGTGATGATCGCTCCACTTTTCAGAGAAAAGCATCGTGGCGCACCCGCCGTCCGGCTCGATACAGACAGCAACGTATCCGTTTGCCCTATGATGCACCGCCATTGTCCTGCGGGCATATTTTTCAAGGTGCTGTCCCGAAACGTGGAAAGGGTTAGACCGTTTCGGCTCTGGTCACAATAGAGGAAATCAGTTTGATTTCCAGATGGCGTTTCATGTACTCGTCTATGCACACATGAGGCTGACCGTGCTTGTCATAGAGAATGCCTGTACAGAGCTTGTTGATGTAACCTCTGTAATGCTGCAAAACTTGTTCAACGGCATCGGTATCCCCAGCGCAGGCAGAGCGAATCACCGAGAGCGGTAAAAGCTCTCTGCTTGTGTGTTCATAGGAGCCCATTTACGCCTAACCTCCCTCCGGCAAGTGCGCCTTTAGCTTTTTTCGCAGCTCATTCAGCGTTTTTGCCCGGTGCCGTTGAACAGCACTCCGGGACATTCCCATGAGGTCGCCAATCTCACCATCGCCCAGTTCCAGAACGCAAAACAGAATCAGAATGCTTTGTTCTTGCTTCGGCAGGGCGGCAAACGCATTGGCAACAAGTTCATTGTCGATGTGCAGATCACAGCCGTAGGACGAAAATACAAATTCTTCACTTGGATAATGGTCCACACTCGTGAGCTGCCCCAGTTCTTCCAACGAAAGAACGCTGAATGACTTTTCACGGTCGAGCAGGCGTTTCTTATTTCGGTGATAGTTCCGGGCCTCATTTCGCAGCACAGCTTTGCAGAACGCATCGAATCGGTACTGTTCGCCATCGTTGCGAGGGATAGCTTCCATCTTCTCACCCCCTTTCCGTGGGGATGTCGGGTGGATTTTTCCCTTTCCGCTAATATGACACCTGAAACACCCGATTCTGCCCGCTTTTTTGAAAATTTCCAAAAATATTTTTGAAACAGGCAGCTTTTCAGGCGGCAATAGAAAAGCCCAGCAGACCGAAAACGGCCAACCGGGCA
>JAUMPM010000059.1 GCA_031294825.1 Collinsella sp. | reverse complement strand
CGGCGAGTACTACCGGGCCTGCAGGGCACGGGGCATGGGGCACGGGCGGGCGCTCAAGGCCGTCGCGAGGAAGCGGCTCAGGGCGATATACGCCGTGATGCGCGACCGGGTGCCCTACCGGGAGTAGCCCCGACGGTTGACAAAACTATAGGAACACCCAATGACTAGGTGGGGAAGGCGTGCGACAATGGTGGGCGTTGTGTTGTTCGCGCTAAGGAGTTGCCATGTTGTTGTGTCCCGTTTGCCATGAGCCGTTGGTGGACAATGAACGCGGTGCTGCATGCGCGAGCGGACACCGGTTTGACCGTGCGCGCGAGGGCTATCTATATCTGCTGCGCTCGTCCAAGAGCGGCGACTCCATGGGCGATCCCAAGTCGCAGGCACGCAGCCGTCGTGACTTTCTGAACCGTGGATACTACGCACCGTTGCGCGATGCGATGGTCGAGCTGGTGCGCAAGCAGGTGTCTGGGCGTGCTGCGTCTACGAGCGGCCCCATGACGTTGCTCGATATTTGCTGCGGCGAGGGCTATTACACGAGTGCCATGGGCGCGGTGCCGGGCGTGGACGCTTACGGGTTCGACTTGGGCAAAGAGATGGTGCGCCTGGCCGCCAAGCGCGGCGATGCGACCTATTTTGTGGCCAACATGAAGGATATCCCCGTGGCCGATGGCGCCTTCGATATGGTGACCGAGCTCTTTGCTCCCTTTAACGAGCGCGAGTTTGCTCGCGTGCTGGCGCCCGAGGGCTCGCTCTACACCGTCGTGCCAGGTGCACGTCATCTGTTTGGGCTTAAGGAAGTGCTCTACGATACGCCGTACCTTAACGACGAGAAGCTGCCGCAGACCACCGAGCTCGAGTTGGTCGGAACGCAGCGGGTGTCTGCGAATATTACGCTCCAGACGCAGGCCGACATCGAGGCGGTGTTCCAGATGACGCCGTACTACTACCGCACACGCCCCGCCGACAAAGAGCGCCTGGCAAACCTGGACACGCTCCAGACCGATATCGACTTCATCATCGCCGAGTACCGCCGCAGCTAACAACCTGCCAAAAAGGGACAGGTTTATTTTGGTAGGTTTTATCTGGGCAAACGCAAAGGGCCGACCGCGGAGATGCACGATCGGCCCTTTTTAGCTGCTTGATAGCAGGGGCTATGGGAGACAGGTGCCTACAGGCGGTCCTTGTTCTCGGCCTTAACGGCGTGTGCCTGCTGAACAAAGAACAGGTCGTAGACCACGATGACAAAGGCGCCATAGTTGATGGCGTCACCGCCAAACGCGGGAAGCGTGAGAACCGCCTTGGCAAGCGTGGCGACCGCGGCAACAATACCGAGCTTAAACGCACCGTCTACCTGCGAAGGCTTGTTGGCACCCTTGATGCCCGCAACACCTGCGGCAAGATCGACGAGGCCCTTGGCGATAATTACGACCGCGGCGAGCATGGCGTTCGACCCGTACGTGGAATCGAGGCCGCCGGTCGCGACGCCGGCGATTCCAGTGACGAGGTTGGCGATGCCCAAAACAAAATAGATGAGGGCAAGGATTTTGAGTGTCTTGCGCGCGGCGCTCATAGGTAGTCCTTTCAATGCGGGCGCTGCCAGTCTGGCGCGTCCCATATGCTGCACATATCGTGAAGCACATTGTAGTTCAACGTGACGGCGTGTGTGTCAGAAAGCGCTTCTCGTCTGTGCGGGGCAATCTTTCAAAAAGGAAAGCCAGCTGTAAGGCAAATCGATGGCAGCTCATGTGCGGCGCTGAGATGATGAGGCCGTAACAAGGAGCTGGTCTCAAGGAGGAGCCATGATGTACGGAACAGGGCAAGTGCGTGAGCCGCGGTCGTTGGGAAGGCGCATGGGTGATTCTGTGATCGCTGCCGTGTGCACGGGATTGATGGCGGTGCTTTGCATTGGGATGCTGTGGGCCATGTCGCATGTGGGACAATAGCGGACGGTTGGGTGCTGAAATGAACGGCGCTCGCGTATTCGTTTTGCATGTTAAGGAGTACTCATGGGCGTCGTCGATCCCTTTTCTGTTGCTCGGGCGGCAGGGCTCGAGTTAACCAGGACACCCGAGGGCCTCACGCTCACCGACGGCACGATGGAGCTTCGTGCCGATTTCGCCCGCATGCTTCCGCGGCTCAAACAGGGCCGTCTGCAGCAAGAGCTACTGGTGAAGGCTGCGCGCACAAAAGGCATCGAGCAACCATGGGCGATTGATGCCACGGCAGGCTTTGGCGAGGATTCGCTGCTGTTGGCGGCTGCGGGCTTTATCGCCGATCTGTATGAGCAGGATTGTGTGATTGCGGCGCTCCTCAAGGATGCCTTGGATCGCGCGGCAGATGATCCGGCGCTTGCGACTGCCGTGGCGCGCATGCGCTTGCATGCGGGCGAGGACAGCATTGCCGGCCTTCGCCATACAGCTGAGCTGATCGGGCGGGGCGAGCTCGCGGCTCCTGACGTGGTGTATCTGGACCCCATGTTTCCCGGGCGCACCAAGAGCGCGGCGGTGAAAAAGAAGTTCCAACTCTTGCACCATCTGGAAGAGCCGTGCGCCGATGAGGATTCGCTGGTCGAAGCTGCGCTTGCGGTGCGGCCGCGCAAGGTGGTTATCAAGCGGCCGGTGAAGGGGCCGCTGCTTGCCGGCGTTAAGCCGAGCTATCAGCTTGCGGGCAAGGCCGTCCGCTACGATGTTTTGGTGCCGCCGCGCCCGTAGCTTGCGTGCGATGGCTGGCACTCCGTCAGCGCCGTGCCGATGCGGGGCCTATTTCCAGGGGTGCGACGTCAGGTGCCAGCCGCCGCAGTATTCGCATTTGTAGCAGGCTAAGCCGCGCCGCCCGCGGTTTTCGCAGTCGGCCATAACGGCCTCGGCCTCGGCGCGCGTGTCGTAACGGTTTTTGCGTTCGCACGACTTGTAGCGCCAGGCTTCATCGCGCTCGGCGTCCAGGGCATCGCGGCGCTCGTCTTCGCGCGCAAACAGGTCGCTCATATCGCCGCCGGTGGCAGCGCCCAAAAACTCGCTTTTGGCCTTTGACCAGGCGGCTCGCTTTTTGCTCCCCATCTGCATCGCGCCCCTCTCCAAACGTTGGTATCATTGCTCAATCAAAGTGATACCAATAAACGTGAGGTCGCCGTGTGATGATCAGAAAAACCCTCGATACCGACATTCCCGCCGTCATGGCTATCTATGGCGCGGCCCGCGCCTTTATGCGTGCGCATGGCAACGCCACGCAGTGGCCCGAGGGCACGCCTTCGGCCGAGCAGCTGGCTGCCGATATTGCCGCCGGTGGCAGCTATGTGTGCGAAGTCGACGGTCGCGTGGTGGCGACGTTTGCCTTTTTGCCGGGTCCGGACGAGTGCTATGACGTAATTGAGGACGGGCAATGGCGCAGCGATACTCCGTACGCCGTGTTGCACCGTGTGGCATCCGACGGCACCGTGCACGGTATCGCGGCTGCGATGTTCGCCTTTGCCAAAGAGCGTGCCGACCACCTGCGTATCGATACACATCGGGACAACCTGCCCATGCAGGGCGCGAGTATTAAAGCGGGGTTTGAGCGTGCCGGTGTCGTGCATGTGTCGGACGGCACGCCGCGTGTTGCGTTTGACTGGCTGCGTGAGGCATAAGAGCGGGATGCGTACCAGTCCTTGATTCGAATGAAAAATGGCCCCGGGTGGGGCCATTTTTGGTTGATTGGAGTGAGTTGGGTGTTCGTCGCTCTCGGGAGGACGCTATAGCTTCGCAACTACGCCTTGGGTAGCTCGCTTCCGCAGTGGCAACACTTGGTCGCGCCTTCGTGCACCTCTTCCAGACAATACGGGCAGACGGGCGCAGGTGCGGCTTCCTCGGTGGTGGCACCGGCGAGCCTGTCGCCAATCTCCTGCGCCTTGTTGAAGGCCTTGATGATGGCAAAGACGATCGCCGCCACAATCAAAAAGTTGATGCATGCGCCGATAAACGCGCCAAAGTCGATATTGGTGCCCGGCACCACCAACCCCGAGATCTCGGTGGCGCTGCCGCCGGCAATCACGGAGATAAGCGGGTTGATGATGTTATCGGTAAGCGAGGTCACGATGGCAGTGAATGCGCCGCCGATAATCACGCCGACGGCCATGTCCATCACGTTGCCGCGATTGATGAATTCCTTGAACTCGTTGAGCAATGCCTTCATGGTGGCTCCTCGCAGTTGTGGGGCTCGCGTTGTTACTGCCCTAGATGGGCCCGGGCAGACAAAAAGGGGAGGTGCCGGCTTTCGCAAGGCGCGAACTTACGAAAATCGCCGCGCGGCAACGCGGGGCGATGAGCTCGGTCGGGGGATAGGGCTCGCTTCGCCCGCCGGCCCGTAAATTGTATCATCCAGTGTGGGACGAGGATGCCCGTTGCCGCGCGGCGATGGGCTTGTAATAAGAGGAGGGCCATGTCGAAGCAAGCGGTCGTTGGAATCTTGGCGCATGTCGATGCCGGTAAGACCACGCTGGCCGAGGCCATGCTGTTCAACGCGGGTCGCATTCGCAAACGCGGCCGCGTGGACGATGGCGATTCGCATCTGGACACTAACGCGATCGAGCGTGAGCGCGGCATTACGATCTTCTCGTCGCAGGCCGTGCTCGACCACGGCGATACCCGCGTCATGCTTGTGGATGCGCCCGGCCACGTCGATTTTTCGGCCGAGGCGGAGCGCACACTGCGCGCGCTCGACTATGCGATTTTGGTTGTGAGCGCCAACGACGGCGTGCAGGGGCACACCGAAACCCTGTGGCGTCTGCTTGCGCGCTATGACATTCCGACGTTCATCTTTATCAACAAAATCGATTTGGAGAATCCCGGCCGCGATGTTTTGCTGGCACAACTTGGGCAACGTCTCTCCGAGGGCTGCCTGGATGCCAGCGAACTGCTGGTGGGCGGGGCTGTTCAGGAGGACGCTGCTGCGTTGGACAAGGCGGCGCTCGAGGAGTTTCTTGAGGCGGGTGAGCTTTCTGTCGCAACGCTGTCGCGCATGGTTGCCGAGCGCAAGCTCTTTCCCTGTTTTGCCGGCTCGGCGCTCAGGGACCAAGGCGTGGATGAGCTGCTGGATGGCATATGCGCGCTGATGCGCGAACAGGCATGGCGCTCGGAGTTTGCCGCCCGCGTCTACCGCGTGAGCCGCGGGGATCGCGGCGAGCGCTTGGCATGGGTTAAAGTGACCGGCGGCACGCTGCATGCCAAGCAGATGATTAACGGACGTTCCGGTGCCGAGGCGTGGGAGCAGAAGGTCGACCAGGTACGCATCTATAACGGCGAAAAGTATGAGCTTGCTCAAGAAGTTGCTGCTGGCGGTATTTGTGCCGTGACGGGCCTCGCGCACGTTCGCCCTGGTGATGCCCTAGGCGCGGAGCCCGCGGGCGATGCACCTGTCATTGCGCCGGTTCTCACCTATACGGTGCTTCCGGGCGAACGCGATGTCCATACGGTGTTCCAGGCGCTGGCCGAGCTTGCCGACGAGGATCCCATGCTCGGCGTAAGCTGGAACACGCATCTTGAACAAATACATCTGCAGCTTATGGGGGCGGTGCAGCTCGAGGTCGTGCAACGGGTGTTGGCCGATCGCTTTGGCCTTTCGGTTGCGTTTGAGTCTGGCGGCATTCTCTATAAGGAGACTATTTCGCAGCCGGTCGAGGGCGTGGGCCACTTTGAGCCACTGCGCCACTATGCCGAGGTGCATCTACGCCTGGAGCCGTTGCCGGCGGGTTCGGGCGTGCAGTTTGGCACCGTGACCTCGACCGACGAGCTCGATCTTAACTGGCAGCGTTTGGCACTCACCAACGCCATGGAGCGCGATCACCTGGGCGTGCTGACCGGCTCGCCCATCACCGATGTGCGCATTACGCTCACGGGCGGCCGTGCGCATGCCAAACATACCGAGGGCGGCGATTTTCGCCAGGCCACGTACCGCGCGATTCGCCAGGGGCTCATGCAGGCGCGTGAGGCCGGCGCGGCGGTACTGTTGGAGCCGTGGTACCACTTTGAGCTCGAGGTGCCGGGGGAGTGCGTGGGCCGGGCGCTCTCAGACGCCACGCGCATGGGCGCTGAGTACGAACCGCCGGCGATGGCGGGCGATCGGGCAAAGCTTGTGGGTCGCGTGCCAGCATCCGAGGTGCAGGATTACGCGCTGGAGGTGGCTGCCTATACGAGCGGTCGCGGTCATCTGTACCTGGAGTTCGCCGGCTATTCGGCTTGCCATGATGCCGAGCGCGTAATCGAGACTGCCGCCTATGAGCCCGAGGCCGATCTGCCTAACACGCCCGATTCGGTCTTTTGCTCTCACGGCGCCGGCTACACGGTCAAATGGTACGACGTACCCGCCGCGGCGCACGTAAAGGTCGATCCCGCCACCTTTCGCCCCTGGCGGGCAGCAGATGCCGAGTTTTTCGGCCACATGTGACAAAGGGACAGTTCCTTTGTCGTATGCTATTGGTGTAACTTGGTATAAGTTGGTATAACTATTGCCAGGGTTTGCCAATCCGAGGAGGCCGACATGAATCCAAATCCCTTTAAGCCCACGGCTGGCAAGCGGCCTCCGATACTCATCGGTCGCGAGTCGGTCATCGAAGATTTCGAGGAAGGGCTCGATAACGGCGCCGGAGCGCCGGGCAGGCTCATGCTCATTACGGGAAACCGCGGCTGTGGCAAAACGGTTCTCTTGCGGGAGCTGCAGCGTTTAGCTAGCGAGCGCGGATGGGCGGTTGTCTCCGATTCCGCCTCGCTTGGCCTATGCGACCGCCTGGCCGATGCGCTTCGCTCGAATAGGCCAGTTGTGACGTCAATGGAGTTCGGGCCGTCATTTGGCCGGATGTCGGTCGAGGCGGCGCGAGCAAAGGGCGAGACGTTGCGCGGGCTGGTCAACGAGCGCCTCAAGAGGCTCGGTCCAGGCCAGGGCATACTGTTTGCGATTGACGAGGCGCAATCGGCGTCTATCGAGGAACTGGCGGCTCTTGCCGTTCTCTATCAGCAGGTGCTTGGAGACCAGGATGCCACGGGCTTGTCCGATAGCGACCAGCGCGGTCTTGCGCTGGTGTTCGCTGGCTTACCCAGTATGGTTGACGATCTGCTCGAAGAGCCGAGCGTGACGTTTTTGCGGCGTGCCCAGCAGCGTACGCTGGGGGCGATTTCTTTGCCCAAGGTACGTGATGCGTATATTCAGACGGTTGAGGACGCTAATCTTAACGTTGATGCGGAGACAGCTGAACTTGCGGCGCATAAGAGTATGGGCCATCCCTATATGGTCCAGCTTGTGGGCTATTACATGTGGCGGTCTGCTGCCCGGCGTGGCTCGCAGGTCATTGAAGAGCGCGATGTTGAGGCTGGGCACGTGGATGCTATCTCCGAGTTCTATGAAGCGGTCGACGCGCCCCTGTATTACGGATTGCGCAGCCCACAGCGCCTATTTATCGAGGCCATGGCGGCTGACGAGGGCAAGCCGACGCGCATGGCAGACATCATCGAGCGCTGCGACCGAACCCAGAGCTGGGCGAGCAAGTATCGCGCAAGCTTGATTCGCGAGCGCGTCATCGAGGCTGCCGGATACGGCCTTGTCCGCTTTACCGTGCCCATGCTGGGCGCGTACATTCGCGATCGAGTTTTATGGCATGAGTAGGGTGATAAAGGTGACGGAACAGAAGATGAGCCCGCAGGCTATCGAGGTGCGTGGCGCGCGCGTCCATAACCTTAAGGACATCGATATAGATATCCCGCTGGGAAAGCTCGTAGGCATTGCCGGCGTGTCGGGTTCGGGCAAGAGTTCGCTGGCACTGGGCGTTCTTTACGCCGAGGGCTCGCGCCGTTACCTGGAGGCGCTCAGCACCTATACTCGCCGTCGTCTGACGCAGGCCGAACATGCCCAGGTGGATGAGGTGCTGCACGTGCCAGCGGCGCTCGCATTACATCAGCGCCCCAGCGTACCGGGCGTGCGCTCGACCTTTGGTACCATGACCGAGCTCAACAATAGCCTGCGTCTACTCTTTAGCCGTTGCGCCCATCACGTGTGCCCGCATTGCGGGGCGCGTGTGGAGCCGAGCCTTAACGTGGCTGCGGGCCTGTCGCTCACGTGTCCGACATGCGGCCGCGAGTTCTACGCGCCGAGTGCCGAGGATTTGGCTTTCAATAGCGGCGGTGCGTGCCCTACCTGCGGCGGCACCGGTGTCATGCGCGAGGTAGACGAGGCGAGCCTGGTGCCCGACGAGTCAAAGACCATCAACGAGGGTGCGGTGCTTCCCTGGGGCACGCTCATGTGGGACCTGATGAAGCAGGTGGCCGGCGAGATGGGCGTGCGAACCGACGTGCCGTTTAACCAGCTCACGCCTCAAGAGCGCGACATCGTGTTTCACGGCCCGGCGGTTAAGAAGCACATTCTCTACGTTCCCAAAAACGGCGAGGGCGCCACGCCGCTCGACTTTACCTATTACAACGCCGTCTATACCGTCGAGAATGCGCTCGCCAAGGTCAAGGACGATAAGGGCTTAAAACGCGTCGCGCGCTTTTTGCGCGAGGGACCATGCCGTGACTGCGCCGGCACGCGTCTCTCCGAGGCTGCGCGCCAGCCCCAGGTGCGCGGTATCAATCTGGCTCAGGCCGCGGCCATGACGCTTGGTGATGCGATCGAGTGGGTGCGCGGGGTGCCCGCATCCTTGCCGGCCGAGATGCGGCCCATGGCGACGGATATCTGCGATTCGTTTTTGAGCACGGCTCGTCGTCTGGTCGACCTGGGTCTCGATTACCTTTCGCTCGATCGCGCCGGTGCCACGCTCTCCACGGGTGAGCGCCAGCGCGTGCAACTCGCCCGCGTGGTGCGCAACCGATCGACAGGCGTGCTCTATGTGCTGGACGAGCCCTCAATTGGCTTGCATCCTGCCAATGTCGACGGCTTGGTGGGCGTAATGCGCGACCTGGTGGATGACGGCAATACCGTGGTTGTTGTCGACCACGATACACGTGTGCTGGCGGAGGCTGATTATCTGGTCGAGATGGGCCCCGTTGCCGGAGCAGGCGGCGGCAACGTAATCGCCGCTGGTACGGTAGACGAGGTCGAGCAATCGCAGGACAGCCGTATCGCGCCGTTTTTGCGCGCCGAGCCCAAGCGCTTGCGTCCGCAGGTGACTGACGACGAAATGTTCGACCAGGGCCATATCCGCATGGCGACCGATACCATCCATACCGTCAAGCCGCTCGAAGTCGATATTCCGCGCGGTCGCTTGGTCGCGGTTACGGGTGTTTCGGGTTCGGGCAAGACGACGTTGGTGCTCGAGACGCTCATCCCGGCGCTTAAGGCGCAGGCAGCTGGCGAGCGCTTGCCACGCCACGTGCGCTGGATCGATGCCGAGGGCATTGCGCGTGCCAACCTGATTGACGCCACGCCCATCGGCGCCAACGTGCGCTCGACGGTAGCGACCTATGCCGACATCCATGATGAGTTGCGTCGCGCCTTTGCACGTACGCCCGAGGCCAAGGCGGCGGGATATAAGGCGGGCGCCTTTAGTTACAACACCGGTGCCCTGCGCTGCCCTACGTGCGACGGCACGGGCTCGATATCGCTCGACGTGCAGTTTCTGCCCGATGTCGAGATCGTCTGCCCGGCATGTCGCGGTTCGCGTTATGCAGACACGGCTTCGCATATCCATCGCGAGGGCAAGGACGGGAGCTTGCTTACGTTGCCGCAGCTCATGGACATGAGCGTGGACGAGGCTCTCGACGCCACGGTGGGGCTCAAGAAAGTTCAGGCGCGCTTGCAGACCTTGCACGACCTGGGCTTGGGTTATCTCACGCTCGGTGAGCCCACGCCGGCGCTTTCGGGCGGCGAGGCGCAGCGTCTTAAGCTTGCGAGCGAGATGGGCCGCGTGCAGGACGATGCCGTGTTCGTATTCGACGAGCCTACGATCGGACTACATCCGCTCGATGTTCAGGTGTTGCTGAGTGTGTTCGACGGCCTTGTTGCCAAGGGCGCTACGGTTATTGTGATCGAACACGATCTCGACCTTATCCGTAACGCCGATTACGTGATCGACATGGGCCCGGGCGGTGGCGACGCCGGCGGGCAAATCGTCTGCGCCGGCACGCCGGGCGACATCGTGGCCTGCTCCGCAAGCATTACCGGTCGCTACCTATAACCGAATGTGACAAAGGGACAGTCCCTTTGTCACATTCCCGGAAAGCCTGCCTGGCGTAGGGCTTCGTAGAGGACGATGGCGGCGCTGTTGGAAAGGTTGAGGGCGCTGATGCGGTAGTCGTCCGGGTTGACGAAGTTGCCGCAGATATCCTGCTGAAGGATGGCCTCGTGGCTGTCCTCGGTATGCCCGAGCGATTCCTCGTGGGCTTCCCAGGCCTCGGCGTTATCGAGTGAGTCGCAATCGCGCAGCATCGGGATGCGCTCACAGCGCTCGGGCGCCGCGGCAAGTAGTGGCTCGGGAATGCCCGAGCTCTCGCTGCCAAAGACCAAGTAGTCGCCATCGCGGTAGGTGCCCTGCGCATAGGTGCGGCGTGCCTTTTTGGTCAGCAGATGCAGGCGACCATCGGCAGGGGAGAGGCCGTTGCGCGCAAGGAAATCATCCCAGCCGGCATAGGTCGTCACGTCCAAGTTTTGCCAGTAGCCCAGACCGGCGCGACGCACCGTCTTGTCGTCGAGTGAAAACCCCAGGGGCTCCACCAGATGCAGGCGGGCGCCGGTGACCACGCAGGTGCGGCCGATATTGCCCGTATTGGCCGGAATCTCGGGCGCATACAGCACAATGTTGAACATGAATCTCCTTGACCCAGAACGAAAAACCACCACGAAGGGACAGGCACCTTCGTGGTGGTTGGCGACTACTTTGCGGAAAAATGCTCGCTTCGATAAACCTAGGCGCGGTGCCAGTCGGTCAGGCAGGCATCGAGGGAGGCGATGAGCGCATCTTTGTCCATGTGACGGCCGATGATGCACAGGCTCGTCATGCGGTCGCCCGTCTCGTCGTCCCAAATTTGCATGATCTCGGGGTTCTCATCGATGATCTTCTGCTTCTCGCCCTCGGGCGCGGAGTCAACGAACAGACCGTTCTCCATCAGGCGCATCTGGTGGCCGGCCTGCTCAAACATGTAGCACATGTCCGGATCGCCGGTCTGCCACAGCGGACCCTTGACGCGAATGACCTCGTCGGGCCACTCCTGCTCAACAAAATCGGTGAACTTCTGCAGGCCAAACGGCTTGCGGCGCGAGTAAACAAAGGTTTCGATGTCGTACTCGAGCACCTCGGGGTCATCGTGCTCCTCGGGATGCTCCATGGCATCAATCCAGGCGGCGGAGTTGTAGGCGCGCATAAAGTCGAAGCGGTCGGTGTCGAGCAGCTCCTCCATGGGGACCTCGCCGTTTTGGGCCTCGACGATCACGGCATCTTTCTGCAGGCTGCGCACGATGGCCTTGAGCTCGGCGATCTGCTCAGGACTCACGGTATCGGTCTTGTTGAGGATCAGCGTAGAGCAGAATTCGATCTGCTGGATGAGCAGGCTCTCGATGTCGTCCTCGTCGATATCCTCGGCCAGCAGGTCGCGGCCGCCGTTGAACTCGTCGTACATACGGGCGCAATCAACCACGGCCACGATGTTGTCGAGCGCGAGCTTGGGCTCGCCGCCCACCTTGGCCTCGTCGCAGAAGCTCGAGATGGTGTAGGCGATGGGGATGGGCTCGCAAATGCCCGAGGCCTCGATGATGATGTAATCGAAGTCGCCCGAATCGGCGATGCCTTGCAGCTGGTTGGCCAGGTCATCCGAAAGTGTGCAGCAGATGCAGCCGTTGGTGAGCGGGATGAGGTCATCGGTCTCGGAAAGGCCGCCGTCGGCGATGAGGCTGGCGTCGACGTTGATCTCGCCGATATCGTTGACGATCACGGCGGCGCGGATGCCGCCGTCGTTAGCGAGGATGTGGTTGAGCAGTGTGGTCTTGCCGGCACCGAGGTATCCGGTAAGCATGATGATCTTCACGGGTTTGTTGGGCATGTGCCCTCCTTTGTTAGACATGGCTTACAGTTGAATCTTATGCCAAACGCCTGCTCTTATACCCACGCGCCGGCAAATAACACAAGCTACTCCCAGGCTCCCCATACATCGGGGCAATAACCGACGGTGGCCTTTTTGCCGTTGCGCACGATGGGCCCGGCTAGAACCTGCTGGTTCTCGAGCAGCTTGTCGAAGCGCTGGCTGGGGGTGAGATGCTGAATGAGCGCGCGCGTCTCCTCGTCCTTGGCTTTGGGGTTGAGCAGCTTGTCGATGCCGCCGACCGCCTGCATCACGCTCGTGAGCTCGCCTTTGCTCATCTCCTTTTCCTTAAGGTCAATAAACTGCACCTTAATGCGGCGCTCCTTAAAATAACGCTGTGCCTTCTTGGTGTCGAAGGACTTCTTGGTGCCAAAAATCTGAATCATTTTGTTCCGCCGTTCTACCTGATAAAGTTGGTGCGCTCGCGATCGGCTTCGGGGGCTTCGATGCCGGCGGCCTGTCCAGCTTCGATGCAGCGCAGGAGCCAGGCCATGTTCTTGCCGATGTTGCGCATGGTGGCCAGGCCCTCGGCATCCTGGGCGGCCTCGCCCGGCATGGCACCAAAGACGTTGTTCCAGTACGTGGAGGCAACCACGGGCATCTGGTTGATGGTGAAGTACTTGTTGAGTACGTCGAAGGTCGTCGACGTGCCGCCGCGACGGGCGACGGCGATGGCAGCGCCCGGCTTGTGCGCAAAGGCCTTGCTGCCGGCATAGAAGGCGCGATCGAGGGCCGAAAGAATGCGGCCGCTGGGGTGCGCGTAGTAGACAGGCGAGCCAAAGACAAAGCCGTCGGCCTGCTCGGCGGCAGCGATGAGCTCGTTCACCACGTCGTCGTCAAAGGTGCAACGACCGCCAAGCTTGCCGCACTGGCCGCAACCGATACAATCGCGAATGGGCTTGGCGCCCAGCTGAAACACCTCGGTATCAATGCCTTCTGCATTAAGTTGCTCTACGACCTCGGCGAGTGCGCGGGCGGTGTTGCCGTTTGCCTTGGGGCTGCCATTGACTAAAAGAACCTTCATCACAAACTCCCTCTGCTTTTGGTGACTTCTGCAGAGGATTATCGCACGATGGGGGAGGCGGCGCCGGCGCGGCGCTAATCCAGTTTGGTACCTGGCACCTGCACGGCTTTCCCGAGCAACGCTTTGAGCTCGTTCAAAATGGAAACGGGCTGTCGATCGACAGCGTCCAGATGAAGCGTCGCCACACGAATGGGCGGCTGATATTCAAGCGAGCCGATGAGCACGGGGGAACCCAGGAACCGCTCGATTTCGTCTGCGATCGAGTCGGTCTCTTCGGGATCAAAGTCGTCGAAAAGCGCCACGAATGTCGGCCCCGTCGAGCGGAACAGGCGACCCTTGCCGCGCGAGCAATCCATGAGGCAGGCGGCGCTTTCGGCGAGCACGCGGTCGCCTGCATCGAATCCAAAGCGGGCATTGACTTCGGCGATATCGTCGACCTTAATGGCAATAAAGCCTGCCTCGCGCGCCACGCGGCGCATCTCTCCAATAGCATTGACCAGCGCGTGGACATCGCCCAGGCCGGTCACGGAATCGGTCGTATCCGCTAGGCTTCGGTTGATGATAATGCCCACATACATGTTGGGCTCGGTATCGGTGCCGTCCAAGCGGTAGCCCGTGCAGTCGCAAAGCGCGTACGCTCCGGTGGCATCCATCACGCGGTACTGCATGTAGTGGAAGTGCCACGTGCCGTGTATCACCATGTCGAGCTCGGCGCGTACGTTGTCGCGGTCCTCGGGATGAACGCGGGCAAGCCACATATCGACCGAGTTAAAAGGGTGCTGGGAGGGCAGGTCAAAATCGCGCACGGCGTTGACCGACCATTGCGATTCTCCAGTATCGAGGTTAAGGATGAACGGATAGCGCGTCTCGGAGCTCATGGAGATCGCTTGGAACACTCGGTCGTTGCAGGGAAGCTGATCGACGATTGGACGTTGCGGCACATCATTGTCTTTCGGTTGCTGCACACGATGCATAAGCTTATAGCGATACATCTTGCGATCGGCATCCATCGTCATCTGGCGACGCGTGTCGCTGGCAAGTGGATCGACGCGCGAGCAGCCAAAGCTAAAGCTGGCGATCATGGGCGCCTTGCCACCTGAGCTCGCCTCGATCAGTCCGGCACGTACCTGCTCCAAGCGCTGCTCGAGTTCAGTCTCGTTTGCGGGGAGCGAGATAAGCACAAACTCGTCTCCACCGATACGGAACAGCATCTCATCGTGCTCCATGGTTTCGGAGAGCGTGCGGCAGATGCTCAGAATATAGCGATTGCCTTCGGCGTGGCCAAACCTATCATTGCAATGCTTGAGATGGTCGATGTCAATATAGGCGCAGGTGAAGGGGTCGCCTTTGCGCCAGAGCTGCTCGACGTGACGGTCGAGTCCGCTGCGGTTGCCCAAGTTGGTGAGCGGGTCGATATAGGCGTTGCTCTCAAGCAGCCGGCGCTCTTGTTGCAGGATGGCATGCGTCTTTTGCAGTTGCTCGCCAACGGCGCGTAGCTCAGCAGGCAGCGCGGCAACATCGAGTTCGGCGGTCGAGATGCCATTCGCAAGTCGCTGAAGATAGGCAATAATCGATTGCTCACCCAGGCGATATGGCTCGTTCATGATGAATAACCTCCTTGGGCGGAACAATGGTTTGTATCATATCCCCAATTCGGTTTGAATTGGGGATATAAGTTAGCTAATGGAGACAAATGCCCCCTTCGGCGGTGGCGTTTTGCTCGCGAGCGTACCAGTTGTTATTGCCACCATCGAGCAATGCCTCAAAATCCTTCGCCGGCATGGGGCGGTAGTAGAGGAAGCCCTGAGCGTAGCGGGCGCCCATGTGGCGTAGCATGCTCGCCTGCTCATTTGTCTCGACGCTTTCGACCACGACGGGCAGACGGAGCGACTGCGCCATTTCGAGCATCGATGAAATGATCTGCGTGCTGCGGCCTTGATCGCGGTCGGTGGGCACAAAGGTGCGGTCGAGCTTGATGACGTCGACGTTGACGTTCTTGAGCATCGCGAGCGTGGACTGGCCGGTGCCAAAATCGTCCATATAGGTCGAGAAGCCGCGGGTGTGCAGGTCGGCCGTCAGCTTGTCCACGGCCTCGGACTCTCCCGTATAAGCCGTCTCAGTGATCTCGATACGCATGAGCTCGGGCGGTAGGTTGTATTGGGCGGCAAGCGCCCCCATATGTTCGGCAACGTCGCAGGCAAGGATATCCACGCGTGACACATTAAGCGAAACCGGAACCACGCGAAGTCCTCGATCGATGCGCTCGCGCAGCCATGAAGCGACACCCTGCCAAATGTACTTGTCGAGTGTCACCACAAAGCCGCTTTCCTCGAGTGCGGGGATAAACGTTGCGGGCGAAATGAGAGAGCCGTCCTTGTCAATCCAGCGGGTGAGTGCTTCGGCGCCAATAATCTCGCCGGTTTCCATATCGACCTGGGGCTGCAAGTGGTAGGTAATACGACCATCTGAGAGCGCGTACTGGAATTCGGTCAGCGTGCGGTGGAACGCGACTTCGCGCTCGTACTCCGCGGGGCAGAAAATGGCAATGCGCTCCTTAAAGTCGTTTTTTGCGCGTCGATTGGTAAACATGGCCTTGGCCTGCGCGTCGATAGTGATTTCCTCATTGGAGTCGATGGGGTAAACGCCCATGGACGGCCAAAAACCTACGCCGTCATCATGCCTGGCTACGGCCTCGCGAACGCGGTTGTAGATTTGATGGACGGTGATGTGCTTAAAGGGGATGAGTACGCAAAAGTCATCTTGGCCCCAGTACCCTGCGACGCCCATATCGGCATTCTCGATGTCCTTGAGGACCGTGCCCACATCGGCGAGTACGCGGTCACCCTCGGCCTGGCCGTGCCATTCATTAAACAGGCGCATGTGGCCCATGTCGACCGTGGCGATGCACCAGGCGCCGTCGTGCCTTGTCTCGAGAAATGCGTTGGCACGCCGCATAAACTCGCTGGGTCGATAGAGGCCCGTGAGTGAGTCGATACGTTCGGCGATGGCGCTTTTGCGCTCCGCCTCGGGTATGGGGAGGCTGTCGTTGGGAACAAGCCCGCCGGCCGTGCGAAGGCGACGGTCGAGTTCGCCTAAAACGGCGGTCGCCTGATGGGTTAAGTACTCGTAAAAGGCCGGGACGACAAGACAGACGGGAGTAATGGTGTCGCCTGCGATTTGCACAGGAGCGAAAACGGCCTCTTTAAGATGGCGGGTTAGTTGCTCGAATGCCTCGTGGTCCAAATCGTTGCTGAGCACGACGAACTGGACGCTTCGTGAACGGTAAACCCTGCTTCTGCCTCGGGTGATCGACAGCATGCGGCCCGCGTATTCGGCAAGCATGTTGTCGACAGCCTCGGCCCCGTAGAGTTCGTTGAGCTTTGTCGTGCCACGAACGCGCACCGCTATAAGCCCCGTCTCGCAACGGTCGCGGCGGCAGGCATCGATGGCGTTGACCAGCATACGCTGCGTTCCGAGGCCTGTGGCGGCGTCGACGGTTTCGGCAAGTGCGTGGTTGACGATCTCGCCGACATAGAGCGAGGGGACATTTCCGTCGCCGTCGATACGAAACCCTCGAGCACGGCAGAGGACGTAGTCGCCGGCGGCATTGCGTACGCGGTACTGCATAACTCGACGGTGTTTAGCGCCGTTATAGACTTGGTCGATGTCGTCGGTAAAAGCCTCAAGGTCATCGGGATGGACGCGCGTTTTCCAGTAATCGCTGCAGTTGTCTATATGCTCCGAAGGAAGACCGAGATCGCGCAAGGCACCTTGCGACCAAAGGGTGCGATGTTTGTCCAAGTTCTCGATAAAGAAATAGCGGCCCTCGTTGAGCATCGAAAAGGCGTCGAAAATACGATCGCTTATTTCGAAGTCATCGGCGTGGACTTGCGTGATATTGCGTCGATCGAGGTGCACGGCATGACGTAGCTTGTAGTCGTACATACGATGGTCGGCATCGAGCGTCATGCGATTGGGGGCTTCGCCCAGGGCGGGGTCGGCATGTGACACTCCGTAGCTAAACGAGTGGGGCATCTCGGAATCGTTGTTTTTGAGCAGGATCGTTCGGCAGTGTTCCAGACGTTCGGCGAGGTCGTCTTCGGTCGCAATTGTAGATAGGATGGCAAACTCGTCGCCGCCTATGCGAAACGCCGCCTCGTCCACTTTCATATACAGTTTGAGATAGAGGCTTACCTGCAAGATATAACGGTTGCCCTCGTCATGCCCAAAGACGTCGTTGCAGTGCTTGAGGTTGTCGATATCGATGAACGCCATGGTAACGGGGGTGTCCTGCTCCCAGAGCTCCTCGAGGGAACGGGCAAAGCCGCCGCGGTTGCCAAGTCCGGTAAGCTGGTCGGTAAAGGCGGTCCTAATCAGATCATCCTGACGCTCGAGAAGGTCACGGACGGTCTTTTCGAGCGTTTCGGTGTAATTGCTGACAGTATCCATGTCGTAAGCGGCTTTCTGAGGTCGGGCGAATTGCGTCGGGCGAGCTCGTTGTGCACACGCGTTGTTGTTCGGCGCTTTGCGTGTATCCAGGCCCCCGCCTTGCTGCGTTGTTGGGTTACTTTGCCGGCTAATGTTCGCTGTTGATAACTGCTGAGTAGTATAAACAACAGTGCAGAATTATATATGGGTGTACATGCTACGGGCGGCTATTATTCGCCAAACCGCAACGCCTGGGTGCGCATGAAAAATGCGACTGGGGCGGTATATGTTGACGGGTATACTTGTCCCGGTTTTAAACGCAGGAACGGAGATGGTCGCATGACACAGCCAAATATGACGCGCACGGTGGGGCTGGCACTCGAGGGAGGCGGCTACCGCGGTATGTATACGGCGGGCGTGCTCGACGTATGGATGGAGCACGGCTTAATTTGCGACCATATGGTGGGTGTCTCGGCGGGCGCGGCGTTTGGCTACAACTTTAAATCGCGCCAGATCGGCCGCGCCATTCGCTACAACAAGGCCTATTGCGCCGACAAGCGCTATGCGAGCGTGACCAGCTGGTTGCGAACCGGCGACATGTTCAATGCCGATTTTGCCTATCACGAGGTGCCCATCGAGCGCGATCCCATCGACCTGGAGACATATCGCGCCTGCCCTATGCGGTTTACGTGCGTGTGTACCGATATCGAGACGGGCAAGGCCGTCTACCACGACCTGCCCTATGGCGACGAGCGGGATATCGAGTGGATTCGGGCGTCGTCTGCTATTCCCGTGGCGACGCGCCCTGTCGCCATTGAGGGCCGTAAGTACCTGGATGGCGGCGTGGCCGATTCCATTCCCAGCGCTTGGCTGTTTGCGCAGGGTTATGACCGCAACGTGGTGGTGCTCACACAGCCGGCGGGCTTTGTAAAGCAGCCCAACAGCGTGATGCCCATGCTGCGGCGCGTGTTTCGTCACTATCCGGAGTTTGTCGCAGCGCTTGAGCATCGGCATGAGGTTTACAATGCCACGCTCGATGACCTGGCGCGTCGCGAGGCTGCCGGCGAGGTCTTTGTGGTGCGGCCGAGCGAATCGGTGAAGGTGCCGTCGCTGTGCCGCGAGCCGGATGAGCTCGAGCGTATCTACCAGGTCGGCCGCCACGATGCGGAGGCGACCTTGCCCGAGCTGGAAGCGTATCTGGCAGAGTAGAGCAAACTGCCGTGGACTCGGCGGAAAGCGCATCCCGGAATCGGCGCTAAAAATGGGATGAGGTTTCCGCGAGAGGCCCGTAGCGGAAAGCGCGCCCCGGAATCGGCATCCAAAACGGGATGCAGTTTCCCCGACGGCGGGTTTTGGAAACGGTGTCCCAGAATTTGCGCCTGGAATGGGATGGGGTTTCCCAACGGAGCCGCATGCGGAAATCGCATCCCGGAATGGAGATCCAAGCTGGGATGCGTTTTCCATTGCTGAAGATACGAGGCTGCGAATCGACTGCTCGGCCTATGCCTATGCCTGCTGCCAGGTGTCGACGAGCTCCTTGGCGGCGGCGTAGGGATCGTCGGCACTGCAGACGGCGCTCACCACAAAGAAGCCATCGACACCGGTTGCCTTAAGCTGCGGCAAGTCGGCCGTCTTGACGCCGCCGCCCACCACGATGGGCACGGGGCTTGCCGCGTGGAGTGCGGCCAGGTCCTCAAAGCTCTTGGTGATGATAGAGCCGTCGGCCGCGCGTCCGCAGTCGCGCTTGGTCTCGGTCTCGTGGAGTGGGCCGATGCCCAGGTAGTCGACTAGGCTCATGTCGGCGGTCTTGACGTACTCGAGCATCTCCTCGCAACGGGCCGAAAGGCCCACGATGGCGTCGGGGCCCAGCAGCTTGCGACAGACCTCGACGGGAATGTCGCTCTGACCCACGTGTACGCCGTCGACAGCAATACCCTGCTCGCGCGCGGCAAGCACACAGTCCAGACGGTCGTCGATCAGCAGGGCGACCTGACCGGTCTTGCCGGCCTGTGCGATTGCCTGTGCGGCGTCGCCGGTCAGCGCAATGATCTCGCGGGCGCTTGCCACCTTGGAGCGCACTTGAATGCAAGTAAAGCCGGCGTCGAGTGCCTGGGCCACCACATCGCCCACGGGGCGTCCGAGCGTATTTTCGGGGCCGAGTACCAGATAGGCCGAGATATCAAGGTTGTCGCGGATGCTCATCGTGCTTCCTCCTGCTTTTTGATCTGTGCTTCCATGCGCTCGAGCTTGCCGGTCATGGTGTCGGTAAATCCGGGCCGAATATCGGCTTTGAGCACGACTTCGGTGCGGATGCCCTTGCTCGCCAACACAAAGGTTGCGTCGCGCACGACCTGCATGACCTCGTCCCAGTCGCCCTCGATCTCGGTGAACATCGAGGTGGTGCGGTTGGGAAGGCCGCTCTCGCGAATGACGCGCACGACCTCGGCGACCTCGGCGGAGAGCTCATCGCCGGTGCCGCAGGGGGCGATGGCCACGGCGACGAGCGTGTTCATGCCGGTATTGGTTGCGGGATCGGACATGGCCTATGCCTCCTCGAGCTCGAGTCGGTTGTCGGCAATGTCTTGGGCGGTTGCGCGGTAGAGTTCGTCGATAAAGGCGACCTTAAAGCTTGCCGGGGCATCGGCGACAGCGGCGGCACGCGTGCCGGCAACGTTGTAGACGGCGGTGCCGCAGATGGCTGCCGTAAACGGGTCGGCGGCACAGGCGTACACGGCCAGCACGCCTCCCTGCGAGCAGCCGCAGCCTGTGATTTTGGACATGAGCGGGCTGCCGCCGTGGGACTTGGCCACGGTTGTGCCGTCGGTGATCAGGTCGACTTCGCCCGAGACCACAACGGCGCCGCCGGTGTAGCGGGCGAGCGCCACGGCGGCATCGCGGGCGGCGTCTACCGTGTCGGTGGTATCGACACCGCGTACACGGCTCAGATCAGCTGCCTCGCCCTCAAGACCCCACAGGCCGGCGAGTGCGATGATCTCGGAGGCGTTGCCGCGCACGATAGCGGGCTTGTACTGCTTGAGCTCGTTTACCAACTGGGTGCGCAGGCTGCCGATGCCCAAGCCCACTGGATCGAGCACCCAGGGCTTGCCGGCGTCGTGTGCCGCCTTGGCCGCGCGGGGAATTGTCTGCTCGTAGATGGGGAAGAGCGTGCCCATATTGAGATAGATGGCGCCGCCGCCGGCAACGAGTGCCTCGCCCTCGTCGGGCAGATAGACCATGGCGGCCGATCCGCCCACGGCGAGCTGCGCGTTGGCGACAAAGTCGATCGTCACCGTGTTGGTGATGGAGCCGGCCATCGGATTGGTGGCGCGAATCTCCTCCACGGCCTTGACCATATGTTGTTTAAGCTGTTCCGAATCAATCACTGCACATGCCTCCTTGGCATAGAAAAGGGGCGCTGTGCATAGACAGCGCCCCTGTAAAGGCGGCATGCTCCCTACGCCAGCATTAACTGACAGGTTCAAAGGATTGGGCCCCATGCCCTCTCAGCCTTGTGGTTTGCACCGCCGGCACTCCCGCATCGAATCTGTTGCTCCCTATACTAGCGCACCTGCCAAATAGGGACAGGTTTATTTTGGTAGGTGGCAACAGGGGCGTTGCATTTTCCCAGATAAAACCTGGCAAAATAAACCTGTCCCTTATTGGCAGGTCGTTACAATGGTTACGGTGAAAATGACGGGGGGCTCTATGATCAAACTTGTGCTGACCGATATGGACGATACGCTGATTCCGGCTGGACATGACGGTGTCAGCGACTACGCCATTGAGGGTATT
This sequence comes from Collinsella sp., assembly GCA_031294825.1. Taxonomy (GTDB): domain Bacteria; phylum Actinomycetota; class Coriobacteriia; order Coriobacteriales; family Coriobacteriaceae; genus Collinsella. Next base: position 7,224 of record JAUMPM010000059.1, on the reverse strand, counting down.
CATGCCATGCAGGCGGCGGGTCTGCACTTTGGTCCGGTTTCGGGTCGTCAGCCGTCCGCGATGGGCTGGATGTTCAAAAATCGTTCCGAGTGCTTTTCGACTGGCGCGTTCTGTAACGGCCAGGTGATGTTTGTCGACGGCGAAGTAGTCGCCTCGCGCGCAATCGACAACGATGCCCTGATGCGTTTGGCTGACTATCTGGAGCAAGAGACCGACGATACATTTCTAAAAGTCTATAGCCTGGGCGATGACTTTTGGGGCAACGATGCCTACTGCGTGACGAGCGATCCCGAGCGTGTGTGTCGCGCTATGGAGTCGGGCGGCAATGCGTGGCTCAAAGGCGAAGAGGCTCCGTGCCGTCCCGTCGTCGATGATGCGACGGTGTTTAAGGCGAATATCTGGAGTGCCCGTTCGCGTGAGGAGCTCGCGGAGTTACGCGAGCGCGTTGCCGCTGAGGTGCCGGAAATCTCGCTTGTGTTTCCCAACAACCGCGTGCGCCTGTTTGACATCCTTCCGGCTGGTTGGGACAAGGGCTGCGCTGCGCTGGAGCTGGCGCGCGCCTTGGGCCTGACGCCCGACGAGGTGGCCGTATTTGGCGATTCCGATAACGATTTGCCCATGATCGATGCCGTTCCCAACTCCGTTGCAGTCGCTAATGCCAACGAGGTCGTCACGGCGGCGGCGCGCTGGCATATCGGCGCTGCGGCAGATGATGCGGTCGCCGGGGCTCTGCATCAGATTGCCGCCTGCGCCGCGACGGGGGAGATGCCGTCGTTTATGCGCCAGGTGGACGCGGCGGGTCTTGGCGCCACGAACGTCTAGGGAGAACGTCATGAAGCTTCAGCAGCTCAGGTATGTTGTTAAGGTTGCCGAATGCGGCAGCATCACCGAGGCCTCGCGCCGGCTCTTTGTGTCGCAGCCTTCGATTACCGCGTCGATCCGCGATCTCGAAAACGAGATGGGTGTGCACATCTTTGAGCGCACCAACAAGGGCGTCATTGTGTCCGAGGAAGGCGAGACCTTCTTGGGCTACGCGCGTCAGGTACTCGACCAGGCCGACCTACTCGAGGGCAAGTACAAGGGCGCATCCGAGCAGGTGCCGCACTTTAGTGTGAGCTGCCAGCATTATTCCTTTGCCGTTAACGCGTTTGTCGATGTAATCCGCGAGTTCGATGCCGCGCGTTACGACTTTACCCTGCGCGAGGAGCAGACCCACGAGATTATCGAGGATGTCGCGCATATGAAAAGCGAACTGGGCATCCTGTACTTATCCGAGCATAACCGCGAGGTCATCGAGCGCATGCTGGCGGCCAACGAGCTCGTGTTCGAAGGACTCTTCTGCGCCACGCCGCATGTCTTCGTCTGCGCCGACCATCCGCTGGCGGACCGCTCCAGCGTGACGCTCGAGGATCTGGAAGACTACCCGTTCCTGTCCTACGAGCAGGGCAGCTACAACTCGTTTTACTATTCCGAGGAGCTGACCTCGACGTTCGAGCGTCGCAAAAATATCCGCGTGCGCGACCGTGCGACGTTGTTCAATTTGGCCATGGGCCTCAACGGCTACACGGTATGCTCGGGCGTGATCAGCCACGAGCTCAACGGCCCCGGCATTATCTCGATTCCGCTCGACGTGGACGAGTACATGGAGATTGGCATCATCACGCGCAAGAACACGACGCTCACGCGCTACGGTCGGGCCTATATCGACGCGATTCGTCAGCATATCTAGGCTGCTGTGCTCCGCACGGTTCAAGTCTCTTTATGACAGTCCAGACTGATATAGGAAGCATCTATATCAAACTGTTATAAACGTATATTTTACGATGGTCATATGAGCGCCCATACTCTGTCTCGATAAAGCAACCAATGCAAAGGGAGATATCTATGAGCACTTCGATTCAACCGAACGCGCCGTTTCGCGCCGATATCGTCGGCAGTTTTCTTCGTCCGCAGGCCGTGAAGGACGCCCGTGCCGCCTACGCCGCGGGCAAACTCGACGCCGCCGGTCTTAAGGCCGTCGAGGATGAGGCCATTCGCGACCTGGTGGACAAGCAAAAGGCCGCCGGCCTGCAGGTGATTACCGATGGCGAGTTTCGCCGCAGATACTGGCACCTCGACTTTATGTGGGGACTCAACGGCATTGAACGCCGTGCCTCACGTACGGGCTATATGTTCCACGATGAGGAGACCACGGCCGATACCGCCGTGGTGACCGGTCCCATTAGCGGCGAGAACCACCCGTTCGTCGAGCACTTTAAGTTTGTCAAGGCGCTTGAGGGAGAGGGCCAGGTCGCACGCCAGACCATCCCGGCGCCTATCCAGACGTTCTCTGAGGTTACGCTCGATCGCTGCGACGGCCAGCAGGAGAGCCTGCGTGCCGTCTATAAGACCGATGAGGAACTTGCCGGCGCCATTGCAGCCGCTTATCGCACGGTGATCGCCGACCTGTACGCAGCAGGCTGCCGCAACATCCAGTTTGACGACTGCACCTGGGGCATCTACTGCGATACCGATTTTGTCGCCAAAACCGGCATGAGCCCGGTCGACCTGCAAAAGGTAAGCGAGTTGGGCGTGGCGCTCAACAACGCTGCCATCGAGGGCAAGCCCGACGATCTGGTCATCAACACGCATGTGTGCCGCGGCAACTACCACTCCACCTATGCCTTTGAGGGCGGTTACGATCCCATCGCGCCGTACCTGTTTGCGCATGAGGATGTCGATGCGTTCTATCTGGAGTTCGACACGCCGCGCGCCGGCGGTTTTGAGCCGCTCAAGTACGTTGCCCCGGGCAAGAAGGTCGTGCTGGGTTTGGTAACCACCAAGGCGGCAGAGCTTGAGGACGAAGACGTTATCGTCGAACGTATCCATGAGGCCGCAAAGTACGTGCCGCTCGAGAACCTGTACCTGTCGCCCCAGTGCGGCTTTGCCAGCTGCGAGATTGGCAACAAGCTGACCGAGGACGAACAGTGGGCAAAGATCGCGCTGGTCAAGCGCATTGCTGAGCGCGTTTGGAAGTAACGTTACCGTTTGCAGGTGACGGCGCGCGCGAGACATGGCGTATCACGTACAATGGTTCGGATCGTATCGTTCGGGCAGGTTATCTGATATGCCTGATCGCCCTTCCATCATGAAAGGACTTCCATGTCCCAATCCTCGACGCCCGCCGTATCTGAACTCGAGGAGACTGTCGAATAGTAGTTGTGTTCAGCTAAATCAAAAAATGGCGTCCATGCGTATGTACGCGTGGACGCCATTTTTAATGCGTCAGTATCCAGTGGATGCCGCGCGCCATGCGCAGGTCAGTTTGGGCAAAGTGGTTGCCGGGGTTGAGCTCCAGCGTTGTTGGAATGTCATGCTCGATAAACAGCTCTTCCATCGCACGCGTATCGTCGAGTACGTGCCGCATCATGCGGTTGGGCGTCTTGGTTTCCTTTTTACCGAGCGACAGATAGGCGGCGTCGGGCGTGGCTGTCATCGTGCGCTCTCGCGCGTAGTCGATAAAGCCGGGGAACCACAGCGACCCTGATGCACTTGCCGCGCGCTCAAAGACATCTGTTTGCCAAAGTGCCCACAGGGAAAAAAGACCCGCCAACGAGTAGCCGGCAATGCCGCGCCAGGTGGGCGGGCAGGGAAGTGATGATTCGGCCTCTGGGATTATCTGATTCAGCAGTTCATCGAGAAACTCAGACGCCTGTCCGCCAAAGGACTCGGCATCTCGTATAGTTCCCTCACATTCCCAGGGGCTCAGCTCGCGATTCCAATCGAGCCCTCCAATGGCGACAAGGGTGAATGGCGGGCAGTCGAGCTCTCGGCAGCGCTCGTAGACTTCACTACCGTCGCCCATAACCACGGGGAGGTAGATGACGGGCGCGCCTTCCACACACTCTGAATAAACGGTTATCTGCTTATGATGCGCTTCCAAGGCAGGCTTCTCTCGGTGTTGTGATATTGACAGCCTCAATTGTCGCACGCTGGCACGGGGGCAGACGCTAAAAGAAAGGCGCGGAGCCGCTCGATGCGATTCCGCGCCTTGTTGTTTTGCTTTAGCAGGCTATGCCGCTACGCTACAAAGAAGTAGACGAGGAAGGCGAGGGCTGCGATCCACATGAGCGGCTTGATCTTGGAAGCCTCGCCCTTAAAGAGCGCGACGATCACGTAGGCGATAAAGCCTAGGCCAATGCCGGCAGAGATGGAGTAGGTGAAGGGCACGCCGGCGACAATCATGAACGCCGGGAAACCCTGCGACACGTCGGACCAGTCGATCTCGGAGGCCTCGCTCATCATGAGGTAGCCGACGTAGACCAGAGCACCGCAGGTGGCGGCGCTGGAAACGATGGTGACGATGGGGGAGAAGAACGCGGCGAGAATGAACAGCACGCCGGTGGTGACGGAGGTAAGGCCCGTGCGGCCACCGTCGGCGGCGCCGGAAGTGGACTCGACGAAGGTGGTGATGGAGGAGACACCCATGAAACCGCCCACAGCGGCGGCGGCGGAGTCGACGATCAGGATCTCCTTGATATTCTCGACGTTGCCGTCGTCGGTGAGGAACTCGCCCTGCTTGGCTACGGCCATCGCGGTGCCCATGGTGTCGAAGAAGTCACTCATGAGCAGCGAGAACGAGATGACGAGGAGCGCGGGGTCGGTAAGGACCTTGACGATGGCGGGCACGCCGCCGGCGTCGGCGATGGGGCCACCGATGCTCGAGAAGTCGAGCGGGGCGATGATACCGGTCGGAGCCTGGGTCACACCTAGGGGGATACCGGCGATGACGGCGACGACGATGCCGATGAGCAGCGAGCCGGGGACGTTGCGGCAGGCGAGGGCGACCGTCACCAGGATGGAGATGATGCCGACGATGAAGGTGGGGGAGGTGATGTCGCCCAGACCGACGAGTGTACCGGCGCCAGCGGTGATAATGCCGGCATCGCACAGGCCAATCATGGCGATGAACAGGCCCAGACCCACCGAGATGGCGTGACGCAGGACAACCGGGATGGCGTCCATGATGGCCTCGCGCAGGCCACAAAGCACGAGCAGCAAGATGACGACGCCCTCAAGGAAGATGACGCTCATGGCCACGTGCCAGTCACCGCCGCAGACGGTGGTGGTGATTCCAGCGATCATCGCGTTGACGCCTAAGCCCGACGCGCAGGCGAGCGGGCGGTTGGCGAAGATGCCCATGCAGATGGTCATGATGCCGGCGCCCAGGCAGGTGGCGCAGGCGAGCGCTCCCGCATCGATGCCAGCGCCCGAGAGCACCGCGGGGTTGACGGCGATGATGTAGGCCATCGCCAGGAATGTTGTCAGTCCAGCGCGAAGTTCGGTCCCGATTGTGGACTTGCGCTCGCTGACGTGAAACAGTTCGTCCATGCATACCCTTTCCTTGTTCGGCCCCGAGTTTAGGCCGATTGACACGAACTCACCCACTATATCGCCTTTGTGAAGTTGGTGTTCCTCGCATGTTGATGTTCGGCGGTTTGTAACGGACGGGCGGTATCTTTCGCATGAAATTGTGTAGGTACCGTATACTTAAGCGGTTACAACGACCCCTATGGAGGAACGTATGATTAAAGAGCTCTGCCGCGACGAGGCTATCCTGTCTCAGCGTTGCGAGGTTGCGACTGTCGAGGACGAGTCGGTCGCTCAGGATCTGATTGATACTATCAAGTCGCTCGATGATGCCGGCTGCTTGGCCGCCAACCAGATTGGCGTTACCAAGAAGGTCTGCGTCTATCTGGACGACGCCGGCGAGCCCCACGTGCTCTATAACCCCCGTCTGGTGTTTGGCTTGGGCGCCAGCAAGATGGAGGAGAGCTGCCTGACGCACGAGGGGGTCACCAAGTCCACGCGCTATATCAAGTGCAAGGTCGCCTTTGATCAGATCGTCGACGGCAAGATGAAGGAGTGCCGCCGCGACTACGCGGGCTTTGAGGCACAGATGATCCAGCACATGATTGACCACTGTCTAGGAAAGTTGGTCTAAGGGGAACAAAGCACCACACTTCGTCTCTTTTGGTCCGGGCGTGACATTGTTGTCATGTCCGGGCTTTTGTGTTTAGCGCCTTTTCGTTTGGTGACAATAACCTTAGCAGGAACGTAAAGCTAGGAGGCGCTATGTGTACGAGCATTCGATTTACCGATAATTCTGGCCACATGTATCTAGGCCGCAACCTCGACTGGAGCTTTGACTACGGCCAACAGGTTCGCGTGATGCCGCGCGGGTTCCACATTCCGTATTCGTTTATCGACGACGCGACAGCGGCACACGCGGTGATCGGTATGTGCATCGATTACAAGAACTATCCCATGTTTTTCGACTGCGGCAACGATGCGGGCCTCGCCGTGGCGGGTCTCAATTTCCCGGGTTATGCCGAGTATGCCGAGGGCCCTGTCGACGGCAAGAACAATATCGCGGCCTATGAGTTTCCCCTGTGGGTGGCAGCGACGTTCTCGACGGTCGATGAGGTCGAGGACGCGCTGCGCGACACGGTGATTGTCGCCAAATCTGCCGGAGAGGGGCTGGGCGTGTCGCTGCTCCATTGGATTATCGGCGACAGCCAGCGCAGCATCGTGGTCGAGATGATGGCTGACGGCCTGCATGTATACGACGATCCGGTCGATACCCTTGCCAATCAGCCCACCTTCCCGTGGCACATGGAAAACCTGCGCACCTATATCACGGCCACAAGCGATTTTCCGCAGACGGCGACATGGCGTGGCGCCGAGCTCAAGCCCTATGGCGCGGGTGCCGGCATGCGCGGTATTCCGGGTGACTGCTATTCGCCGAGCCGTTTTGTAAAGGCGGCGTACCTCAATGCCAATTACCCGCAAAAGGAGAGCGAGACCGAAAACGTCGTTCGCATGTTCCGCTCGCTCGAGGGCGTGGTGATGATCGAGGGAGCGTCCAGGATGGGCGATGGCAAGTTCGAGAAGACTATCTACACCGGATGCTTTAGCGCACGCACGGGCAATTATTACTACGCGATGTATGGGGATCCGTCGATTCGCTACGTGAGCCTGATGGATGCCGAGGGCGCGAGCCCCGATAGGCTCGTGGTTCCCGAGCCGCGCCGTTCGTAGCCGTTAGCTTTACTGCAATGCAAAGCGGCCCTGCGTCTCTCGTGAGGCGCAGGGCCGCTTGGTAGATCAGAAGTTGAAGGCAAACATGATGACGATGACTTTGTAAAAATATATTAAACAAACGGTAGTTTCAATTCATCTTTG
>JAUMPM010000013.1 GCA_031294825.1 Collinsella sp. | reverse complement strand
CGGAAGCTAAGCCCCATCGCGCCGAGAGTACTGCGGGGTCAGCCCGTGGGAGGCCAGGGCGCCGCTGACCGGTGGACGGCACCGAGCCGTACGCTTGAACTGAGAAGGGGGAGGCCTCGCGGCCTCCCCCTTTTTTGCGTTGTATATACGTTGTACTTTGGGACCTAGCTCCCCCGTATGTGCTCTTACTGTTTGGCTGTATTTTGAGTCCATCTAGTGTATTTGAGCGATAATTACTCGCATTGGCGTTAGGGAGGGCTTGATGTTTACCGTATTTGTCTTGGGCAATATTGCTTCGGGTAAGTCAACTGCCTGCCGCTATTTCGAATCTCGTGGCGCTATGCTTATCGATCTGGATGAGCTTGCAAAATCGCTGTATGTGCCGGGCTCTGATATCGTCAATACACTCGCGGATGAATTCGGTTGGGACATTTTGGATGAGGAAGGCGGCATTCGCCGCGGCATCCTCGCTTCTCGAGCTTTCGCTTCTCCTGATTCGGTCGCACGGCTCAATGACATCGTGCATCCCATTCTGATTGAACAGCTTTCGCTTAGGATTCTCGATCCGGTTTGTTGTACGGTTTCATCTCCCCGTTATCCTTTTGCGGTGGTCGAGGTTTCTGCTCCGACTGGTTTTGAGGATGCATTTGGCTTGGCTGATGAAATTTTGGTCATCAGCGCCCCTTTGTCAGTTCGTCGCGAGCGCGCTATTCAACGTGGCATGGAGCCATCTGATTTTGATGCCCGTTCTGCTTGCCAGCCCGAAGAGTCTGCGCTGTGCAATCTCGCTACAACTGTGATTGACAATGCGGCAGACGATAACTCGCTCTTTGAACAACTGGACGCATGGCTTTCGCGCCATGGGTTCGGGGATGTAGCGGATAAGGAGGAGGCCGATGCCTAAGACACGTTTCCTTACGTGGTATCGCCTTATACCGCTGGCTGCCGTTTTTGCCTTCGGCCTTATCTCATTCGTTTACTCATATGCTCCTGCCGCTTTCTTTAAGCCGCTGTATCCGATTGACTACGAGGCGTATGTAAAGCAATCCAGTATTTCGCATAATCTGGATCCGTATCTGGTGTGCGCTGTCATTAAGTCTGAATCGAATTGGGATCCCGAGGCCGAGTCGAATCAGGGTGCTCAGGGATTGATGCAGCTGATGCCCGAGACTGCCCAGGATATGATCGCCAAGGGCCTTGTCGACGGTGGCGAGTATTCGGCCGACAACCTTAACGATCCGGCTACGAATATCGAGTTTGGCTGTGCGTATCTTTCGTATCTTCTAGCGTATTTTAACGGGTCGACTGACAGTGCCATTGCCGCCTATAACGCCGGCATGGGCAATGTCGACGGATGGGCGCAGCAGAGTACGTCGCTTCATAATGCAATCACCTTTCCCGAGACGCAGGCGTATCTGATTCGTGTCAATAATGCCTGGGTTCGCTACAAAACCCTCTATCCCGATCGGTTCGTATAGGACTATGCCTGCCGCCTGCGTATACTGCAGATATATGAGTTAGGAGTATCCATGGCGGAATTTGAAGTAGAACGCGTTGGTGGTGAACTTAAGCGCTTTGGCGTTGAAGGCTCTGACGTGCCGTTTAAGGTCGTGTCTCCCTATGACCCTGCAGGCTCTCAGCCTAAAGCCATTGAGTCGCTTGTGCAGGGTGTGAGGGACGGAGACCGCTATCAGGTTTTGCTGGGCGTGACTGGTTCGGGCAAGACCTTCACGATGGCAAAGACTATTGAGGCCCTGGGAAAGCCGACGCTGGTCATGGCTCCGAATAAAACGCTCGCCGCTCAGCTTGCGAGCGAGCTCAAAGAGTTCTTTCCCAACAACGCTGTGGTCTACTTCGTCTCGTACTACGACTACTATCAGCCCGAGGCGTATGTGCCGCAAAGCGATACATATATCGAGAAAGACTCCTCGATTAACGAAGAGGTTGAGATGCTGCGACATCAGGCGACCGCATCGCTGCTCTCTCGACGCGATGTGATCGTTGTCGCATCGGTCTCGTGTATCTATGGCATTGGCTCTCCTGAGGACTATGCAGGTCTGGCTCCAAACGTCGACAAGAAGGTGCCGCTCGAGCGCGATGACTTTATCCATGCACTTATCGACATTCAATATGATCGCAATGACTATGACCTGGCACGCGGCACGTTCCGCGTGCGCGGCGATGTTGTCGACGTGTATCCGCCTTATGCCGAGCATCCGTTGCGGTTTGAGTTCTTTGGCGACGAGGTCGAGCTGATTGCCGAGATCGATGAGGTCGCCGGTGAGATGCTTCGTGAGTACGAGGCCATCCCTGTATGGCCGGCATCGCACTACGTGACCGAGAAGCCGAAGGTCAAGGCGGCTCTGAAATCGATCAGCGAAGAGTGCGAGAAGCGCGTGGCGGAGCTCAAGGCGACCGACAAGTTGCTCGAGGCGCAGCGTCTGCAGCAGCGCACCGATTATGATCTTGAGATGCTCGAGACGATGGGCTTTTGCAACGGCATCGAGAACTACTCGCGTCATCTGGACGGTCGCAAGCCGGGTGAGCCGCCGTTTACCCTAATCGATTACTTTCCCAAGGATATGCTCTGCATCATCGATGAGAGCCATGTGACGGTGCCGCAGATTCGCGGCATGCACGAAGGTGACCGCTCGCGTAAGGTGACGCTGGTGGAACACGGTTTTCGCCTGCCCTCGGCGCTCGATAACCGCCCGCTTCGTTTCGATGAGTTTGAGGCAAGGATACCCCAGTTTATCTATGTTTCGGCCACGCCGGGCGACTACGAGCTGCGGGTGAGCCAAAACGATGTGGAGCAGATTATTCGTCCGACTGGCCTGCTCGACCCCAAGATTGACGTGCGTCCAGTTCGCGGCCAGATTGACGATCTTGAGGACGAGATTCGCGAGCGCGTTGCCCGCAAGGAGCGCGTGCTGGTGACCACGTTGACCAAGCGCATGGCCGAGGACCTGACCGACCATCTGCTCGACGCAGGCATTAAGGTCAATTACATGCACTCTGATACGGCGACAATGGACCGTGTCGAGATCCTGCGAACGCTGCGCGAGGGCAAGATCGATGTTCTCGTTGGCATCAACCTGCTTCGCGAGGGCTTGGATCTCCCCGAGGTCTCACTGGTGGCAATTCTCGATGCCGATAAGGAAGGCTTCTTGCGCAACCGCCGTTCGCTGATTCAGACGATTGGCCGTGCGGCCCGTAACGCCGATGGTGAAGTCATCATGTATGCAGACGTTGTGACCGATTCGATGAAAGAGGCCATCGAGGAGACGCAGCGCCGTCGCGAGATTCAGATGGCATATAACGAAGAACATGGCATTGTGCCCAAGACAGTGCGCAAGGCCATCAACGACATCTCAAGTTTTATTGCCGAGGCCGAAAAAACTGTGGGCTCCAAGGGACGCTCGAAGGGCGACTCTCTTGGCCATGGCGCATTCTATACGCCCGATGAGTCGGGCGAGGGCGGTGTGCCGGAAACGGTGGCGCCCGAGCAGACACTTGCGGAGCAGTTGGAAGAACTGCCGCATGACGAGCTTGTGCGGATCGTCGAAACCATGGAAGAGGATATGCGTAACGCTTCTGCCGCTATGGACTTTGAGGAGGCGGCGCGCCTGCGCGATGCCGTCGTTCAGATTCGGGCGATGCTCGAGGGTGCGTCTGAGGACGAGACGATCGAGCGCTTACGCTCGCAGGCCCGCAAGGGTTCCACGTTCGCATCGGGCAGAAAACGCCAGGGTGCACGGTTTAAGAAATAGCGAACAGGCCCCGAGTTCCCTGTGGAGCTCGGGGCCTGTGTCTTTTGCGCGCTGGAATTCGTGCGTTAGAGGTCCGCGATCAGGGCTTCGGCACAACGGATGCCGTCGGTGGCCGCGCTCATGATGCCGCCGGCATATCCAGCTCCCTCACCACAAGGGTAGAGGCCCGGGGTCGACACGGCATGGCACGTTCGGTCTCGGGTGACAGTGACCGGTGAGCTCGAACGAGTCTCCACGCCGGTAAGAACGGCATCGGGACGGTCGTAGCCTCGTAGCTTTTTTCCGAGTAGGGGAAGTCCCAGGCGGAGCGACTCGACGATATGCTGCGGCAGGGCTTCGTCAATTGCCGTCCAGGTCACACCGAGCGGATAGGTGGGCTTTACCTTTCCGGGCGCCTTGCTGACGCGTCCTGCGAGGAAATCTCCGACGAGCTGTGCCGGTGCGTTCCAGTTGGAACCGCCTAGGCGATAGGCGGCCGCCTCGCAGGCGCGCTGGAGCTCGATGCCGGCGAGCGGGTCATCGTTGGGAAGGTCCTCAGGCGTGACGTTAACGAGCAGGGCGGCGTTTGCGTTGCGTCCGTCGCGGGCATTGAGGCTGGCGCCGTTGACGCACAGGTGGCCCTGCTCGGAAGAGGCGGCGACAACCTGCCCGCCGGGGCACATGCAAAACGAGAACACGCTGCGGCCGTTGGGAAGATGGGCGACGAGCTTGTAGGGGGCTGCTCCGAGGGCAGGATGTCCCGCCGAGGCTCCATATTGGGCTCGGTCGATGTCGCGCTGCGGATGCTCGATGCGAACGCCCATGGCAAAGGTCTTTTGTGCGAGGGCCACGTTGTGGTCCTTAAGGAGCTCAAAAATATCGCGAGCAGAATGCCCACAGGCGAGGATGAGGTGCTTTGTTTCGATTGGCTCGTAAGCGGCGTCTTGGGACGATTGGACATCGATACCGGTGATGGCGCCAGACGCGTCGGTGCGAATGTCGACGAGCTTCGTTCGATAACGGACGACACCTCCGAGCTGCTCGATGCGCTGGGATATAGCGGTGACAACCGTGGGAAGGATGTCGGAGCCAATGTGCGGCTTGGCATCCCACAGAATATCGCGGGGCGCGCCCGCCTCGACGAAGGTTTCGAGGATAAGGCGATGGGCGGGATTTTTGGTTCCCGTATTGAGCTTGCCGTCCGAGAAGGTTCCCGCGCCGCCCAGACCAAACTGGATATTGCTCTCGGGGTCGAGGATGCGCTCCTTTAGAAAGAGGTCGATCGCCTGCGAGCGGCGAAATGCCGGGTCGCCGCGCTCGATAAGCAAGGGCTTAAGACCTGCTTCGGCGAGCGTGAGCGCAGCGAAAAGGCCGGCGCATCCGGCGCCGACAACGACAGGGCGTTCTTGAGGTGCGTCGGAGACGGGGGAGGGGAATGAGGGCCCATCGTCCTCTATCGCGCGTACGCGCGAGCGGTCACGCTCGGCGACGCTGTCGACCGCTTCTCGCTCGAGGTGGGGACTAGTCAGCTCAACACGAAAGCTCAGGATAAAATGGACGTCTCGTTTTTTGCGAGCGTCGATTGACTTGCGGTGGAGCTCGATGGACTTGATCTCGGAGTCCTTGCAACGTAGGACGCGCTTGGCGACTCGCTTGCCAACAATGAGGCAGGCATTTTCATCGCCGGCTTCATCGAGCGACGCGTTGACTTGGGTGATTTCGATCATCGAGGTCTCCTTAGAGGCAAGAAAGAGGCCGTCCGGTATCCCAGACGGCCCGAATGCGTTTTTGATTATAGACTGCGCGGCTACAGGCTGCTTGCAGCGCGAATGCCCGAGAGCCAGGCCCACGCAAGGTTAAAGCCTCCGCAATCGGCGTCGATGTCGAGCGCTTCGCCGCAGACGTAAAGCGGGGCGTCGACAACGCTGCGCGCGCGTAGACTGGGTGTTGAGATGCTCTCGACAGATATGCCACCACGCGTGACCTGCGCCGAGCGCTCCTCGGCGGTTCCCTCAACGAGCAGCTTAAAGTGCTTGAGGATCGAGACCAGGTGGATGACATCGTTGGAGCCTGGATGGCACTGCTCGAACGCTGTGCAGACGACGCGGGAGAGTTGCGGGGCAAGCATACCGTCGAGCCAACGGGGATCGCGGGGCGAAAAGCCGCCGAGCAGCTCAACGCGCCGGTTAAGCATATCGAGCAACTCGTCTTTAGAGAGGTCGGGGAAAACGTCGAGCAGGATCGTATCGCCGCGCTGGATACGACGGGAGAGGTTGAAGACAGCGACGCCCGAGATACCGAAGGTTCGAAACAGCACTTCACCGTCTTCGTGCCAGAGCTCACTGTGGTTGCGGGCGAGCGTCAAGCGGGCGCGGACGCGCAGGCCATCCAACGTCTTGAGTGCTGCCCGATCGCCGACGACCGTTGCCGATACGGGGCAGAGGATGGGGCGTAGCGAAGTGAGGGGGAGGCGAAACGTATCGGCGATACCGGTGGGGTTGCCGCCCGTGGCGATAATTACGGCATGTGCCTGCAGGGCCTCGTTCTTGCGAGGGACATCGGCGAGCGCTTTCCGAAGCGAGCGGAGCTCCGATTTTCGGTCGTCGTGCTTTTTTGCCTTGAGCGCCCGCGCTGGACGGTCTATTTGGAGTGTCCAGCCTTCGGAAGCTTTGTGTGCCGAGGCAACGTTGGCTCCGCAGATTAAGGTGATACCCAGGCGGTCGCAAACATTGAGAAGTGCGTTGCGCACCGATTCGGCGCGAAGGGAGCGCGGGTACAGCCGGCCTTCCTCGGAGGTTGTCATGATGCCCAGCGAGGAGAAGAAACCCATAAGCTCTTGTTCGGGCTGGGGGCCCATGACGGATTCGACGAATGCGGGGTGGTTATACCGCTGAGGATCAATCGATTCGTTGGAGAGGTTGCAGCGGCCGTTACCGGTCGCAAGGAGCTTAAGGCCGCAGGCGACATCGCGCTCAACGATGCAGACGCTTTTGCCAGCGCGTGCGGCCGTAATGGCGGCGGCGAGGCCTGAAGCCCCGCCGCCGATTACCAGGACGTCATAGAAGGCGCTCGTGTTCACTTAGGCCTCGTCGGTCTCGTGCGGGGTAATAGCCTCGACGGCAGAGACTGCCTTGGGCAACATGCCATCGGGCAGCGCGGTCTCGACCTCGCCCTTATCGCAGGCCTCGGCGAGTGCCGGATTAATGGGAAGCTGGCCCAAGATGTCGAGGTTATAGCGCTCTGCGACCTCGGGGAGCTTGCTCTTGCCAAAGACCTCGATCTTCTTGCCGCAGTCGGGGCACTCGATATAGCTCATGTTCTCGACAATGCCCAGAATGGGGACGTTCATCTTCTCGGCCATGTTGACCGCCTTGGCGACGATCATCGAGACCAGATCCTGCGGGCTCGTGACGATGACGATGCCGTCGACGGGCAGCGACTGGAAGACGGTGAGCGCGACATCGCCTGTTCCCGGAGGCATGTCGACCAGCAGGTAGTCGATGGGACCCCACGAGGTCTCGCTCCAGAACTGCCTAATGGCGCCTGCGATGACCGGACCGCGCCAAAGGACGGGGTCGGTCTCGTTTTGGAGCAGAAGGTTGGAGCTCATGACCTTGACGCCGTGCTCGGAGATTTCAGGCAGCATAAGGTTGCCAAGGGCATGGACGTGGCGTCCGCTCATACCGAACATCTTGGGGATGGAGGGACCGGTGATGTCGGCATCGAGGACGCCGACCTTGTGGCCGTGGCGGGCAAGCTCGGTGGCGATGGCACCGGTGACAAACGACTTGCCGACACCGCCCTTGCCGGAAAGCACGGCGATGACGCGCTTGACCTCGGACAGCGTATTCTCCTCAAATTGCGACGGCGACGTTTGTCCGCCGGCGGCCTGTGCGTGCTCGCAACCCATGTATGACTCCTTTGTATATGTTGGGGCCGGGGCCCCGCGATGTGACACGAGCGTCATTGTACCCTCGTTTGCGAGCGGGAGTCATTTGCGATGCAATTGGGCCGAGCGTGCTTGCAATACGATGGTCCTAAGCGAATGGGCGGGCTTACTGAACTTTGCTGGCGAACTCGAGGTATTGCATGCGCTGCAGCTTGTCGATCGTCGAGGTGTATGGGCTGTCTTCAGATTCCAAGTCGTAGCGCAGCCCGTCGGCACCGAGATAGCCGGCGACATTGATGGTGGGCACATCTGATCTTGTTGCAAGCAGGGCCTTTTGATAGTCGGTGAGCGGGGCGCCGATCTTATTAAGGGTAATGGCTGCAATCTCGTTTGCCCCGACGGTGTCGTAGACGTTGAGCTCGGTATTGCCGGCGATTTCATAGTTAGCCCAGACGAAATAGGTCGACTGATAGACGCGGAAAGCGTGGCTTTCCGTGTCTTCCTGAGGGTACAGCTCGTCGTTGAGAGCCGTTGCGGCGCTCGGCTGATGGTCGCCAAA
The DNA here is from genome assembly GCA_031294825.1 of Collinsella sp. Lineage (GTDB taxonomy): Bacteria > Actinomycetota > Coriobacteriia > Coriobacteriales > Coriobacteriaceae > Collinsella. Next base: position 33,477 of record JAUMPM010000013.1, on the reverse strand, counting down.
AAAGACAAGGACAACCGGTCTGCCGATATTGCGGAGCTCGTTGATAAAGTACTCGAGGTCCCGGTCGGATGCGTTGATGCAGGTGAGATAGGTGTTGAGCGCGCTATTGGCGCCCTCGCTGGCTCCCTCGACCCAATAGTTTGTCAGCTCTTCGGCGGGAACGGTGCCATAGTCGTAGCCGCCGTGATTTTGCATCGTGACGTCAAAGATGAACTGCGGCGCTTCGTCGGTTCTAAGCAGGTCGAGTATCTTGTCGTAGGTGGCGTAGTCGCATACGCCGGCATGGTAATAGGACGCACCTTCGAAATCGCCGATTGAAAGAAAGTCTCCAAAGCCCAGCTGCTGATAGATTTTATCTCGATGGTAGTTGACGGGGTTTTGCGGGTGCATAGCGGTAGCGGTATACCCAAGCTCTTTAAGGTCCTTTGCCAGGCTGTTGACGCCATTCATCTGATACAGCTGATAGGGGATTTTGCCCAATCCGACAAAGGCCGTTGTCGCTCCGGTTAAAAATTCGAATTCGGAGTTCGCCGTTCCGCCACCGGCGACCGAAGCGAGCATGGTGCCGCGAACAAGTGTGTCGGGAAGCGAGTTGTAGAATGCGGGGCCGGTGTACCCGGCCGCCTGGAGCTGCTCAAAGCACGAAAGGTCGCTAAAACTCTCGTTCATGACGGCAACAATCGTCGGCTTGATTTCATTGAACTGGGCAACGGCCGCCGCGCGCTGCTCGCTCGAGCCATACGTGCTGTCGTAGGTGGCGGCGAGCTCCTGCTCGATGCTCTGCGCCTCATCGGGCGTATAGTCTTCGGGCTTCTCAATGGGCAACTCGTTGACCATTTCGGTGAACGAAGTGATAAAACCCTGAGACGCATACGTGGTGATGGGCTGCCAACGGTCAAATCCAAAATTCAGCGCCTGCTCCAAGTCGATGCTGGAAAAGCCCGAGAGCCCCACAACGGTCACTAGCAGAAAAGCGCAGAGGTTAGCGGCGATTGCGGGGAACACATGGGTGGGCGTACGGAGCTTTCTCGGTCGGATAAGCGAAAGAAGCCCCAGGGAAATCTCCAGCAGGGCTAGAGAGGTTACGATTCCGGCGGTAAAGGTAAACTCGTATCCCTCGCTCACTTCCATTGCGGTGCCAAGAGCCAAGATATCGCTTGGCAGGATGGCCTCACCTTTAAACGTTATGACGAAGTGCTCGGCAATGCCAAGGATGCAACAGGCGACGGGCACGAGGGCCATGACGCCTCCATGACGCTGTCCCAGCAAATTAAGGGAGAGCAGAACCGTCGCGAGCAGCCCGACGGAAAACCCAAATGAGTTGGCGGGAATGCGATAGAACGTTTCGTTACAGGCAATTTCGAGTGAAACGAACGAGAGCGCTGAAACAGCGGCGATGACAAGGATGTCACGGCAAATACAGGCAACCGTTCCCGTCGCAAGATCGGTTTGGTCGATAAGTACCGAAACCAAGGGTTCGACAAGAAGTATGACGGCGGCAGCACCGAGCGCCGAATAAGAAAGGAGCCATAGGGAACTGTCCTCATTTACGAGCAATTGATTCGTAATCCATGCAGCTACCACGCCGAGCGGGATGAGGAGCGTCGCGCACCAAAAGACGCGGGCAATGGGCGGCTTTTCATTGTGTTTGATTGAAAAATACACGCGCACGACGACGGCGGCCACGATAAGGACGGCGATGAATATGGGCAGATTGGCCATGTCGCTCGAAGTGATTTCAAGGGGGATATCTTCGGTCATGGACGTTCCTCTGTTACAGCAAATTAAGTTCAGTATTAGATTACTGTAACCTTTCCACGGCATTTCGAGAAACAAAGCGCCCGATACGCAAAGCTAAAGGTCTGCGAATCTTGTATTACGAACATCTGTGCGCGTCGAGTGCGCTAAACTCATCGACAGTATGATTCGATGCAATAGGAGGCAAGGAGCTTCCATGTCTGATTCTTCTATCGTTATTCGCGGCGCTCGTGAGCACAACCTCCGTGATATCGATGTTTCCATTCCGCGCGACCAACTCGTGGTCATTACCGGTCTTTCTGGCTCGGGCAAGAGTTCGCTGGCATTTGACACTATCTATGCCGAGGGCCAGCGTCGATACGTCGAGAGTCTTTCGAGCTATGCGCGCCAGTTCTTGGGCCAGATGGACAAACCCGACTTGGATTCAATCGACGGCCTTTCGCCGGCGGTGTCGATCGACCAAAAGACGACGTCTAAAAACCCTCGCTCGACGGTTGGCACCGTAACCGAGATTTATGACTATCTGCGCCTGCTGTTCGCCCGTGTGGGCACTCCGCACTGTCCCGAATGCGGCCGCGTCATTGAGCGTCAGACGACCGACCAGGTTGCCGACAAGGTCTTGGCGGCGGGGGAGGGCCGTCGCGCGTTTGTGCTGGCACCGGTGGTGCGCGGGCGAAAAGGCGAGTACACCAAACTGTTTGAGGACCTTCGCGCCGAGGGCTTTAGCCGCGTGCGTGTCGACGGTGAAGTGCGCTCGCTCGACGATCCGATCGATCTGGACAAGAAGTTCAAGCACGATATCGAGGTCGTGGTCGATCGCATCGTGATCCGTGAGAACTCTCTGGGCCGTATCGCCGAGTCTGTTGAGCAGGCGACCGCGCTGGCTCACGGCAATGTAAACGTGTACATGCTGCCCGATCGTGATGCTCCCGAGGGGACCGAGGGCGAGCTGCTGGAGTATTCGTTGGCCTTGGCGTGCCCGGAGCATGGTCACTCCATTGACGATCTTCAGCCGCGTGATTTTTCGTTCAACGCTCCCTATGGCGCATGTCCTGAGTGCGACGGCCTGGGCTTTAAGAAAACCGTTGATGCCGAGGCGCTGATCGAGGACCCCTCGAAGTCCATTGCCGACGGAGTCTTTGGTAGCCTGTTTGGCAATTCGAACTACTATCCGCAGATTTTTGCTGCGGTCTGCAAACACTTTAAGGTGAGCACCGATACGCCGTGGGAGGACTTGCCCCCTCGCGTGCGTCGTGCATTCTTGGATGGCCTGGGCGATACGAAGATCTCGGTCGACTACCAAAAGCTCGACGGACGTCGCAGCCAGTGGGATACCAAGTTTTCGGGCGTTCGCAACATCCTGTACGAACGCTATACCGAGACGACGAACGAGAACACCAAGGCGCGCTTGGAGAAGTACATTCGCGAGGAACCGTGCTCGAGCTGCCACGGCGCTCGTTTGCGCCCTGAGATGCTCGCCGTCACCGTGGGTGGCAAGTCCATTTACGAGGTTTGTTGCCTGTCGTGCCGTGAGTCGCTCGAGTTTTTTGAGGGCCTGGAGCTCACCGAGCGCCAACAGTTTATCGGCGGGCGCATCGTCAAGGAAATCCTGGAGCGCTTGCGTTTTCTGGTCGATGTTGGACTCGACTATCTGACGCTCGATCGTGCCTCGGCGACGCTTTCTGGTGGCGAGGCGCAGCGTATTCGCCTGGCAACGCAGATCGGCGCGGGTCTCATGGGCGTGCTCTATATTCTGGATGAGCCCTCGATCGGTCTTCATCAGCGTGACAACGAGCGCCTGATCAAGACGCTTGAGCGCCTGCGCGATATCGGCAATACCGTTATCGTCGTCGAACACGACGAGGATACAATCCGTGCCGCCGATTACGTGATCGACATGGGTCCCGGCGCCGGCGTCAACGGCGGACACGTAGTCGCGGCGGGAACGCCTGCCGATATCATGGCGTGTCCTGAGTCGATGACGGGCGCTTATCTGACCGGCAAACGAATGATCCGGGTGCCTGATGAACGGCGCAAGCCCGGTCGCGGCTGCCTTAAAATTACGGGCGCTCGAGCCAACAACCTCAAAAACGTTACTGCCAAGATCGAGTTTGGTACGCTTACGGTTGTTACCGGCGTGTCGGGATCGGGCAAGAGCTCCCTGGTTACCGATACCATTGCGCCTGCCCTTACGAATGCCATTCACCGTTCGACGCGCCCTGTGGGTCCATATAAGAAAATCGAGGGCATTGAGTGTATCGATAAGGTTATCGATATCGACCAGTCGCCGATTGGCCGCACGCCGCGTTCCAACCCTGCTACCTATATCGGCCTGTGGGATGATCTTCGCGCGCTGTTTGCGAGTACGCCGGAGTCGAAGGCGCGCGGCTACTCGCCGGGTCGTTTCTCCTTTAATGTGAGTGGCGGGCGCTGTGAGGCGTGCAAGGGCGACGGACAGATCAAGATCGAGATGCACTTCCTTCCCGATATCTACGTTCCCTGCGAAGTTTGCGGCGGTAAACGCTACAACCGCGAGACACTCGAGGTCACTTACCGTGGCAAGACCATCTCGGACGTACTTGACATGAGCGTGGCCGAGGCACTGGCTTTCTTTGGGAATATCCCGCAGATTAAGCGCAAGCTTCAGACGCTGTACGATGTAGGCTTGGGCTACGTGAGCCTGGGCCAGCCCGCCACGACGCTTTCGGGCGGCGAGGCGCAGCGTGTGAAACTCGCCAAGGAGCTTCATCGACGCCAGACGGGCAAGACGTTCTATATTTTGGACGAGCCGACGACCGGCCTTCATTTTGAGGACGTCCGCCAGCTGCTCGATGTGCTGCAGCGCTTGGTCGATGCGGGCAACACGGTGCTGGTGATTGAGCACAACCTTGATGTCATCAAGGTTGCCGACCGCCTGATCGATATGGGTCCCGAGGGCGGTAACGGCGGCGGAACCGTCGTGGTTTCGGGCACACCGGAGCAGGTTGCGGACTGTCCGCAGAGTTATACGGGCAAGTTTTTGGCGCCGTTGCTCAGGCGCGACCGGGAGCGTCAGGCTCAACTTGATGCTCAATAAATAGGCGATTCAGTTTATGGGCGCCATCGACTCCTTGTGATTCGATGGCGCTTGCTGTGTCGAAGTGACGTATGCAGCCGAATTGGACATATACTTAATCCTCGCGTCCGAATGCGAGGGAAAGGATATGTCATGGCAAAGGCTGTAAAGACGCCAAAAACCAATGCGATGCGCGAGCTGGAAAGCGCCGGCATTTCCTATGTTCTACATACGTACGAAGACGATGGTGATGAGTCGGTGGGCCTGGGGGTCGCGATTTCGGAGCAGCTTGGCGAGGAGCCCGGTCAAGGATTTAAGACTTTGGTCTGCGTGACACCGTCCAACGACTATGTCGTGTGCTGTATCCCTGTTGCCGACGAGCTCGATCTAAAGTCCGCCGCGCGTGCCGCGGGGGAGAAGTCCTTGGCCATGATGCATGTGAAGGATTTGCTTGCGGCGACTGGCTACGTTCGCGGCGGCTGCAGCCCGGTCGGTATGAAAAAACGCTACCGGACGCTCATTGATGAGACGTGTGTCCTTTGGGATACCATTTTTATTTCGGGAGGCAAGCGTGGTTATCAGCTCGAGCTTGCACCCGATGATTTAATTGCATTTTGCGGGGCGACGGTTGCCGCGATTACGAGAGAGGACTGAGCGATGCCGCAGGAAGAATTGAAGCGCGGAGCTCATTTTGCAAAAGAATCTGCGCCTCAGACACCCTCATCCGAAGCTTCTTCGTCGCGAGATGACACTGACGACATGGGTTCGTCGGACTACTCCACGGTTGGTCGTTCCGCCGGGCTTATGACCATCCTGACTATCGTGTCTCGCGTCACCGGTTTTATCCGCACGTGGGCAATGGCGGCCGCTATCGGCATGTCGCTGCTCTCGTCCTCCTATCAGGTCGCCAACAACCTGCCCAATATGCTCTACGAACTCGTGATGGGTGGCATGCTCGTGACGGCGTTTTTGCCCGTGTACATGGGCGTGAGGCGTGAGCAGGGTCGCGAGGCCTCGAACGAGTACGTGGGCAACCTGCTCGGCATTCTGCTTTTGGTGCTGGGTGGCATTTCGTTGCTGGGGACCGTGTTCGCCCCGGGCTTTATCTGGACGCAATCGTTCCTTTCGGGTGACGGTGGCAGCATGGATACCGCTGCGTTCATGTTCCGTTTCTTTGCCATCCAGATCCTGTTTTATGGTTTGGGCTCGGTGTTCTCGGGCGTTCTCAACGCACACCGCGACTACTTCTGGTCGACGTTTGCCCCGGTCCTCAACAATGTGATCGTCATTGCGAGCTTTATGGGTTTTGCGCCCGTGTCCGCACAGTTTGGTGAACGTGCCGGCATCATCTTGATTGCGGCCGGTACGACCCTCGGTGTCTTTGTTCAGATGGCATGTCAGATCCCCGCGCTTGGCAAGCACGGCGTGCATCCCCATATCCATATCGACTTTAAGGACCCCGCGCTGCGCCAGACGATTGCGCTCGGTATCCCGACGCTGCTCGCCACGGTGTGCATGTTTGTCTCGACTTCTATCACCAACGCTGCCGCGCTGGTGGTCCAGCCCGAGACTGGCCCTTCCGTCATCGCCTATGCGCGCCTGTGGTACACGCTACCCTACGCGCTGATTGCCGCCTCGCTTTCGACGGCGCTCTATACCGAGCTCTCTCACGACGCACAGGAGAAGGATTACGACAGCGTTCGCACGGGCATTTCGCGTGGCGTCGCCCAGATGCTGTTCTTCCTGATTCCGTTCGCGCTGTACCTGATTGTCTTCGCGCGTCCGCTTAACATGATTTACTGTGCCGGTAAGTTTGACGAGTCCGGCGTGGCGCTGGTGTCCGAGTTCCTTGTCTACCTGGCGTTCTCGCTGCCGCTCTACGGCGTGGTCGTGTTGATGCAGAAGAGCTTCTCTGCCCTGCTCGATATGAAGCCTTATAGCCGCTATTGCCTGTATTCCGCCATCGGCCAGGCCGGCTCGGTTCTGCTGTTTGGCGTTGTGCTGGGCTTCGGTATGCCGGCAATCGCGCTTTCGTATGTCGTCGACTACGTGATCTTGGTCGGCTGTTCGCTGTGGTGGCTGCGTCGTCGCCTGCGTGGCCTTCAGGTCAAATCTATCCTGCATGGCGGTTTCTTTGGCCTTTTGCTCGGTGGCCTGGGTGCTGCCGCAGGCGCCGGCGTCATGTGGGCGCTTGAGCACTTTGTCGGGGCACTTGGCGGCTCGATTCTGATTACTCTTGGCTATGTTTGCGTTGCGGGTGTCGTCTCGCTTGCTGTTACCTTTGGCCTTGCCGCCGTCCTTAAGATGCCCGAGGTCTCGGCGCTGCTTCGTCGTAAGTAGGTTCGCGTGGCCGGTCACGACAACATTCCAACGCTTGCCGAGCAGGTTTCGCGCGTTCCTACACAACCCGGTTGCTACCTTTGGAAGGATGCCAAGGGCGATGTCATCTACGTGGGCAAGGCAAAAAACCTACGCGCCCGTATGCGTCAATACGTGACACTGCAGGATGAGCGTCAAAAGATCCCGCTGATGATGCAGCTGGTGGCGAGCTTTGACTATATCGTGGTGGAGACCGAGCATGAGGCGTTGGTGCTCGAGCGCAATTTGATTGGTCAGTACCATCCGTACTTTAACGTCGACCTCAAGGATGACAAGAGCTACCCCTTTATCGCCATTACAAAGGGCGACCTGTATCCCGCTATCAAATATACGCGTGAGCGTCATAAGCCGGGAACGCGCTATTTTGGACCCTATACCGATAGCCGTGCGGCACGTGAGACGATAGATACGCTGCGCAAGGTTATCCCCATCTGCTCCGCATCCTGTGCGGAGTGGCGTCGCTGTCGTCGTATCGTCGAGTCCCACAAGGGCGAGGAAGACATCGTCAATATGATTTGCGCGCAAAACGGGCGTCCCTGCTTTGACTACCATGTCGGGCGCGGCCCGGGTGCGTGTGTCGGCGCGATTTCCCCGGCAGACTATGCCAAGAACGTCAAGCGTGTCGAGCGCTTTTTGTCGGGCCATCGCAAGGATGTCGTCGATGAGCTGACCTCCGAGATGACGGATGCCGCCGAGGCGCTCGACTTTGAGCGCGCGGCACGCGTCAAACGTCGTTTGGAGGTCATCAGGGGTCTGGACGATCGTCAGCAAGTCGTTTTTCCCTCCAGTGTCGATATCGATGTCATCGGTTTCTATCGCGAAGAGACCATCTCCGCCGCTTGCGTCTTTGTCGTGCGTGAGGGTCGAACGGTTCGAACCTGCGAGTTTATTCTCGATAAGGGTTTGGATGTCGACGAAGAGGAACTTCAATCGGGCTTTCTTAAGCGCTATTACGACGAGACGGCTGATATTCCAGCTGAGGTCAACCTTTCCGTCGAGCTTGAGGATGCGGAGGCGCTGGGGGAGTGGCTTGCGGGCAAGCGTGAACGTTCCTGCCATCTCCATAGGCCGCAGCGTGGCGAAAAGCACCGTCTGCTCGATATGGCATCCAAAAATGCGCGCCATGCCCTCATGCGCTATATGATGCGAACGGGGTACGCTGACGACCGCACCAATCAAGCGCTCCTGGAGCTCGAAAGCGCGTTGGCGCTGCCGGCGCCGCCGATGCGTATCGAGTGCTTCGATATCTCTACACTGCATGGCACCTTTACGGTCGCCTCGATGGTGGTGTTTACCAACGGGCGCGCCGACAAGAGCCAGTACCGCCGTTTTAAAATTCAGGCCGAATTGGACGAGGCAAACGACTTCGTGTCGATGTCCGAGGTTTTGGGACGACGCTATGCTCCCGAGCGCATGGCCGACGAGCGCTTTGGCTCGCGCCCCGATTTGCTCGTTGTCGATGGCGGTAAGCCGCAATTGACCGCTGCGATCAAGCAACTTGAAACTCTTGGGCTCGATATACCAGTTTGTGGCTTGGCAAAGGCCGATGAGGAGGTTTTCGTGCCTTGGGACGAGACTCCCGTCGTGCTTCCAACCGGGTCCGCGTCGCTCTATCTAATTAAACAGGTGCGCGATGAATCGCACCGTTTTGCCATCACGTTCCATCGCGAATTGCGCGATAAAGCCATGACGGTTTCGGTACTCGATGACGTTCCAGGCGTGGGACCCACCAGAAAACGTGCCCTTATGCGCCATTTTGGCTCGATGAAGCGTTTGCGTGCGGCAAGCGAGCAGGAGATTGCAGAAGTTCGAGGCGTTCCGGCCGATGTCGCCAAAGCGGTCCACGAGGCACTTGTTGCATGGAATGCCGAGCGCGCCCAGACATCGGCCAACCGTTCCGAAAACTAAATGCGCTTCTAAACAACTGATATACATGATTGGCCGATTTTCAACCATTTATTTCGCCATGATTGCCTGCTGGTTTCGGGTTTTATTAACGCTAAAACGTTTGACTAACCCAAGCGAAAACCCTGCTATCCTGCGGGTTGACGAAGACTGATATCTCACCTCGCCGATACATACTGTCTGGCGAATCGTTTGTCAACGAATTCGGTGAACGGTAGTAAATACCGTTCAAGCGTATGTATGTATCGGTCGCCGAGCGCGGCACCTCAGTTGGGTTCGTCGGTAGGTAAGGTATATATCGTCCGCAAGTTGCGCGGGGGCAAGTCTAGGTGCTCCCGAGTAAGATTCTCTATTGATAGGAGAAGACATGGCCATCATCAACAAGGGTATGTCCAGGCGTTCGTTCCTCGGCCTCACCGGCAGCGTCGCTGCTGTCGCAGGGCTTGGTCTCACCGGCTGCGGTGGCAGCTCTAGCGACGAGGGTTCCGCTTCCGGTTCCACCGATTCCGCCAACCGTGGCGGCGGCGTGATCACCGCTGGTTCCGCTTACGCTCCGTCCAGCTTCGATCCCGCCAGCACCGGCTCCGCTGTGGGCCTGGGTGCTAACTGGCACGTCGTCGAGGGCCTCTACGGCATCGATTACCACGACTACAGCACCTTCAACGAGCTCGCCACCGACGATCCTAAGTCCGTGGACGACACCACTTTCGAGGTCACCATCCGCAAGGGCGCCAAGTTCTCCGATGGCACCGAGGTCACCGCTGACGATGTCGTTGCCTCCTACACCGCTTGCGCCGCTTCCGCTACCTATGCTCCGTTCTTCCAGCCCTTCGAGTCCATCGAGGCCAAGGACGCCAGCACCGTGACGGTCAAGACCAAGGTCCCCAACTTCTCCCTGCTCAAGGATCGTCTGGCCATCGTCCGCGTTACCCCGGCCACCCAGACCGAGGAGGATCGCGCCAAGCAGCCGATCGGCTCCGGCCCCTGGATGTACGACTCTATCTCCGATACCGAGATTACCCTGGTTCCCAATCCTGAGTACAACGGTGAGTATGCTGCCGAGGATAAGAAGATCCAGTACAGCATCCTGACCGACCCCACCGCTCGCGTTACCGCTCAGCAGGAGGGCTCCACGCTCGTTATGGAGCTCGTTACCGCTGACGCCGTCGACCAGCTTGAGAGCGCCGGCTGCAAGATCGATAACGTTCAGGGTTTCGGCACCCGCTTCATCATGTTCAACGTCGCCAAGGAGCCTTGGAACAACGTCAAGGTCCGTCAGGCTGTCATGTATGCGCTCGACACCGAGAAGATGGTCAGCAACACCTTCGCCGGCCTTGCCACCGCTGCCAGCTGCTACCTGCCCAAGAGCTTCACCAACTATCATGAGGCTTCCACGGTGTACAAGACCGACGCCAAGAAGGCTAAGAAGCTCATCGAGGAGTCTGGCATCACCCCGGGTGCCATCACCCTGCGCACCACCGACAACGAGCAGATTAAGGGCATGGCCGCCCAGGTCAAGAACGACCTCGACGCTCTCGGCTTCGATGTGACCATCCAGACCGATACCTCGCCGGCCACCTACGCTGCCATCGACGGCGGCGAGGCCTACGATATCCTCCTTGCCCCTGGCGATCCTTCCTGCTTCGGCGCCGACCCCGACCTGCTGCTCAACTGGTGGTACGGCGACAACGTCTGGATGCAGACCCGTTGCCCGTGGAAGGAGTCCGCTGAGTGGCAGAAGCTCCACAGTCTCATGGACGAGGCTCTTGCCGCCGAGGGCGACGAGCAGCAGAAGAAGTGGAACGAGTGCTTCGACATCATTGCCGACAACGCCGTTCTGTACCCCGTTGTCCACGTCAAGACCGTCTCCGCTTCCTGGGACGATCCGTCCACTGCGCCCAACGGCGAGGCCCTCGATGGCTTCAAGGGCATCGGCACGACGAGCATGTCCTTCAGGGGCGTTGCGACCGTCAAGGCGTAAGACTCGCTTGAGTCTGTATGCAGGATGTCGGTCATTGGGGCCGTATCCTCATAGTTGAAACAAAGACCCGGGCGGCAACGATGTCGCTCGGGTCTTGTAATGAGTACCCGTACTCATATACCAGTTGGTCCTACCGACAAAAGAAAGGGGAGAGAACGTGAACAACTTGCTACGTTTGATTGGAAGGCGTCTTGTGGCGCTGCCGATCATGGCATTGGGCGTCACCGTCCTGGTGTTCTTCCTTATGTCGTTCTCCAAGACCGACCCCGCCTACACGGCGTTGGGTGACGGTGCCTCGCCCGAGGCGGTTGCCGAGTACCATGAGAAGTATGGTCTGGACGACCCCTGGCCCGTGCGCTACGTGCGCTATATGGGCGATTTGATCCATGGCGACATGGGCACCTATGGTGCTGCTCGCAACTCCGTTGCCAAGCGCATCTCCACGGCCCTGCCCGTCACGATGCAGCTGACCTTCATCGGTCTTGCCATCGGTGCGGTCGTTTCGTTTTTGCTCGGCGTCATCGCGGCACTGTATCGCGACAAATGGCCGGACCAAGTGATCCGCGTCTTTTCCATCGCCGGCTTGGCAACCCCGTCGTTCTGGCTTGCCGTTCTGTTGATCCTGCTGTTCTCTTCCTACCTTAAGGTGCTCCCGGCATCGGGTGCTCTGCCTCACTTCACCACGAATCCGGTTGGCTATCTGGGACGTATGATCATGCCCGCTATCGCCTTGGCATTTCCGCTGACGGGCCAGATGACTCGTATCGTGCGTACCGCCATGGTCGAGGAGCTCGACAAGGATTATGTCCGTATGGCTCGCGGCGCCGGCGTTCCCGAGAAGGTCGTCGTCGGCATCAACGTTCTTCGCAATGCGCTGATCACCCCGGTCACCACCCTCGGTCTTAAGATCGGTTACCTCATGGGCGGCGCCGTCGTCATCGAGGTTATCTTCAACCTCCCCGGCATGGGCACTGCGATTCTGCAGGGCGTTCAGGGCAACGAGGCGAACCTGGTTCAGGGCGTCGTTATCGTCGTTGCTCTTGCCTTCATCATCATCAACATCGTGGTTGACATGCTCTACCTGCTCATCAACCCGCGCATCAGGACGGTGTAGATTATGGTAAAGATTCGAGAGAAGCAAACCGAGCAGCTCGAGAAGGCTGCCTCCAAGGGGCTCAAGCTCGGTGGCTGGAAGAAGATGACGTTGTCTTCTAAGATTGCCGCCGTCGTGCTGGTGCTGGTCGCCCTGACTGCGATTCTGGCGCCCCTTCTTGCCCCCTATAGCCCGGTCGAGATCTTTACGGCTCGCCAGGCTCCCGGCAACGGATTTATCTTCGGTACCGACGATAAGGGTCGCGACATTCTGTCGCGTATGCTCTACGGTGGTCGTTACTCGCTGATTATCGGCTTTGGCGCCACCGCCATGGCTCTGGTCTGCGGCTCGGTCGTGGGCGCCCTTGCAGCGGTTTCGCGCAAGGCCGTCTCCGAGACGATCATGCGTATCCTGGACATCATCATGTCCATCCCGGGCATCGCCCTCGCGGCCGTCTTCGTCTCCATCCTGGGCAACTCCGTGCCGTCGATCATCTTCGCCATCGGCTTTATGTACACTCCGCAGATTGCCCGTATCGTGCGCGCCAACATCGTGTCCGAGTACGGCGAGGACTATGTTCGCGCGGTCATCGTTTCCGGCGCCAAGGCTCCGTGGATTTTGATCAAGCATGTTCTGCGTAACTGCATCGCCCCGATCATGGTCTTCACCGTTACCCTGGTCGCCGACGCCATCATCTTCGAGGCCTCGCTGACCTTCATCGGCGCTGGTATCCAGGAGCCCACCGCTACCTGGGGCAACATCCTCGCCGACGCCCGCGGCGGCGTGCTCGCCGGCCGTTGGTGGCAGGCACTGTTCCCGGGCCTGGCCATCATGATCACCTGCCTGGCGCTCAACATCCTCTCCGAGGGCATTACCGACGCCATGGCCGCTGCTCCCTCCGCCGCCCTGGATCCCACCGATTCCTCCAAGCGTCGCGAGGCCGACCTGCTGGTATCCGACCCCGTTCGAGCCTACAAGGAGCAGGCCCAGTCCCTCTCCGCTCGCCTTGGCGCCCTGCGCGATGTCGAGCTCAAGCGTGACGATCGCCATGTGCCCGACGAGTCCGTTGAACCGATTCTCTCGGTCCGTGACTTCTGCATCCAGTTTGAGCATCACGGTGATATCAACGTCGTCGACCATGTCAACTTTGACGTCCGTCCTGGTCAGACCATGGGCCTGGTGGGCGAGTCCGGTTGCGGTAAGTCCATCACCACGCTGGCCATCATGGGCCTGACCGATGAGGACGAGCACCTTTCCGGCGAGGTCCTCTGGGAGGGCCGTGACCTGCTCAAGATGAGCAAGAAGGAGTGGTTCGGCCTGCGCGGTACCGATATCGCTATGGTCTATCAGGACGCCCTGTCCTCGCTCAACCCCTCCATGCTCATCTCTGCCCAGATGAAGCAGCTCACCAAGCGCGGCGGAACCCGCAGCGCCGAGGAGCTCCTGGAGCTCGTCGGCCTCGATCCCAAGCGCACGCTCGAGAGCTATCCGCACGAGCTTTCCGGCGGCCAGCGTCAGCGTGTCCTGATCGCTATGGCCCTTACCCGCGACCCCAAGCTGGTCATCTGCGACGAACCCACGACCGCTCTGGACGTTACCGTCCAGAAGCAGGTCATCAAGCTGCTCAACGATCTTCAGGCCAAGCTCGGCTTTGCCATGATCTTCGTTTCGCACGACCTGGCGCTGGTCGCCGAGGTCGCCCACAACATCACGGTTATGTACGCTGGCCAGGTTATCGAGCAGGCACCCACCAAGGAGCTGCTCACCAACCCGATCCACGAGTACACCCGCGGTCTTCTGGGTTCCGTTCTGTCCATCGAGAGCGGTTCGGGCCGCCTGCACCAGGTGCCCGGCGCCGTTCCGAGTCCGCGCGATTTCCCCAAGGGCGATCGCTTCGCGCCCCGCTCGAGCCATCCGCGTATTGGCCTGGACACCCGTCCGGTCTTCAAGCGCGTGCCCGGCACCGAGCACTTCTATTCCGAGCTCCCCGACGAGGTGCTCAAGGCAAATGGTTTGACCCCTCACGCGGAGGTGATGTAGATGAGCGAGACCGCAGTCAACGGCGTCGAGCCGATCATCTTCCTTGATGACGTCCACGTCACCTTTAGGACCCGTACCGGCTCGATTCTGCACCCCAACCTGGTTCACGCCGTCCAGGGTGTAACGATTAAGCTCATGCCCGGTCAGACGATCGGCATCGTCGGCGAGTCCGGTTGCGGTAAGTCCACCACCGCCAACGTCATGTGCGGCCTGCAGGCCCCCACGAGCGGCAAGGTCTACTTTAAGGGCAAGGACGTTACCAAACGTACCGCCGAGGACCGTCGCCACATGGGTCGCGTCATCTCGGTCGTGTTTCAAAACCCGGCCACGGCGCTCAACCCCCGCATGGTCGTTCGCGAGCAACTGCTCGACCCCATGCGCGTCCACAACCTGGGTACCGAGGCCGAGCAGGAGAAGCGCGTCAAAGAGCTCCTGGAGCTCACCGGTCTGCCCAGCTCCGCCGCCGAGGTTCTTCCCGGTCAGCTTTCGGGCGGCCAGCGCCAGCGCGTCGCAATTGCCCGTGCCCTGTCGCTGAACCCCGATGCCATCATCGCCGACGAGCCCACCTCGGCTCTGGACGTTTCGGTCCGCGCGCAGATTCTGAACCTGCTGACCGACCTTAAGAAGGAGCTCGGCCTGGCCATGGTGTTCATCAGCCATGACATCCAGACGGTCCGCTATATCTCTGACGACATCATCGTTATGAATGGCGGCAAGATCGTCGAGCAGGGCGAGGCCAAGCAGGTCTTCCAGCATCCCCAGGACCCCTACACCAAGATGCTGCTCGGCGCTGCGCCGTCGCTGCTGCACCCCAAGCTCGGCGAATAGCCTCGCTTTCCCTCCCGTGCGCCCGGTTCCCTTGCCGGGCGCACCTCCGTTGCGATTTCGAAAGGTTGGGTTCACGAGCCATGCCAAGTGCTCAGGAGCTACAACATCAATTTGGTGAATATCGAGGCGCCATGCCCCGTCCATCAGATTTCGATCTCTTTTGGAAGGATCGCATGGCCGAGGCCGACGCCGTCGGGCTTGACTATGCGATCGACACGGCATCGGTCACCGATGCCGCGACCTGCCAACTTTTCGACCTCTGGTATACCGGCATGTGTGGCGCTCGCCTGCATGCCAAGTACCTTAAACCCGTCTCGGACGAGCCCGTGCCATTGGTGCTTCAGTTCCATGGGTATCCGGGTGCAAGCCGCAGCTGGTTTGAGCAGGCGTCGTTTGCGGGCATGGGCATGGCACTCATCGCCCTCGACTGCCCCGGCCAAGGAGGTCCCTCCGAGGACATTGGTGGATTTGAGGGCACAACGGTTGCCGGGCATATCGTCGCCGGCATCGACGGCGACCCGGCCAACCTCTACTATGTCCGCTTGCACCAAGATATTCGCATCCTGTGCCGTATTGTTCGCGAGCTCGAGGGCATCGATCTTTCCCGTGTGTTTGTGAACGGCGCGTCGCAGGGTGGTGGTTTGGGCATTGCGACCTGTGCGCTTAACAGCGAGCTTATCAATCGTGCCGCCATCCTCTATCCCTTCCTGTCAGATTTCCGCCTAGTCTGGGATTTGGATGCAGACGACATTGCCTACGAGGGCCTGCGCTATTGGTCTCGCTGGTTTGACGAGGACTCGACTCGTATTGACGAAGCCTATGCCAAGCTGGCGTACTTCGATTCCAAGAACTTTGCCCCTATGGTCAAATGCCCCGTGCTGTTTGGCACCGGCACAGCCGATATCGTCTGCCCGCCAGCGACGCAGTTTGCGGTCTATAACAACCTGACCTGCGAAAAGCGTCATGAGTTCTTTGAAGGCTTTGGCCACGAGGAGATTCAGGATTTTGACGATCTGATCATTCCGTTTTTCTGCAAGGGAGGGGAGGCTCATGTCTAAGTGCGAGAGCAATGTTAATGAGCTGATTGTCCCCGGGCTCGTGGGAATTCCTGGAACGGTTTCGTCAAGGCTCGCAGAATATCGGGACTGGCGCGGTGATGTCCAAGCAGATGTTTCTGATTTAGAGACATGCGCTTCGAATCTTGAGATTCAAGGCCTGGCCATTACGGCGATTGACTTTGTTAACCCCTGCGCCCGTTACTCGGAGGTCTCCTTTGAGCTCGGTGACGATGCGATTCACGCTCGTTTGATCGAGCCTGTCGGTCGTGCCCGAGTGTCTGAGCGCGTGCCGCTGTGCCTGATGTTCCACGATATCGATCGGCCTGTGCGCGGCTGGCATCACATGACGAGATTTGCCGCCATGGGGTATGCCGTCCTCGCGCTGGATGACGATGTTGCTGGTGCGGACGACCTGCAGCGGGGGATTTCTTCGCCCGCTTTTGTCGAGCGCGTCCGTTGGGGTTGCGCGCTGGCGAAGGTGGCGCGCAATCTTGATGGCATGGACCCCGACCGCATCTTTGCATGGGGCGAGGGTCTAGGCGGCGGAGTCGCGCTGGCGGTTTCTGCTCTGGACGAGCGGGGTCTCGCCTGCACGGCGGTTGCCAATCCGCTTCCTGGCGGCCTCGAGGCGCTGTCGTCTCGGGTGCGCGGATCGGTGCTCATGGGCACATCGCTCATGGATACCGTGAGCGATCCCAAGGATCAGTTTGCCGTATTCAACGGTCTTGAGTGTGACCGGAGACATATCATCTATGCCAAATACGCTCACGAGCGCATCAATGCGTTCGAAAACGAAGTCGTCGACTTTTTTAACCAAACGTTCTACTCGTGTTCTTTGGCCTAGACGGCCTGGACACTGCCAACAAGAGTGGGCGGCATAGGGCTGCCCACCAGACAACTAAGGAGATTCTTGTGGCAACTCAGAAATTCACCGGCGTTATCCCTCCCGTCGTTGTTCCCGATACCGAAGACCACCAGCTCGATGTTGCCTCCTTTGAGCGCAGCATCAACCGCATGATCGATGCCGGCGTCGATGGCTTGTTCTTCCTGGGCTCCTCGGGCGAGGTCGTCTTCTCCACCGACGAGCGTCGCCGTCAGATCATCTCCGAGGCCGTCCGTATCGTCGACCACCGCGTTCCCGTTCTGGTCGGCATCATCGACACCGAGACCGAGCGCATGATCGAGCACGGTAAGGTCGCTCAGGAGCTGGGCGCCGATGCGCTTGTCGCCACCTGCCCGTTCTATGCCCTGCAGGGCATGACCGAGGTCGAGGAGCACTTCCGCATCCTGCATGAGGAACTCGACCTGCCCATCTTCGCCTATGACATCCCCGTGTGTGTCCACACCAAGCTCCCGTGGAAGCTCCTTGCCAAGCTCGGTGCCGAGGGCGTTCTGGCCGGCGTCAAGGATTCCTCGGGTGATGACATCTCGTTCCGCTACCTCGTTCAGGAGAACGAGAAGAACGGCCATCCGATGAGCATCCTCACCGGTCACGAGGTTGTTGTCGACGGCGCCTACCTCGGTGGCGCCGACGGTTCCGTTCCGGGTCTCGCCAACGTTGAGCCCGAGGGCTACGTGCGTCAGTGGAAGGCCGCTCAGGCTGGTGACTGGGCTACCGTCAAGGCCGAGCAGGATCGCCTCAATGAGATTTCGCACATCTGGGATGTCACCTCGGGCGTCCAGGGCTATGCCGGTGGCGTCGGCGCCTTCAAGACCGCTATGAACCTCATGGGCAT
Organism: Collinsella sp.; assembly: GCA_031294825.1. GTDB lineage: Bacteria > Actinomycetota > Coriobacteriia > Coriobacteriales > Coriobacteriaceae > Collinsella. The sequence continues at coordinate 15,644 of JAUMPM010000013.1, read as the reverse complement.
CTTCGACAGCCCGACCATGCCGCGCCCGGTGAAGGCCATGACCGGCGAGAACGTCGAGGCGATTAAGAAGGTCCTCCAGGACAACGGTCTCCTGTAAAGCTTCCCCAGGCACCCGATCTTGGGGCTCAAGTGGTCGGGCGTGACCCATTAGGTCAACGCCCGACCACTTTCACCCCAACCTCGGGCACCTGGGAAACCTTTACTGAGTTGCGGCGATAACACCGCCTTCATTTCCTGTAGTTGTTTTTATCTCCTAAGGAGAGCGACATGGAGAACAAGTACGTCTGCTCTGTCGATATCGGCGGAACTAAGATCGCGACTGCCATCATGGAGTACCCGGCTGACGGTAGTGTGCCCCATCCTGTTTTTGAGGCCGAGGTTCCCACCGAGGCCCAAGAGGGCGGCGAGGCCGTCTTCCAACGTATCGAGGCGTCCATCAAGGCTGCTCTCGAGGCGAATCCCGATGTCGAGGTCCTTGGCGTCGGTATCGGTGCCGCCGGCGTCGTCGATCCCAAGACGGGCGCCATCGCGTATGCCAACGAGATCATGCCCGGCTGGTCCGGTGTTCAGTTGGGGCCGCGCCTGCGCGAGGACCTCGGTCTTCCCGTTGCCGTTGTAGGCGACGTGCAGGCTCATGCTCTGGGCGAGGCCCACTGGGGCGTCGGCAAGGGCAAGTTCTCCGTCTTGTGTCTTGGCATCGGTACGGGCATCGGTGGCGCATATGTCGAGAACGGCCGCGTGATGCAGGGCTTCCATGGTGCTGCCGGCCATATGGGCCACATCGAGTGCTCGGCTGCCGCCGGCATTCCCTGCGCCTGCGGGCGTTCCGGCCATCTGGAGTCGGTTGCTTCGGGCACTTCCATTGGTCGTATGTACGATGAGCGCTTTGGTCGCGTCGACCCCAGCCGTCCTTCGGTCGGTCGCGATGTGAACGACCTGTGCCGTGCGGGCGACGCAAAGGCGACCGAGGTCATCCATGACGCCGGCTTTGCGCTGGGGGCCAGCTTGGGCTCGCTCGCTAACATCCTGGACCCTGAGGTCATCGTGCTTTCGGGCGGCGTGATTCACCAAGGTCCCGATTGGCGTTCGCAGACGTGGAAGGATTCGGTGCACGAGGGCTATGCCAGCCAGGCGCTCGATCCGCTTCAGGACACGCCGATCCTCATCGGTTCTCTGGAGGGCGATGCTCCGCTCATCGGTGCCGCTGAGCATCTTCTTGCCTCGTTGAAGTAAACATAACTACCAAGTGCGCCTTCTGAGGTGCCGCAGATTGACGTGAAAGAGGAGCGAAGCGTACTTCGGTACGCGAGCGACGGTTTGAACGTCAAGGTGCGGTGTCTCAGAAGGCTGTTTTGAGAAAGGTTGAGTTGCACATGACCGTTGATCCTTTGATTCAATCCCTGAAGGGTAAGCTCGTCGTGAGCGTTCAGGCGTATATGGGCGAGCCGCTTCGTACGCCCGAGACCATGGCTCAAATGTCTCGTGCTTGCGAGCTCGGCGGCGCCGCCGCCATTCGCTGCCAGGGCCTTGCCGACATTGCCGCCATTAAGGGTCGCTGTGAGGTTCCTGTTATCGGCCTGTGGAAGGATGGGCACGAGGGCGTTTACATCACGCCGACGCTGCGTCACGCTCGCGCCTGCGTTGCTGCGGGTGCCGATATCGTGGCGATCGACGCCACCGATCGTCCGCGTCCCGACGGCAAGTCGGTCGAGGATACCTTCCGCCCGCTGCACGAGGAGGGTGTGCTCCTGATGGCGGATTGTGCCACCATCGAGGACATTCGCCGTGCGGTTGATATGGGCTTCGACCTTGTATCTACCACGCTTTCTCACGGTGTCGCTGCCATCGACTGCACCATGGCCGATGGCCCCGATCTGCCGCTCCTGCGTCAGGCGACCGAGGAATTCCCCGGCCTTCCCATCATTTGCGAGGGTCGCGTGCATACGCCCGAGGAGGCTCGCGCCGCGATCGATGCTGGCGCCTGGGCCGTTGTCGTCGGCACCGCCATCACGCACCCCACGAGTATTACGAGTTGGTTCAAGGCTGCGCTTGAGGCGTAAGACAGGCCTCGTATCCGCTCGGGGCGGTATACTCAATATAGGCAATTGACCGCGCGGGATCCGGGTTGCTGGGTCCCGCGCTTGTTTTCGGGAGGCAACACATGCAAAAGGGAGATGCCATGGATGCGGCGGAGCGCTCGGAGCGCATCCCCGATATCGTCATCATCACCGGAATGTCCGGATCAGGCCGCACACAGGCCATGCACGTGTTCGAGGACATGGGCTATTTTTGCATCGATAACCTGCCTCCGCGTCTCATCGCCCAGCTTGCCGAGCTCGTCGGCATCAATACGGGCGTGGGCAGGCATCTCGCCGTCACCTGCGATTTGCGTAGCCAGGGACTGTTTGACGAGCTGCTCGATGCGGTCGCCGCGCTCGAAGAGCGCGAGATGAGCTGCGACATCGTGTTCCTGGAGGCTTCTGACGAGGTGCTGATTCGTCGCTACAGCGAAAATCGCCGCCGTCATCCCATTGCCAAGCCGGGGGAGACTACGGCCGATGCCATTCAGCGCGAGCGCCTTCAGCTTCAGGGCGTGCGCGACCGAGCCGATATGATTATCGACACGAGCCGCTTGCGCACCTCTGCGCTGCGCAACAAGCTACGTATGGCATTTTCCGAGCTGTCCGACCAGCAGCTCATGGACGTCCACGTGTTCTCGTTTGGCTTTAAGCACGGCATGCCCGTCGAGGCGGACATTATGATCGACGTCCGCTTCCTGCCTAATCCGTTCTACGATCCCGAGATGCGCACGATGACCGGTCTCGATAAAAAGGTCTCCGATTTTGTTCTGGACCATCCCAAGACGCAGGAGTTTTGGAAGGCTTGGACACAGCTGCTCGATACGGTGATGCCGGGCTATATCGCGGAGGGTAAGCCGCAGCTTTCTATCGCCATCGGCTGCACGGGCGGCCAGCACCGCAGCGTTGCCATTGCCGAGGCCACGGCCCGTTACCTGGAAGGCGCTCAGTACCACGTGAGCATCTCCCACCGCGACCTGTCGCGCGCCAACACGAAGGCATAGGCCTGCATGTCGTTTACCGCTGAGGTGCGCGACGAGCTTGCGCGCTGCGAACCCGAATGTGAATACTGCGACTTGTCGACGCTTGCCGCCCTCACGCGTGTGAGCGGTACGCTCTCGCTTGCCGGCTCTGGGCGGTATCGTTTGACGGTTGCGACTGAGACGGGAGCCGTCGCGCGCACGATGATCACGCTGACGCATCGTATCCTTAAGCTCAAAACGGAGTTCACCGTCCGCAAATCTGTCTTGCATAAGGTTCGAAACTACCTCATCACCTTGCCTGATCAGCCAGACCTGGATAAGGCCTTGGTTCTGCTGGGTATCCTCGACCGTAGGGGAGGACTTGTCGCCGGCGTACCCCGACATATCGTTGCCCGTCCTTGCTGTAGACTTGCCTATATCCGCGGCGCGCTCATCGCGGGCGGCTTCGTGGCCGATCCACGCGGCGATTTTCATTTGGAGATCGCTGTGCAGGGCGAGCAATATGCCAAGGGGCTCTGCGATTTGTTGGAGCAGATTGGGGTCCATGCTCGTGTTAATGCACGGCGGGGGTCATATGCCGTGTACATTAAGAGCGCCGAGGAAATCGAGCATCTATTAAAGCTGATTGGTGCCAAGCGCAGCGTTGCCGAGATTGAGGAGGCGCGCGCGGTCAAGTTGGTTAAGAACGATGTGAACCGTCGCGTGAATGCCGAGCTCGCCAACCAGACCAGAAGCGCCGGTGCTGCCCAACATCAGCTTGCGCTTATCGATGAGCTCGAGCAGCGTGGCCTTCGCGATGCGCTTCCGGATGCCTTGGCGGTCTTTTGCGACCTGCGCGAGCGCTATCCCGATCTGTCGCTGCGTGATTTGGGGGAGATGGCTGACCCTCCCTTGTCGAAGTCAGCCCTCTACCATCGTGTTTTACGGCTTGAAAAGCTCATTGAAGCAAACAGGTAGTTTGAAGTAACGACTTATATATGGATTTAGCTGCTATTTTAGTCTTTAAAACGTTTTAACGTAAATTTGATTTTCAATTTCGAGCATTCTCGTGAAATTAAAGTCAAAAAAAAGGTATATTAGGCGAGTGGTTAGTTTGTGGGCCTCAACGGCGGGCGCTGTAGCTCGCGGGGGCCTTACGAAAGGAGACACAATGGCAGTAAAGGTTGCTATTAACGGCTTCGGTCGCATCGGTCGTCTGGCTTTCCGTCAGATGTTCGGTCATGAGGGCTCCGAGATCGTCGCTATCAACGACCTCACCTCTCCCGATATGCTCGCTTACCTGCTGAAGTACGACTCCACGCAGGGCAACTACGCTCGCGATCACGAGGTCGTTGCTGGCGAGGATTCCATCACCGTTGACGGCAAGGAGATTAAGATCTACAAGGAGGCCGACGCCAACAACCTGCCTTGGGGCGACCTCGACGTCGACGTCGTTCTCGAGTGCACCGGCTTCTACACCAGCAAGGCTAAGGCTCAGGCCCACATCAACGCTGGCGCCAAGAAGGTCGTCATCTCCGCTCCGGCCGGCAGCGATCTGCCCACCATCGTGTACAACGTCAACCATGAGACGCTGACCGCTGAGGACAACATCATCTCCGCTGCTTCCTGCACCACCAACTGCCTCGCCCCGATGGCCAAGGGTCTGAACGACTTCGCTCCCATCGTGTCCGGCATCATGACCACCATTCACGCCTGGACTGGCGACCAGATGCCGCTCGACGGCCCGCAGCGCAAGGGCAACAAGCGTCGTAGCCGCGCCTGCGCCGTCAACATCGTCCCCAACACCACCGGTGCTGCCAAGGCTATCGGCCTGGTTCTCCCCGAGCTCAACGGTAAGCTCATCGGTGCCGCCCAGCGCGTCCCGACGCCGACCGGCTCCATCACCAACCTCTACGCTGTCGTTGACAAGAAGGTCACCGTCGACGAGGTCAACGCTGCTATGAAGGCCTACGCTGCCACCATCTCCGAGACCTTCGGTTACAACGAGGACGACATCGTCTCCACCGACATCATCGGCGAGACCCACGGCTCCATCTTCGACGCCACTCAGACCATGTGCTCTGACCTCGGCAACGGCCAGACCCTCGTTCAGGTCACCTCTTGGTACGACAACGAGAACTCCTACACCTCTCAGATGGTCCGCACCATCAAGTACTTCGAGAAGTTCGTTGCTTAATTTAGCTTTTAACGAATAGCTCGTTGAGCGTCTAAAGAAGGGCGCGGCCTTATAGGGCTTACACCCTAGGGTCGCGCCCTTTTTATAGGAAATCGTCTGCCGTAATGGGAGGCAGACACGTACGAAAGGTAGAAGCAAACATGGCCTTTACCAAGAAGACCGTCCGCGACATCGATGTCGACGGCAAGCGCGTTCTCGTCCGCGTTGACTTTAACGTGCCTATCAAGGATGGCGTCGTTGGCGACACCACCCGTATCAAGGCTGCCCTGCCCACCATCAACTATCTCGTTGAGCACAACGCTCGCGTCATCCTCATGAGCCACCTCGGCCGTCCCGAGGGCACCGGCTTCCAGCCCGAGCTGTCTCTCGAGCCCGTCGCCAAGAAGCTCGCTGAGCTCTCTGGTCTCGACGTTGCCTTTGTCGCCGACACCTACGGCGAGAAGGCTGCTGAGGCTGTCGCTGCCGTCGAGCCGGGCAAGGTTCTCGTTCTCGAGAACGTCCGCTTCGATAAGCGTGAGAAGAAGAACGATCCCGAGATCGCCAAGAAGCTCGCTTCCTATGGTGACGTCTTCGTTCTCGATGCCTTCGGCACCGCTCACCGCGCCCAGGGTTCCGTCGTGGGCCCCGCCGCTTACCTGCCTGCCGTCGCTGGCTTCCTGCTCGAGAAGGAGGTCGACACGCTGACCGGCATCTTCGCCGAGCCCGAGCGCCCCTTCGTCGCTATCGTCGGTGGTTCCAAGGTTTCCTCCAAGATCGGCGTTCTCGATCACCTCATCGACTCCGCTGACACCCTGATCATCGGTGGCGGCATGGCCTACACCTTCTTCCTGGCTCAGGGCCTGTCCGTCGGTCAGTCCCTCAAGGAAGAGGACTGGGTCGAGCGCGCCGGCGAGATGCTCAAGAAGGCTGAGGAGAAGGGCGTTAAGATCCTGCTCCCCATCGACAACCGCGTTGCCGATCACTTTGGCGAGGACGCTGTCCCCGAGGTTGTCGCTTCCGACGCTATCCCCGACGATCGTGAGGGCATGGACATCGGCCCCAAGACCGAGGAGCTCTACGCCGAGGCCGTCAAGGGCGCCAAGACCGTGTTCTGGAATGGCCCCATGGGCGTCTTCGAGTTCGACAACTTTGCTCACGGCACCCAGGCTATCGCCGAGGCTGTCGCCGAGGCCGACTGCACCTCGATCATCGGCGGTGGCGACTCTGTCGCAGCTGTCAACAAGTTCAACCTGGCCGACAAGATGAGCTGGATCTCCACCGGTGGTGGCGCTTCCATGGAGCTCGTCGAGGGTAAGGCCCTGCCCGGAGTGGAGGCGCTTCTCGATGCCTAATCGCACCCTTCTTATCGCTGGTAACTGGAAGATGAACAACGACGTCGCCGAGGCCGCCAAGCTCGCCGACGAGCTGGCTCAGGCTCTGCCCGAGGTTCCGGCTGGCGTCGAGGTGCTCGTCTGCCCTCCGACCATCGACATCACCACGGTTCATGACCGCATTCAGGCTGCCCCCATCGCCCTCGGTGCACAGAACGTGTACTGGGAGGCCAAGGGTGCCTTCACCGGTGAGTCCTCTTGCGACATGCTCAAGTCCGCTGGCTGCACCTACTGCATCATCGGTCACTCCGAGCGTCGTGATTACTTCCACGAGACCGACGAGGACCAGAACAAGAAGGCCAAGGCTCTCGTTGCCGCCGGCCTCGTTCCCGTCTTCTGCTGCGGCGAGTCCCTCGAGGTCCGCGAGGCCGGCACCTATGTCGAGCACGTCGTGAACCAGGTCAAGGCTGGCCTTGCTGGTCTTGAGATCACCTGCCCCAAGCAGGTCGTCGTCGCCTATGAGCCCATCTGGGCCATCGGCACCGGCAAGACCGCTACCGCCGAGGATGCTCAGGAGGTCTGCGGCGCTATCCGTGAGACCCTCAAGGAGATGTTCGGCGAGGAGCTCGCCAACGGCATCCGCGTTCTCTACGGTGGTTCCGCCAAGCCCGGCAACATCGCCGAGCTCGTCGCCAAGCCCGACGTTGACGGCGCCCTCGTGGGCGGCGCTTCGCTCAAGGCTGCCGACTTCGCCTCTATGGTCGTCAAGGCAGGCGAGTAGGACATATGGCACAACGTCATCTTCCTGCACTCCTGATTATCATGGACGGCTGCGGCCTTGCTCCGGCCGATGGCGAGAACGCCGTCGCCGCTGCCAAGACGCCCTTCCTTGATGGCCTGTACGAGAAGTATCCTCACACCACGCTCGGTGCTTCGGGCGAGGACGTGGGCCTTCCCGACGGCCAGATGGGCAACTCCGAGGTGGGTCACCTCAACATCGGTGCCGGTCGCATCGTGTTCCAGGAGCTTTCGCGCATCAACAATGCCATCAAGGACGGCTCCATCGCCAAGAACGAGGTTTTCGTCAAGGCCATGGACGATGTCAAGGCTGACGGCAAGACTCTCCACCTCATGGGCCTTATGAGCCCTGGCGGCGTTCACTCCCACATGAACCACGTCGAGGCTCTGGTCAAGATGGCTGCCGAGCATGGTGTCAAGACCGTTCGCGTCCACGCCTTCATGGATGGCCGCGACGTCGACCCGCAGTCCGGTGCCGGTTACATGAGTGGGTTCTGCGCCTTCCTGGCCAAGATTTCCGAGGAGACCGGTTGCGACGCTCGCGTTGCCACCGTCTCGGGTCGTTATTGGGCGATGGACCGCGACAACCGTTGGGAGCGCATCCAGCGCGCCTACGACGTCATGGTCAACGCGTCCGATGCTGATACCGACCCCGTTGCCGGTATCAAGGCCTACTACGAGAAGGACCCGCGCGGCGACGAGTTCGTCGAGCCCTTCGCTGCCCACAACGAGGGCATCCACGAGGGCGACGCGGCTATTTTCTTCAACTTCCGTCCCGACCGCGCACGTCAGATGACCCGCGTGTTCACGGACAAGGAGTTCGACGGCTTTGAGCGCGAGCAGATCAAGCTCTCGCACTTTGTGACGATGACCGAGTACGATCCGACGTTTGACGTCGAGGTCGCCTTCCCCAAGACGTTCCCCGAGAACGTCCTGGCCGACGTCATCGCCGCCAATGGCCTGAAGCAGCTGCACACTGCCGAGACCGAGAAGTACGCCCACGTGACGTTCTTCCTCAACGGTGGCATCGAGGAGCCCAAGGAGGGCGAGGAGCGCGTGCTCGTCGCTTCCCCTAAGGTTGCTACCTACGATCTGCAGCCCGAGATGAGCGCTCCCGAGGTTACCGAGAAGCTCGTCGCCGCCATCAACGAGGATCGCGCTGATTTCTACATCGTGAACTTCGCGAACTGCGACATGGTTGGTCACACCGGTGTTTTCGACGCTGCCGTTAAGGCTGTCGAGGCTGTTGACGATGCCCTGTCCAAGGTTGTCCCGGCGATTCTCGCCAAGGGCGGCTTTGCGCTGATTACCGCCGACCACGGCAACGCCGATCACATGTTTGACGTTGCTTCCGACGGTTCCAAGCATCCGTTTACGGCTCACACCACCAACCGCGTGCCGTTCATCATCGTTGATGAGAAGGCCAAGCTCACCGGTATCGAGGACGGCCGTCTTTCCGATATCGCTCCGACCATGCTCACCATGGCTGGTATTGAGCCTTCCGCCGAGATGACGGGCCGCGTGCTCGCCACCGAGGCCTAATAGAAAACAAATACCGTTTTCTAGTAAGGGGGTTGTCCACAACCGGACAACCCCCCTTTTTTGGTATTTCTGCCATTTCCACCCCGTCCTTGAGTGGCAGGTAGGGGAGAGCGGGGGATTGTGGTACAGTACTGGAGTTTGAACTGTTCTATTAAGGAGCTTATCTATGGGTCCGTTCCAGATTCTTCTGTTTGTCGTTTGGGCTGTCTCTGCCGTGGCGCTGACGATTCTCGTCCTGATGCATTCCGGTAAGGGCACCGGCGTTTCGGATATGATCGCTAGCTCGCTGTATAACTCCAGCTCTGCCACGGGCGTCATGGAGCAGAACCTCGATCGCCTGACGGTAATTATGGCCGTTGTTTTTGCCGTGTGCGTCGTCCTGTGCATGTTCTTCTTCCCGCAGGGCATCGTCGGCTACTAAGCATCGGGGTATATACGTTTGCAATGGGTCTCGCAGGTGCGGGACCCTTTTTGTTTACATATTTGTAACAGAGTCAAAATATCCCCACATACTTCGCCCAACTAAAGAAATTCTCGACCGTTAACCGGAATTAGCCCCAAATCGTGCATAAAATGCGCTACTGTATTGCGAAACGTTGGTTCGTTGTGTATAACCAGCCATAGCAGCGGGCGGCGTTTTGATGGTTCGGATCGGATTGTCTCGACATATGTCCGACTGAACATTTCTTTGTCCTATCTCATAAGGAGGATGGCATGGCTGATTCTATGTTCCACCAGCCCGTTATGGGTCGTCGCGCCTTTGTTGGCGGCACCCTCGCTGCGAGCTCCATGGCTTTTCTTGCCGCATGCGGCAAGAAGGGCGGCGACACTTCCGGTTCTGAGTCCGGTTCGACGCTGAACTTCTACATCAACAACCCGGTCTGCATCGACCCCTACAATGTCCAGGAGGACCAGGGCACTCAGGTCGAGTACCAGCTCTTTGACGCTCTGACCTCTTATGACGCCGAGAAGGGCGAGATCGTTCCGCTGGCTTGCGAGTCCTTCGAGGCCAACGACGACGCCACCGAGTTCACCTTCAAGATCAAGAAGGCCAAGTTCCACAACGGTGACGACGTTACCTCCAAGTCCTTCAAGCTCGGTTGGGAGCGTCTGGTCAACACCAAGTCGGCCATCGCTACCGAGTATGGCCCTTCCGAGGTCTCCTATCACCTTTCCATGGTCGAGGGCTATGACGATCTGCTTGCCGGTAACGCCACCGAGCTCAGCGGTGTTACCTGCCCCGACGATGAGACCCTCGTCGTCAAGCTGTCTTCCGCTTACGCCGACTTCCCCTTCGTCGCCTCTCACCCGGCTCTGGCTCCGGTTCCCGAGTGCGCCGAGTCCGATGCCAAGAGCTTCTACCTTGCACCGGTCGGTAACGGCCCGTTCATGATGGACGGCAAGTGGGAGGATGGTCAGGAGATCAACCTCAAGAAGTTCGACGATTACTATGGCGACAAGGCCAAGATCGATGGCATCCACTTCCAGGTCATCAAGGACATGGAGACCGCTTACAAGGAGTTCCAGGCCGGCAACCTCGATGTCTGTGACGTTCCCGTTGCTCAGATCGACGCCGCCAAGAAGGATCGCGGCGTGTCCAAGGACGGCTACACCATGGGTGACGGCGAGCGCATGCTGCTCGGCTCCGAGCCTTCCACCTACTACCTGACCTGCAACAACACGGCCGAGCCGTTCAACAACGCCGACCTGCGCAGGGGTATCTCCCTGGCCATCAACCGTGAGGCCATCTGCAAGACCATCTTCAAGGGTACCCGTACCCCCGCCGACGGCATTGTTCCTCCGGGCATCGATGGCTACAAGGAGGGCGCATGGGAGTTCTGCGCCTACGACGTCGACAAGGCTAACGAGTACCTCGACAAGGTTGCTCCCGCTGGCGCTAACGGCGATCGTGGCATTAACGTGACCCTTTCCTACAACCAGGATGGTGGCCACAAGGAGATCATGGAGTCCATCATCGGTGACCTCGCCAAGGTTGGCGTTACCGCTGTCTCCGATACCCCTGAGTGGTCTGCCTTGCTCGAGCAGTACCAGAACTTTAACTATCAGTTCGGTCGTCTGGGTTGGATTGCCGACTACCCGATTATGGACAACTTCCTGTATCCGCTGTTCCACTCCGACTCCCTCGGTGGCGACAACCGCTCCGGTTACAACAACCCCGAGTTCGACGCCAAGGTCAACGAGGCTCGCACCACGGTTGACGACGAAGAGCGCGTTGCTAAGATGCAGGAGGCCGACGCTATGGTCGCTGCCGACTGCCCGGTCATCCCGGTGATGTTCTACACGCACACCATCGTCGGCTCCGATCGCATCAAGCACCTCTATGTCGATCCGCAGAAGCACGCCGAGCTGGGTACCGCTGAGCTCGCCTAAGAGTTTGCAGCTTCCGTGAGGGTCAAGTATTTACGTAGACCTCATGGGAAACATACAGTTCTCCCTAACCTGGGGTAAACTGGCTGATGGTAATTTTGGGATGCCGGTCTGGCGATCGGCATCCCATTTAGGTTAATCCCTAGATAGGGGAGTGGTATGGGTAAGTACATCGTTAAACGTGTGCTTCAGTTCATCCCGGTATTTTTGGGCGTCACGCTGATTCTGTTCGCCCTTCAGAATATCGTGCCGGGAGATCCGATCAAGCTGATCGGTGGAGACAAGGCTCTGTCCCCCGAGGTGGAGCTTCAGCTTCGCGTCCGCTATCACCTGGTCCAGTCGGACGAGGACGGCAACGCGATCCTTGACGAGAACGGCGACCCCGTTCAAACGTCGCTCGTGGACCGTTACTTGTATTACATGAACGGCCTGCTTCATGGCGATCTGGGCAATTCGTATCAGCGCAAGCTGCCGGTTACGGAAATCTTTGCCCAGAAGTATCCGTATACGGTCAAACTTGCCGCGTGCGCCATCGTGCTCGAGGCAATCATGGGTATCGGTGCGGGTATCATTTCGGCGGTAAAGCGTTATTCCTTCTGGGATATTTTGGTAACGCTCACCACGTCGATCCTCGTTGCGGTCCCGGCCTTCTGGCTCGGTATGTTGCTGCAGCTGTTCTTTGGCGTCATCCTCAAGGACGCTACGGGCGGTGCAATCTCCATGCCGATCTCGGGTGCCGGCGGTTCCAGCTCTCAGTATCAGGATTGGATGCACTATGTGCTTCCGACCATTACGCTGGCTTCGGTTTCGACCGCTTATGCCGCCCGCATTATGCGCTCGCAGCTGCTTGACGTCATGAACCAGGATTACATCCGTACGGCAAAGGCCAAGGGTCTCTCCAATCGCGCGATCATCGTCAAGCATGCGCTTAAGAATGCACTCATCCCCGTCGTTACCTATATTGGTGTCGACTTCGGTGGCATGCTTTCGGGCGCCATCCTGACCGAGACGGTTTTTAACTGGCCCGGTATCGGCTATGAGGTCTATCGCGCCATTAGCATGCGTGACTGGCCCATCGTTATGGGCGGCGTTACGCTCATCGTCGTCGTCGTCATGGTGATTAACCTGCTCGTCGACATTAGCTATGCATTCCTCGACCCGCGCATCCGCCTTGGCGGTCCGTCGGATAAGGCCTAAGGGAGGTACGTCTCATGCAGGAAACTGATTCTCAGTCTCAGGAGCAGGCTACCGCCACGAAGGCCGCATCTGCTCCCGCTAAGTCCCGCACGCTGTGGGGCGACGCTTTTAAGCGTCTTCGTAAGAACAAGCTCGCCGTTATCGGTGTCTGCTGGATCATCATCGTCGTTGTGGTTGCACTGACCGCAGATCTGTGGGCTAAGCCTTGGCTCGGTTCGCCGACGGCTTCCGACTCGACCACCATGGCCGAGACGTCGCTGCTGGCTCCGTGTGCAGAGCACCCGTTTGGCACCGACGCCCTTGGTCGTGACATTCTCGTCCGCGTTATCTATGGTGCACGTGTTTCGCTGTCCGTCGGCATTATGGCCACCGCGATCTCCACGCTGATCGGTCTGGTCATGGGTGCTCTGGCGGGTTTCTACGGCGGCATCTGGGATACGATCATCATGCGCTGTGCGGACATCTTCCTGGCGTTCCCGTACGTGCTGTTCGTTGTCGCCATGATCGCCGTTATCGGCCGTGGTCTTCAGAACGTCTTTATCGCCATCGGTATTCTCGGCTGGCCTTCGATTGCGCGCGTCTTCCGCTCTGCAATCTTGACGGTCAAGGAAAACGACTATGTTGACGCTGCGCGCGCGATGGGTGCATCCGATGCTCGTATCGTCGTGCGCCACATCTTCCCGAACTCCGTCGCCTCTATCGTGGTCTACGCAACCATGAACATTGGTGGCGCCATTCTGACCGAGTCCGCTCTGTCCTTCCTCGGCATGGGCGTTATTCCGCCTACGCCTTCGTGGGGCTCCATGATTCAGGACGGTCAGCAGTATCTTCTGACCGCTCCCTGGATGATGATCATGCCCGGTCTGGCAATTCTCTCGACGGTGCTCGCCTTCACCCTGCTGGGTGACGGTCTGCGCGACGCCCTCGACGTCAAGATGAAGGACGCATAAGGATGAAGAAGAACAAGAACTATGTGGACCTGAAGGACCAGCCGGTTCCCGAGGGCCAGCATCTGCTCGAGGTCGATGACCTTAAGATGTATTTCCACACCGAGGATGGCGTCGTTCGCGCTGTCGACGGTGTGTCCTACACGCTCGATCGCGGCGAGACCCTGGGCGTCGTCGGTGAGTCCGGCTCCGGTAAGTCCGTGACCGCCATGACCATCATGGGCCTTATCTCGATGCCTCCGGGAAAGATCGAGGGCGGTGACGTTCGCTATCGCGGTCGTTCTATCCTCGAGATGACCGAGGAAGAGATGCAGCACATTCGCGGCAACGATATCGCGATGATCTTCCAGGATCCTATGACCTCCTTGAACCCGGTCTATAAGATCGGCAAGCAGGTAGGCGAGGGTCTTCGTCTGCACCGTGGCTACTCCAAGCAGGAGGCGCTCAAGCGCGCCACCGAGCTTTTGGACCTCGTTGGCATTCCCGAGCCCGAGAAGCGCGTCAATGAGTATCCACACCAGTTCTCTGGCGGTATGCGTCAGCGCGTCATGATTGCCATGGCTCTTGCCTGCGATCCCGATATTCTGATTGCCGACGAGCCCACGACTGCTCTGGACGTTACCATCCAGGCTCAGATTATCGAGCTCATGCAGGAAATGCAGGAGAAGAACGGCAACGCCATCATCATGATTACCCATGACCTGGGCGTCGTTGCCGATATGGCCGATAAGATCATGGTTATGTACGCCGGCCGTCCCGTCGAGTTCGGTACTGCTGAGGAAATCTTCTACGAGAGCCGCCACCCCTACACCTGGGGCCTTATCCGCTCCATCCCGGAGCAGGCCATCGAAGAGAAGAAGCCGCTTACGCCGATTCACGGCAACCCGCCTTCGCTCATGAACCTGCCCGAGGGCTGCGTGTTCTCGCCTCGTTGTCCCTATGCGACCGATAAGTGCCGCAAGCAGCGCCCCGAGCGCGTTGTCACCGAGTCTGGTCATTACTCTGCATGCCACTACTCCGGTGACCCCGAGTTTCTCAAGAACGCTCCTGAGACGTCCCGTACGCGCAAGGATTCCAAGAAGGGAGGCGAGGCGTAATGGCAGATACCAACGAGCGTACTCCGTTGCTGAAGGTCGAGCACCTCTCTAAGGAGTTCCCCGCTGAGTCCGGCATGTTCGCCAAGCGTTTTTCCAAGCGTGTCGTCTCTGCTGTAAATGACATCTCTTTTGAGATTTATCCTGGCGAGACCTTTGGTCTGGTTGGTGAGTCTGGTTGCGGTAAGTCCACGACGGGTCGCACCATCATGCGCTTGACCAAGCCGACCGCCGGTAAGGTGTTCTTCCAGGGCAAAGATGTTGCCGAGATGAGCAAGCATGAGATCAAGGACATGCGTCGCGAGATGCAGTTTATCTTCCAGGATCCTTATGCTTCGCTGAACCCTCGTATGACCATTGGCGAGATCGTCTCCGAGCCCATGACCATTCACGGCGTGGGCACCAAGGAGGAGCGTATTGAGCGTGTCCGCGAGCTGCTGGACGTCGTCGGTCTGAACCCCGAGCACATCAACCGCTATCCGCACGAGTTCTCCGGCGGTCAGCGTCAGCGTGTCGGCATTGCCCGCGCGTTCGCTCTGAAGCCCAAGCTGATCATCTGTGACGAGCCGGTTTCCGCTCTGGATGTGTCCATTCAGGCCCAGGTTCTGAACCTGCTCAAGGAACTGCAGGACAAGTTCGGTACCGCATATCTGTTTATCGCCCACGACCTGTCCGTCGTGCAGCACATCTCCGATCGCGTTGCCGTTATGTATCTGGGTAAGATGGTCGAGGTTTCGGACTGGAAGACGCTCTACAGCGAGCCCCACCATCCGTACACGCAGTCGCTGCTGTCTGCCGTGCCGGTTCCCGATCCTGATATCCAGAAGACCCGCAAGCGCATTATCCTCGCTGGCGATCCGCCGTCGCCGCTGGATCCGCCGACCGGCTGCCGTTTCCACACGCGCTGCCCAATCGCTCAGGGCATCTGCTCCGAGAAGCTGCCTGAGTTTAAGGAAGTTGCCCCGGGCCACTGCTGCGCGTGCCACTTCGCGGAGCCGTTCCCGATCAAGGAATCGCACATCGACCTGTAGTCGGTTGTTCTCGTCCGGGCCCGTGCTGGACTTAGTTTTCAGAACGTCCTCGACCATGGAAACCCCCTTATCCTGCTCCTTCGGAGCTGTGGATAAGGGG
>JAUMPM010000049.1 GCA_031294825.1 Collinsella sp. | reverse complement strand
CGTCGACTTGATGACGATCCAGGCGTCCGGGTTAACCGACCGCACGGCGGCGATGGCGGCCTCGACGGAGCTCGTGTCGAAGAAGTTCCTGTCCGAGTCGTAGTTGGTGGGCGTGGCGATGACGGCGTAGTCGGCACCTGTGTAGGCCTCGGCCACGTCGACGGTGGCGTGTAGGTCGAGCTCGCGCTCCCCCGCCTTGGCCTCCGCCAGGAACCGCTCGATCTCGTCGTCCTGGATGGGCGACTGGTATGCGTTGATCTTCGCGACCTTCTCGGGCATGATGTCCAGGGCGTGCACCTCGTTGTGCTGCGAGAGCAGGACGGCTAGGGACAGGCCGACGTAGCCGGTACCGGCGACAGCGATCTTCATGGGGCTATTATTTGCCATTATTTCCTCTTTTTTCCGGATAGGTGCGTTTCCATACGGCGAGAAACGCGTAGCGAACGAAGCAGTAGATAGCTTTGTACATTGGCAGTTTTGCGATTTGACGATAGAAGTACCATGTACCGCGAACAGCCTTGACCTTGTTGCTGGAAAGAGACCCGCTCGTACGTCTGTATTGGCACAGAACTTCGTTGACGCCAATACAGTCATGCCCTGCTGCCAAAACCTGTAACCACGTTGCGGCGTCTTGTCGTCTTCTCATGTCCGGCATGACAAGAAGACTTTTATCGACTCTCTCCAAGTCCGCCATTATTCCGACGGTCTGCAGATAGTTATTCGTGAGGTAACCCCAGTAGCTTGTATTAGGCGGCATATGCACGGTGCGCCCTAGGGGGGAGACCTCCTCATCAATCACCTCATATGAAGCGCAGCTAAATCCCGCGTTTTCGCGATCCATGCAGGCAATCTGCTTCTCAATCTTCTCGGGCAGCCACAAATCGTCTGCATCGAGATAGGCGATATATCGTCCGCGAGCGTTATCGAGAGCAGTGTTGCGAGCAACGGCCGCACCGCCATTCTCGCTCTGGCTAATAAGGCGTATGCGTGAATCTGACTCAGACAGCTTTTTAACGATCTCACTGGTTTTATCGGTGGAGCAGTCGTCAACGATGAGCAGCTCCCACGAGCCCATAGTTTGCGCCTGGACGGAAGCGACCGACTCCGCAATATGCCTCTCTGAATTGAACGCCGGCATGATCACGCTGACGATGGGTGATGCAGTATCAGAGACATTCATCGCCCGGTCCTCCTTTTACCAAACATGGCACCGAAGGTGCCCATGAAACATTTCCAGTCCATACGGAAGCAACGGTTCCGTACATAGTGGAGCTCGATCTTCTGCCGCATGCCGCTCTCGAAGGTCGCGGCGTTGCGGTCGGTGGCCTGCCACAAGCCGGTAATGCCCGGCGTGACGCTCAGCAGCTCCTCCTTCTCCTCTTCGGAGAAGTGCTGTTCCAACTCGTCACGCGTGATGGGGCGCGGACCGATCACGGACAGATCACCCTTGAGCACGTTGAGGAACTGCGGTACCTCGTCGATGGAGCACTTGCGGATGAACTTGCCCACCTTTGTGATGCGTGGGTCGTTATCGACCTTGCGCTCCACCTTCCACTGGTGCAGCTGCTCGGGGCTCAGGTACTTCTGCACATCACCTGCATCAGAGACCATGCTGCGAAGCTTAAGCACGCGAATCACCTGGCCTCCCCTGCCCACGCGCTCCTGCGTGTAGACCGGGCAGCCCGGGGACTCCACGCAGATCGCGGCGCAGACACAGGCCATGGGAATCGCCAGCACTGCGGCACACCCGGCGCTGAAGGCTATATCGAACGTTCTCTTGCATATGCGGTAGAAGAGGGTCCCGGTAGGTTTCCTAGGCATGGGCTAGCACCCCGCCAACGGAAAAGTCTCGGGAAATGCCTCTAGCAGGCACCCCCCCCGTTATCATTTCGACGACCGTGAGCGCCACGATCTTCAAGTCGGTGGCCACGCCACGCTTCGCGATATACTCCAAGTCGCGGCGGACCATGCCGTCAAAGTCGGTGTCGTTGCGGTCCGTAACCTGCCACCAGCCGGTGATGCCTGGCTTAACAGCAAGGCGCTGCAGGTCGTACTCTGTATACTCAGCCACCTCGTTCGGTAGCGGCGGGCGCGGTCCCACGACGGACATCTGGCCCAGGAACACGTTGATGAACTGAGGGAACTCGTCGATGGAGTGCTTGCGGATGAACTTCCCGATCTTGGTGACGCGCGGGTCCTCCCTCATCTTGAACATGGCGCCGGCGATCTCGTTCTGCTCCCTGAGGTCGGCGAGGCGCTCGTCGGCGTCCCTGTACATGGAGCGGAACTTCCACATGCGGAAGGTGGACAGGCTGCCGTCGGGGCGGGTCTGGCCCACGCGGATCTGGCTGTAGAACGGGTTGCCCTCGCTCTCCAGGCGGATAGCGGCGGCAAGAATCAGGCTCGGTACGGCGATAACGGCCAGCACGCAGCCACTAAACGCGATGTCGAAGGCGCGCTTCACAGCCCTATAGACAAGGCGTGAGCGATCCCAGTCCATGATGGATTGCATAGTCTTGTAGCGGCCGACGCCCTCACGCCGGTCCATAGCCTGGGCAATCAGCGCCGCCCCCACGGGCGCATTGCTCTCTGTTACCTCTTTAGCAGCCAAAGTCAAACTTACGTCCCCGTTCCCCGGGGATCCCCCAAATCGGTAAATTCAAAAATGCGAACGAATAGCTGGTGCAACGTCTCCCTTAGGTTTTGCTGGGAACGTCCAGCGGCAGCAGCTCCCTAAATGTGGAGTCGCCTTCGCCCACGTCTACCAGGCACCAGCGCTTATGACGGTCGATTTTCTTTACACGAGCCTCTTGCCCCACCAAGGGACCCTGCTCTACGTGCAGCACGCCGTCTTCTATGCGGGCGACGCTATTGCGCACCACGCCGTCGTCGTCGAGCACGCTGCAATACCAGTCCTGCGCATCGTCAGGCATGGGCATGTACGCCCGCTCCCTACTGCCGGCGATGCGGCAGCCAAAGCTCAACTGGGCCAAAGCCCTATCGAGCGCGGCGGCATCGTGCGTGGCGACGAAGAAATATTCCTTGTACATAGGTTTGGTTTGGAGCGACCATGCGCCGTCCCGCTTAAACCAGAACTCCTTTTGCATCACAAAAGCATCCTGCATAAGGTTGTGCGGGATAATGCAGCGGACCTTTTCACAGGTCTCGCGCTCTTTTCCATTGGGGGTGTGAACCAGATACCAGCGGACGCGGCCGTGCTGGCTGTTGGTGGTGACGCCGTTAAATGCGCCTGGCAGCTGCTCTTGGCGCCGTGCCGTCTGTTCCATGTTCTCGCCCCCCCTCTTTTGGCTTTGCGATGCACGCAAATGCAGGGGCGTTTAGAACAGGCTTCTCGCTCGCAGCTAGGCGCAGTCGCAAAAGTACAGGTTTTTGTATCTTTCGACAGACGACATTATACGAGCATTTAATCAGCGTTTGCCCAGATTACACAAAATGTACCGCTAGTAGGTGCATCTCCATACCCCTCTACAAAAACCTGTACCTTTTTGTGCAACAAAAAAAGCCGCTCAACCAGCGGCTTTTCTTATTTGGGCATGAAAAAAGGCGACCGCCCTATGTGGACGGTCGCCTTTGTTAATTGTTGTGAAGTTTGCCTTAGGCGCGAGTCTTGATCTCCTCGAGAACCTTGGCAACAAACTCATCAACGGTCATCTGAACGGTCTCGTTGGAGCGGTCGCGGACGGAAATGTTGCCGGCCTCGACCTCCTTCTCGCCCAGGATGAGCATGTAGGGCACGCGGTCGATGCTGCGGGCCTCGCGAATCTTGTAGCCGATCTTCTCGTCACGGTCGTCGCAGACCACACGAATGCCGGCCTCCTCCAGCTTGGCGCACACCTCGTGAGCGTAGTCGCGGCTCTTCTCGGAGACGGGAAGCGCCTTGACCTGCACGGGAGCCAGCCAGGTGGGGAACTTGCCCGCAAAGTGCTCAATCAGAATACCGATGAAGCGCTCGATGGAGCCAAAGCACACGCGATGCAGCATGATGGGGCGCTTCTTGGTGCCGTCGGCGTCCACGTACTCAAGATCAAAGTTGAGCGGCATCTGGAAGTCGAGCTGGACGGTACCGCACTGCCAGGTACGACCGAGCGAGTCCTCCAGGTGGAAGTCGATCTTGGGGCCGTAGAAGGCGCCGTCGCCCTCGTTGACCTCGTAGTCCATGCCCAGTTTCTCCAGAGCGGTGCGCAGGCCCTCCTCGGCGCGAGCCCAGTCCTCGTCCGAACCCATGGAGTCCTCGGGGCGGGTGGAAAGCTCAACGTGGTACTTAAAGCCAAACTTTTGGTACACGGAGTCGATGAGGTTGACCACGCCCACGATCTCGTCGGTAAGCTGGTCGGGACGCACAAACAGGTGGGCGTCGTCCTGGTTAAAGCAGCGCACGCGGAACAGGCCGTGCAGGGCGCCGCGCAGCTCGTGGCGGTGCACCAGGCCAATCTCGCCGGCGCGGATGGGAAGCTCGCGGTAAGAGTGCGGCTTGGAGGCGTACACCAGCACGCCGCCCGGGCAGTTCATGGGCTTAATGCAGTACTCTTCGTCGTCGATGACGGTGGAGTACATGTTGTCCTTGTAGTGGTCCCAGTGGCCCGAGGTCTTCCACAGCTGCTTGTTCATGATGAGCGGCGTGGAGATCTCCACGTAGCCGGCCTTGTGGTGGATCTCGCGCCAGTAGTCCAGCAGCGTGTTCTTAAGAATCATGCCGTTGGGCAGGAAGAACGGGAAGCCGGGGGCCTCGTCGCGCATCATAAAGAGGTCCATCTCGCGGCCGATCTTGCGGTGGTCGCGCTTCTTGGCCTCCTCCAGCATGTGCATGTGCTCGTCGAGCTCTTCCTTGGTGGCAAAGGCGACGCCGTTAATGCGGGTAAGCATCTTGTTGTCCTTGTCACCCTTCCAGTAGGCGCCCGAGACGCCGGTGAGTTTAAAGGCCTTGAGGGCCTTGGTGTAGCAGATGTGGGGGCCGACGCACATGTCGATGTAGTCGCCCTGCTGGTAGAACGTGATGCGGGCGTCGTCGTCCAGGTCACCGATGTGCTCGACCTTGTACTTCTCGCCGCGCTCCTCCATAAGGGCGATGGCCTCGGCGCGGGGCTTCTCGTACACGGAGAACTTGAGGTTCTCCTTGACGATCTTCTTCATCTCGGCCTCGATCGCGGGAAAATCGTCCTCGCTGATCTTGACGCCCTCGGGCAGGTCGACGTCGTAGTAGAAGCCGTTGTCGGTCGCGGGGCCGTAGGCAAAGTCGGCCTCGGGGTACAGGCGCTTGATGGCCTGCGCCATGATGTGCGCGGCAGAGTGGCGGATGACGTGCGTGACCTCGTCCTGCGGGAGCTCGGCCACCGAACCGTCATTGTAGAGTGCCTTCATGGGTATGTTTTCTCCTCTCGGATGCCTGATGCAAGTGCGTGCGATGCGCTCGGCGTTTTTGACTTGCATCATTATAGGCAGGTTGCCTTGGTATACAAGCGCCCGCCGCACCTTAATGGCACGGCGGGCGATTTTCTACGCATGCTTCATCGTGTGGGGCGGGTTGCGCGTGTGGCTTGCGCGGGACGCGCGGTGCCCGTGGCTTGCGGCCGGCCCGGCGATGGATGCGTTACTGGATGCGAGTTCGGCAGTAGGGGCAGACCTTCCAGTGCGCATCGAGCGGGCGATGGCAGCTGGGGCAAACATTGCGAACCTGGGTGTCGCACACCGGGCAGACGACGAAGTCCTTCTCGATGGGCGCGCCGCACTGCGGGCAGGTGCCGTACTGGGCAAGCTGGCGCTCGCGCAGGGCCATGTCCAGCTCCTGCTCCTCGCGGTCGGACGCGTAGGAGTGCGGGCGCAGGACCAGGTAGGCGATGAGGCCTACAAACGGGATGAGGGCGATGATGCCCCATGCCACGTAGGCGCTGGCGCCGCGGCGGCGAGCGTCGATGAACACATAGACGACCGACAGCACATACAGGGCGATGATAAAGCCAACGAAGGCATAGACGACGCCCATAAGCTGCGGCGACATGAGCTCGGAGATGTACTTGGACATTGGGGTGTACCTTTCGGGATATTAACAGTCCGGTCAAGTTTACCACGGGGTTTGTTTATATGGGACCACGGCTAGGGGCGGGGCTGGCGCGGACACAAACATCTCAATCTGTAACAGGTGGGAGCGGAATCCGGGTCTAGATGTTACAGATCGAGACAAACGGTTGCCGTAGTTGTCGGCAGACGAGATTGTCGACGTTGCTGGGTCTCCCCTCGCCTGCCGTTGGCGGGTGTTGCGGGGCTGTTCGCCGCATTGCCGCCGCACCGGGGGTGTACAGACCGTAGGATAGTCCTATTGACAGCCTGTCAACTCGTCTGGGAGGCACTGTGACAGAAACGTTTGATATCGCGATTGTCGGCGCGGGCATCACCGGATGCGCCATCGCACGGCAGCTCGCGCGGTTTGACCTGTCCATATGCGTAATCGAGGCGGCTAACGATATTGCGCTGGGCGCGTCGAAGGCCAACGGCGGCTTGGTGCACGCCGGCTACGATCCGGCGCCGGGCACGGTTAAGGCGCAGGTCAACGCTCGCGGTTGCGAGCTATACGGTACGTGGGCGCAGGAGCTCGACTTTTTGTTTTGCCGCACCGGATCGATGGTGCTGGGCTTTAACGACGAGGACCGCGCACACCTGGAGCAGCTGCGCCGGAATGGACTGGCCAACGGCGTTCCCGAGCTGTCGACCGTCGGCCCCGAGCGCATCCACGAATTAGAGCCGCGCGCCAGTGCCGATGCAACGTGCGCGTTGTGGTGCCCCTCGACTGGGTTTGTCGACCCGTTTGAGGTTGCCATCGCCGCGCTGGAAAACGCCGTGGCCAACGGGGTGACGTTTATGCGGTCCGCGTCGGTGGAAGCGATTGAAGTCGCGGGCTCGGGCGACGACGCGCGCTTTACGCTGGCGACCCCCGCTGGCAACGTGCGCTGCCGGTACCTGATCAACGCCGCGGGCAACGGCGCCGCCAACATCTCGCATATGGCGGGCGCCGAGGAGTTTCAGATGGTCTGGCGTCAGGGCAACATCGTGGTGCTGGACAAGGAGCCGCGCACGCTCATGCCGCTCTACCCCGTGCCGACGCCGGTGTCGAAAGGCGTTATCGTGACAGGCACCGTGCACGGCAACACCGTGATCACCGCCACGGCCGCCGTGCGCGAGCCAGGCGACACGCAGACCTATGCGAGCGATGTGAACGCGCTGCTGACCGGCGCGCGCAAGCTGGTGCCCGATCTGGATACGCGCCGCGTGGTGCGCGCATTTGCCGGCGGGCGTCCGGTCATTCAGGGAACGAACGACTTCTTTATTGGACAGTCGACCGTGGTGCCGGGGCTTTTCCAGGCGGCGGGCATTCAGTCGCCGGGTGTGGCAAGCGCGCCAGCCATTGCCGAGCGCATGGAGCAGGCGCTGCGCGATGCCGGCGTGGCCCTGCGCGAACGTTCCGATTGGGATCCGATTCGTCGCGCGCCGGACGACTTTGACCTTGCGCCGCTCGCGCGCAAGGAGGAGCTGATTGAGTCCGACCCGGCGTGGGGCCAGATCGTCTGCCGTTGCGAGACGGTACCCGAGGCCGAGATCGTTGCCGCGATTCGACGCCGCCCGGGCGCGGTTTCGGTCGAGGGCGTCAAGCGCCGCTGTCGTGCCGGCATGGGTCAGTGCCAAAGCGGCTTTTGCCAGAGCCGTGTGGTGGCGATTCTAGCGCGCGAGCTGGGCTGCGACCCTAGCGAGGTGCTGTTAGAGGATGCCGGATCTTGGCTGGTTGAGGGACCTATGAAGGGGGTGCGCTAGGATGACGGAAATCAAATCGAGCGCGATTGATTACGGCGTCGTAGAAGCCGTACAAACGCAAGTCTTTGACGTGGTCGTTATCGGCGGCGGCCCCGCCGGCATGGCGGCCGCGCTGGCCGCGCATAAGGCCGGAGCGCGCGTGGCCATCGTGGAGCGCGAGCAGCACCTGGGCGGCATCCTCCGCCAATGCATCCACCCCGGCTTTGGCCTGTCGCACTTTAAACAGGAGCTCACCGGTCCCGAGTACGCGCAGCGCTTTATCGACCAGGTGCACGCAACCGACATTGCGCTGTTCCTGAACAGCATGGTGATTGGGATTGATTCAGGCGAGCCTGCGGAAGACACCGCGGTCCACACCGTCACGCTCATGAGCCCTACC
Source organism: Collinsella sp. (assembly GCA_031294825.1). Lineage (GTDB taxonomy): Bacteria > Actinomycetota > Coriobacteriia > Coriobacteriales > Coriobacteriaceae > Collinsella. Next base: position 1,614 of record JAUMPM010000049.1, on the reverse strand, counting down.
GGCATGATGCAGCTCACCGGGCGTGCGGTCGTCCTTGCCATGGGGTGCCGCGAGCGCACCCGCAGCGAGATCAAGATTCCTGGCAGCCGACCCGCCGGCGTGTTTACGGCCGGCCTGGCGCAGCGATACATCAATATCGAAAATCTCAAACCCGGCTCGCGCGCCGTCATTTTGGGTTCGGGCGATATCGGGCTCATCATGGCACGTCGCTGCACGCTCGAGGGGATTTCGGTCGAGGGCGTGTACGAGCTCATGCCGTACGCCAACGGCCTGCGCCGCAATGTGAAGAACTGCCTGGACGATTTTGGTATTCCGCTGCATCTGTCGACCACGGTCACGCGCGTGATTGGGCACGACCGTGTGGAGGCCGTCGAGGTGAGTCAGATCGACGAGCACCTGGCGCCCATTCCGGGGACCGAGCGCATTGTTCCGTGCGACACGCTGCTGCTTTCGGTGGGATTGATTCCCGAGAACGAGCTTTCGGTTGCCGCAGGCGTTGAGCTGGACCCCCGCACGCGCGGCGCCGTGGTGGACCAGAGCCTGCAGACGGGCGTGCCGGGCATCTTTGCCTGCGGCAACGTACTGCACGTGCACGACCTGGCCGACAACGTAACGACCGAGTCCGAGCGCGCCGGTGCGGCTGCAGCGGCGTGGGCGTTGGATGGCGACGACGGGGCGAGCGCTGCGAGTACGGGCTGCGAGCTCACGGTCTCCCCTGCCGGTATCGCGGGATACGCGCTGCCGGGACGCATTACGGCCGTGGCGCTCACCAAGCTCAACTTCCGCGTACGCCGACCCGTCGACGCCGCCCGCGTGAGAATCTTGGCCGACGGCGAGGAACTGTTCGCCGGCAAGGTCCGCCCGTTTAAACCGAGCGTAATGGAAAGCTTCCCGCTGACGGCAAAGGTCATCAAGCAGGCGCTCGGCCTGGGTGCCAGCGAGATTGTCCTATCCGTCGACCCCTTCGAGGAGGCATAGCACATGAGCGACACCGTGATCGAAACGCTGCAGTTCAACTGCACCACCTGCCCATCCGAGTGCCTCCTGACCGTAGAGGTAGAGCGTGGCGCCAATGGCGCCGTGGTGGAAGTGCGCTCCGTAACCGGCAACAACTGTCCGCGCGGCGATAAGTTCGCGCATCAGGAGCTCACCTGCCCCATGCGCGTGCTCACCACCACCGTGGCCGTATCCGGCGGCGACGAAGCGCTGCTCCCCGTGCGCACCGCCGAAGCCATCCCGCTGGCACTCCACGCCCAAGCCATGGCCCTCATCCGAGGCCTAGTCGCCAACGCCCCCATCCGCATGGGCGACGTCGTGCTAGAGAACCTCCTAGACACCAACATCAACCTCATCGCCAGCATGGATATCGACCGAGCCTAAGTAGCTAATTTAGGACGGGCCTCTTTTAGCTACCCCGCCATCCACCCCGTTCCTCCTCAATTGCGGTGAAATAGTTCCTGATTTTCGTCAAAAGGGGGTGCGGACAGAAAGTTGGACCGCGGGGCGGTCCGGACTGGAGGTTCGCATGTACAGCAGGGAGAAGGTCGAGCTCTTCCTCCTGGCGACGGAGGACGGCATGGGGCCGACCGCCGCCGCGAAGTTCGCGGGGGTCTC
>JAUMPM010000045.1 GCA_031294825.1 Collinsella sp. | reverse complement strand
CGTCGACTTGATGACGATCCAGGCGTCCGGGTTAACCGACCGCACGGCGGCGATGGCGGCCTCGACGGAGCTCGTGTCGAAGAAGTTCCTGTCCGAGTCGTAGTTGGTGGGCGTGGCGATGACGGCGTAGTCGGCACCTGTATAAGCCTCGGCGACATCGACGGTAGCATGAAGGTCGAGCTCGCGCTCCCCCACCTTGGCCTCCGCCAGGAAACGCTCGATCTCGTAGTCCTGGATGGGTGACACGAAGTTGTTGATCTTCTGGACCTTCTCGGGAACGATGTCCAGCGCGTGCACCTCGTTGTGCTGCGAGAGCAGGACGGCGAGGGACAGGCCGACGTAGCCGGTTCCGGCGACGGCAATCTTCATTTTCTTCTCCGATTCGAATCGGGTATTAAGGTTAGGCATTAGTACGCATCGCTCCCGTTAAAGACCTCCAGAACAGTTAGGAGGACGATCTTGAAGTCCATGAGTATTCCGCGCTTGGCTATGTATTCAAGGTCCCGGCGGACCATGCCATCAAAACCGGTTGAGTTGCGCTCCGTAACCTGCCAGAGCCCGGTAATCCCGGGCTTCACAGCAAGGCGCTGCAGGTCGAACTCGGTGTACTCGGCCACCTCGTTGGGCAGCGGCGGGCGCGGGCCCACGACGGACATCTGGCCCAGGAACACGTTCAGGAACTGCGGAAACTCGTCGATGGAATGCTTGCGGATGAACTTCCCGATCCTGGTGACGCGAGGGTCCTCCTTCATCTTGAACATGGCGCCGGCGATCTCGTTTTGCTCCCTGAGCTCGGCGAGTCGCTCGTCGGCGTCCCTGTACATGGAGCGGAACTTCCACATGCGGAAGGTGGACAGGCTGCCGTCGGGACGGGTCTGGCCAACGCGGATCTGGCTGTAGAAGGGGTTGCCCTCGCTCTCCAGGCGGATGGCAGCGGCGAGAATTAGGCTGGGGATCGCGATGGCGACGAGCGCAGCACCGCTGAAAACGATGTCGAACGCGCGCTTCACGGCCCTATAGGCCAGGCGAGAGCGGTCCCAGTCCATGATGGATTGCATGGCCTTGTAGCGGCCGTCTCCCTCACGCCGGTCCATAGCCTGAGCAATCAACGCTGCACCCGCTGGCGCATCCGTTGTATATTGAGTTTTTTCCGACACGTTCTCTTCCAATACTTCGTCCCCAGGTTGGAGATCCTCCCTGTTCTGTGTAGCGACCGCTTGCAGCTAGACAATCGCCTTTTTGAGATTCCGCATGACGCGCTGCTCGTTTGAAAGCACAGCAAGACCAACGCGCGTGGTTACGCGTCGGCCGCACAGGTTGAGCTCCAAAAAAGCAGTGCTCTTGCGTCTATTAATGGTTTTAATGAGGCCCTCGTGGCCCAGCAGCGGACCAGCCGTCACTACGACTTGGTCACCGTCTTTTAGGGCCTCGCTCATGGGCACTACGCGGTCTCCCCTATGCGTAAACCCGCCAATAAGCTGGACCTCTTCTTTTGCCAGCGGCACAAACTGACCGTCCTGAGATAACACCCGGGCAAAGTCGTCCATGCGCAGCAGATACTGTTGCACGGTGCGGGGATCTGCCGTATCGCAGATAAGATAACCGGGAAAGAGCGGCTTGGTCGTATCGACCCATTCGCCGTGTACCTTGATCTCGGTTTGAAATTGGGGATAAAAGAGCTCCAGCATGGCGCTCGCCGGCACCAAATGCTCGATGCGCTCGCGCATTACGTCTTCGCGACCGTTAATGACCTGGATCACATACCACACGAGCACCACCCCCTTGCTGTCTTACGTGTGGCTCACGGGGTTTGGGTATGGCTTCGCCAGGGCGCTTGTGCGCGAAGGCGCTCCATATTCAAACCCTGAGCCCAGTCAGACAAGCACGTGGCTCTGCCCCACCGTGAACGGTATGTACAAATGCAGTTGCTAGAGTCGCGGACGTGTATCGCAAAAAGAACGCGTCTCCAGCTGGCTGCATACGGGCCAGTCAAGCGGGTACAAAACTGGACCGTACGCAAACAGCTAAAAGACTGCTACGTTTGAGTATGCAAACAGTAAATATTTACATCTACAAATTACTTCGATGCAAATAAATAAAGTCGCATGACTTCTTTATTGGAGCTCGTGGTGTTTCTGGCACCGCCGTTACGGCCGGATACTGATCGACCCTGCGCTTTGTGACTTGCTGGAGCCGCGAGCACAGTTGAACTCATGTAACGTTAGGTATCCTAGCACAAGCTGGCAGCAAAACTGATTTGGCTAATGGCGGACAACATATCGTTCATTAAGTGTGCTTAAGAGGGTTCTTTTGGGATGTTGTTCACGTTGGTGCAGGTTAATGGGATGACAACGATGATTAGGGGCGTTCCTGAAGCCCAAATGGAGCAGCGTGCTGCACTGGTATTTACGCTTGTCTAACAAACTATGTACAGAGATGGGAAATAAATTGTGCAACTTTTTGTTGGCGTAGGTGGGGTTTGTGGCGCGAGGTATTTTGGCATGAAAAAAGGCCTTCGGTATCCCGAAGGCCCTTACATTCACGATGGTGGAGACGAGGGGGATCGAACCCCTGACCTCTTGACTGCCAGTCAAGCGCTCTCCCAGCTGAGCTACGCCCCCGTGACGTGGAGATACTATAGGGGAAGTTGGCGCGGCGCGCAAGGACTTTTTTGGGTCAGATTCTAAATGCCTATTGATATAGGTAAGCGATAGCGGTGCCGGTGTGGACTTGGATCGTGGCTGTTGACCTGACGACGTTGCTGATGCCCGTGTCGGCTAACAAGCCCAGGGGGGTGTGATCTAGCTCCCACTCTAGGCCGTGTTCGCTTACCTCTGTATTGGGGGCAATGGCGATGATAGAGAACGTCTTGTTCTCGGCGCCCTCGATGGTCCACGATTCGCCTGCGCGAAGGATGCGTGCGACCACCTGGTCCTCGGCAATCCAGACTGGGGCGTCATCGTAGCCTGCAAGCAACCCCAGTACGGAAAGCGCCATGTCCGGGCGGCCGCCCGTAGCGCAGCTCGCAACCACTTCGGCACCCGGCCAGCGACGGCGGACGGAATCGAGCGCCAGCGCCAGATCGGTATAGTCCTTGTACGGGTCGTGGCGCTCTACTTCAAAGGCTTCGGCGGCATCGACCAGCGCACGACCCGCGTCGCTCACCGTGTCGGCATCCCCCACATATCCGTCGCAGCCCAGGCCAGCGCCCAAAAGCGCGTCGAGTCCGCGGTCCACGGCGATAACGTGGTCGCACTCCCCCGCGAGCCTACGCAACAGATCCGCGCTCGCCACCACGGGCGAGCCGCAGACCACTAATACCTTGCAAGCCACAGCCCTCGCCTATCCCTCAAACGAAAGTAAACGGGCCAAATCCAGGTCCTCATAGCTATCGATAAAGATGTCGCAGTTGGCGCGTACGTCGTCGCGCTTCATGCGGCCGTGCGGGTCAAAGATGCCCACGCGCTTAAAGCCGGCGGAGCCAGAGCTCTTTAGGCCAAAGACGGCGTCTTCAAACACCCATGCGCACTCAAACTTGTGCCCATGACGCTCTTCCAGACGGCGCAGCGCCAGCTCGTACACATCGGGGAACTGCTTGGAGCGTCCCGCCTCGCCGGTGGTGGTCACAAACTCCATGTAAGCGTCGAGCCCGGCACCAGCGAGCGCGGACTGCACCAGCTCGGCCGGCGTGGACGTGGCAACGCACATGGCAATGCCCGCCGCCTTCGCCTGTTCCAAAAAAGCAAGGAGCCCCTCGCGCGGCGGCACCTTGGAGTACCCATCAATCAGAATATTGCTCAGTTCACGATATAGTTCCTCGCCATTCGCGCCAATGCCCCACGTGTCGTGGTAGGCCTGGCATTCGTCCTCGAGCGAAAGATGCTCAAACTGGGCAAAATCGTCGACCGTCACGTCAACTCCGTGGCGGTGCAATAATTCGGGCTGGGCATAGGCCCAAACGGGGGTGCTATTTACCAGCGTGCCGTCGCAATCGAAAATAAAAGCAACCTTGGGAGCGGAGGGGTGGGACATAAACGAACCTTTCAATATCAAATGGTAAACATCCTGCTAAAAACGTTTTACCAAACGTCAGCCAAACAATTTTGAAACCCAAATTGGTAAAACTGTCAAGAGTTTTACCACTGCAATTCTGCCAGTGGTATAAACATGTCGCTTACCGATTAAACGCCCCCGCAAATCTGCTTTCGTCCATAAAACTAACGTACAGGTGTTATCGTAGTTTTTGCCGAAAGTTCCACCGAGCACGCGAGGTGGAACGAATCACAGAAACTTCGCCGTCCCTTCGATTCGTGCAGCCTTGGACCTTTCGCATCTAGTCACCAAGGCAATACGCTGCCGCGTCATGATGGGATCAAACGTGAGCGATACAAAGCTAAAGCCAGCAACCAAAAAGCCCGCTACCCGTAAAGCCGCCCCGCACGCACCGGAGCTCACCAAAGACGATGTCTATCTGTTTGGCATCGGCACGTGGGAGCGCAGCTGGGAAAAGATGGGCGCGCATCCCGACACGCAGCAGCGCACGCGCGGCTGGCGTTTTTGCGTTTGGGCGCCCGACGTTAAGAGCGTCCACGTTATCGGTGAATTCAACAATTGGGATGAACAAGCCAAACCGCTGGTGCCCGTGCATACGAGCTCTATTTGGGAAGGCTTTATTCCTGGCGCAGAGCAGGGTCAGCTCTATAAATACCTCATCGAGACCAACGAGGGCGAAAAACTCTACAAGGCCGATCCGTACGCCTTTAAGGCCGAGTGCCCTCCGGGTACCGCCAGCGTGCTGTGGACCCTCGATGGCTACAAGTGGAACGACGCCGCGTGGCTCAAGCGCCGCGCCAGCCACAACCACATGTCGCAGCCGCTAAACATCTACGAGGTGCATATTGGCTCGTGGAAGCGCCACGGCGACGCGCCGCAGGGCGAGCCCGACGAGTACGGCAACTACCCCGGTCCCATGGACCCCTTCCCCGCGCAGCGCGGCGAGTTCTATACCTACGACGACCTGTCGGTCGAGCTCGTGGACTACGTGCGCGACATGGGCTACACGCATATCGAAGTCATGCCGCTTATGGAGCATCCCTTCGATGGCTCCTGGGGCTACCAGACGACCGGCTACTTTGCCGCCACGTCGCGCTACGGCAACCCGCAGCAGCTCATGCACTTTATCGATGCGTGCCACGAGGCGGGCATCGGCGTGATTATGGACTGGGTGCCCGGCGGCTTTTGTGCCGACTCCCACGGCCTTGCCACCTTTAACGGTCACATGCTGTTTGAGCACGAGATTCACCCCAACTGGGGCACGCACAAGTTTGACTTCGCCCGTGGCGAGGTCCGCTCCTTCCTGGTCTCCAACGTGCTGTACTGGATCGAGAACTTCCACGTTGACGGCATTCGCATGGACGGCGTGTCCAGCATGCTGTACCTCAACTTTGGCATCGACGACCCCAGCCAGAAGAAGTTCAACAAGTACGGAACCGAGGAGGACCTGGACGCCAGCGCGTTTATCCGTCAGGTCAACTGTGCCGTGGAGGCCCACTTCCCTGACGTGATGATGATGGCCGAGGAGTCCACCGCGTGGCCGCTCGTGACCTATCCGCCCCAGGACGGCGGCCTGGGCTTCCACTACAAGTGGGACATGGGCTGGATGAATGACACCCTGCACTACATGCAGACCGATTTTCCGTGGCGCCCCGGCAACCACGGACTGCTTACGTTCTCCATCATGTATGCCTTTACCGAGAACTTTATTTGCCCGCTGAGCCACGACGAGGTCGTGCACGGCAAGTGCTCGCTGATCGGCCGCATGCCGGGCGACTGGTGGCGCCAGTTTGCCGGCCTGCGCACGCTGGCCTTCTACCAGATGACGCACCCCGGTGCCAAGCTTAACTTTATGGGCAACGAGATCGGTCAGTTTATTGAGTGGCGCTACTACGAGTCCATCCAGTGGTTCCTGACCGAGGAGTACGAGACCCACCGTCATCATCAGGCGTTTATCAAGGCGCTCAACCACCTGTACACCGCCGAGCCCGCCCTGTACGAGCGCGGCTACACCGACGACGGCTTTACCTGGATCGACGCGGATAACTCCAAGCAGTCCATCGTGAGCTTTGTGCGCCAGGGTGAGGACGTCGATGACGATCTGGTGATCCTGATTAACTTTGACCCGGCGAGCTACGAGAGCTTCCGTGTGGGCGTGCCGCGCGAGGGTGACTGGGAGGTCATCTTCGATTCCGACCGTCCCGAGTTCGGTGGCAGCGGCTATGCCGGCGAGGAGCCCTACACCTGCTCGAGCGAGCCCTATCCCTGGAACGGGCAGATGGACTCCATCGAGATTAAGGTGCCCGGCTTGGCAGGCGTGGTGCTTAAGCGTCGCGGTCCCAGCAGCTATAAGCCGCCCGTGGTCGAGGAGCCCAAGAATGCGACGCGTAGGCGTGCGTCCTCGGTAAAGTCCAAGACCGCGACTGCTAAGAAGGCCCCGGCCAAGGCGAAGGCAACCAAGTCTGCTGCCAAGCCTGCTTCCAAGACCACGGCCAAGAAGGCAGCCACCAAAAAGGCTGCTCCCAAGGCCAAGGCAGCTGCTGTTAAGGCTACTGCCAAGAAAGCGTAACAAAGGCGTTACCACTGTAATTACCCGCCCCACGGGGGCGTAGGATACATGTCATAACCGTTCCGGGAGAAACATCCCCGGGGGAAAGGAACGTATGAATAAGATCTTCGATAACAAGCAGGAGTTTACCGAGCTCTATCGCGATGCCGTCATGAGCATTAGCGGCAAGAGCGTTGAGGCCGCCAGCGATCTCGACCGCTTTAACGCCCTGGCCAAGCTCGTGGCTGAGAAGGCGCGCACCGTTGCCACCAAGAGCGACGCACGCGCCACCGCCGAGGGTAAGAAGCGTGTGTACTACTTCTCGATCGAATTTTTGATCGGCCGCCTGCTCGACAACTACCTGCTCAACTTTGGCGTGCGCGACATGGTCGCCGAGGCGCTCGACGACATGGGCTTTGACCTGTCCGTCATCGAGAACCAGGAGCCCGATCCGGCGCTGGGCAACGGTGGCCTGGGCCGTCTGGCCGCGTGCTTCCTGGATTCCATGGCAGCCGAGGGCATTGCTGGCTACGGCAACGGCATGCGCTACCGCTACGGCCTGTTTAAGCAGGAGATCGTCAACGGCAGCCAGGTGGAGGCCACCGACGAGTGGCTCACCCACGGCTATCCCTGGGAGGTTCGTCGTCAGGACAAGGCCGTGACCATTAAGTTTGGTGGCCACGTCGAGGGCTTTGAGGAGAACGGCCGCACGTTCTACCGCACGGTGGACACGCAGGACATTCTGGCCGTTCCCTATGACATCCCTGTTGTGGGCTATGCCGGCGAGACCGTCAACAAGCTGCGCGTCTGGGCCGCCGAGCCGGTCGAAGAGCACTTCGATCTGGAGGCCTTCAACCGCGGCGACTATGCCCTGGCCGATGCCGAGCGCGCCGAGGCCGAGGCCATCAGCGCCATCCTCTACCCCAACGACGCCGGCGAGCACGGCCGTCTGCTGCGCCTGAAGCAGGAGTACCTGTTTGTATCGGCCGGCATCTACAGCCTGCTCGACACCTTTGAGAAGGAGCACGGCGAGAACTGGGAGCTGCTGCCGCAGTTTGTGGCCATCCACACCAACGACACGCACCCCGCCATGTGCGGCCCCGAGCTCATGCGCATCCTCATCGACGAGAAGAAGCTCGAGTGGGATGACGCCTGGAACATCGTGACGCAGGTCGTGAGCTACACCAACCACACCATCCTGCCCGAGGCTCTGGAGAAGTGGCCCATCGGCACGTTCTCCAAGCTCCTCCCCCGCGTGTACCAGATCATCGACGAGATCAGCCGTCGTTGGCACGAGTCGTTCGACACCACGCAGGAGGGTTGGCAGGAGCGTCTGCGCCAGACCGCCATTCTGTGGGACGGCGAGATCCGCATGGCCAACCTGTCCGTGATCTGCAGCCATAGCGTCAACGGCGTAGCCAAGATCCACTCCGACATCATCAAGAACATCGTGCTCAAGGACTTCTATGCCCTGACGCCCGAGAAGTTCAACAACAAGACCAACGGCATCTCGCACCGTCGCTTCTTTGCCGAGGCCAACCCCACCTATGCCAAGCTCGTGACCGAGGCCATTGGCGACGGCTGGCTCAAGGACGCCTTTGAGCTGGAGAAGCTCAAGGAGTTTAAGGACGACACCGAGTTCCTGAAGGCCGTGGGTGCCTCCAAGCGCGCCAACAAGGAGCGTCTGGCCGCCTACGTCAAGGCCGAGACCGGTTTGGTCATTGACCCCAACACCGTCTTCGATGTCCAGGTGAAGCGCTTCCATGCCTACAAGCGCCAGCTCATGAACATCATGAAGGTGATGGACATCTACAACCGTCGCATCGCCGACCCCAACTTCCACGTGACGCCGACGACCTTCATTTTTAGCGGCAAGGCTGCCTCGAGCTACACCTTCGCCAAGGAGACCATCCGCCTCATTAACTCCGTGGCCGAGGTCATCAACAACGATGCTCGCGTCAACGAGGTCATGAAGGTCTGCTTTATCCCCAACTTCCGTGTGAGCAACGCCCAGCTCATCTACCCCGCCGCCGAGATCTCGGAGCAGATTTCCACGGCCGGCAAGGAAGCCTCGGGCACGTCCAACATGAAGCTCATGATGAACGGCGCCATTACGCTGGGCACCCTCGACGGCGCCAACATCGAGATCGCCGACCTGGCCGGCCGCGAGAACGAGGCCATCTTTGGCCTGACCGCTCCCGAGGTCGAGCAGCTCTGGGCATCGAACAGCTACTTTGCGTGGGATACGCTCAACGGCGACCGCGAGCGTCTGGGCCGCGTGATGGACGAGCTCAAGGACAACACCTTTGCTGGTCTTTCGGGCAACTTCGAGAGCATCTACAACGAGCTCATGAACAACAACGACCCCGACTTGGTTATGGCAGATTTCCGCAGCTACGTCGACGCCTGGGAGAAGCTCACCGGCAGCTATGGCGACCAGGAGACCTGGAACCGCAAGGCCCTGCTCAACACCGCCTCGAGCGGCTGGTTCTCGAGCGACCGCACCATTCGCGAGTACCGCGACGAGATCTGGCACGCGTAAAGGCCACGAGCTCCCCTATGCCAGCACGGCATTACTCGATGGGCGCGACCGAGCGCCGCGCCCATCGCTAATGGGTTAGAAACATCGATGACAGAAGGAGAAATCGATGAGTAAGAAAGAATGCATCGCGATGCTCCTCGCAGGAGGACAGGGCAGCCGATTGGGGGCACTCACCCAAAAGATCGCTAAGCCGGCGGTTAGCTTTGGTGGTAAGTTCCGCATTATCGACTTTTCGCTCTCCAACTGCTCCAACTCGGGCATCGACACGGTGGGCGTTCTGACGCAGTATCGCCCCTATCTGCTGCATGCCTACGTGGGCTCCGGCGAGGCGTGGGATTTGGACAGCCGCGACGGCGGCGTGTCGATCCTGCCGCCGTACGAGACGCAGACCGGCGGCGCCTGGTATGCGGGCACGGCCGACGCCATTACGCAGAACCTCGACTACATCAAAGCCAACGACCCCAAGTACGTCCTGATTCTTTCGGGCGATCACCTGTATCGCATGGACTACCGCAAGATGCTCAAGACGCACATTGAGAATAACGCCGACCTCACGGTGAGCGTTATGCCCGTGCCGTGGGAGGAGGCCAGCCGCTTTGGCATCCTGACCACCGACCCCGAGGACGGCCGCATCACCAAGTTCACCGAGAAGCCCGATAAGCCCGATTCGAACCTCGCATCCATGGGCATCTACATCTTCTCGGCCGACGTGCTGATCGAGGCGCTCGAGGAGGACGCTCTGGACCAGCGCTCGAGCCACGACTTTGGCAAGGACATCATCCCCAAGCTGCTCGGCGAAGGCAAGCGCCTGTACAGCTACGAGTTCCACGGCTTTTGGAAGGACGTCGGCACCATCGCCAGCTTCCACGAGACCTCGATGGACCTGCTGGGCAACAACCCCGAGTTCGATCTGTTTGACAAGCACTTCCCCATCATGTCCAACATCACCACGCGTCCGCCGCACTACATTGGCCCTGACGGTCGCCTGGACGACTGCCTGGTCTCCAACGGCTGCAAGATCTACGGCACCGCTCGCCACTCGATCCTTTCGACCGATGTCATCATCGAGGAGCGCGCCGTGGTCGAGGACTCCGTGCTGCTGCCGGGCGCGCACGTTAAGAGCGGTGCGCACATCTGCCGCGCCATTTTGGGCGAGAACTCCACGGTCGAAGAGGGCGTGAAGCTCGGCTCTGTCGATACCACCAAGGATACGGCCGTCGTTGGAAATGACGTCGTTATCGGGAAGGGGAAATGATCCGATGATCAATCGCAAGGCCATCGGTTATATCACCGCTAACTACTCTTCGACCTACGGCAGCGTGCTGCTCAAGGACCGCCCCATCGCGTCCGTTCCGTTTTTGGGCCGCTACCGCCTGATCGACTTTCCGCTGTCCAACATGATGAATGCCGGCATCAAGACCGTCGGCGTCGTCATGCCGGGTAACTACCGCTCGCTGATCGACCACGTGGGCTCGGGCAAGGACTGGGGCCTGGACCGCAAGAAGGGCGGCCTGTTCATGGTGCCCGGCAACGCCTATGGCACCACCAAGGGCGGTATGCGCTTCCTGCTGCGCGACATCATCTCCAACAAGACGCTGTTCCAACGCTCGGACAAGCCCTACGTTGTGATGATGGGCACCAACATCATCTTTAACATGGACCTCAACACCATCATCGAGGCGCACGAGAACTCCGGCGCCCAGATGACCGTGGTGTACTGCAAGGCCACGCGCAACGTCGATGACGAGACCAAGCTGCAGATCAACGAGAACGGCCGCCTGACGGGCGTGAGCGCCGGCGTCGTGTACGGCGACAACGCGTCTATGGACTGCTGCATCGTCAACCGCGAGACACTGCTCGAGATCATCGACCACTACCAGGCCGCTGACTATCTGGACCTGCTCGAGGCACTCCAGGGCGACTTTGGCAACATCGACGTTTGCAGCTACGAATACAAGGGCGAGGTCGTGGGCGTGTTTAGCGAGAAGTCGCTGTATCGCCGCAGCATGGACCTGCTCGACCAGACCGTGGCCGACCAGCTCTTCGACCCCGAGCGCCCGATCCTGACCAAGGCTCACGACGTGCCGCCTTCGCGCTATGCGACCGGCAGCCACGCGTGCAACTCGATTATCTCGGCCGGCTGCATCATCAAGGGCACCGTGCGCAACTCGATCCTGTCGCGCGGCGTCGTGGTCGAGGAAGGCGCTTCGGTGACCAACTCGATCATCAACCAGAGTTGCATCATCAAGAGTGGCGCCCGCGTTGAGAACGCCATCCTGGACAAGAACAACGTGGTTCCCACCAACACCGAGCTTCGCGGCACGCCCGAGAACATCCTGGTGCTGGGCAAGGCTCCGTTAACTTCCGATACCACCATCGTACGTTAACGTTGGCACTGCAACATCGCTCGTAACATGTAGAATAGCCGCCCGGTTAGCGCCAGGCGGCTATTCTCGAATTGCAACATGGGAGACAATATGGCTGATTCCAGCAAAAAGATGCAGATCGTGTTTGCCTCGGCCGAGTGCGCACCGTTTGTGAAGACCGGTGGCCTGGGCGACGTGGCAGGCTCGCTGCCTGCGGCGCTTGTGCGCGCCGGCGCCGAAGTCATCGTGATGGTGCCCAAGTACGCCACCATCAAGGACGAGTACAAGGCGCAGATGGAGCACTTCTCCGACTTTTACGTGAGCCTAGGCTGGCGCAATGAGTACTGCGGTCTCGAGAAGCTCGAGCACGACGGCGTCACCTATATGTTCATAGACAACGAGCGCTACTTTGCGCGCGACTATCCGTACGGCTTCTTTGACGACGGCGAGCGTTTTGCGTTCTTCTCCAAGGCTATCACCGAGAGCCTGCAGCACCTGCCGGCCGGCTTTGAGTGCGACATCCTGCACTGCAACGACTGGCAGACGGCGCTGGCGCCCGTGTTTTTGCGCGAATTCTATCAGGGCCTGCCGCTGTATGACCGCGTTAAGACCGTGTTCTCGATCCACAACGTGGCGTTCCAGGGCCAGTTTAGCGACACCGTGATGGAGGACATCCTGGGTGTGGCGCACATTCCGGCAGCCGCCTCGCAGCTGCGTTGCGACGCTTGCAGCATCAACTACATGCTGGGCGCCCTGCGCTATGCCGACGCCATCACCACGGTGAGCCCCACCTATGCCAACGAGATCCAGACGCCCGAATTTGGCGAGGGCCTGGACGGCGTTCTGCGCGAACGTTCGTACGCGCTGCAGGGCATTTTGAACGGCATTGACGTGGCGGGCTTTGACCCGGCGACCGACAAGCGCATTGCCGCCAACTACACGGTTGAGGACCGTTCCGGCAAGGCTGTGTGCAAGGCCAAGCTGCAGGAAGAGCTGGGGCTCGAGGTTCGCGACGACCGTCCGCTTATGGTCATGGTCACGCGTCTGACGCGCCAGAAGGGCTTGGACCTGGTCATGTACGCGCTCGACCGCATCCTGGCCGGCGGCGTGCAGGTGGCGGTGCTGGGCACCGGCGACCGCGACTACGAGGACGGACTGCGTTACTTCCAGGACAAGTACCCCGGCACCATGGCCGCACGCATCGAGTTCGATCCTGCGCTGTCGCAGCGCATGTATGCCGCCGCCGATATGTTCCTGATGCCTTCGAAGTTTGAGCCCTGCGGCCTGTCGCAGATTATCGCCATGCGCTACGGCACCCTGCCGATTGTTCGCGAGACCGGTGGTCTGAAGGACACTGTGATCCCGTACAACGAGTTTACCGGCGAGGGCACGGGCTTCTCGTTTAGCAACTTTAACGGCGACGAGATGGGCGACGCGGTATTCCGTGCGGCGCGCCTGTTCTGGGATAACCGCGACGCCTGGAACCAGCTGGTCACGCAGGCCATGAGCCAGGACTTTAGCTGGACGCGCTCGGCCGATAAATATCTGGACCTGTACTTCTATATGCATCCGGAGATTGAGCGCCCGGCGGCTGTGGAGGCTGCTGCGGCTGTTGAGGAGCCGGTTGCTGTTGAGGCCGAGCCTGCGGC
>JAUMPM010000041.1 GCA_031294825.1 Collinsella sp. | reverse complement strand
GTTCGATGTCTGCCCGGATGCGACACTGAAGTTAGTGTCCATCCTCGCAGTATCCGGTTCTCAAGGTGCACGCTCTGCGGCTGATCCGGTCCGACCGGGCCGCGCGGCAAGGAGATATATTGCCAGACCGGAGGGGCCCCGTGGGCGGGAATCGCGCACTCCATATTTTGTTCACAAATGAATAGGTCCCTCAGTCGCATCACTGGGGTTAAAACTGAAGCATTGGCTTCTGATATTGGCGATGACCAGCTGTTTTATGAGTATTGAGGCATCGGTCATCTCTGGAGCGCCACTTTACTCCAAAAGCATCAGCTATTTGTTTCCCATCGGTAAAAGGCGGGTATTGTTCGCCAAGCGTTCTTATATATAGACAGATACGGGTTCGAACCCATGAAAGGGCGACAAAAAAGACGGCCAACCGAAGTTGACCGTCTCGGCAATCTTTGGGTGGGCCATCAGGGGTTCAGCCTGCTTCGCAGGCGGCCGCTGCGGCGCTTTCTCGCCTTGCGCGCTGCGCTGGCAAACGCTCACGCGTTTACTCAGCTCCGCGCCCCGACGGGTTCGAACCCATGTCGCGGCAACAAAAAAGCGACCAACCGGAGTCGATCGCTTTCTTTTCTATGGTGGGCCGTCAGGGGTTCGAACCCTGGACCTTGGGATTAAAAGTCCCCTGCTCTGCCAGCTGAGCTAACGGCCCGCGGGCGGCATTGTACCACGGTCTGGGACTATTCCCAACTCCATTGGCCGTTCTGGAAAATCACAACTTCACGTCCATCAGGCGTAATGCCCGTAATATCGATGTCGTCCGTGCCGATCATAAAATCGACGTGCGTGCTCGAGACGTTAACACCATGCTCCAGGAGCTCCTCCTTGGACATGTCATACCCACCCACGATGCATTCGGGGAAACCGACACCTAGCGCGAGATGGCAGCTAGCGTTCTCGTCATAGAGCGTATCGTAGAACAGAACACCACTTTCGCGGATCGGCGTGTTCTTGGAAATGAGCGCGACCTCTCCCAGGTGAGCAGCGCCCTCGTCAGTATCGATGATACTTGCGAGCGTTGCCTTGCCCACGCGGGCGTCGTAGTCCACCACGCGGCCGCCCTCGAACTTAATCCAAAAATCATCGACTTTATTGCCGTGGTGGATGAGCGGCATGGCCGAGTACACGATACCGTCGGCGCGCATGCGATCGGGCGAGGTAAAGACTTCCTCGGTGGGAATGTTGGGGAAGAAGGGGTGTCCATCGGGCGTCTTGCCCTTGCCGCCGGCCCACTCGTGACCCTTCGTCATGCCAATCGTCAGATCGGTTCCATTTGCCGCGGTGTAATGCAGGTAGTCGAAACGATTGTCGTTCAGGAAACGCAGGTTCTTTTCGAATGCGGCGTCATGGAGCTCCCAGTCGCTCTCTGGGTCCTGCCCATCGGCGCGAGCGGTGTGCAGAATCGCGTTCCACAGCTTATAGATTGCAACCTCATCGGCGTCTCCCGGGAACACCTCGTGCGCCCAAGCCACGACCGGAGCGCCGGCGATGCACCACGGATTGATGTTGTAATCCAGTCCACGGCGGAAAACTTTGCACTGCGTGTTCCTTGCCTTAGAAGCTGCAGCGGGCTTAGCGGGATCGATGCCCTTAAGGGCGGCAGGGTCCGCACCCTCGATAAAGATAAAGCAGGCACCATCCTGGGCTAACGAATCCAGCTGCATGCGCTTCCACTCGGGCGTCTGCTCAAAAAAGCTTTTCTCGACATGCTCGTACGCAAGCCTCGTCACGGCGTCGTCGGCCCAGATGACCGTCACGTGGCCGGCACCGGCGTCATAAGCCTCCGCAACCACCACGCGTGCAAATGACGCGCACTCGACGGGAGACTGAACGACGACCTCCTGGCCGGGCTTAACGTTTACACCCTTGCGGACAACCAGGCGCGCATAATTTTTAATCTTGGGCTCCAGGGCCTTCATGCCCTCCAGAGCCTCTTCGACCGTCAGGGCAGCTCGAATCATGTGCCACTCCATCTATCTATAGAACAGTAAAAAGGCGCGCCGCAAAAACGACGCGCCTTATATCTTAGCGATAAGTATGGATACAAACGCTACTTCTTCTTGGAGGCCTTCTTGTCCTCCTCGGCAGCCGCACGCTCAATAAGAGCGTTGAGCTTGTTCTCGGACATACCCTCGGCCTGCGCGCGGTACATGTTGCGCAGAGGACGAATACGAACGAAGTCGTAGATAAAGTCACCCAGAATGACGACATAGGACAAAACGATGCCGACCATCTGAACGGGGCTGGACACCATACCGGCGGGAGCGAAGTACAGCGAAGCCCAAATGGCCACGACGAGTACCATGCCGATAGCGAGCACGGCCCACCAGATACGACGGCGCTTGGTGTAATCCTCATCCTGCTTGAGAAGGATATTCGACACCGTGTAGATGCGATCCTCCTTGGCGCGCTGCTTGGCCTTGCGGGCGCGCTTCTCCTCCTTGGAGAGGCCCTCGAGGCTCTCGCCCTTCTCGAGCTCCTTGCGGCGTGCCTTGGATGATGCCGGCACGACGTGAACAGAACTCGCTGCCTGACGAGCGGGCTTGGCGGATGCGGCGGACTTGCGCGCAACCCCGGTAACCTCGTGGGATTGCGTGCGCTTGTTCGTGGCGCTGCGGGTACTCACTTACGCGTTCTCCTTCATGCTTGTGAACTGGGAGCCCGTGATGATCTGGAAGGCCTCGCGATAGCGCTCGGACGTGCCATCGATGACCTCGGCGGGCAGATGCGGGGTCTCCCCCGTCATATCCCAGTTGGCCTTGAGCCAATTGCGGACGAATTGCTTGTCGTAGCTAGGCTGGATCTTGCCCTCCTCGTAGCTGGCGGCGGGCCAGAAACGGCTGGAGTCGGGCGTGAGGCACTCGTCGATCAGCGTGACCTTGCCATCGATAACACCAAACTCAAACTTGGTGTCGGCAATGATGATGCCACGGGTCGCTGCATACTCGGCAGCAGCCTTGTAGATCTTGAGAGACAGATCGCGAATCTGCGTGGCGATGTCCTCGCCAACGATCTCGCAGCAACGCTCAAACGAGATATTCTCGTCGTGATCACCGATCTCGGCCTTCGTGGACGGCGTGAACAGCGGCTCGGGAAGCTTGGAGGCCTCGGTCAGACCCTCGGGCAGCTGGATGCCGCAGACGGTGCCGTTCTCGTCATAGGTCTTCTTGCCCGAACCGGTCAGATAACCGCGGACGATGCACTCGATAGGAATCGTCTGGGCCTTCTTGACCAGCATGGCGCGGCCTGCGAGGTAGTCACGATACTCGGCAAACTCCTCGGGGAAATCCGCCGGATCGATGGAGACGAGATGGTTGGGAACGATGTCGGCAAACTTATCGAACCAGAATGCCGAGATGCGGTTGAGCACCTCTCCCTTAAACGGAATCTCGTCGGGAAGAATGAAGTCGAACGCAGAAATGCGGTCGGTGGCGACCATCAGCAGGTTTTCACCGGCATCATAGATATCACGAACCTTGCCACGGGAATCCGGACGACGCTCCATCGTTGTCACGTGAGTCACTCCTTACCTAAATACGACAGAAATGCGGGTTCTTTCCCGCATGTTTTCGCAAACTCGGAGCGGCAGGAACGCGGCCCCTCCTTCACCGAATAGCGAAAAGCTAGTGCTCCATTGTAGTAGATGCCGCGTCCGCCGTGTGCTCGCGAGGCAGATGAATCGTAAAAGTCGTACCCTTTCCAAGCTCCGACTCCACGGATATGTAGCCATGGTGACGCTCGACGATTTGCTTGGTCACGGCGAGGCCAACGCCCAGGCCGCCGGCTTCGCGGGCGCGGCTGGCATCTGCGCGCCAAAATCGCCCGAAGATGCGCGACAGGTCGTCCTTGGCAATACCGATACCGGTATCCGAAACGGCAATACTGACATGCTTGCGGTCACTGAGCACCGACACCACGACCCAACCGCCCTCGGGGGTGTAGCGCATGGCGTTGCTCATGAGGTTGATGACGCACTGCGTGATCATGTCGGGATCGGCCTCGACGACATCGTCGTGACCTTGGGTCTCGTCAGCAAAGCGCAAGCGCAGATCGCGGTCAACAAATAGGCGCTCCTGAGCGTTGACGATAGACCGCACAAAGGGAACCATGTCCACCGGTTCGAGATTGAGCGGCGCCGTGCTGTTTTCCATACGCGATAGGTCGAGCATCTGCTGCACCAAACGAGCCAGGCGGCGCGTCTCGGAAGCGACCGTCTCCAGATGCTCGTCGTCGGTGGGATACACGCCGTCCTGCATGGCCTCGACCGTTGCAAGCATGGCCATAAGCGGCGTGCGCAGCTCGTGTGCGACATCCGAGGTCAGGCGCTTTTCGTGCTTCATATCTTTCTCGAGCGAGGTGGCCATCTCGTCAAAGGTCTCACCCAGCTGATCGATTTCATCGTCGCCGCGCAAGCCCGTACGAGCGGACAGGTCTCCATCGCGAATTTGCTTGGCTGTGCTCGTAATACGATGAATCGGCTTGGTGAGCATGCGAGACACGAGCGATCCGATAACAACCGAGATGCAGACCGCAACAACCGCGGCAAGGGCCATGGCGTTAAAGGTCTTCTCCCTAAACGCAGAATCTGCCTTGGTGAGCAGGGCGTCGGAGCCGATGGCCCATAGCTTTACCTGTCCGACATGCTCGCCAGAAGACGTTATGATTTCGACGTTGGCGACGCTATCGGAGTCGGTGGGCGCCGACGAGACCGGGCTATGCGAGGCCTTTTTACCGCTCGAGCTGCTCGACGGCGATTCACTCTCGCGCACATCGGCGGTCGCACTTGCCGAAGGCCATGAGTCGTCATAGACGACAACGCCTTTCTTGTTGACGACCTGCATGCTCAGGTCGTCGGACACCAAACTCGATGTCGCGACCGTGCGCAGCTCGCCCGCAGTCCAGCTGCCGTTTTCCTCATACGACGTCGCAAGCTTTTCGGCAGCAGAATTGGCGATCTCGACGATATTAGAGCGCGTGTAATCCGAAAAGACGGTGCCCCACACAACGGAGACAACGCCCACCAGCACCAATACCGTCATGAGCGACGTCAGGGCAAAAGCCAATGCCATGCGCGAGGGATAGCTCATCGCTGGCCGTGAATCGGAACGAGGCGTGTTCCAACTCGCCTTGGAACCTGCCTCGTTCTCCTGCTTGTGCTTTTGTCCGATTTCAAAGCGCGCAGGTGTCATATGTGATTTCCCTATTTCTCGTCCGACTTATCGGTCTTGGCCGGAGCCTCAAAGCGATAGCCGACACCGTGAACGGTGTAGAGCCACTTAGGCTTCTTGGGGTCATCACCCAGCTTGGCGCGAAGGTTCTTCACATGGCTGTCGATGGTGCGCTCATAGCCCTCAAAGTCGTAGCCGAGCACCTTCTCGACCAGCTCCATACGGTTATAAACACGACCGGGATGGCGAGCAAGCGTGGTGAGCAGCTTAAACTCGGAAGCAGTCAGGTCCACTTCCTTGTCCTCGACCAAAATCTTGTGGCCCGAGATATCGATGACCAGATCGCCAAAGTCGAGTACCTCAACGGCGGGCTCGTCTGCCTGGTGAGCACGACGGAACAGGGCGCGGACGCGGGCGACGAGCTCACGCGGCGAGAACGGCTTAATCAGGTAGTCGTCGGCACCAAGCTCAAGGCCAATGATGCGATCCTCGATCTCGCCCTTGGCCGTCAGCATAATGATGGGGACATCCGAGGTGTCGCGAATGGTGCGGCAAACGCGCTCGCCGGGAATCTTGGGGAGCATAAGGTCGAGCACTACCAGGTCGAACTGGTGCTTCTCGAACTCCTCGATCGCAGACTGGCCGTCGCCAACGCCAACAACCCAGTAGCCCTCGCGCTCGAGATAGGCAGCGACAGCGTCACGGATCGCCTTCTCGTCCTCGACTAGCAGAATCTTTTTTGCATCTGAAGCCATAACACGGCCCCCCTGTCTCAATTAGCTAAGAACAAGCCCATTTTAACGCACCTGAGCCCGCCGGATGCCGCTATGACGCGGCAGCTCGGCAGGCGGTACTCACAATTACAACGCGTTTATTCCCCTGTTGGCGCCTTTTTAACCCCTCTAAGCTTAAAGAGAGAATAGGCGTGCAGTGACCGTCTCTGGTATACCCTGGCTGTTGCGCACCGTGGCGTACGTAAGGAATGAGTCCGATTTTCCCGCCGTAGCTGGATAATCGCCATACTCCAAAGCGCGGTCGGGCGACAGCAGCGAGCCATAGGTCTTGGCAGAGGTGTCGATCAGGAAATGCGACGCCTGTACCTTAACAAGGTATTTATTCTTCTTGCCAGCCGCACATGCGAGCGGCTCGCGTGACAGGAAGAGGTACGGCCCTCCCTCATTACCGATATACGTGCCCATATTGCCCAGGCTGCCCACGCCACTATAGGCCGCCTCGATAGAAAACACGAAGGTATCGCCCATATATACGGCCTCGAAAGGCGAAACTGACGAAGGGAGGACCAGCTGGGCACGCTTGGTGTTGTTGCCGTCGGTCAGATCGATTGCCGTTATGCCGTAGTAGACGCCCTCGTCGTTGCGGACACGCGGCGAGATGGTCAAAATGCCGTCGCTCGCGCGCGGGGCCGATGCAAAGCGGCCCGTCGATTTCCAAATTGTCTCGGCCTTGGATTCATCAAGCGAGCGACGAAAGCAAAACGAATCACTACTCGTTTTATTGCCGCCTGCCGAAGGCATTTTATACCAGATAACCGATGACCCGAACGCTGTAAACAGGGGCGGATCATAGTCCTTGCCACCTCGATCGAGCTCAACCACATCGCCAGAGAGCGAAGCGCCCGACAGATTTTGAGCGTAGAGCTTCCACGATGAATTGGCAAAGTTCATCTCAACCCACGCGAATACGCCGTCGCCGGCACGGACATCGTAGAATGCGTATCCCGTGCCCTCGATAGGATCCTCGATTAATGTGGTAAGCGAGCCATCGCCCAGGTTAAGCACACCGAGTGTGTTGGCATGCAGTGCCGATGCGGGCGCCATCATCGCCGCGGCGTAATCGCCGTCGCAGTAGTACAGCAGCGTACCCAGCGGCAGCGTCCACGACGCCGCCGGCTCAAGATCGATGTCGACTGCCTCGTACTCATCCGTAATCGAGATGATTTTGGAATCGTCCTTGATAACCTGCGGCTCGCCAGCGGCATCATCGCTGGTGCCCGTTTTTTTCGAGCATCCGGCAAGCACCGTGGCAGCGCCCGCGGCAGCCCCACCGAGTACAAAGCCGCGACGCGATATTCCGTTCTTGATGTGATCGGTGATACCCATTAGGCGATCTCGGCGCGAGCGGCCTCGATAGCGCGTGTAAGCTGGTCGGCGCAGGAGGTCTTTTTCATACCGCAGGTATTACCGGCGAGAACCTCGATTACACGATCGGCAGGAGCGCCCTCGACTAGCTTGGAGATAGCCTTGAGATTGCCGTCGCAGCCGCCGGTAAACTCAACGCCCATCACCTTGTTGCCGTCATCGGAAAGGTCAAGGTGAATATTGCGAGCACACACGCCCTGAGGCTTGTAATCAAACGAAATCATGCGATCCCCTCTCAGAATGTTATTCAAGACGACTATTATCCCCGTCTTTCCCTAAATGCAACGAGGCGCTTTGCCGGCAACACACATTACCAGCAAAGCGCCCTAAAAAGCTAACGTTATGCCCGAACCTACTCGAAGCTCAGCTGCTCCAGACGATCAAAGACCGTGTCGATACGGGTGAGGAAGTCCCACGGATCAAAGATCTCGTCGAGCTTTTCCTGGCTGACGGTGCAGCGCGGATCGGCCTCGAGACGCTCCTTAAAGGTAGGGCCGGAGACACAATCCTGTACCTCGTGCCAGGTTGCCATGGCGTTCTCCTGCACAATGGCGTACGCGTCCTCGCGGGTGATGCCCGTGTCGACGAGGGCGAGCAGCACCTTGGAGGAGAAGATGAGACCGCGGGTCTTATTGAGGTTGGCCATCATGCGGGCAGGGTACAGCTGCAGGCCGTCGATAACGCGAATGAGGCACTGGAACATGTGGTCGAGGGCGATGAAGCTGTCGGCCTGGGCGACGCGCTCGGCAGAGGAGTGCGAAATGTCACGCTCGTGCCACAGGGCGACGTTGTCGAAGGCAACCTGCGCGTTGGCCTTCACGACGCGCGACAGGCCGCAGACCTTCTCCATGGTGATGGGGTTGCGCTTGTGCGGCATGGCGGAGCTGCCCTTTTGACCCTTACGGAAGGGCTCCTCGGCCTCGAGCGTGTCGGTCTTCTGCAGGTTGCGGACCTCGGTCGCGATGCGCTCGCAGGTGGCCGCTGTAGTGGCAAGCACGCCGGCAAGGTAGGCATGGTGATCGCGGCTGATGACCTGCGTGGACAGCGGGTCGTGAACCAGACCCAGGTGCTCGCAGACATACTCTTCGACAAACGGCTCGATGGAGCTGTACGTGCCGACAGCGCCCGAGATAGCACCGAAGGCAACATTCTTGCGGGCGTCCTCAAGACGATCCAGATCGCGCTTGAGCTCCCAGGCCCAAGAGCCAAACTTCATGCCGAAGGTCATCGGCTCGGCGTGGATGCCATGAGTGCGGCCGGCACAGAGCGTGTTGCGCTCCTCAAAGGCGCGACGCTTGCAAATCTCGCCGAGCTTCTTGACATCCTCGATGATCAGGTCGCAGGCCTGGGTGAGCTGGTAGCACAGGGCCGTGTCGCCCAGATCGGAGCTGGTCATGCCATAGTGAACCCAGCGGCTGGGCTTGGGGTCGCCCTCGGGAACATCGGCATCGATGTATTCCTTCATGTTGGTCAGGAAGGCAATGACGTCGTGGCGCGTGACTTCCTCGATCTCATCGACCTTCGCCTTCTCAAAGTTGGCATGGTCGCGGATCCACTGGGCCTCGTCTTTGGAAATACCGATCTTGCCGAGCTCCGCCTGGGCCTCGCAGGCCAGAACCTCGATCTCCTGCCAAATGGCGTACTTGTTCTCGAGGGAGAAGATGTGTCCCATCTCCGGGCGGGTATAGCGATCGATCATAGCGGCTCCTTTTTGGTTATTGGCACGTTGGTCGTAACTCAACCATTGTACCGTGCGCAGGTGCAAGTATGGGCAGCAGGCATTAACCTAACATTTTGGAATTGGAGCGGGCATGGGGACATCCGCGTATTTGCTTCGCAAATCCGCACCGGCTTCAGTGGCATACCGAAACCCGGGGAAGTGCGGGGGCAAAGCAGGCTGAATCTACCATTCCCGAAATCTTCCTTGCTCCATGGAGCGGGCAACGGGACATCCGCGTATTTGCTTCGCAAATCCGCACCGGCTGCGGTCGCCTATCGGCGCCCTTGCCTGCTCGCTATAAACGCTTCGCGTTTATTTAACGCTCGCACCCTGTCGGGTTCGAGTCCCGGCACTTTATTGAAAAAAGCACGGCACCGTAATGGTGCCGTGCTTGTGCTTCTAGCTGGAGCGGGCAACGGGACTCGAACCCGCGAGTGTCAGCTTGGGAAGCTGATGCCTTACCACTTGGCGATGCCCGCTTATGTGTTGGCTAGTATAACGCGGTTGTCTTGTTCGATACAAGGGTGGCGATGCTTGTTTTAGCTATGGAGATTCGTTTGAAAATCGCGTCAATTGTGGAGATGAGGACCTTTGACCTCCTATTCTCCCTATCTTCTACCTGCACTTTTGCTTGATTGTTGTATTTGAGCTCAATTTGTCAGGAATTGGGCAAGCTTTTGGTCAGGCTCCGGTACTTACCCGCATGAACCTCGGGGGTAGCCTCATCCCAAGCGCCGCGGCCTCCCCGTGCGGCGCACGAGGGATAAGGAGCAGCCATGTCCAACGCACCCACGCACTCTGTCCACAGCGCAATCGCAACAGGTCCGCTGCTCCTGCTCCTCTTCCTGCTTTTCGGCTGCCTGGCACCGGGAGCCGCATTTGCCGTCGATGGCTACGACCAGCTCGGCTTCCGCACTATTAGCGATGATTGTGGGCCCTTCTTCATCGGCAAGTATGAAGCTCAAGACGCCTCGATTGCCTACTGCATGAACCAGGAGCGCCCCGGCCCCACCAAGCCGGGCGGCCCATGGCTCAACTTTGATCAAGGCTGGGTGTGGCTCGACGACGAGTTCGCGGCAATCGTTTGTCACGGATATCCTACCGCCACGTCGTTTGGCGGTTACCATCTTTCACCCGATCGCGCCCGCGCCGCCACCCAGCTTGCCGTATGGATGCTCAACGGCACTACCCATGTCGACGGCACCTACTCCTACACGACCGCTCAGGGCAAAACCAAGAGTGGGCACTTTACCGCCGACAATGAAGTCGTAGCGGCTGCGCGGTGGCTCCACGACAGCGCAAAATCAGGAAGCATCAAAGCCGCTCCGCACCGCGCGCGGCGCTATCTAGGAACCGTATCGGGCGGCAGCAAACGTCAAGACATGCTCTATGTACTGCCGGCGGTCTCTGTTTCCTTCCAAAAGCAGTCTGCTAACACCGTTATTACCAGCGGAAACAATACCTATCAGTTTACCGGGGCAACATTCGATATTTTTGAGAGCGCCAGCGGCGCGCATGTCGGCACCATCCAAATGGATAGCAACGGTCGAGCGCAAGCAACACTTCTGCCCAATACGGCATACTACCTAGTTGAAACGAAGGCGCCGGCCGGCTATGTCCCCCGCCACGATCGTATTGCCTTTACCACGGGGAATGACGGCGGGCGGGTCGCCATTGATGAACAGCCCGGCACCATCAACCTGCGTATCGTAAAACTCGATGCCGCGACGAATGCCGGCCCCCAGGTGGGATCTTCACTCGCAGGAGCAGAGTTCACGTGTGTGTCGCAATCAACCCCTGGATGGGCACAAATCCTCACGACCGACGAAAGCGGTCGGGCCACCCTCGCCGATGTCCCCTTAGGAACCTTTACCATCTACGAATCAAAAGCCCCCGAGGGCTACCTGCCATCCAACGACAGCTGGACCTATACCGTTGGAGCCGACCAGCTCGGCGATTCAGGCGTGGTCGAGATCGAATCTCGCGTTTCCGATATCCCCATTGCGTTTAACCTTGAGATATCCAAATTCAAGGATTACGGCAATAGCGACCAATCCGGCCTGGAGCAGCCGGCGGGAGGTGTTGTCTTTGAGGTTGTCAGCAACAGCTCTCAGCAGGTTGTCGGCACACTGACCACAAACGTCTATGGCTTTGCCTCCACCAAGGATCAGCCCGAAACATGGTTCGGCGCAGGCAAGCGACCCGCCGGTGTCCACGGAGCCATCCCATACGACCGCACCGGCTACACGGTTCGCGAGGTTCCGGAAACCGTCCCCGAGGGTTTTAAACGTGCAGGGGAATGGACCGTCGGGGCCAATCAGATTTCCAACGGCACCGAGCTTCAATATATCGTGGACAACCACACTCTGTCGACGCATCTCCAGATTGTAAAACGCGATGCCCAAACAGGCGCTTCTGTTCCACTAGCCGGATTCACCTTCCAACTCCTCGACAGCAATCACGAACCTGTCTCACAAACTTGCTGGTATCCAGCACATAACGTAATGGACACCTTTACGACTGACGCGACCGGGACCGTCACGCTGCCCGAATCGCTCGTACCGGGCACCTATTATGTACGCGAAACCTCGGCCAAAGAGCCCTATCTTGTCGGCGAAGAGATCGAGGTAAACATACCCGCCGACATGAACCTAACGCCCGTTGCAATCGCCTCGTATTATGACCACGCCGCGACCGGAAACATCAGGATCGTTAAAACCGATGCCATAGACGGCAGCAGCCTCGCGGGCGCCGTCTTTGAGATCCGTGCCTCGGGTGATATCGTGCGCCCCGACGGTAGCATTGCCGCGCTCGACGGTGAGACTGTCGCTACCGTCACGACGGATGAAACTGGAGAAGCACGCGCGGACAACCTCCCGCTGGGACCTGGCACCGCACGCTACGAGGTTGTCGAGACTCAAGCGCCGGCAGGCTTCTTGCTCGATCTGACAACCCATATTGTCGACCTTACTTATGCCGACCAGAAAACACCCGTTGTAGAAGCACGGCTCAACGTATCCGACGATTACACCAAGGTTGATATCTCCAAGGTCGATGCAAGCGGTGAGCAGGAAGTGGAAGGCGCACAGCTCACCTTATATGGTCCCGATAAAACCGAAATAGAATCCTGGACCTCATCCGACAAGCCACACCGCGTCGAACATCTTGCACCCGGCACCTACTCGTTGCGCGAAATGATGTCTCCGCGGACCTACGACCTTGCCGAGGAGATAACGTTTGAAATAAAGGATACGGGAGAAGTCCAATCCGTCGCGATGAAGGATGCGCCCATCGAGATCAAGGGACAGGTCGACAAGCGTCAGGAGCTTGTCCAACCTATCGGAAAGGGTCTGCTGGCCAACGGAGATGGTAATAATCGCGCCGCGACGCAAACCAATAGTGATGGGCTTTTCTCCTATACCATCGATGCTCGAAACGATTCAGCTACCTGGGTTGATGAGTTCACAATTACCGATGATCTTGAGTGTGCTGAGGACGATACAGCGAGATTCGTCTCAATCGAAACTCCCGTCGCCATCGGCGACCTCAACGGTCTGTGCAACGTGTGGTATCGCACGACGCCGTTGGACTCGACAGACGTCGATGAGCCGGAGAACGCGACACTTGACGATGAGCACGAAAATCCTTGGCTTGAGTCCGACGAAGTAAAAGAGAGCCTTGGTGAGGACTGTCGCCTCGTCGATTACGACGGCTGGCGCCTCTGGAAGGCGGATGTCTCGACCACGGAATCCACCACACTCGAGGCAGAAGAGCTCGACCTTGCATCCAATACCGTCGTAACGGGCATTCGAATTGAATACGGTGCGGTAGCCGCCGACTTTACGACTCGAAGCGATGCGGATTCTTGGACCCGCGATGATCTCAAAGATGAGCACGACGACCTTGACGATGCCAAAGCAATCCTTGGCACAGACGCTCGGGGCGCAGTCGTGCACATGCAGGCAACGTCGGCTTATACGCCCCAAACTGCACTCACCAACAGCGCACGCGTCGATCTTTGCCGCAACGGCGGCGGCGATAAACTTGAGTCACATGACGAGGACCGTGTCATTCAACGCTGTACCCTACCGCAGGACCTACCGGCAACAGGATCAGTTCCCATCGCCGCTTGCATCACTGCGCTCCTGACCTCGGGTGCCGCAGCCCTATGGTTCGCTCGCCTTAGGTCGATCCCAAAGAAGCGCTAGCGCGATGAAAAAGCGGACGAGCCAGTCCCCCGGCTCGCCCGCTTTCAATCATGTAAATTGCCGTATCTACTCTGCAGACGAAGATCCGCCATCAACGATAGCCTGCTCGGACTCAGGAATCCCATCGGCACCCGTGCTCTGTTCTTGCTCCACCTCTTCGCTGATTGCGGAGGCGGGGGTCGAGCCCTTCGCACCCACGATGTAGGCAGCCCCAAATCCTAACGCAATGGCAATCAAGGTCAAAATCACGTAGACAGGCCAATGGCGCTTAATATACGAAAACACGTTGACTCCTTAGAGCTCCGTCTACGAACGGCGGATAACCTCGGTCACGATCTCGGATACCGTGGCAATGTTCGTCGGGTTGACATTGTGGGGCAGGTCGTCCTCGGTACGAGCGCAAGCCAGACGCGTGCCGTCCACGCCGGCGATGGTAAGGGCTCGGCGGCTCGCCTCGAGCGCGGCATAGGCATCGGTCTTGGCATAGGGCATCTCGAGCGCGCCACAATCGACATGGAACGACTTGCACACCTTGCTGACCAGGT
Source organism: Collinsella sp. (assembly GCA_031294825.1). GTDB lineage: Bacteria > Actinomycetota > Coriobacteriia > Coriobacteriales > Coriobacteriaceae > Collinsella. The sequence goes on along the minus strand of JAUMPM010000041.1, from coordinate 18,936 downwards.
TCATGATGCGACGATCGCCCTTGAGCAGTTGTTGTTCGCCCTCGACCGTCACAACCGAAAGCCTACCGGCGCCGACGGATTCAAGATTGATAAAGAATACGCCGCGGAGCCTATCGCGATGCGAAGCCAAGAAGGCCTTCATGCCGGCGCCATCACAATCCGAGGCGCCCGTTGCCACAAACCAGATATCGTGACCGAGCAGCTCATCATCGCCCATAGAGGCGACAGCCGAGAGCATATCTTCGGAAGAAGCGCCATCGGAAGACGTAGCGCCACCCTTCCAGCCATCGTTATCGTCCTCGAAGTTATCCCACGAACCGATACCGCGACCGGACTTCTTGGCATCGTAATCGTCTTCGACGCCCAGCCAGTCACTCATGCTATCCTGCTCGTTTTTCTTTTTACGGCCGAACAGGCCACCCAGGCCGCGCTTACGAGACTTGGGTGCCGCCGGGGCGGGAGCCGAAATGGTCTCGATCGGCTGCGCGCCCGACGCAACGGGCATAGGAGGCGCAACGGGTGCTGATGTGGGTTCGGGACCCTGGGCGGTAGCAAAGGGGTCGTTGACCTGGGCAGAGGGATCGGGAAGGTCGAACAGCGACGTGCGAGACGCAACGTTTGCCTGCTTCATAGACGGCAGCGACGGATCGGGGACCGAAGCCAGAGGAGACGAGGAAGGTGCAGGCGACGGTGCCGACGCCGGATCGGGAACATTCATCTGCGGACGCGGCGATGCTTGGGAGGAAATCTGGGCCATAAGGGAATCGACCGTTTCGTCCTGGGTGGGAGCGACATTGGCAACCGTGGCACCGGAACCACTCGGGGTCGGCATGGTGAAAATCTGCGTGGAGTAAGGCCTCGACTCATCCGTCTCGGGAGTCTCGGAAACCGCAGGCACTTCCTCCTGCTCGACCTCGGCCGAATCACCTTGATCGGCTGCCGCGTATTGCTCTTCGTCAGAGTTGGCCTCGACGGGCTCGTCCTCGGCGGCATCCTGAATTTCGGCAGCATCAATGGGCTCGTCATCGTCCACCGCGTCGTCCTGCTCATCGGAAGCAGGAAGGGGCTCGGCAATCGCGGTGCCTTGCTTTTCAAACGTTATCGTGGAATCGAACTTCGCGGCATCAAACGACATAGTGCTATCGACGTGCTGCTGAGCCTCGAAAGACGTTGTTGCCTCAACAACGTCCGCGGACGTCGGTTGCTGGGACTCAAAGGACGTTGTAGCTTCGGCGGCTTTGGCGGGCACGGACTGCATAGCCTCGTTCTGCTCGAACTCTTGCGCCGCGAGCTCACGTGCCGCCTCGGCTGCCTGCTGCTGAGCGATAGCCTCCTGCTCGGCAGCCTCGCGTGCGGCAGCGCGCTTCTCCTCGAAATCGTCGACAAATTTCTTGCCCTTTGCAAGCGCACCCTTAAAGAAGTTGGAAGCGCTGGCGCCAATCGAAGAGAACGCGGATGCAATATCGGCATGGGGCGTTGCCGCGGGAATCTCGGCCGAGAAATCAGTATCGCTCTCGTAAGACACACGCCTCGGCTGTTCAACGTAATCGTCGTCAGACTCGTCCGCAACGTCCTGCGCCGGCGCGGCGGGAGCCAAAATGTCCAGTCCTGCCGCGGGATCGATCGCGGACACCGCCTCGGGCTCGGCAACGGCAGCGGTAACCGCGGCAGACTCATCATCCGCAGTGACAACGGGCGCAGGCTCCGGCTCAAACGTCGGCTCCTCGCCCTCTTCGTAATCGAGCGCGCAGGACTCGGGAAGCATGCCGAGCGCACGGATGGCATCCGAACCAAAGCGGATATTGCCGGCGGCATTGCGATAGAGCTTGGGCTTGGGCTCGGCGGCTTCGACCACCGCGGGCTCCTCCGCCGGCTCGGCGGAGGACTTTTCCTCGGTGGACACTTCGGCCTGGGCAGTCTGGTCTTGAGCCTCGGGCGCGATAACGCCGATTAGCGTCTCGTCGGCAGAGGCGCCCTCAAAACCACCGATCTGTCCATCAAAAGTCTCGTCCTGCTCGGGTGCGTCGACAGGCGCAACCGGCTGGCCAAACTCGTCCTCGTCGTAGGAAGGTTCCTCATATTCAATGGTGTTGCCGTAGTCGTTTTGCTGCTGGGCCGCGGCATACTCGGCCGCCGCGCGCGCCATTTCCTCGGCGCGACGCTTCTGCTCGCCAAAATAGGTATCGAATGGAATGTCGTCGGGGAACTCGTTTTCGCCCTGATAGGGGGCAACGTTGTCCATGACACCGAGCATGGCGGCAACAGAGGACTTGTTGCACACTGCGCCAGACGTGTAGGGAAGTACAAAACGGTTGGAGATGATATTGGCGGCGTTGGCCAGTGCCACAAGGGAGGCCAGAATCGCGACAATCCACAGCAGCACCTTGAGCACGCCGGGAAGCGGCAGGATACGCAGGATGGCGACAGCCGCGGGCGCGATCGTGGCGACAGGCAGGAGCTTGGCGATGAGCGCGCGATACGGAGCGTAGGGCTCGCGAGCAAGGAGCTCGGCGCGGGGGGAATCATAGTGGGCCACCACGACGACCGGGCGGTTGCGCGGAGACGCAAGCGGGCCCGAGGCCTTGTGATAGGCGATGACATTTTGACTCACACCGGTCTTTCCCAGGCGCGAAACCACGGGATGCCCCGTGCGCTCGAGCACGTAGAGCACGGCACCGACAATGGCCAGCAAGGTGCCGACCAAGCCAATGCCGCCGCCGATGCCCATCAGCAAGGCGCCGGCAAACGCCAGGATACCGGTAACGGCAAACGCCAACCTGCTGGGTGCGGGAGCATTAAATTCCTGCACCTCGGGGTCAAAGCCGTGGTTGCGGAAAATCTGAGCGATATCCTCAGCAGCCAGGCGCTCTTCTTCACTGCACGCCGGCGTAATGCCGGTGTTCTGCAGCAGGTGGTTAATATAGTTCTGGGTGTTCGCCATGTGCGCTCCACATCCATAATCCGACAAATAGGCCCAATGCATGCACATTAGAACCGTATATAGTCGAAAGTATACCCCGAGCGAGCGCAAACGACCGAATTCGGGGCATCTTAACGCCGCGAGCGGACAAGGATATAGCCTAATCTCCATATCGGACTAAAATCATGGCATCAAACGACCTTCTCATGCGAGGATTCTATGACGGCAAGCGACGCGACCGCGACAATTAAAAAGGGGGCACCCGAGCCCGGTTTCGATAAAACGGCTCAGCGCATCCTCAACCTTTTCTTTGTACTCAACAGTTCTCCCGAACCGCTGACGACCGAGCAAATCGTCCTGGATTCCGATCTGGGATACGGCTCGGGCAATATCGACTCAGACAAGCGCAAGTTCCGCCGCGATCGCGACAAGCTGCTCGAGCGCGGCATCGTTATCAGGGAGGTTCGTGCCGCCGGAGCGCAGGAAACCGAAGAGAGCGCGTGGACAATCGACCGCGAGCACACGTTTGCCGCGGGCGGTCTCATCACCGCAGACGATGCCGACATCCTGCTCAATGCCATCGACCAGACACTCGCGGCAGGCTCATCCACCTTTGCCGCGCCGCTTGCCGACATTCGCTCCAAGATTGCCTACCTCACCGGCATGTCGACGACAGAAGAGGCACCGATCCGCCGCTCTCCCGCCGTCGATGCGGTATGGAGTGCCTTTGCCGAGCGTTGCGCGCTGCGCTTTTTGTATCAAAACGGACGCGGTGAACAACGCGAGCGGACCGTTTGCGTCTACGGCATGTTCGAGCGCGAGGGTACGGCATACTTCTGCGGCCTCGACAATGCCACCGGCAATATCAGAACATTCCGCTGCGACCGTATCGTACGCGCTTGGCGTCCTTCGAAGGCCTACGTCATCCCCGCGAACTTCAATCTCAACGACTATCTGTTCTTTGAATTCGATTTTGCCGACCGCCCACCCGTTGCGGCTACGTTCTCGTTCGCGCGTGAAGCGCAGGCCGATATGATCAGCGGTCTCACGCGCGGACGAGGCGAACTCATGCGCACCGAAGCAGGTTGGACATGGACCGTTGACGTGCGCGACTTTGAAGCCGCAGCCTCGTTTTGCATGGCCCATGCCATGGATGGCATGAGGCCCGTCGCGCCCGATTCTCTCAAGCAGGCGTGGAATCACCTCATCGAAAGGACGGTGCACGAGCATGTCCGTGCGTAAACTCACCAGCGAGCAAAGACTCTCGCGCGCCATCGACATCATGGAGGCCCTCTACGCCGCCGGCGAGAATGGCATGACACGAGACGAGCTTTGCTGTCGCTTTGATATCACGGGGGCATCGCTCGACGAGATTCTCGAGATCGTCTCGACACTTGCGGACCGAGAATCGGGCGCACGTATTATCTGCGAACGCCGCGGCGAGTGCGTGGTCCTCACCGGTGATGCGGGGCGCGTGCTACCGCTGCGTCTGAGTGCCGCCGAGGGCGCTGTGCTCAACCATGAACTTGAATCACTGGGGATCGAACCCCAAGCGGCGGCTCGAATACGGCGCGCCCTTCTTCCCAAAGAGCTCGGCTACAACCAGCGCGTCTTTGACACCGTCGCCCACGGATCGCACTGGCAGCAGCTGAGCTGCGCCATTCGGGACGGCGTTCGCTGCCGCATCTCGTATCGCTCGATGGATGACGCACAAGCGCGCGAGCGTTTGGTCGACCCCTTGCGCATCACAACAAACGGCGACCAAACGTATCTGATTGCCTGGGATGTCGCGGTCGACGAACAGCGTACCTATCGTATGGATAAAATCGAGAGCCTGACCTTGACCGACGACTCCGTCGTGCGCCATGCACCGGAGCCCGCAACCCTCCACGACTCCCTCGCCCAGGCGGAGCGGAGTGCGAAGCTTCTCATGCCGCGCGCCTTGGCAGAGCGCCTAGACTGGCCCGGCATCATGTCGATTGAACCCAATGGGGCGGACAGCTCAACGGTGAACGTACGCTACGGCTCCGAGCGCTGGCTGTTAAGCCAGGTAATCGCAGCGGGCGGGGCCATCCGCATCCTGGATGACCCCGCCCTGTCAGAGCGTCTGTGCAATATGGCAAAATCCCTCGTCTGTCCGCTTTAGCGGCGCCGCTCGTGGCGTGCGCGCCACAGCTGTAGATAGTGCCCGATTTGTGCCGACTCGATGCGCTGATAGGAGCTCGTGGGCAGCGACGTTAAGAATTTCTTGCCGTAGCCCTTCGTCACCAGGCGCGGGTCGGCCAAGATGAGTACGCCGCAATCGGTCGATGAGCGAATGAGGCGACCGGCTGCCTGCTTGACCTCGAGCACGGCCTCGGGCAGCGAATAGCGCGCCCAAGCGCGGTCTTCACGCAGATTGCGCTCACATGAGAGCGGGTCTGTGGGGCTCGAGAACGGCAGCTTGGGGATGATGACGCAGCGCAGCGTCTCGCCGCTGGCGTCGAACCCTTCCCAAAAGGCCTTAAGCGCAAAGAGCGACGAGGTCGGTTCGTTGATAAAGCGATCGCGCAGACGGCGAGGAGACGAGTTGCGCTGCTGGCAGTTGAGCTCCAGACCCGCACGGGCCATCTTGGGCTCAACGCGGGTGTACAGGTCTTCCATGTCGCGTCGATTGGTGAACAGCGTGAGCACCGAGCCGCCCATGGCAAGATGAGCGTCGACCAGCACACGCTCGAGCGCCGAAAGATAGCTCTCACGATCGCGCGGATCGGGGATATCCCCAGCCACGACCACGGCCATATTCGAATCGAAGTCGTAGCTCGAATCCAAGTGCAGTGACGATGATGTCGAGGCGCCGATGCGATCGAGGCCGACGGCATGGTTAAAGTGCTCAAAGCTCTTGGAAACCGTCATGGTCGCCGATGCAAAGATAGCCGTGTGAACCTCGGGCAGCCACTCGGTTGCCAAGGCCTCGCCAATGTCGATGCGCTCTGCGGTCATTGACTCTCCGCCGGCACGCAGCCTGCGATTGACCTGCAGCGAGTACACGTAGTGTTCATCGGTACCGTCAATGATGAGTTTGAGGTTCTCGACCAGCTCGTGTAGGCGGCGCGAGATATCACCCAGGTCGACAACAACCTCGGGCTTGTCGGCGGCAACTGCTTGTACCAGCGCGTCGACGCTCTTGTCAGCTTGTTCCAACGCGTCGATGGCAGTGTAGGCCGACGGTAAGAAATCATGCCAGTCGTCAGATTCGCGCAGCTCGGGGCCAATCCATAGGTTCGCATTGTCATAGCCCCCGCGCGCACGGCGGCCAAGCTCGCGAACGCCGTCAAACACATCGGCAATCGCCATGCTCGCACGTACAACCGTCGACGTCGCCTTGGCGGTAAGGCCTAGGTAGAGCGTAGAGCCTTCCGAGGTTGCCAAATCGCGGGAAACCTGGCTCAGCGCACCGGTGCTCGAGCCACCCAGGCGCTCAAACAGAACGCGCGATTCATCCGCCGACACCACGCGCGCCCATTGACGGCGTGCCTCGCGCTCGATGGAGTGGGCCTCATCGATCACCCAGTGACGAATCGGAGGCAAGATTCTGCCCTCGGCCGCAACATTGCGGAACAGCAGGGAATGGTTGGTAACCACCACATCGGCATGCGCCGCTCGACGGCGGGCACCGTGGACCAGGCATTTATCGGGGAAAAACGGGCATAGGCGACGGGCGCACTCGCGCGACGCCGTCGTAAAGTCGGGACGGTTGACGCTGCGCCAGCGAATGCCGAGCGAGTCGAGGTCGCCATCGGCCGACTGACACACGTACGCCATGATGACCGCGACTGCCGTAAGTGTGTCGGCAGGATCACGCTTAGTCGTAATTTCGACTTGGCTACGGCTCATGCGCTCAAGCTTGCGCAAGCATGGATAGTGGTCATAGCCCTTGAGGGCGCAAAACGAGAGACCTCCGTCCAGCTGCTCGGCAAGTTTGGGCAGCTCATGATACATGAGCTGGTCGGCAAGATTATTTGACTTAGTCGCGATACCAACCGTGATGTTGTTGCGGCGCGCGGCCTCGGCAAAAGGCACCAGATAGGCCATCGATTTGCCGACGCCCGTCCCCGCCTCAATCACGCGATGCGTTCCCGTAACGAGCGCGTCACGGACCTCGAGCGCCATCGCGATTTGCTCATCGCGCGGCTCGTACGTGGGATACATGCGATTAACCAGACCGCCCGGGGCATAGTCCGCCTCGATTTCCTCGCGGCTCGGCATCTTAAGGACCGGCAGCTCGTCCGCATCAACGCGATCATCGGCCCGATCGGCCTTGAGTACGTCGGCGCGGGCGGCGCTGAGAGAGAAGATGGAACCGGGGTTCTGTCCCGCCAAGAACGAGAAGATGGGACGATAGGACCAGGGTACGTCGGGGTGCATGTCGGCCAAGCGCGCCATTAAGCCCTGGGGCAAGTCGGTGAGCGCCACGAGCAACACGCGCCATACGCCACACAGGGCGTCGACATCGGCGTTGGCGCGGTGCGACACCGAGTCGCAGCCAAACAGATCGGCCATAAAAGACAGCTTATGCGAGGCCAGGCGCGGAAGCGCGATACGCGATAGTGCCAGCGAATCGATCCAGATGTCGCTGACGTTGACACCGCCCTTGACCGACTCGATAAACGAACGGTCGAAGGTGGCGTTATGCGCAATCACCGGGCAGCCGCCGACAAAATCGGCGAGAGCGGCCACGGCATCGACGGCCGATGGGGCATCCACCACATCGGCGTTTGTAATGCTCGTGAGTTCGGTAATCTCGGCGGGAATCAGCTGCTTGGGATGCACGAAGGTATCAAACCGATCGACAACCTCGCGGCCGGAAAGGCGGGCCGCCGATATCTCGATAAGCTCGTTGTCCTGCATCGAAAGACCCGTGGTCTCGGTATCGAGGACGATAACATCTTCCTCGATGAGACCAAACGATTGGGTTTTGGCGCGCTCGGCAAGCGTGGCATAGGAATCGATGACAAACTGCGGCGTTCCCGACGAAACAGCGTCCTCGATTAGCATGCAACGCCCGCTCGACGAAGCCCCATACGAATCAGACTGTCACACACCTGCGGGAACGTCATGTCATCGGTGTGGCGAATCTCATCCGGATACAGCGACGTATCGGTCATGCCGGGAATCGTGTTGGTCTCGAGGATGACGGGGCCATCTTCGCTCACGATAAAGTCGCTGCGCGAGATACCCAGGCAGCCGAGTGCCTTATGGGCAGCACAGGCGAGCTCCTGAGCACGAGCGTAGTTCTCGGGTGAAATCTGCGCCGGAATGCGATGGATGTCCGTAGGGTCGACATACTTCACGTCCAGATCGTAGAACTCGCAGTCCTCGGGCTTACGGATCTCAACAATCGGCAGGGCGCGCACGTCATCCTCGCCGTATACGCCGGCAGTGATCTCGGTGCCCTCGATGCACTTCTCGACCAGCACTTTGTCGCCAAACTCAAACGCCTTGGCGATTGCCGCGGGCAGCTCGGAGGGCTCGTGGACCAGGGAAATGCCATAGCTGGAACCGTTGACGGCCGGCTTCACAAAGCAGCGCTCGCCACAAACCTCGACGATATGATCGATATCGACTTCATCGCCCACCTCGAGCGCAAGGCCGGGGGCAACGGGGATGCCCGCCTTGGCGTACAGGAGCTTCGAGACCTCCTTGTCGGCACCGCAGGCGCTCGCGAGCACGCCCGAGGCCGTGTAGGGGATACCCAGGGTCTCCATGGCGCCCTGCATGGCACCATCTTCGCCGCCGGCACCGTGCATGGCGATAAACGCCACGTCAAAGCCGCCGGTCGCCATGGTTACCATAAAATCATCGGCAGCCGTGTCGAGCAGCTCCACCGAAGTGTAGCCAGCCTCCTTCAAGGCCACCACGACGTTCTTTCCCGAATTGAGCGAAATCTCGCGCTCAGCGGAATGACCGCCCGCCAAGACCGCTACGTGCATGTTCTCTAGGCTTTTACCCGGCATGGGCAGACTCCTCCTCTAAAATTTCTGCAGCTGATACCATATTGTAGCGATACCCTCTACGTTTCCCCAAAATCGAAAGGCTTCCATGAATCCCAGGACTAAATCTCAGGACATTCGCGACTTGAGCCAAAACGATATTCGCGAGCTCGTGGCGGAACTCGGCCAGCCCGCCTTCCGCGCGAAGCAGCTCATCGAATGGGTCTTTGAGAAGAACGTTTGTTCGTTTGACGATATGACCAACCTTCCCAAGGCTTTCCGCGAGCAGCTTAAAGAGGCTTTTGCCTTTGACACGCCGACTGAACTCACCAAGCAGGTTTCCAAAGATGGCTCTCGCAAGTATCTGCTCGAGCACCACGACGGCATTTCCGTCGAGACTGTCGGTATGCCCCGTCGTAACAAGCTTTCCGTCTGCGTTTCCACCCAGGCAGGCTGCGGCATGGGCTGTGCTTTTTGTGCTACCGGCCTCAACGGCCTCAAGCGCTCGCTGACCGCCCAAGAGATCGTTGACCAGGTACTTCATGTCTCCAACGACTTTGGCGAGCGTGCCACAAGCGTCGTTTTCATGGGTCAGGGCGAGCCCTTTGCTAACTATGACGAGGTTCTCAAGGCACTGCGCATCCTTAACGATCCCGACGGTATCGGTATTGGAGCCCGCCACCTTACTGTCTCCACCAGTGGCGTTATTCCTGGTATTCGCAAATTTGCCGACATCCCCGAGCAGTTCACGCTTGCTGTTTCCCTGCATTCCGCCATCCAGTCGACGCGCAATAAGCTCATGCCCGGTGTTAAGAAGTACACGCTGCTCCGGCTTCACGAGGCGCTTCAGCTCTACACCGAGAAGACGGGCCGCCGCCCGACCTATGAGTACGCCATGATCGAAGGCGTCAACGATACGAATCCCGAGATGCAGGCGCTCTGCGACTTCTGCGAGGGAACGCTGTGCCACGTCAACCTGATTCAGCTTAACGACATCGAGGGCAGCCCGCTCAAGCCGTCGCCGATTCATAAGGTTGAGGATCTTCAGCGCCGCCTTGAGTCTCGTGGCATCGAGACCACGATCCGTAATTCTCGCGGCAATGATATTGACGCCGCCTGCGGACAGCTGAAGCAGCGCTTCAAAGTTCAGAAGAACGCATAGGGGAGTCGCGCCCCAAAACGTTTCATGTGAAACATCGAACAGCCCCGGTTGTAGATAATGCAACCGGGGCTGTTTCATTTTATTTATACTATTAGATTTGATTTACGCAAGCATAGTTTTATTGACAAAATAAGGGGTCCTTGTCTCACGAATCAGACAAGGCCCCTTCAAAACAGGCAAGTAATTGTTAGGTACCTAATAACCAACATTTTCCCATTGATGGTTAACCCAGTCTTGGTTAATCTTGGGATTCTTAGTCACCTGAGCAGTACGCATGGCAACATCTTCAGTCATCACATCCATTTTTCTCTTGGATGTATCGACGATATCCTGAGCTCCGCGCAGCAGTCGACCACGCAGTTCACCATCTGTCGCAAGCTTATAGCCTGCAAAAGCACCAGCAGCGACAGTGGTTGCCAACGCAATGGCCGCGAGAACCTTATTCTTCATCCTGATCCTCCTGCTCAAATTGAACCATTTCGCCAATGATACGGGAGAGCTCATCTTCGTCTTTGAACTCGATTTCAATCTTGTTCTTGCCACGCGAGCTCTTCACGCGCACATTCGTGTTAAATACTTGACGAAGGACTCGAGCGGCCTTTTTGAATGACTGAGGTGTTGCTGGCCTCGGCGTCTTAGGTGTTTCTCCGGCAGAAAACAACGGAGCAAGATTTTCTGTCGCTCTGACGGAAAGGCCTTCTGCAACAACCTTCTCAGCAAGTCGAATCCTGGCATCTTCATATGGAACTGCAAGAATCGCTCTCGCATGACCGGCTGTAAGCTTGCCTTCGAAAATCATCTGCTGTACGACTTCGGGAAGATCAAGCAAGCGAAGTGAATTTGTAATTGCCGAACGAGACTTACTGACAGCCTTTGATAACGCCTCCTGCGTCATGCCGCTGGCATCAATGAGCTGACGATAACCCTTCGCCTCTTCGACGGGATTCAAATCAGAACGCTGAAGATTCTCGATAAGAGCAAGAGCAAGCATCTCCTCATCATTAACCTCTTTAATGATGACAGGCAGTTCCTCAAGACCAGCAAGCTTTGACGCCTGGTAACGACGCTCACCAGCGATGATCTCATAGCCGTTTCCATGCTTGCGAACCAAAAGCGGCTGCAAAACGCCATGTTCTTGGATTGACTCGCTCAACTCGCGAAGTTCAGTTTCGTTAAAGTGAATTCGCGGCTGATTAGGGTTGGGAACGATATCCTCAATAGGTAGTTTTGTTTCAGATGCGTCATTTGAAGCCGATGCAGCCGAACCGCCGGTCTCATACTCGGCTTCTGAGACCAAAGCATTGAGTCCACGTCCTAATCCGCCACGTTTCTTTGCACTAGGCACGCTTGATCACCTCTTTTGCAAGGTTCATATACGCTTTTGCACCCTTATTTTGAGGTGCATAGGTAATTACCGGCTCTCCAAAAGACGGAGCCTCAGATATTTTTACGGTACGGGGAATTAGAGTCTTAAAAGCCTTATCACCAAAGTACGACTGAACCTCCTCAACAACCTGATTCGACAGAGAAGTACGCGAGTCATACATGGTCATAAGCACACCATAGGTGTCTAAACCCTTATTCAGACGTGATTTGACCATCTTCATTGACTCAAGCAGTTTCGTAACGCCCTCGAGTGCGTAATACTCGCACTGGATCGGAATCAAGACGCTATCTGCTGCGGTCAAAGCGTTGATGGTAAGCAGGCCAAGGGAAGGAGGACAGTCAATGAAAATAAAATCGAACTCGTCCTGAATCGGCTCAAGCAAATCTTTGAGGCGTGTTTCTCGAGCAATTGCGCTTACGAGCTCAATTTCGGCACCTGCAAGCTGAATTGTCGCCGGAATAACGAATACCTTTTTACAATTTGTATCAAGAACAAGCGATTCTGCCGGCACGTCATTCAGCAATGCATCATAGATGCACTGCTCAAGGTCTTCTTTTTCAATTCCGAATCCACTGGTGCTGTTTCCCTGCGGATCAAAATCGACAATCAGCGTCTTGCGACCCTGCTCACCCAGTGCTGCTGCAAGGTTTACAGCCGTCGTCGACTTACCGACGCCGCCTTTTTGATTGATGATTGCAATGATACGCGTGTCTTTTGCGCTCTTCGAACGCTTAACGTCGCGAAATCCCACGGTCCCTCCTGGTGTGTATTAAAGCTGTCAAACGGAGGATGTTTCACGTGAAACATTCCGATTCAATATCAACCGCCATGTTTCACGTGAAACACTGCAAGTTGTTAGTATCCATTATGTTTCACGTGAAACATCTAGGCAAGCGAATTCTTCTTTGCCATGCCATTTGCACGAGGCAATGAAACGGATGCTGGATGGCTCTTCTTAAGAACAATGAACTCCCTGTGGCCTAAGCCCTCAGGCAAATCGATTGCATCATTCTGAAGCAACGTGAAGCCACAGATCTTAGCGGCTGACATACCGGAAGCAAGCTCCTCATCCGATGGATTGCCCTTCGTGATAACAAATAACCCACCATCCTTGAGATACGGAGCCGCATACTCAACAAGAATCGGTAGAGGGGCAAGTGCGCGAGCGGTTACGACAGAGAACTTCTTCTTATGACTCCGGGCATATTCTTCAAGTCGGTCATGGACTGCATGACCGTATTTCAATCCAAGAGCATGAACAAATGAATTGACAGCATCAACCTTCTTGCCAACAGAGTCAATATAAGTAGCTTTACGATGCGTGGTTATCGTTAATGGAATACCAGGGAAACCCGCACCAGTTCCCATATCGAGCAAAGCTCCCTCAGGAGCCTTATTGATATAAGGGAGCAAGACAAGTGAGTCGAGAATATGAAGTACCGCAGCGTCTTCTACGTTAAGAATACGGGTGAGGTTGGTTGTCTTATTTGTTTCAAGAACCAAATCCAAATGCTGAATACATTTCCTTAGATCAGCATCAGTTATATTCAGGGAATACTCTTTGCAATAGGAAGTTAGACGGCTGAGCATCTCATCAGCCTGCTGATCAGTAAGTACTAACAACGAAAGCTCCTTTCTGACAAAAATCAGTGTATCGAGAACTTTTGACAAAAAAAGGGGACGTGGAAACCACGCCCCCTTAGCATAAGCTCGAGTAGATTATCGAGCAACAACCACCACATGGCGATCAGGGTCAGAACCCTCAGAATGGGTATCGACGGCATCATTACCACGAAGTGCAATATGAACCAGTCGGCGCTCATAGGCATTCATGGGCGGAAGCGAAACACTCTTATGAGTACGAACGGCACGCTCGGCGGCAGACTGAGCCATAGAGGCAACCTTGTCCTGACGACGGCTCTTGTAGCCCTCAACGTCAACCACAACCGGATACCTAAAGCCAAGCTTGCGGCTCACCAGCAAAGAGAACATAACCTGAAGGGCATCAAGGGTACGGCCATGACGGCCAATGAGAACAGCAAGATCGGGAGCCGTAACATCCAAAATCAGCTCGCCCTCGTCGCCCTCGTACTCATCAATAGGAGAGTTGGCGGCATCGAAGTGCGAAAGGATGGAACGCAGAATGGAAATCGCAACATCGGCAATGGTGTCGAGCTCCTCATCGGTCAGCTCTTCACCGGCCTTGTAGCGCTGTGCAATCTCGGGATAATCGCCCGCAATCTGCGGGGCAACCTCCTCAAGCATATCCTCGATGATCTCTTCAGACATAACGTACTCCAAAAGTTAGGTACCTAAATAAGATTGATATCCCGACTACTTCTTCTTGTGCGGACGCGGCTTCTTCTCGCGACGGGTAACCTCGACCTGCAGCGGAGCGTTCTTGAGGCGCTCCTCCTCATCGGCCTTGGCCTTGTCGATAACCTTCTGCGTCACAAAGATCTGCTGGATAACCTGCCAGGCAGAAGACACATCGTAGTAAAGCAGAACGCCGACGGGCAGGCTCCAGCCCATCCAAAGCATCATGACGGTCATGACGACGGCCATCATGCGCATGCTCTGGGCCTGCTGACCAGTCTGATTGCGAGACATATACAGCTGCGGAATCAGGGTCAAGACAGCGAACAGAATCAGGCAAACCAGCGCAGGCAGCGCAACCATAAAGCCATCGGCAAAGGAAGCGCTCGGCGTGGTGGTAAGGTCAGGCAGGATGTTGAAGAACGAGAACGTGCCGTCGCTAAAGTAGTCCGGCAGGTTACGCAGGAGCGTAAACAGGGCGAACAGGACAGGCATCTGGATCAACAGCGGCAGACAACCAGCCATGGGGTTGAACTTGTTCTCGCTGTAGAACTTCTGCATCTCCTCGGCCTGGCGCTGGGGATCGTCGGCATAGCGCTCCTGGATCTCGAGCATCTTAGGCTGCAGCACCTGCATGCGAGCCGTCGACTTGGTCGACTTGAGCATAAGCGGCGTCAGCAGCAGACGGATGATGACCACCAGGATGATGATGGACAGGCCCCAGTCGACCGCAAAGGTCTGGATGAGCTTGAGCAGCTCAAAAAGGATGTTAACGATCCAATCCCACATGTAAGTTTTCCTCCGATAGCGAGTGCCCGCTAAGGCACAGGGTCATAACCGCCGACGTGCAGGGGATTGCAGCGAGCGATGCGCCTCACGGCAAGCCAGCAGCCTCTCAAAACACCGTACTTCTCAATCGCCTGGATAGCGTATTGTGAGCACGTTGGGTAATAAATGCAGGCGTCAGGCAATAAGGGCGAAATAACCTGTTGATATATGCGAATAGGAGCGATGGCAACACGTCGCAAAACGTGATTGCTCATCGCTCCTCCCCGGCAACGCCGGCGCGCTTCATAAGCGAACGCAACGCCTTGTCCATCTCCTGCGGCGAGGAAACCCTCGTCTTGGGAGTTGCAAACAAGATGATGTCATAACCCGCAACGGGAAATCCGCAGCTGCGGGCGGCCTCGCGCATCACACGCTTAGATCGGTTGCGCACGACGGCACAACCGAGTCGCTTAGCACCAACGAAGGCGACCCTTCCGGAGTCGCCTTCGCCAACCGATTCACATATGGTCATTCGAATCAGAGGGTGATTGAAACGACGCCCCTGACTGAACACATGCTCGAAATCTTGCCGAGACTTAATAGTCTTCATGCGAGATGTGTGTATCGCTGCTAGACAGTGAGACGCTTGCGGCCCTTGGCGCGACGACGGGCGAGCACGGCACGACCACCCTTAGTGGCCATACGGGCACGGAAGCCATGGGTCTTGGCACGCTTACGCTTATTAGGCTGATACGTACGCTTCATCTTAAGTTCCTCCTGCTGCATTTCGAGTGTCCGCGGGGGCGCGGACGCAGATATAGACACGTGAGCTTGAAGATTGTAGGGAAATCAATGTTCAAATGTCAAGAAATCAAAGGTAAAAGGTTGCGCAGTTCACACGGTTCCCCCATAAGCCGAGCTCGATTTAGCGGTGCATGGCAACTTTTCACGATATTTCATCGGGTTTTCAACAGGTCATGTTGGCAATGTTGAGAACTTTTCGCCCGTTTTCCAAAGTTTTCAACAGGTTTTGAAAAGTTGTCGAAAGATGAGAAACATTGCACGGTGAGCTACTATTTGTTCGAAACCTTTTGAAAGATTGCGAGCGGCATGTCTGACGACTTTTACACCATGGTCGATTCCGGAGACCCGGCACCCGACAACGAGCACATCACCGGCGTGCGCGAAGAGCATGCGGAAGGCGAGCAGACGACCACGCAGGCGCCAAAAGCCATGTACGCCGCGCGCATCGCCGTCTATGACGACATGCTGTCGACACCGCGTGTGATCGTCATTGATCCGCAAGATGTCCGCACGTATTTGGAAGAGACGACCAACACCGTCTACCAGTGCATGAAAGAACAAGGTGGCCATATCTCGCTCATGGTCATCCGCGAGATTGTCGAAAACTTTATCCACGCGCACTTTGCCGAGCCCATCATCTCGATTCTGGACGGCGGAGACACCATCCGCTTTGCTGATCAAGGACCCGGCATCGACGACAAGGAACGCGCTTTCGACTTTGGCGTTACCAGCGCAAACAGCAAGATGAAGCGCTATATCCGTGGAACCGGAGCAGGGTTTCCCATGGTGCAGGAGTATTTGGAAAACGCCGGCGGTGCCGTATCCATCGAGGACAACATGGGCAACGGCACCGTGGTTACGGTAAGCCTGAACCCTAAACGAGTGCAGGAAATCGAGCGTGCCGGCGGACGCGGTGCTGCCGTGCGGCCCGAGACGGAGCAGCCCACATATCCCCTGCCGGGAGCTTTTGCGCAGCAGCCCATGGCAACGCAGCAGATGCAGCCCCCCGTGAGGCAGATGCAGCAGCCCGGAATGCTTCCCACACAAGAGCCCCAGGCGACATCGATGTCGATGCCGCCAAACATGCCAGAGGCCGTGCCGCTGGCGGATCAGGATGCAGCAGCAATGCAGCAGGCGACGGGCGCACCGGGTGGCCAGCAAATGGGCTATCAGCCGTACCAACAGGGATATCCATATCAGCAGATGCCGCCGCTGGGATACGGCCAGCAGTTCCCGCAGCAGTACCAGCAGGGATATCAGCAGCCGTACCAGCAGATGCCGCAGCAGCAGTACAACCCCTGGGCCCAGCAGATGCCTCCGCAGCCTTACCAACAGTGGCCTCAAAGTTTTCAACAGCAAATGCCGCCGATGCAGAGTTCTCAACAACCAGCAGCTCAAATGATGTATCCTAATGCAGCAAATCAGTATGCGCAGCCACAACCGGACGTGTTCGTAAGCGATCGCGGCAACGCCGCACTGGGCTATTTGGCGCAAAATCAAGCGTGCGGTGCAACCGATCTGGCGAGGGCGTTTGGAAACTCGGCCCCTACTTGGTCACGCACGCTCAATGACTTGGCGCAGGCCGGCTTGGTCATCAAGCATGGCCAGAAATACCATCTGACCGAACTCGGCGCCGCTCGCGTGCGAGCTCAGAGCTAAAGAACGGGAGAGACAGTGGACGAGGAAGCAAGCATCATCCTGGGGGACGCCATCGCCTTTTGCCAGCGCGACGGCCAAGATGCACGCCTCATCAACATGCTGGGGCAATCGCGCGCCATAAGCCTGACCGAAGATACGCTCACGATCGAGGCCCCCTCGCGCTTTGCCATCGCGCAGCTCAAAAAGCATCAGCCGACTATTGAGGCCTATCTGGAAGAAATCGCCTTTGCACCGATCGCGCTCGACATCGTGGCACCGCAAGGCGCCGCAACGGAATCCGCTGCCGCGACGGCGCCCGCCACGGCTCCCGCCGCTTCCCCGGCGGTGCCGGCCTCCGCAGGCGACGCAGCGACAATCGAGCACCAGCACAGCGATGTTTCCCGTGAAACAATGGCACCGTTGACGAGCGCGGCGGCGACGTCAACGAACGCACCCGTCACGCACATGCCCATCGCTCACGACGCAGCGGCGGGCGCGGATTCGGGCATTGCAATCAAGAACACGCTCTCGGCCGACGATTTTCGTCGCATGATGAACCAGATGAAGGGCGGAGCGCCGACTAAATCCACGCAAGCTGCGGCCCCCGCTTCACCCATGCCAGCACCGACCGTGCCGGCCGAGCAGAATACGGATGGAGCCCCGCTCGCCGCGAACTCAAAATTTACCTTTGAGAACTTTGTCTACGGCCCCGAGAACAGCCATGCCTATCGCTCGGCACTCAAGTTTGCCGCCCTCGCGGACGAGCGCGGCACATGCACATCACTGTTCATCTACGGCAAATCGGGCCTGGGCAAGACGCACCTGCTGCTTGCCATCAAAAACGAGCTCGCCGAGAAGTCGCCCGAGATCAAGGTCAAGTATGCCAACTCCCAGGCATATCTGGACGACCTGATGACCGAGTTCGACCGTCAAAAGAAGAGCAACGCGCCCATCATGCAGGCGTACCACGGCGTGGACGTGCTCATCATCGATGACATACAAAACATCATCGGCAAGCGCGCGAGCGTGGACTACTTCTTCCAGCTCATGGACGAGTTCATCCGCAACAACAAGAAGGTCGTCATCGCGGCAGACCGCGCCCCCAAGGACCTGAGCATGGACGAACGCCTGACCAGCCGCTTTAACGCCGGCATGCTCTGCCTGGTCGCAGAGCCCAGCTACGAGATGAAATACAAGATCTTGCAGCGCTATTACGAGAACACCATCGTCGCCGCTCCCGAGGCAGGCGACGACTCGCTGCTGGCGGCCTATGGGGGCGACGGCGGGCACCTGACCGACGAGCACTTTAAACACATGGCCGAGGTCTCGGGCACCAACATCCGCGAACTCGAGAGCTTCTGCGAGCGCTGTGCCGGCGAGGCGGGGGACCGCGAGCGCGAGGGCGGGGAGCTCACCTTTGACGATATCGATGCCATCGCCAGCCAGTACTTCGACACATCGGCCAAAAAGATCAACGTCCAGACGGTCCAGTCCGTCATCGAAGAGCAGTACGGCGTGACGCACGAGGAGCTCATCGGCCCGCGGCGCAATGCCAATATCGCCAAAGCACGCCATATCGCTATCTACCTGGCTATCGAGATGTGCGAAATGACGACCACGGCGGTGGGCGCCGAATTTGGCAACCGCAACCACTCGACCGTCAGCACGAGCTACAAAAAGGTCCAGAAGATGATCCAGGAAGATCGCACCGTCACCGAAGACCTCAAGTCGCTGCGCGATAAAATTACACTGCGCTCGTAGGGAAATAGAGACACCTGTTGAAAACTTGTCGAAACCACGGGCATAAGGTGTCTAAAACCCAACCCGCGGTGATGAAAAGTTTTGCGCAGGTTTTGAACGTGGAAAACCACCCCTGTTGCACACAGGTTGCTGTCGATTCTCTTTCTGGGTCTGACCTGCGTCTTTGGGAGTAATCAACAGTTTCGTCAGTGCTATTACTATTATTAAG
>JAUMPM010000065.1 GCA_031294825.1 Collinsella sp. | reverse complement strand
GTCAGTAACCGGTCCTACTCGAGCTCAAATGCACCCGTGTACAGCTGGTAGTAATATCCGCGCTTGGCGATCAGCTCGTCGTGGTTGCCGCGCTCGATGATGCGGCCGTGGTCCAGACAGATGATCGCGTCGGAGTTGCGCACGGTGGACAGGCGGTGTGCGATGACAAACGTCGTGCGGCCCTCCATGAGCTTGTCCATGCCCGCTTGCACGATGGCCTCGGTGCGAGTGTCGATGGAGCTCGTGGCCTCGTCCAGGATCATTGCCGGCGGATCGGCGACGGCGGCGCGTGCAATCGAGATCAACTGGCGCTGGCCCTGCGACAGCTGGGCGCCGTTGCCGGTGAGCATGGTGTCGTAGCCGTCGGGCAGGCGGGTGATAAAGTCGTCCGCGCCCGCGAGCTTGGCCGCCGCGATGCACTCCTCGTCGGTGGCGTCCAGATTGCCGTAGCGGATGTTATCCATCACGGTGCCGGTGAACAGGTTCACGTCCTGCAGTACCACGCCCAGCGAGCGGCGCAGATCGGCCTTGCGGATCTTGTTGACGTTGATGCCGTCGTAGCGAATCTTGCCGTCGGCGATGTCGTAGAAGCGGTTGATGAGGTTGGTGATGGTCGTCTTGCCCGCACCGGTGGCGCCGACAAACGCGACCTTCTGGCCCGGCTTGGCAAACACGGACACGCCGTGCAGCACCTCGTGGTCGGGCGTGTAGCCAAAGTCGACGTTGTCCATGACCAGGTCGCCGCGCAGTGGCACGTACTCGATCTCGCCGGTTGCGCGGTGCGGATGTTTCCATGCCCACATGCCGGTATGGTGGTCGGCCTCCTCGAGCTGCCAGGTATCGGGGTTCACCTGCGCATTGACGAGCGTCACATAGCCTTCGTCGGCTTCGGGCTCCTCGTCGATGAGCTCAAAGATGCGGTCGGCGCCGGCGAGGCCCATGACCACGGCGTTGATCTGCTGCGAGATCTGACCGATCTGTCCGCAGAACTGCTTGGTCATGTTGAGGAACGGCACCACGACGGCGATGGACAGCGCCATGCCCGAGATGCTCAGGTTGGGCACGCCCAGCGCCAGGAAAATGCCGCCTGCCAGTGCGACCAGCACGTAGAGCAGATTGCCCAGGTTCATAAGGATGGGCATGAGGATGTTGGCGTACATGTTGGCCTTCTGCGAGACCTCGAAGAGCTTTTCGTTGCGCTCGTCAAAATCGGCCTCGGCGGCAGACTCGTGGCAGAATGCCTTGACGACCTTCTGGCCGTTCATGACTTCCTCGATATGGCCCTCGACCACGCCGAGTTCGGTCTGCTGCGCAATAAAGAAACGCGCGGAGTTGGAGCCGAGCAGCTTGGTCATAAAGGTCATAAAGGCGACGCCTGCCACAATGACCAGGCACATCCACACGCTGTAGTACAGCATGATAAAGAACACCGTGGCGATGACGATGACCGTCATGAGCAGGTTGGGCAGCGACTGGCTGATCATCTGGCGCAGCGTATCGATGTCGTTGGTGTAGTGGCTCATGATGTCGCCGCGCTGGTGCGTGTCGAAGTAGCGGATCGGCAGGTCCTGCATGCGGTTGAACATCTTCTCGCGCAGTTTCTCCAGCGAGCCCTGCGTGACGATGGCCATGGCGCGGTTCCAGAACAGTGAGGACAGGATGCCGACGCCGTAGATGCAGGCGAGGGTGGTCACGAGCTGTGCGATCTTGGGCTGCGCGACTTCCCAATCGCCCGACTGCCACGAGTCGCTAATAATCTGCAGGGCGCTCTGAAGGAAGGTCGCGCCGATGGAGTTGATGATGGCGCAGAGCACCACGCCGGCGACGACGAGGGGCAAAAGCACGGGGTAGAAGCCAAAAAGCGTCTTGATGAGGCGCGACATGGTGCCGCCCTTGCGGTTGAGCGCGCGCTCGGCGGTCGTTGCCTTACTCATGTGCCTCGCCTCCTTCCTGGGTCTGAGCTTGCGTTACGGATGCCTCGGTGTCGGCCTCGACGGCTCCTTCGCCCTCGGCAGACATCTTGTTTTGCGAGGTGAAGGTCTCGCGGTAGATCTCGCTCGTCTTGAGTAGCTCGTCATGGTTGCCGATCTGCGCGATGCGGCCGCCCTCCATGACGATGATACGATCGGCATCCTGCACGGAGCTAATACGCTGGGCGATGATGAGCTTGGTCGTGTTGGGCAGATAGCTTGCCAGCCCTGCGCGGATCTTGGCGTCGGTCTTGGTGTCGACGGCGCTGGTGGAGTCGTCCAGGATCAAGATCTTGGGGCGACGCAGCAGGGCACGCGCAATGCACAGGCGCTGCTTCTGACCGCCGGAAACATTGGAGCCGCCCTGCTCGATCCAGGTGTCGTAGCCCTTGGGGAAGCCATCGACAAACTCGTCGGCGCAGGCCAGGTGCGCGGCCTCGCGGACTTCCTCGTCGGTGGCATTCGGATCGCCCCAGCGCAGGTTCTCGGCAATGGTGCCGCTAAACAGCACGTTTTTCTGCAGCACCATGGCGACCTGGTGGCGCAGTGCGTCCAGGTCGTAGTCGCGCACGTCCGTGCCGCCCACGCGCACGGTGCCCTCGGTGGCGTCGTACAGGCGGGCGATGAGGTTTACGAGCGTGGACTTGGCCGAGCCAGTGCCGCCGATGATGCCGATGGTCTCGCCGCTCTTAATGTGCAGGTCGATATCGTCGAGCGCCTGGCGCTTCGCATGCGCGGAATACTTAAAGCTCACGTGGTCAAAGTCGATGGAACCGTCGGCGACCTCGAGCACGGGCTCGGCGGGATCGGCGATCGTGGGCTCGGCGGCCAACACCTCGGTAATGCGGTGTGCCGATTCGTCGGCCATGGTCACCATGACAAAGATCATCGACAGCTGCATCAGGCTCATGAGGACCTGGAAACCATAGGTAAAGATCGAGGAGAGCTGGCCCACGTCGAACAGCGTGCCCTGGCTCGTGATGATGAGCTTGGAGCCCAGGTAGATGATGACGACAAACGCGCCGTTGACGCAGATGTTCATCATGGGGTTGTTAAAGGCGAGCAGCTTCTCGGCGCGGGTGAAGTCCATCTGGACGTCGCGCGCGGCGGTCGCGAACTTCTCCTTCTCAAAGTCTTCGCGCACATAGCTCTTGACCACGCGCATGCCGGTGACGTTTTCCTCGACGGACTCGTTAAGGGCGTCGTACTTGTGGAACACGCGCGAGAAGATGGGGCGCACCTTAAAGATGATAAAGAACAGTCCAAAGCCCAGCAGCGGAATGATGACCAGGTAGACCATGGCAACGCTGCCGCCCATGATAAACGCCATGGTAAAGGCGAAGATCAAGACCAGCGGCGCGCGCACGGCGATACGGATGATCATCATAAAGGCCTGCTGCACGTTGTTGATGTCGGTGGTCAGGCGCGTGACGAGCGAGGAGCTCGAGAACTCATCGATGTTGGCAAAGCTGAACGTCTGGATCTTGTAGAACAGGTCGTGACGCAGGTTCTTGGCGAAGCCGCAACTCGCATGGCTGCAGGTGACGCCGGCAGCGGCACCAAAAGCGAGCGACGTCAGCGCGATGAGCACCAAAAAGCCCGCGGTTGGTAGCATCTCGGCTACGGTGGCGCCGTCTTTGATGGCGTCGATCAGGTTGGCGGTGATAAATGGAATCAGCATCTCGCAGAGCACCTCGCCAAGCACGAGCAACGGCGTGGCAACGGTGACTTTCATATAGTCGCGGATGCTGCCCATGAGGGTTTTAATCATCCAGTTCCTCCCAGGTTACGCGGATTTTATCGAGCATTTCGGCGAGGTCCTCACGCTCGTCGTGGGTGAGCGCGCTAAAGGCCCGTTTTCTAAAGCGAATGCGGGCTGCCTGCTCAACGCGGGCCTTTTCCCATCCCGCATCGGTCAGGCGGATGGTGAGCTGCCGACGGTCTTTGGGATTGCGACTGCGCTCGATGAGGCCGCCCATTTCGAGCTTGGACAGAATCTCGGAAAGGGACCCCGGCTTGAGGTCGAAGTGCATGCCGAGCTCCTGTTGGGACAGCTCGCCGGTCGGCTGCTTGGCGAGTAGGCAGACAATAGGCGCCTTGCCAGATATGCCGCCGCCGTGAAAATGCATGTAATGGCCGCAAAACCCCAGCCCATGGAGGATTCTCTTGGCGAGACGGTCCTCCTTGGACTGAGTCTCGGGCTCGTCTGCCGGCTGCGAGGGGTCGTCGCCGGGTTCATGCGGATGGGCGTGTGGTTCAACACACATATCTAATCTTCGCTCCTTTCTTTAGTTAGGTAGATGAATTGTTTTGTGCCTAACTAATCTAGGAGCATGAGAAATGAATGTCAAGGTACCAAACTAGTGGTTACGCGGTTTTGCCAAACCGCGTAACGGCTCGACGCTGCAAACGCTCCCTGCGCTACACTTAGTCGCACTGTGGCGCTGCTGCGCCGTGCCCGAACCAAGGGAGACCCTCATGAAGAACACTCAGCTGCTGCTGATCAACGATATGTGCGGCTACGGCAAGGTTGCGCTTTCCGCCATGCTGCCGGTGCTGTCGCACATGGGTTACCGTATCCACAATCTGCCGACGGCACTTGTGTCCGATACGCTCAACTATCCCAAGTTCTACATCCATGACACCACCGAGTACGTGCGCCAGAGCCTCGCCATCTGGGAGGATCTCGGCTTTGAGTTCGACGCCATCTCCACCGGCTTTATCGTGACCGAGGAAGAGACGCGCATTATTTCGGCCTTCTGCCACCGTCGCGCGCAAAAGGGCACCAAGGTGTTCGTCGACCCCATCATGGGCGACAACGGCAAGCTCTACGCCGGCGTGCCCGAGTCCACGATCGGCCTCATGCGCAGCCTGCTCGAGTGCGCCGACTATGCGGTGCCAAACTACACCGAGGCGTGCCTGCTCACCGATACGCCCATTGCCGAGCAAATCACGCCCGATAAGGGCCGCGCTCTTGTGGATGCCGTGCGTGCCTTGGGCGCCAAGTCGGTGGTCATTACGAGCGCTGTGGTCGACGGTGCGAATGTCGTCATCGGTTACGACCATGTGGCGGGGGAGTACTTTACGATTCCCTTCGACCTGATCCCGGTCTACTTCCCGGGCACGGGCGACACGTTCTCGGCGGTGCTCGTCGGCCGCGTTATGGCAGGTTGGAGTCTGCAGCGCGCGACGAGCGATGCCATGCGCGTGGTAGCCGAGCTTATCGAGCGCAATGCCGACCAGGAGGATAAGTCCGCCGGCCTTCCCATCGAGGCCTGCCTGGATGTGATTGACCATGAGTAACGCCGACGAGAGCAGTACCGAGGCGGCGGGCGAGAACAAGCCGCTCGGCGCGCCGCGTGGCAAGCGTCCGCGTATTCGCATTAGCTGCGTGGACCAGCTGGGCACATGCCGCTGCCATCACGGGCACAAGCCGGGTGACGTCTTCGACTTCGACCGCGACCGCGGCAAGATGTGCGCCATGGCCTGCCATGTGGGCTTTCCCTATATCGACATCCTGCGCTATGGCGGTACCGTGCCCGGCAACGAGCCCGGCACGGCAAAGTTCTGCTGTCCCGAGGTCGATACGTTGAACGTCTGGCTCGCCGAGATCGTCGACGAGTAGTTGAGCGTGGATTTTCTCCCGTTTAGAGCGCGCTTGAACGCTCAAAGTGGGAGATCATCCACGCTCGTTTTATGCCGATGGCGTGGCACGTGCGTCCGCGTGCTCGCTTGCCTATAACTGCTCGAGCATGGCCGTGCAGCCGGCGAGCACATCGCGGTAGGTGGCATCGAAGTTGCCGGTGTACCAGGGATCGGCCACGTCGCCGGGGCGATCGGTCCAATCGAGCAGGCGCGAGATCTTGCCATCGGGGTCGCTGCCAAAAATGCGACGCAGACCTCGCGCGTTCTCGGCATCCATATAGACAATGTGGTCCCAGTTACCATACTCTGCGCGACGCACCTGGCGGGCGCGGTGCGCAACGACGGGAATCCCGACTTCACGCAGCTTGGCAACGGTGCCACGATGCGGCGGATTGCCGATCTCCTCGGTCGACGTTGCAGCGGAATCAATGACAAACTCCGCCTCGCGTCCAGCGCGGCGCACCAGCTCGGTAAACACCGACTCAGCCATCGTCGAGCGGCAGATATTCCCATGGCAGATAAACAGTACACGTTGCATATGCGGTTTCCTTTCGATCGCCATCATCGAGCTCGAGTATCGCATCTACGCCTGCGCCCTCGCCCGCTTGCGCTCCCAGCGAGCCAACTTAATCGTCACCAGCGTGAGCGCCCAGGCCACAAGCGAGAACACGGCACCGACCGCGCCAACGTAGGCAATGCCAGCTCCGCTTACCACGGCGCCGCCCACCGCGGTGCCAAACGAAATGCCGACATTAAACGCCATGGGTTCTACCGAGCTCGCGAGCACCATCGACTTGGGGTGGCGGCTGCGTGCCACGTCCATAAAGTGCGTGATGCACGACACCGAGAACAGGTACATGAGCATCGCCAGGCTAAAGACAAAGACAAGTGCGAGCGGCATGGCAGCGCCTACGGCAAACAGCCCAAACAATGCCGCCGCCTGCAGCACAAACGTCACAAGCAGCGCCTTCATGCCAAAGCGCGCATCGATCCATCCGCCCAGGATGTTCGAGACCAGGCAGAACACGCCGTAGGCCATAAGCGTGGTACTGGCTTCGACCGTGCCCATGCCCAGCACCTGCTCAAGATAAGGCGTCACGTAGCCGTAGAACACATAGACCGACCCCACGCCAAACAAGAAGATGAGCATGCCAGTGATGATGCTCGGCTCGCGCAGCAGACCCGCCTGCTCGCGAAAGGTGGCAGGCTCGTCGGTTTGCCCGGCGCGCGGCATAAACGCCACGAGCGCTCCGCAGATCAAAACGGCAAAGGCCAGCGTGCCGTACATGGCCACGTGCCAATCGAGCGTGTCGGCCACAAATTTGCCAATCGAGGTCACAAAGACCATCGCCACGGAAAACGCACCGTACACTACCGAGATGGCAAGCGAAGTTTGCTGCGGGGACAGAAGCTCAGGGATGTACGTCACGCCTACGGCGAGCAGTGCGCCCGAGACGGAGCCCAGGACAATGCGCGAGATAAAGAGCACCTGGAAGTTGGGCGCCAACGCCATGACCAGGTTGCCGAGCACAAAGACGATGCTGTAGCACACGAGCAGCTGGTAGCGGCGAAAACGCCCCGTGCTGAGCGCGAGCACCGGCGTCGCGATAGCGTAGACCAGTGCGAACACGCTAATAAGTTGGCCTGCGGTGGCAAGCGATACGCCGAGTTCCGTTGCCAAGTCACTTTCGATGCCGATGACCACGAACTCGGAGCAGCCGAGCGAGAATCCCAACAGCACGAGCAGCGCCAGGCAGAGCTTGGTGCGCGCAAGGGAGAGCGCGGCGGCGGTTGACTTACTTTTAGGCGTGGTTGCGGCGATCAAGGTTGTCACTCCAATGTCGCATTGATAAGCGGGATTCAATCCCTGCAACTCTAACAGAATGTGACAAAGGGGCAGTTCCTTTGTCACATTGCGCTGCCGGCCAGTCGCCCAAACCATCACAACATTCGATGAAAATCTCGAAAACGAGGAAAAGCGTCGAATGTTGTGACGGTTTTCGTGTCCGGCGCGGGTGAGCTTCGGTGTCGTCTGGGGGTATAAGACTAGCGAGTGTTTATTTGCGAGGCCTAAGGGGCGCCCCGTATGGATATCGATAACTTTGAATGGTGGTATAGCGAGGGTGAGGCTCCGGACGAGGGGTGGGACGAGCCCGCGCCGCGTGACGTGTCGAGCGACGAGGACGAGACCGGCAACGCCGCCGCCGACTCGGACGCCGCCCTCGACCCCGTCGAGCCCCTGACCTTCGAACAAGCTTGGGCCCAGGCCGAGGCAGACGAGGCCAAGGCCGACGCTACGGCCACGCTCGGCGAGCCAGCCGACATGTCGATCTCGCCGGCAAAGACCCCGCAGCCGCGCCACACTATCGATCCCGACAGCACGGCATCCTTCAGCATTCTCGACGTGCCCTCGCAGGGCGCTCAGGCGCCCGCACCCACACGTCGCCCCAATCTGTCTCGCGAGGAAGATGCAGGACGCCGCTCGCCGCTCGGCCCCATCCTTATCGCCTTTATGGCCGGCGTTATCGCCTGCTCGGTAATTGGAAACGTCTGGAGCCATGTCGAGCAGCAGCGAAAAGACGCCGCCAAGGTCGAGATGTCTGTCGAGCAATCGCTCGGCCGCACGCGTTCGGTACATGTGTCGGTCGAGGTCAAGGACGGCGCGACGTGGGACACCGCGCGCGGCGACAGCCAAATGCTCATCCACATCGTGGGGCGCACGCTCAAAGGGCAGACGATTGACGAGTATCAATACGTCAATTCCGCTGGTGACGGCATCGAGCTCAAGCCTGGCGACTACGAGCTCACGGTCGATGAACCGCCCGTCGCCACCGACGGCACGCGCTTCCGCGCCTCAAAGCGCATGGTTCCCGTGAACTTTAACTCACAGGCGCCCGACACGGTCGACACCACACCGCAGGGCGGGTTCGACCTTTACGTAGATACCCAGTAGGCGCTCGCCGCTCATTCCGCTATGGCTACTCAATAATCGCCTGCCGTCCCGTCCCACCGCCAAGAGTGGGACAATAGCCCTCGACACTATTGTTTACTTTTGGAGGAAGTAGCATGTCTACCGTCACTACCATCAAGCGCGGCGGCCTCACCGCGGCCATCGATTCCATGGGCGCCCAGCTCACGAGCCTTGCTCTCAACGGCAACGAGTATCTGTGGCAGGGCGACCCCGCCTTTTGGGGTAAGCACGCGCCCATTCTGTTCCCCATCGTGGGCTCACTGCGCAACAACACGGCAACGTCTGCGGCTGGCACCTGCGAGATGCCGCGCCACGGCCTCGCGCGCATCGTCGAGCACAAGCTAGTCGAGGTTTCGGAGGACGGCTCCTCGGTAACGTACGAGATCACCGATACGCCCGAGTCGCTCAAGGCCTTTCCGTTCCACTTTAAGCTCAACATGACCTATGCCCTGACTGGTGACGCCACGCTTACCCAGACCTTTGCCGTCACCAATACCGGCGACGTGGACCTGCCGTTCTCGGTGGGCGGCCACCCCGCGTTTAACGTACCGGCTCCCGGTGCCGAGGACGAGGCATTCGAGGATTACGAGCTGGCGTTTACCGAGGCTTGGACTAACGAGGCTCCCATCATCACGCCCGACGGTCTTATGACGTTCGAGGGCAGCTACAAGGCTCCCAATAACTCGGACGTGCTGCCCATCACGCATCGCAGCTTCGATAACGATGCCATCATGTTCACCGATACCCCGGGCTCCACGCTTACGCTGCGCGGTCGCAAGTCGGGCCACGGCGTCAAGATCGACTTTGAGGGCTTTAAGTACATTGGCGTGTGGTCTGCCGCCAACGACGCTCCGTTTGTGGCGCTCGAGCCCTGGACCGGTCACACCACCATGGACACCGAGGACGATGTCTTTGAGCACAAGGCCAACACCATCACCCTGGCCCCCGGCGCTACCGATAAACGCAGCTTTAGCGTCACCTTGCTCTAGAGGTTCCGCCGCTCGGTCGATGCCGCGCGCCGTCCAGAGCGATAATTTGTCATTCATAAGGCAAGGCATAGACCTTCTGGTCATGCCTTGCCTTTTTCATGCCACTTGTTCGCTCTGGACGTCGCTCGCCGGCATTGCCAAAACATCGACGTCCCCAATGACTACCGTGTGTCTATTAATTTTTCGAGCTTGTGCTGCGCCGCTGGTCGCTGGCGTATATCCTGTTAAGTCGTCAGCATACGATTCAACAGGGAAGGCAGATTATGCATTCTCCCCATCAATGCGGCGCGCATACCCAGCCGATATGCAGCCGTCGCATCTTTTTGGGTAGCGCTCTCGCTGCGAGCGCTTCTGTCGTCGCCGGCACACTTGCCGGTTGCCAGCGCCCCTCCACGCTGGAAGTAGTTCAGCCCACGACGGGCGGCGGTCGCGACGACCTGTCCGATTCCGTGATCGGCAAGGACAAGATCCGCATCGGTATGGAGGCAGCCTACGCCCCGTACAACTGGCAGGTCTCCGAGGCCAGCGAGTACACCATCCCCATCGACAACGTGCAGGGCGCCTATGCCGATGGCTACGACGTGCAAATCGCCAAGATCGTCTGCAAGGCCCTCGGCGGCGAGCCCGTTGCCGTCAAACAGAGCTTCTCGGGTCTCATCGATTCGCTCAACAACGGCCAGATCGACCTCATCATCGCCGGTATGAGCGCCACGCCCGAGCGTGAGGAGTCGGTCGGCTTCTCCGACCCGTACTTCATTGGCTACTTTGGCCTGTTTGTAAAAGAGGGTTCCCCCTACCAAAACGCCACCAAGCTCAGCGACTTTAGTGGCGCTACGGTCCTTGGCCAAAAGGACACCATGCTCGATACCGTCATCGACGAGATTCCGGGCGTTGTGCACAAAAACCCGGTCGACTCCGTCCCCACGGTGTTCTCGAACCTGCTGCAGGGCACCTGCGACGCCGTGACCTACAACACCGAGAACGAGAAGGGCTATATGGCCCAAAACCCGGGCATTGTCCCCATTCATTTTGCCGAGGGCGAGGGCTTTAAGCAGGAGGTCGCGGCAAACGTCGGCTGCCGCAAGGGCTCGGACAAGCTCCTTAAGCTCATCGACAAGACACTCAAGGGCATTAGCCAAGAGGAACGCGACCAAATGTGGGACGCGTGCCTCGATCGTCAGCCGGCATAGGGAGGCAGCATGAAAACCATCAATCGTCTGGCCTCCTTTATCAAGGCCGACCACCGTTATGTGTACCTGGGCACGAGCGTTATCGCGGCGCTCGGCCTGGCGTTTAGCCAGCGCAACCCCACACCGCTGAGCTTCTTGGCTCCCACGGGCGTGTTTCAAGATTGCCTTTGGGCAATCCTGTGGGCGTGGCTCGTCGTGTCGGCGGCGGCGCTGGTCACCAAGCTTATGCACTGGAGCGACTATCGCGAAAAGTCGCCGTTCGCATCCGAGCGTTTCCGTCGTGGAGCACGTTTAGGCAGCTACGTCGTGGTCGCCATCGCGGCAGTTTTCTTTATCGACCGCTGCGTCATGTCGTTTATCGACCTGGTGCAGGTGAGCATTGTCTCGGATTCCAACCCCAGCGACTTTTTGTCGAGCCTGGTCTACATGACCTACAAGAGCGGCGACTTCTTCATTCGCGGTATCGAGATCACCATCGCGCTTGCCACCTTCGGCACCGTCATCGCATTCTTCCTGGCACTGCTCTTTGTGTTCCTGCGTATTCAGACCTTCGACCGCGTGGATAACGACCTGGTGCGCTTCTTTAAGAGTATCGGCCGCGGCTTTGCGACCATCTACTCCACCATCGTGCGCGGCACGCCCATGATGGTCCAGGGCCTGCTCATCTATTACGCGGGCTTCACCGTTTTGCGCGGCATGGGCTTCGAGACCGCCCAGGCCAACCAGATCTGGAGCACCTTCACCGCCGGCCTCGTCACCATCTCGCTCAACTCCACCGCCTACATGATGGAGGTCCTGCGCGGCGGCATCGAGTCCATCGATCCCGGCCAGGCCGAGGCAGCACGCTCGCTGGGCCTGTCGCAGTGGCAAGCCATGCGCAAAGTCGTGTTCCCCCAGGGCATTAAAAACGCGATTCCGGCGCTCACCAACGAGCTCATCATCAACATCAAGGATTCGTCGGTGCTCTCGGTTATCGGCGTGTTTGACCTCATGTACGCCACCACCACCGTCGCCGGCGTGTACTACCGCCAGATGGAGGTCTACTGCGTGGCGCTCGTGGTCTACCTGATCCTGACGCTCGTGGCGAGCCGCCTGCTCGAGGCCTTTGGCAAAAAGCTCGGCGCCGAGGCTCCGGTCACGCTGCCCAGCTCCAACTAGGCTCAAGACGAGGAGAATCATCATGGCAGATACCGCCACTACCGGCACCGCGGCCGCCGCACAGACCAATGAGCCGCTCATCCGCGTCGAGGGCCTGCGCAAGAGCTTCGGCTCGCTCGAGGTGCTCAAGGGCATCGACCTGTCCGTTAACCCCGGCGAGGTCGTCACCATTATCGGCGCCTCAGGCTCGGGCAAATCGACCTTTCTGCGCTGCCTCAACCTGCTCGAGACTCCGGACGCGGGCCACATTTGGTTCCACGGCCAGGACCTCACGGCCGAGCGCTGCAACATCAACAAGCTGCGCGAGGACATCGGCATGGTGTTCCAGGGCTTTAACCTGTTCAACAACATGGATGTGCTCGACAACTGCACGCTCGCGCCCGTCACGCTCAAAAAGATGAGCAAGGCCGAGGCCGAGAAGGTCGCGCTGGAGCATCTGGCGAGCGTGGGGCTCGAGAAGTTCGCGCACGCCGCCGTGGGTCGCCTGTCCGGTGGTCAAAAACAGCGCGTGGCCATCGCTCGTGCCCTATGCATGAACCCGCAGATCATGCTGTTCGACGAGCCGACCTCCGCACTCGACCCCGAGATCGTGGGCGAGGTACTCGAGGTCATGCGCAAGCTCGCTGCCGACGGCATGACCATGGTCGTCGTCACGCACGAGATGGCCTTTGCCCGCACGGTGTCCGACCGCGTGGTCTTCATGGACAAGGGCGTGGTGCTCGAGGATGCCGCGCCGGCCGAGCTCTTCGGCAACCCCAAGCACCAACGTACCCGCGAGTTCCTCTCGCGTTATCTCGAGGACAAATAACCAACCGCAAGCGCTTATGTGGCAGGGCCGCTCCGGTGGGGCGGCCCTTGTCGTCACAATCGAAAGGATGTCATGGCCGAGGTTTGGCGCTTCTTTGCGCATGAGGATGATTTTGCCGATCTGGACGAGGCTGGTGCGTGCGAGCGCCTGGGCCGCGTGCTGTCGTTCCCGACCATCTCGAGTATGGATGCCGAGGCAGTGGACTGGCAGCCGTTCGACGACCTGCGCGCCTATATGCAGCGGGCCTGGCCGCACGTATTTACAGCGGGTAAGGTCGAGCTCATCGATCATTCGTTGCTGGTGACGCTTTCCGGCTCCGACCCCGCACTCAAGCCCGTTGTGCTCATGGGTCACATGGACGTGGTCCCCGTGGTGCCGGGTACCGAGGACGACTGGACGTACGCCCCCTTTAGCGGGCATGTAGACGACACCTACATTTGGGGTCGCGGCGCCATCGATATGAAAGACCAGGTCGCAGGCATTCTCGAGGCGGTTGAGTATGCGCTGGCGCACGGTTGGCAGCACGAGCGCACGCTGCTCCTGGCCTTTGGCCAGGACGAGGAGACTACGCAGTACGGCGCAGGCGCCATCGGCCGCGCGCTCGAGGAGCGCGGCATTGAGCTTGAGTACCTGATCGACGAGGGTGACTACCGCATCGTTCCAGCTGCCGAGTACGGCGCGGGCGAGGGCTGGCTTATGCATGCCGACCTTGCCGAGAAGGGCTACGCCGATATTGTGCTCAAGACGAAGAGTGAGGGCGGGCATTCGTCCAACCCCTACGGCGGCACATCGCTCGAGGTGCTGAGCCGTGCCATCACCGCAATCTGCGATATCGAATGGCCGACGCGCGTCACGGACCTGCTTGCCGCACAGCTCGTCGAGCTGGGGCTTTACACGGCCGACGAGATTGCCTCCAACAAGGACACCATCGTGCGCGAGTGCCTCGCCAGCAAGAAGCTCTATCCGCTGGTGACGACCACCTGCGCGCCCACGCAGATCGAGGGTGGCAGCACCGGCGCCAACGTAATGCCGCAGGATATGTGGGCCAACATTAACTTCCGCATGCTCGAGGGCACGAGCGTGGCCGACGTTGTGGCGCGCTGCCGCGAGGCGGTTGCCGCGGCGGGCCTTGCCGGACGTGTGGAGGTCGAACTTGGCCCCGGCAGCTCCGAGCCTTCGCCGTCCCCGCGCGTTGGTGGACCGGGACTCGAGGCCGTTCGCGCCATCGCCGCCCGCTATTTCCGTGATCCAAAGGGGACGGAGGAAAACGGATCATTCGAGCCGTTGGCGATTGTCCCCTCGACCGTGATCGGCGCGACCGACGCTGCCAACTACCAGCGCATTTGCTCCGAGTGCATTCGCTTCTCGGCCTTTGTGGTCGACGATGACGAGTGCGACCGCGGCGTCCACGGCACCAACGAGCGCATCACCCGCCGCGCCTACCTCCAGGGCGTGCGCTTCCTCATCGCCCTGCTCCATACGCTCTAGCCAAAAAGGAAGCCCTTGGTGCAATGGGGTCAGGTTTGTTTGCACCAATCATTCCGTGCGGGTTATATGCAGGTTTGCCTGCGCACGCTATCATATATGGGTTAGACCGCAACTATGTACCCCATACGCGAAGGGATGCGCATGTATCTGAAGATCGACATGTTCTAGCTGGGCTTACCCCCGCAGTGGCGCCGCGCGCCCCATCAACTCTGCCGATTTTCACCTTCACGCACATAAAGGAGTCCCGCCATGCGCGACAAGCTCGAAAAGATCATTAAGGCCTACGAGGAGCT
This sequence comes from Collinsella sp., assembly GCA_031294825.1. Lineage (GTDB taxonomy): Bacteria > Actinomycetota > Coriobacteriia > Coriobacteriales > Coriobacteriaceae > Collinsella. The sequence goes on along the minus strand of JAUMPM010000065.1, from coordinate 21,578 downwards.
CGAGAAGAAGCTTTCCGACCCGGCCGTCGCCTCCGATATCAAGGAGTTCACGCGCCTCAACAAGGAGTACGCGCACCAGTCCGACCTCATCGCCGCTTCGCGCGAGTACATCGGCGCGCTCGATGACATCGAGGCCGCCAAGGAGATGCTCCGCGACACCACCGACGCGGACGAGAAGGAAATGCTCCAGATGGACATCTCCGAGAACGAGGAGAAGCTTCCCCAGCTCGAGGAAGACATCAAGTACATGCTCATCCCGAGCGACCCCAACGACGACAAGAATACCATCGTCGAGATTCGCTCCGCCGCCGGTGGCGACGAGGCTGCCATCTTTGCCGGCGACCTCTACAAGATGTATCAGCGCTTCTGCGAGTTGCGCGGCTGGAAGACCACCGTGCTCGACTCCAGCCCCAGCGAGGCCGGCGGCTTTAAGTCCATCGAGTTCAAGGTTGAGGGCGACCGCGTCTACTCCGTCATGAAGTTCGAGTCCGGCGTGCACCGCGTCCAGCGCGTTCCCAAGACCGAGTCCCAGGGCCGCATCCAGACCTCTACGGCCACCGTCGCCGTGCTTCCCGAGGCCGAGGAGATCGACGTCCAGATCAACCAGTCCGACCTGCGCATCGACACCTACTGCGCCTCCGGTCCTGGCGGTCAGTGCGTTAACACCACCTACTCCGCCGTGCGCATCACCCACCTGCCCACCAACACCGTGGTGCAGTCGCAGGAGCAGCGTTCCCAGATCCAGAACCGCGAGGTCTGCATGCAGATGCTGCGCGCCCGTCTGTACGAGATGGAACTCGAGAAGCAGCAGGCCGAGCTCGGTGCCGAGCGCCAGAGCCAGATCGGCCACGGCAACCGTTCCGAGAAGATCCGTACCTACAACCAGCCCCAGGACCGCGTGACCGATCACCGCATCGGTTTCAACTCCACCTACAACGGCGTCCTTCTGGGCGATCAGCTCGGCACCGTCATCGAGGCGCTCGCCGCCGCCGAGCGAGCCGAGAAGTTGGCGCAGGCCGTTTAGGTTCCGCCGTTCTACCGAACGGCGGACCAGCCGACGCTGCGCGGGCCGCATTTGGACAATCTGACGTTCAACTTCAAGGGCGCGACCAGAAGGTCAGCGCCCTTTCGTTTCACGTCACCTTGTCTCAAATGTGACCCGCTCGCTGTCCGTCCTCTACCTGCGGCGTTGCCTTGTTCCGGATGCGGTGGTCATTGGGGACGTTCTTAAATGACTAGGTTGGGCACATTGCTTTGAGATGTTATTCAAACGGCTTTGATAACCTTTAAGCTGTCTACCTGCTGAAAGTAATCAATGGCGTGCATCTGCTATTGAAAATATTGCTCGAAAAATCGTCCGAGAAGTCGCGGGGTGATTTTTACCGCGTTGTTCGTCAAGTGATTTGGCAAGTTCTTGGTTAGATATTGGTCAGTTTTGGGTCAACCTTGCCAAAAGCTTGACGAATGCAAATTTAGACGTCAGCGAATGTACACTTTGAGCAAGCCCGGTACAAAAATCTGGGCTGATTCTCGATAATTGCCTTTAATCGTCCCTTGCCAAGCGCTGGCCTCGCGTACAATCTGCTCCGACATTCGCGCGCCGCCCGGCGCTTAAGAGGGGAGGGCCCCATGGCAAACGAGATTTGGACCATCAAGCGTTGTCTCGAGTGGACCAAGGAGTACCTGGCCGAGCGCGGCGAGGAGCACCCCCGTCTTTCTGCCGAGTGGCTGCTCTGCGCTGCCACGGGCCTGGCGCGTATTGACCTATATATGCGTATGGACGAGACGCTTAACGCGTCCCAGCTCGAGACCATGCATGCGGCCGTTGTCCGCCGCGCTAAGGGCGAGCCGCTGCAATACATCACGGGCAGCACGCAGTTTCGCATGATTGACGTCGCGTGCGCCCCCGGCGTGCTCATTCCGCGTCCCGAGACCGAGATGCTCGTCGAGGAAGTCCTCAATTATCTGGATGCCGAGGTGCTGAGCCCCGAGGCTGCCGCCCGTCAGCGTGTTGAGCTGCCTTGGAACGATGAGGTCGAGGAGGCACGCAAGGCCGAGGCCGCGCTGGCAGACGAACGGGCGACCGCCGAGCGCCGCGCCGCTAACCTGACGGCTGCCGATGAGGCGGCGCTAGGCGGCGACGTACTGGGTAGCCGCGCCTATGCCGAGGAACTGGCCGACCGCGAGGCCGAGGAAGCCGCCGCGCAGGCAGCAGAAACCGAAGCGGCAGAAGCAGAGGCCATGGAAACCCCCGAGCCCGAGCTCGACGAATACGGCATCGCCATTGAGGACAACGACCAACAGGCGACTCCCGCGCAAGATGCCGCCGAGGCTAACGTATCTGCCCCAGCCGAGCCCCGCACTGCCCGCGTTCTCGAGGTCGGCTGCGGCACGGGCTGCATTTCGCTCTCCCTTGCCTGGGAGCGCCGCGGGCACGTTACCTGCACTGCTACCGATATCGAGCCGCGCGCCATCGACCTTGCTACCAAAAACCGCGATGCGCTTGGCCTCACGTCCGACGAGGTCGCCTTCAGCCTCACCAACCTGGTGAGTTCCATTCCCCGCGAAGAGTGGGGCACCTTTGACGTACTCGTCTCCAACCCGCCCTACATCCCCACCGATGTCATGCGCTCGCTGCCGCATGAGGTCAAGGACTTTGAGCCCGATCTGGCGCTCGAGGGCGGTGCCGACGGTCTCGATATCTTCCGCCGCCTGCTCAACGCGGCGCCCTACATGCTGCGTGCCGGCGGCCTGTTTGCCTGCGAGCTCTACGAGGGCGCGCTCGACGCCGCGGCCGAGCTCTGTCGCCAGGCAGGCCTTTCGGACGTGCGTATCGTCCACGACCTCACCGATCGTCCCCGCATCGTTCGAGCCATCGTCACCGAGCCCAAACAGCGTATTTAAGCTGAATAAATAGACATTTGCGCAAGTTTGTCCTTGCAATATACCGTAAAACTTCTACTATAGAAGGAGAAAGGTATGTCAAATCAGCTGCATCGGTACCGTATCGTGCTTGATTACATTGAACCTTGGCTTGATGAGCAGGATGAAGCTACGCTGAAGCAGATTTATGCAGACCTTTTGGTGCTCGAGAAGGAAGGTCCCAGCCTTGGTCGTCCGCTGGTTGACCGCGTAAAGGGCTCGAAGCTTCATCATTTAAAGGAGCTGAGAGTGACGTCGTGTGGTGGGCAGGTGATTCGCATCCTCTTCGCCTTTGACCCCAAGCGCCAGGCGGTATTGCTATTGGCGGGTGATAAGTCGCGAGCGGGATCGTCAAGGGCAAAATGGAACGGTTGGTATGCGATCAACATTCCAAGGGCCGAGCAAATATACCGTCGCCACGTAAGGAGGCTCGATCGAGATGGAACTGCATGAGTATATGGAATCTCGCGGGATAACACGCGACTCCATTACCGCCGAGCAGGAGAGGACTCGCGATCGTATCGAAGCCTATAAGCTTGCTCAGATTCGCAGGTTAAAAGATCTAACACAGGCGTCGGTCGCCCAGTCGATGGGCGTTTCTCAAAAACGTGTATCCGAGCTCGAGCGTGGGGAGTTGGGTTCGATGAGGCTCGACACGCTGAGCAGGTACGCAGAGAGCCTCGGCGGAAAACTGGTTGCAAGCATCGAGTTTCCCGATCGTACCGTTACGCTTGCGCGCTAAAAATCTTCAATTAACCCCCTCACTTTCACCGACTACTAGAGCCGCTCACCAAACCAACATGCGCTCTGGGCAAATAGGTTGAATGTTTCGTGCGAGAATGCCCCACAGTAAACAAACTTGCACCGGAGCGTAAGGGGCTGGCATACACATGCAGACGGTCTATCGGGTATACGAGGGAACGCGCGAGCCGCATCGGCTTGCCGTCGAGCGCACGGCCGAGGTGCTCGGCCGCGGCGGCCTGGCCTTGATTCCGACCGAGACCGTCTACGGTGTCGCCGTGGCAGTCAACGCCTTCTCGGACGCCGTGCCCCAAGATACAAGCGAATTCCCATCGTGGCCGCGCGATCCGCAGGCTGCCGTCAATGGCGCCGCAGTTCCTGCGCTCGGCACCGGCTATCGCCGTATCTTCACTCTCAAGCAACGTGAGCTCACGCAAACCGTCGCTTGGCTGGTCGATGGCGTCGAAGCACTCGACCGCTATGGCGTGGATATCCCGGAAGATGCCCGCGTACTCGCGCGACGATGCTGGCCGGGAGCCCTGACTATCGTGGTCAAGGCAGCCCCCTGCGTGCCGACCTTTATGCGCGCTGCCGACGACACCGTGGCCCTGCGCGCTTCGGCCTCTCCCGTGGTCCAAGCGCTCATCCGCGCCTGCGGCAGTCCCCTTGCCTGCACGAGCGCCAACACGCACGGCGCGCCTTCGCCGGCAAGCTTTGCCGCCGTCGAGGGTCGCATCCTGGAGGGGGTCGATGTTGCCGTCGACGCCGGTGAGACCCCGTGTCGCGACGCCTCGACCATCGTGTCGTTCCAGCACGGCGGGCTCCAGATCCTGCGCCAAGGCGCACTTCCCGCATCAGAGATCGAGCGGGTCCTGTCCGACCCGATGCAATAGAAGGGTGTAAGCGATGTCGTTGAATCTGGGCAGCCTGGGCATGGAAGATGCCTCGTTTAACTTTGGCGGTTCCTACATCATGGCGCTCGACTGCGGCACTACCTCGGTACTCGCGGCCATTGTCGACGAATACGGCTGCATCGTTGCCCAGGCGCGTCGTAGCGTCAAAACCAGCTTCCCGCGCCCCGGCTGGGTGGAGCAGGATCCCACGGAGGTGCTTGCCAGCCAGATCGGCGTGATGATGGAGGTTCAGTTTAAGAGCGGCATCCATTTCGATCGCATCGCCGCCATCGGCATCTCCAACCAGCGCGAGACCACGGTGGTCTGGGACCGCGTGAGCGGCCAGCCCATCTATAACGCCATCGTATGGCAGTGCCGTCGTACCGCGCCGGCGATCGACGCGTTGGTTGAACAGGGTTGCGAGGAGCTGGTGCGCTCCCGCACGGGACTTACGCTTGACCCGTATTTCTCGGCTTCCAAGGTGCAGTGGATCCTCGACAACGTCGATGGTGCGCGTGAGAGCGCGGCGGCGGGCGACCTCATGTTCGGCACCATCGACACCTGGCTCATCTACAACCTCACCGGCGGTCAGGTCTTTGCCACCGACTACACCAATGCCAGCCGCACCGCGCTCTTCAATATCCATACGCTCGATTGGGACGACGATCTGCTGGCACTTTTCGACGTCCCGCGTTCCATGATGCCCGAGGTTCGTTGGAGCTCGGGCGACTACGGCCGCGTCGCGAGCGACATCATGACCAACATGCCACCCATCATGGGCGTGGCGGGCGACCAGCAGGCGTCGCTGTTCGGCCACTGCTGCTTCCATCCTGGCCAGACCAAAAACACCTATGGCACGGGTTGCTTTATGCTCATGAACACCGGCGACGAGATCGTCGAATCCAAGAACGGTTTGGTCTCCACGATCGGTATCGCCGCGGACGGCAAAATCAGCTATGCGCTCGAGGGTTCTATCTTTGCCGCCGGCTCAACCATGAACTGGCTGCGCAACAACATGGGCATCATCTCGAGCGTGAGTGAGTCCGCGCAACTCGCCACTTCGATTAACGACAACGAGGGCTGCTACTTCGTCCCCGCCTTCGCAGGCCTGGGCGCTCCCTGGTGGGACCCGCATGCTCGCGGTATCGTGTGCGGCCTGACCGGTGCCTCGAGTCGCGCGACCATTGTGCGTGCGGCTTGCGAGTCCATGGCCTACCAGAGTTATGACGTGCTACGAGCCATGGAGCAGGACGTGGGACTTTCGATTGAGCGCCTGTCCGTCGATGGCGGTGCCTCGCGCAACGAGTTCATCATGCAATTCCAGGCCGATCTGCTGGATATCCCCGTGCTGCAGTGCGAGACGGTGGAGACCACGGCGATCGGCGCCGCGTACTTGGCAGGCCTTGCCGTCGGCTATTGGGAGGATTTGGAGGAGCTGGAGCAAAACGCTCAGATCGTCAAAGTCTTCCATCCTCACATGTCCGCCGAGCGCCGTGAGAGCAACCTCGCTGGTTGGCGTGATGCCGTCAAGCGTTCGCTCAACACCGCTCAGTAGGGTTGCGACGAGCTGCTCGATACAACAAACCGTTAAACTTATGCACGGCGCGCGGCAACAACGTCGCCATGCGCCTTGTCAGCAAGGCCATCTTCCGGCCGCAATGAAAGGGGCATCAACCCATGACCGTCACCTACGATACGTCCCGTGTGACGCTTGTCGACCATCCGCTCGTCCAGCACAAGCTGTCGATCCTGCGCGACAAGAGCACCGGCACCAACCAGTTCCGCCAGCTCGTGCGCGAGCTCGCACTTTTTGACGGCTACGAGGCCATGCGCGACCTGCCCATGGAAGACGTCGAGGTCGAGACCCCCATCGCCACTGCCACGTTTAAGCAGCTTGCCGGCAAGAAACTCGCCATCGTGCCCATCCTGCGTGCGGGCCTTGGCATGGTCGACGGCATCCTCGACCTGGTGCCCTCCGCTCGCGTGGGCCACATCGGCATGGAGCGCGACGAGGTCACCCACGAGCCGCACGAGTATTACTGCAAGATGCCCAAGGATATCGACCAGCGCATCTGCCTGGTCGTCGACCCCATGCTCGCCACGGGCGGTTCGGCCGAGATGGCCATTAGCTACCTGCGCGAGCGCGGTGTCAAGGACATCCGCATGCTGTGCATCGTCGCGGCCCCCGAGGGCCTCAAGTCGCTGGCTGAGAAGGACCCTGATGTGCATATCTATACCTGCGCCATCGACGACCATCTCAACGAGGCTGCCTACATCGTTCCCGGCCTGGGCGACGCCGGCGACCGCATCTACGGCACGCTCTAGTCGCTGGGCTAAGACGGCCGCGGCTGCAAATACGAAGAAACGGTGCGCGCGGACGAACAAAAGGCGACCGCGCGCACTCCTGTTAACGGACGTTTTGCCCTGCAGGGTTCGAGAAAAACGTATTACCGTACCTGCGGCATAAAGAAGGTCTTAAGAAAACGAACAGGTGCGTATTAACCGATGCTTTTTCGGTTGTACTTTAGCGATTGGCTCGTACAATAGTCACCAATGTTTGGCGGGAACTGTTCTGTGAAGCGTTAAAAAGGAAAGTGAGGACGCCAGTGTTTCAGATAGCCGATCTGCTCGCTATCGTTGCAGGCGCCATCGCGGGCGCAATTGCCTTCCTTCCCTTTGTCTTTACGCTCAAGCCGGTTCTTGACGATAAACAGAATGCGGACATGCTCAAGGGTATGGTGAGCCTGGCGGTCTCGGCAATCGCCCTGCTCGTCTTTACCTTGGTTGTGTTTGTGTTGTTCGGAGAGGCATTTCGCATGTTCCTCCTGGGCGAGGCGATCGGCTTCGTGGCCTTTATGGCCGCCTGCACGGTTCGCGTCGCCAAGGCGCTGCGAGATCCTCATGAGGTCGAAAGGTAAGTCGTGGAAATTTTTGAAAAGCTGCCTGATGAGATTAATCATCTGGTCAGCGAGTTCAGCTCCACCCCTGTCGTGGGCGATCTGAGCTGCGGCATCACGCAGTACTCGTTTTGGCTGATCGTCTCCACGATCGTGCTCCTGATCGTCCTGGCCGTGTTCAAGAAGAAGCAGACCCTGGTTCCCAAGGGCTTCTTCGTCAACGGTTTCGAGTACATCATCGAGTACGTCGAGAACGATATCGGAAAGGGCGTCGTGGGTGAGAACTGGAAGAAGCACTTCCCGTTCCTGTGCTCGCTTTTCCTGTTCATCCTGATCAACAACATGATCGGCCTGATCCCGGGAATGAAGCCCGGCACCGGCGCAATCGGCTCCACCGCCGCGCTCGCCATCTTCGCCTTTGTGTACTTCATCTACTACGGATGCAAGGCTCACGGCGTGATCGGCTACATCAAGAGCCTCGCCCCGCAGGGCGTGAGCTTCCCGATGAACGTGCTTGTGTGGGTCGTCGAGCTTTTCTCGACCTTCCTGCGCCTCATCACGCTCGCCGTCCGTCTGTTCTGCAACATGTTCGCAGGACACGTGGTCATGGGCTCGTTCGCCATTATGGCGAGCATGTTCATGCAGCCGCTGCTTCAGCAGGTTTCCGCGGCCCACGCCGTCGGCGCCCTGCCTTCGCTTGCCTGGCTTGCCATCCTCATCCTGATCTATGCGATCGAGCTTGTGGTCGGCGCCATCCAGGCTTACGTCTTTACGGTTCTTACCGCCGTGTATGTCTCCGAGGCAGAGGAGGTCGCGGAGGAGGAGTAGTCTTCCGTTCGCGCCTTAAAGGTAAGGCAATTCGTTAAACCGCCGGTGCCCGTACCCATGGAGTCCGGCAGTTATAAAAAGGTTATCCTGCGTGAAATAAGACACGCACGACAAAGGAGGAATCGTGGGAGTTATCGGTTACGGTCTCGGTGTTATCGGCGCTGGTCTTGCTATCGGCCTGTCTGCTCTGGGTGCTACGGGTGCTATGGCCCGTCAGCCTGAGGTCCAGGGCCGCGTGTTCACCGTCTTCATCATGGGCTCCGCCTTCGGCGAGGCTCTGGCTCTGATCGGCTTCGTTGTCGCGCTGATCGTTAAATAGCACGGAGCGTCAAGTATGAATCTTTCATCCCAGAAGAGCGCGATCGCACTCTCCGCGTCCGCGGCCGCGCTGCTCATGCCGGTTTCCGCGTTCGCTGAGGACGGCGCTGCCGGTGCGGACATCCTCATCCCTAAGATGGCGGAGTTCATCCCGGCGCTTATCGCCTTCCTGATTATCTGGATCGTGCTGGCCAAGGTCGCCCTGCCGGGCATCATGAAAACCATGGAGGAGCGCGGCAAGAAGATCGAGGAGAGCCTCGACGAGGCCGAGAAGACCAAGCAGGAGGCTATCGCCAAGCGCGCTGAGTCCGACTCGATCGTCACCGACGCCCGTCGTCAGGCTGCCGACATCGTTCTCGAGGCCCGTAAGGACGCCGAGTCCGAGCGCGCTCGTATCATCGAGGCTGCTCACAAGGAGGCCGAGGAGATCATCGCCAAGGCCCATACGACCGTCGAGGACGAGCGCAAGTCCATCTACGCCGGTGCCGCGAGCTCCATCGCCGACCTGTCCGTTGCCGTCGCCACCAAGATCGTGGGCGAGGCACTCGAGGACGATGCCGAGCAGAAGAAGCTCATCGAGCGCTACATCCAGGAAGCAGGTAGCCTGAATGCCGACTAGCCGCTATCAGGACAAGGTGCTCGAGACCTACGCGCGCTCCCTTCTGGAAGCCGCTAAGGCCGAGAACCATGTGTTCGAGGACCTCGAGATGATCGAGCGTCTGGCTAGCGCCAGCCCCGAGATCATCGCCGTGCTCGACACCATGTCCAAGCGCGACCAGCTCGACCTTCTTCCCAAGGTGGCAGCTGCCTTTAAGTATGTTGCCGAGGAAGACGAGGATGTAGTGGGCGTGACCGTCACCACGGCGATCCCGCTCGACGACGAGCTGCGTCAAACCATCACTAAGAAATGCGAGCAGGACTTCGGCCGCAAGGTATTCCTTATCGAGCAGGTCGACCCGTCTATCGTGGGCGGCCTGGTGCTCGAGGCCCGCGGCGAGCGTCGTGACATTTCCGTCAAGACGCAGCTGCGCATCGCGCAGGAGACCCTCGCAAACTCTGCTAATTCGTACGGAGGTGAAGCCTAATGTCCGAAACCCTCAATGCCCAGGATATCGCCAAGAAACTGCAGGAGCAGCTCACGAGCCTCTCCGCGACGGTCGATACGCATGAGGTTTCAACGGTCGACGAGGTAGGCGACGGCATCGCGCGCGTCTCCGGCCTCAAGAGCGCCATGGCAGGCGAGCTTCTGGAGTTCAAGAGCTCCGATACCGGTGAGACCGTCTTCGGCCTTGCCCAGAACCTTGACCGTGACGAGGTCGGCGCCGTTCTGTTCGGTGCCGTCGACTCCATCAAGGAAGGCGACGAGTGCCGCACCACTGGCCGCGTTATGGATATTCCCGTGAGCCGTGCCATGCTCGGCCGCGTCGTCAATCCGCTCGGCCAGCCCATCGACGGCCTGGGCGACATCGTCGCTACGCACCGTCGCCCCATCGAGTTCAAGGCTCCCGGCGTCATCGATCGTACCCCGGTGTGCGAGCCGGTTCAGACCGGTCTGCTCGCTATCGACTCCATGGTGCCTATTGGCCGCGGTCAGCGTGAGCTCATCATCGGTGACCGTAAGACCGGTAAGACCGCCATCGCCATCGACGCTATCCTCAACCAGCGCGGCAAGGGCATGGTCTGCATCTATGTCGCCATCGGCCAGAAGGCCTCCACGGTTGCCAACATCCGCGAGACCCTCGCTCAGCACGGTGCGCTCGACTACACCATCATCGTTTCGGCCACCGCTGCCGATTCCGCCCCTATGCAGTACATCGCGCCTATGGCCGGTGCCGCTATTGGCGAGTTCTTTATGTACAACGGCGAGGACGGCAAGCCCGCCAGCGAGACCAACCCCGGCGGCCACGTGCTCGTCATCTACGATGACCTGTCCAAGCAGGCTGTGGCCTACCGTCAGATGTCGCTGACGCTGCATCGTCCGCCCGGACGCGAGGCCTATCCTGGCGACATCTTCTACCTGCACTCTCGTCTGCTCGAGCGTGCCGTCAAGATGTCCAAGAAGAACGGTTACGGCTCCATGACGGCACTGCCGATCATCGAGACCCAGGACGGCGACGTCTCGGCCTACATTCCGACCAACGTCATTTCCATTACCGATGGTCAGATCTACCTGCAGTCCGAGCTCTTCTTCCAGGGTCAGCGCCCGGCAGTCGACGTGGGTATCTCCGTGTCCCGCGTCGGTGGCGATGCGCAGACCAAGGCCATGAAGCAGGTCGCCGGCAACCTCCGTCTGGACCTCGCTTCCTATCAGGAGCTCGCTGGCTTTACGCAGTTCGGCTCCGACCTCGACGAGGCTACTCAGAAGCAGCTGACCCACGGTGCTCGCATGACCGAGCTCCTGAAGCAGCCGCGTTACAAGCCGTTTGAGGTTGGCGAGCAGATCGTTACGCTGTTCGCTGGCAACGAGGGCTTCCTGGATGACCTGGAGATCGCCGACGTGCTGCCTTTCCGTGCCGAGCTCATCGAGTACATGGACAATGGCTTTGGCTCGCTGCTCGACAAGGTTCGCGCCAAGAAGATCGATGATGACACCAAGGCTGAGCTCTTGCGCGTCATCGGCGACTTCAAGCAGCAGTTCATGGCCAAGCACCATTCGGATGTTTCTGGATCAGAGGAGAACTAAGCCCCATGGCCAACCTTCGCGACATTAAGAAGCGAATCTCCTCGGTTACCACGACCAAGCAGATCACGCGCACGATGGAGATGGTCTCTACGGCCAAGATTCGTCGTGCCCTCGATCGCTCCAAGCAGGCCGAGCCCTATAAGGAGGCGCTGACCGACGTCATGTTGACGGTCGCCGGCGACGCCTCCTGTTCGGGCACCGATCCCATGCTGCAGAAGCATGAGAGCGTCAAGCATGGCCTGATTGTCGTTATTGCCTCGGACCGCGGCCTTGCCGGCGGTTTCAATACGACGGTGGAGCGCACGGCCGAAAAGCTCGCCGCTTCTTGGGCGAACGACGGCATCGAGTGCGAGATCATCGCGTGTGGGCGCAAACCGGCCACGTATTTCCGTGACCGCGCAAACGTCGTCATGCACTTTGAGGGCAACTCCTCTGAGCCCGATTTCAATCAGGCCCGCATGATCTCCTCTCATATCTGCGATGCGTATCGTGCCGGTGAGCTTGACCGTGTCGAGCTTGTCTACCACCACGCCAAGAACCGCGTGGATCAGGAGCTTCGCGTCGAGCATCTGTTGCCGCTCGACCCCGAGATGATCGCTATGGCCCACGGTCCGCGTAAGAACGAGACCGACGCCCCTAAGCGCATCTCGTCCACGTTCGAGTTCGTGCCCTCTCCCGAGCATGTTCTCGGCAAGCTTGTGCCGTCTTATATCCTGACGGTCATCTACCAGGCCCTGATCGATTCGGCGGCTGCCGAGCAGGGTGCACGCCGCAAGGCCATGCACTCCGCGACGGAAAACGCCACCGCGATCATCTCGACCCTTACCCGCACGTATAGTCGCGTGCGCCAGGCTTCGATCACGACCGAGATTAACGAGATCGTCGGCGGAGCCTCAGCATTGGAGGAACAGTAATGGCTAATAACACCGTAAAGCTTGCGGTCGAGGAAGCCACCAAGAAGACGACTGCCGGTGATGGTCGCATCGTGCGAATCATCGGTCCTGTCGTCGACGTCAAGTTTGACGGTGCGGTGCCCCCGATCTACAACGCGCTCACGGTCGAGGCCGAGACCCCGATCGGTCACCTGAGCACGATTCTCGAGGTTGAGAGCCAGCTTCCGGGCGGCGTCGTCCGCACGGTCGCCATGTCCTCGACCGACGGTCTGCAGCGTGGTCTCATCGCCACCGATACCGGTGAGCCCATGAAGATGCCCGTCGGCCCCAAGACGCTCGGCCGCATTTGGAACGTGATGGGCAAGCCTGTCGACGGTAAGCCCATGCCCGAGGTGGAGGAGTTCTATCCCATCCACCACGCAGCGCCCCGCTTCGACGAGCTCACCACCAAGACCGAGATCTTCGAAACCGGCATCAAGGCCGTTGACCTGCTCGAGCCCTACATCCGTGGCGGCAAAACGGGTCTGTTCGGCGGCGCCGGCGTCGGCAAGACCGTTCTGATTCAGGAGCTCATCAACAACCTCGCCCAGGAGCACGGCGGCACCTCGGTGTTCACCGGTGTCGGCGAGCGTACTCGTGAGGGCACCGACCTGTTCCTCGAGATGAGCGAGTCTGGCGTTATCGACAAGACTTGCTTGGTCTATGGTCAGATGAACGAGCCGCCCGGAGCGCGTCTGCGCATCGGTCTGGCCGGCCTTACCACCGCTGAGTATTTCCGTGATCGTGGCCAGGACGTTCTGCTGTTCATCGACAACATCTTCCGCTTCTCCCAGGCAGGTTCCGAGGTTTCCGCACTGCTGGGCCGTATGCCGTCCGCCGTTGGTTACCAGCCCACGCTGGCAACCGAGATGGGCGACCTCCAGGAGCGCATTACCTCGACCAAGACGGGCTCCATTACCTCCGTCCAGGCTGTCTACGTCCCCGCAGACGACCTGACCGACCCGGCGCCTGCCACGACGTTTACGCACCTCGACGCCACCACGGTTCTTTCGCGTAGCATTTCGTCGCTCGGCCTGTTCCCGGCTATCGACCCGCTCGCATCTTCCTCCGACGCTCTCGATCCCTCGATCGTCGGCGAGGAGCACTACCGTGTCGCCGTCAAGGTCCAGGAGCTCCTGCAGGAGTACTCCGACCTTCAGGACATCATCGCCATTCTGGGTATGGACGAGCTGTCCGAGGAGCAGCGCCTTACGGTCAACCGTGCCCGTAAGATTCAGCAGTTCCTCTCGCAGTCCTTCCACGTCGCCGAGAAGTTCACCGGCAACCCCGGTGTCTACGTCCGCGTCGAGGATACCGTCCGCTCTTTCGCCGAGATTGTCGACGGCAAGGCCGATGACCTGCCCGAGCAGGCTTTCCGCTATGCTTCCACGATTGAGGACGTGCGCGAGCGCGCCCGCAAGATGGGGGAGAAGTAGGTTATGCGTATCCGCATCGTGTGCCCCGTGAGCTGCGCCTATGAGGGCGACGCTGCGTTTGTGTCGATTCCGTCCACGGATGGCGAGTTTGGCGTTCTGCCTGCTCACTCCAGCGAGATCTGCACGATCGACCGCGGTTACGTTCGCGTTTCCGATAAGGCCATGGGCACTGTCGACCACACGTTTGCCGTGGCCGGCGGCTATGCCCAGGTTGCGGACGATGTCGTGACCGTTCTCGCCGAGCGCGCTTGCGATTTGGCGACCGTCGATGCCGACAAGCTTAAAGCTGATATTCAAGGTTTTGAAGAGAAGCTGGGTAATTTGTCGGAGGATGATGCACGCCGCGCCTACCTCTATAATGAAATCGCATGGTGTAAGCTCAAGCTTGCCCAATAGTCAAACGATTTAGCGTTCGACCATTTGCGAACACATCATGCCCGGGATGGCCCAGCCACCCCGGGCATGCTTTTTGAAAGGGTAGACCTTGGATATTATCCGCGTTGAGGGTGGCCACGCCATCGGAGGCTCTGTGCCCGTTTCGGGCGCCAAGAACTCCGCGCTCAAACTCATGGCGGCAACGCTTCTGGCGCCGGGCAAGACGACGCTGCAGAACGTGCCCGATATTTCCGATGTCCACGTGATGGGCAAGGTGCTCAAGGGTATGGGCGCCACAATCGATGTCCTTGACGAGCACACGCTCGAGATTGATACCTCTCAGGTCGATTCTTGGGAGGCCCCCTACGAGCTCGTTGCCAAGATGCGTGCTTCCACCGCCGTGATGGGACCCCTGCTGGGTCGCTTCCATCGCGCCAAGATCGCCATGCCGGGCGGCTGCAACCTGGGTGCTCGCAAGATCGATATGCACATTCTTGGTCTTGAGGCCCTGGGCGTTGAGTTCGATACCGCCCACGGTTACATCAACGCTAATGCGCCCCAAGGTCTGCGCGGTACCACCGTCACGCTCGAGTTCGCCAGTGTCGGTGCGACCGAGAACCTCATTATGGCATCCGTGCGCGCGCAGGGCACCACGGTTATCGACAATGCCGCCCGCGAGCCCGAGATCGTCGATCTCGCCAACATGCTCAACGAGATGGGCGCCAAGATTGTTGGCGCCGGTACGCCTGTCGTGACCATCGAGGGCGTGGAAGAGCTGCATCCTGTTACCCATCGCGTAGTAGGCGACCGCATCGAGGCCGGTACCTTTATCGTTGCCGGTGCGTTGATGGCCGACGATCGCGGTGTCGATGTCACGGGCTTTTGCCCCATTCACTTGGGCATGGTGCTCAAGAAGATGGAGCTCATGGGTATCGATTGCGAGCGCGTCGAGGATGGTGTCCATGTGAACCGTGCCGAGCGTATCAAGCCGGTCGACATCCAGACGCTTCCGTTCCCCGGCTTCCCGACGGACATGCAGGCGCAGATTATGGTACTCTCCGCCCTTGCCGACGGCAGTTCCGTTATTACCGAGAACATCTTCGAGAATCGCTTTATGTTTGCCTCTGAGCTGGTGCGCATGGGTGCCGACATTCGTATCGAGAGTCATCATGCCATGATTCATGGCGTCAAGGGCTTCTCGGGCGCACAGGTTACCTCGCCCGATCTGCGTGGCGGAGCGGCCCTCGTCGTAGCGGGCTTGATCGCCGACGGGACGACCGAGGTTTCGGCTATCCATCACATCAAGCGCGGCTACGAGCAGTTTGTCGAAAAGCTGCAGGCGCTCGGCGCGCATGTCGAGCATGCTACCGTCCCCGATCCCGTCATCTACTAATACAGGTTGCCTATGTTTAATAAAAAGCCCCTCGCGGATACCACCGCCCGAAGACCCTCAACTGGTGCGCAGGCCAAGATCTACAGTCGCGATAACGTGGCTCGCTATTCCGAGCGCGCTCGTCAACGTCGTCGTAGCCACACGATTCGTCACGTCGCGCTCATTGTCGTGCTTGGCGTGCTGCTGAGTGCCACTACCGCTGCCGGCCTGTGGTTTGCCACCATTATGGGCAAGCTCGGCGATTCTAATGTCATTACCGACAATCTGCGTCGGGTTCTGGTTGACACCGATGAGGCAAAGGATCCGTTCTACGTGCTGCTTCTTGGCACCGACGGCCGTCCGGGCGAGGATACGTATCGTGCCGACTCGATTATCCTGGCACGCATCGACCCCACGCAAAAGCAGGCGACGCTCATTTCCGTTCCGCGCGACACCAAGGTCGAGTACAAGGGCGAGACCATGAAGATCAACGCCTGCCATACCGTTGGCGGCGCCGAGGCCATGGTCGAGGCGGTCAACGAGCTGTGCGGTGTTCAGATTTCCCACTATGCCGAGGTCAGCTTCGACGGTATGCAGGCGCTGATTGATTCGGTTGGCGGTATCGACATTAACGCAACCGATGATGTTGACGACCCCGAGCACCTGGATATTAAGATTACCGCTGGCCAGCAGCATATGGACGGTGCCACCGCCCTTACCTATGCCCGCTGCCGCTACACCTATGCCGACGGCGATTACACGCGCATGCGCCACCAGCGTCAGGTGCTTGGCGCCCTTGCCAACCAGATTCTCAATAACTTCGATGCCACGAAGATCTTTGGCCTGGTTAATTCGCTGTCCGATATGCTCGTAACCGATATGAGCGTTCAGGATATCGTGGCTACGGTCAACGCCATGCGCGGTATGGATGTCGACGGTATCTACTCGGCCAACCTGCCTTCGTACGCCGACGACAGCACCATGATCGACGGTGTGAGCTACGTCTTTGTCTACGAGGACGAGCTCAAGGAAATGATGGAGCGCGTCGATGCTGGCAAGGATCCCAAGGGTCCCAACACCATGGGTCTTTCCGACGGTTCCAGCTCTACGATCGGCGACCTGAACAACAACACGTCTGACGACTACGCAAACGGTACCGCAACCTCATCGGTCAGCTCTGACGATTCCGATGACTCAAGCGATTCGAGCGATTCGGACTACTACGAAGAGCCCACCGGCGACGGCAACGGCTACGAAGCCAACTACTAGAGTTACGGCGTTTTACCAAACGCCGTAACGACTCGACGCTGCGCGGGCCGCATTTGGACAATCTGACGTTCAACTTCAAGGGCGCGACCAGAAGGTCAGCGCCCTTTCGCTTCACGTCACCTTGTCTCAAATGCGACCCGCTCGCTGTCGTTGCCAAAACATCGGCGTTGCCGGAACACTTGGCACTTGGGGACGTTCCTTTTGTACCGGCAGTTTGGGACACTCCTTGCGTTAAGAGGCTGGCGTGCGTCAACCTGTTCTCATTGCAGCAAAAAAATCGCCCCGTTCTTGGTTGAGGACGGGGCGATTCGTCTTTTGGACTTGTGCAGCCAGGCTTATGCAAAGCGGGCGACGAGCTCCTGGAGCACGTCGGTCATCTTGACGAGCGAACTGACCGGGACAAACTCGTTGACGCCGTGGTAGCAATAGCCGCCGGTGGAAAGGTTGGGGCAGGGCAGACCGCGGAACGACAGCTGAGCGCCGTCGGTGCCGCCACGAATTGGCAGCACTTGGGGCTCAACGCCGCAGGCAAGGTAGGCTTCCTTGGCAACATCAATAAGCTCGGGATAGTCACGAACGATCTCGGCCATATTTCGATACTGCTGCTTAATCTCGACCGTCACGCGCTCCTCACCCAGACGCTGGTTGAGCATCGAGGCGGCGGCATCAATAAGGTCGAGTTTCTGCTGGAACTTGGCGGCGTCATGGTCGCGGACGATATAGCGCGCTGTGGCGTGATCGACGGTCGCAGATACACCCTCAAGGTGATAAAAGCCCTCGTAGCCTTCCGTATACTCCGGGCGCTGCACGTAGGGGAGCAACGCGTTGAAGTCGCAGAACAGATTGCCTGCGTTGACCATACGGCCTTTGGCGTCGCCCGGGTGGATGGACTGGCCCTCAAAGCGGACGGTCACCTCGGCGGCGTTAAAGCACTCCCACTCCAGCTCGCCGATGGGGCCGCCGTCGACCGTGTAGGCGTACTTGCAGCCAAAGGTATCGATATCCAACAGCTCGGCTCCGTGGCCGATCTCCTCGTCAGGGCAGAAGCAAATGCCGAGTGCGGGATGGGGCAGAGAAGGGTCCTGAGCGATACGCGCGACAAGCGACATGATCTCGGCGACGCCTGCCTTGTCGTCTGCGCCCAGCAGCGTGGTGCCATCGCTGCAGACCAAGTCCTCACCCGCGAGGTCGTTCAGGGCGGGAAGCTTGGCGGTACTCATGGCAACGGGCTTACCGTCAACCGTGCCACAGACCAGGTCGCCGCCTTCGTAGTGTACGATGTGCGGCTTCACGCCGGCGCCCGGTGCAACTTCGGTGGTGTCGAGATGGGCAATCAGGCCCAGGGCGGGCTTGTCCTCAGCGCCCGCACTTGCGGGGATATGCGCGCAGACATAGGCGTGCTCGGTCACGTGGGCATCTTCCGCACCAAGCTCGCGCAGCTCTTCAGCCAGCACGTTGGCAAGGTCAAACTGAACGGCGCTCGAGGGTACCTGGTCGCAGTTTGCATCCTCGGACTGCGTGTTGATCTGGACGTAGCGCAAAAAGCGCTCGAGGACATCGGGGTTCGTGGTGGTGTTTTCCATAAAGACCGCTCCAATCTTGGTCGTCGTGTGCAACAAGAACTCTAGCACGGTATGCCACGGCATACCGCGACGCTTGGATGGGGTAGAATCAGCCATTGAATGCAGAAGGGACGGAAGATCATGGATACGACAATTAGCTCGCGCGAACTACATCTGACGGTGGCGAACGAAGACTACTTGGAGTGCATGGTTCGCATTGAAAGCGAAGAGGGGGAAACCAACGGCGTGCGATCGGTCGACATCGCGCAGCGCCTTGGCGTCTCCAAGGCATCGGTCAATAAAGCGGTTTCGGCGCTCAAGGCATCCGAACTTGTCGAGCAATCGCACTACGGCAAGGTAGTCCTGACCGATCGCGGCCGCGAGGTTGGTACGGCTATCTGGTACCGTCATCGCCTCATTCGCACGTTTTTGGTTCAGGAGCTCGGTGTCGAATTTGAGCGAGCCGATTCCGAGGCCTGCATGATGGAGCATGCGCTATCCGAGGACACGATGAGCCGCTGGCTCGCCTATCTCGAAAAGCAGGGAATCAGCGTCGAGGAATAGCGGGATATATATGGATTCGAGTTATTACAACCGCTTTGGTGCCGAGGAACTTACGCGCCGCTTGTCGAGCGAGACCTTGTTGGCGCAGGGTCCCATGGGCAGTGTCTTGTTGAGTGAGTACGATGCCGCCGACATTCCACCGGCGTTTTGGAATCTGGCAGAGCCGCAGACCGTTTCTCGTATCCATCGCTTGTATGTCGCCGCCGGCGCGCAGGTGCTCATTACCAACACCTTTCAGGCATCGAGCTATGCCCTCAAGCACGACCAGATTTCGCCGTCCGTGGCGGAGGTCAATCGCGGGGCCGTCGACGATGCCCGCCAGGCGCACCCTCAGCTGCTGCTGGGCTCGATGGGCCCGATCGGTATTGAGTGGTTTGCCGAGGACTCTGCCGAGTATCGTGAAATCCGAGGCATTGCGCGCGAACAGGCGCACGCCTTGCTCAATGCCGGCGTTGACGGTCTGCTGATCGAGACGGTGACGTCTATCCGTAATTTGCAGCCCATGCTTGCCGGCGCTCGAGATGCCGCCGACGGCATGCCTGTTCTGGTGAGTTTTGTCGTTGACGATAAAGGCGACCTGTTGGGCGATGGCCTCAACATCGAGGCAGCCGTTTTGTACGCCGAAAAACACGGCGCAAACTCGGTTGGTGTTAATTGCTGTTCGCTTGCGGCCGCGAACGCGGCGGTGCCCAGGATGGTTGCATCGGCGACTACTCCCGTCACGGTGCGTCCCAATGTGGGCGATCCGGTCCAGACTCAGGATGGCCCCGTATGGCACGAGAACCCCGAAGCTTTCGCGCGCGCATGCATCGAATGGGGACATGCCGGTGCCGCAATGGTGGGCAGTTGCTGTGGAACCACGGCAATCACTACGGCCGCGATGGCCGAGGCGCTCGATATATAAAGGGCAAAACCGCTCCATACGGGGCGGTTTTTTTTATTGCTTGCATGTCCTCGGCAGCATTTGCCCAAATGGTGAATGCTGGTGCCGGCAGGTTGCTGAGTGCGTGTTGCGGGTATACCTCACGCGTACCATGATCCAAACACTGTGAGGTGTCTGCGCGTGTGCGCGATAATTCATTTTGGAACTGACGGTTGGCGCGCTCGCGTCGATGAGGACTTCACTGCCGATAACGTTGCCCGTATCGCCGATGCCGTCGGCGAGTTGTGGCAAAAGACCAATCCGGGCAAAACGGTATATATAGGGTTCGACACCCGGCCCCTGGCGAGCGAGTTCGCTGAGCTTGCGGCGGGCGTGCTAGCAGCGCACGGGCTGGACGCCGTGCTCGCTTCGCGACCTGTTCCGACCCCTGCCCTTACGTGGGCGGCGGCTTATGACGGTGAGGCGTGCGGCGCGCTCATGGTGACGGGGTCCCATCATCCGCAGGGTTATCTGTGCCTCAAGATTCGCATGGGTGACGGCTCGACCGCCAACCAGGATGTCATCGAAGAGCTCGAAGAGACCGTGGCTCCCGAGCCAATGGGGATCGAGGGGCAATATCGCACCGCGGATATTATTCCTGACTATATGCAGGCGGTGGCATCGTTTGTCGATGCCGAAGCCATCCGCGCCGCGCACCTGCGCGTGGTTGTTGATCCCATGGGCGGCGCAGCCCAGGGCTATCTAGCCGACTTGCTGCGCGAGCTTGGCGTTGAGGTGCACGAGATTCACGCCGGGCAGGCGTCTGACCAAGAAGATATCTGCCCCGACCCCGTTGAGCCTTGGGTGGACGCTTGCGAGCGCACGGTTATCGAGGACGGAGCTTGCGCTGGCCTGGTGACCGACGGCGACGCCGACCGTATCGGCGCGGTTGACGAGCGCGGCAGATATATACATCCGCATCAGATCATGGCGCTCGTTTTGGGCGACTTGGTTCAATTTCGTAATTTGGAGGGGCGCGTCGTCGTCAATCTTTCGTGCTCGACGCTCGTGCGTCGCATTGCCGAGGCGCTTGGCTGCCGCGTGACCGTCAAACCGGTCGGTTTCAAATATATAGCGGCAGAGATGAAGAAGGGCGGCGTCCTCATAGGCGGCGAAGAAGCCGGTGGTATCGGCATCGCCGCGCATATGCCCGAGCGCGATGGAATCCTCGCCTGCCTGATTCTGTGTGAGCTTATGGCAAAGACGGACGCACCTTTGGGCGTTCTGGTCGACCAACTCGAGGACAGTTTTGGTAAGACGAGTTACGGTCGACGCGATTTACGCCTTGAGGCCGAAGATGCCGAAACGTTACGGACCCTGCTGCCGGGCGTAAACCCCAAGTCGATTTGTGGCAAGGTGCCGCAAAACGTTAGTCATATGGATGGCTTGCGTTTGGCATTCGAGGATGACACGTGGCTGCTGGTCCGTCCTAGTGGGACCGAACCAGTGGTGCGCGTCTACGCCGAGGGGTTCTCGGTGGAAGAACGCGATGAGTTGCTCGATGCTGGCTGTGCTTTAGCTAGGGGGACGTATCCGCTTTAACCATGAGACTGCCTTATATAAAGAGATGCTCGGCGAGCGGTAGTTAACGGCTGGCAAACGTTAGTCGAATCCCAAACTGTGTAGGAAATGTGTACGCCCAGATTCCCGCCCACGGGGCCCCTCCGGTCTGGCAATATATCTCCTTGCCGCGCGGCCCGGTCGGACCGGATCAGCCGCGAGGGCGTGCACCTTGAGAACCGGATACTGCGAGGATGGACACTAACTTCAGTGTCGCATCCGGGCAGACATCGAACCATTTGAAATGGTCTAACTTGGATTTGTTTTTCGCAAGGCCGCCGAGAGGCGGCCCCGAGAAATTCCT
>JAUMPM010000053.1 GCA_031294825.1 Collinsella sp. | reverse complement strand
CTTTCACGGTGGTATCCTTCCGGTAGTCGTTCGACCGGATGGCCTCCCCCTCGGCACTCACATTACCAGCCGCGGCACCTGCCCGGCACTTTCCTATCAGCCGTCGGGGGCGGCGCGCCCCGCGCCGGCAGCACCCAACAGACCCTCCCGGGGGCAGGGACGTTCGGCCGTGCGCGGGCGCCCGGTCGGCGGCCCGTTCTGGGCGCGCCTCAATCGTAGCCCGAGATGGTCCCAGGCTGACAATTTCGACTGTAATGGACGTTCTTGAATGACCAGTCGTTTAAGAACGTCCCCAAGAGCTCGTTGTTTGGGACAGTCTTTACCGATGGGGCACTGTGGGTTAGTTGAGCCTAAGGGCCTTCTGGATGGGCAAGTAGAGGGCGCCGACCAGAATGGCGTTAAAGACGGCGGTCATGGCGACGACGGGCAACATGGCGGCGGCGAGCTCGCCGACCACGCCGAGCATGGCCATCTTGATGACCATGAAGATGACGCCGGAGACAAAGGTGGTCAGGAAGGTTGCGACAATGGCGATCGCGGGCTTGACCTGACCGTTCTTGCCGGCGGCGTTGACGATGCCGGCCATGAGCATGGCGGCGATGCCCTCAGCGGCAAAATCGACGAACGGCGAAGTGGTGGTGATCTGGATTACGGCAGCCGAGATGAGGCCAATGACGAGCGCCTGGCCGATGTTGGGGCGAACGACCAGGATGGTGAGGCAGAAGGCCGAGATGATGAACTCGGGGCTGATCATGCCGCCCGAGATGCCTGAGATGGCCTTGCCGACGGTGAAGTTGAGGATGAAGCCGGCGGCGAGCAGGATGGCGAGCAGGACGAGGGCGCGGACGTCGAGTTTGCCGCGGTCGGCGGTCTGGACGGTGCGGGGCTGGGTGGCGGTGGTGTTCTGAGACATGGTGAAAATCCTTTCGGAAGGGGGGTGCAAGAGAAAAGCGGGGGCGCGTGATGCGAATGCGATCGGGCTCGAGATAGAAAAAGGCCCCCGGTCGAAACCGGAGGCCTTCCAATCACCTAGAGCGCAAAAACAGGCGTGAGGGACTCACTGTCGACCGATCGTATTCGCATCACGCCACCACCAGTTGTTGAGAGACTTCATCGTGTTCTTCATGTTGGTGGCTCCTTTCGTGATACCGTGGCACGGTCGCACCTAGTTGCTGTTGCGCTGCACTATAGCACAGCGAAGTGCGTGCGGGGAAATCTTTTTTGAAAAGATTTCAGGCGGGTTTCCCGCCGGTCAAAAGAGCGGGCTGGGCGGGCGAGGCTGCCATTGCTGCCTTGCCCGCTCTGCTAGGACATGAGGGCCTTAGGCCTTCTTGCGACGATAGACCACGTAGGCGCAGACACCGATGACGACGACGGCGCCAACGGCCATGGCGGCCATGTTGTTGCCCTCGGACTTCTCCTCGGTGACCTCTTCCTCTTCGGCCTCGGGCTCGGCCACGTCCTCATCGGAAAGGGCCTCGTCGGCGTAGGTGATGGACTCGACCAGGCAGTCGTTGTCGGCATCGTAGTCACTCGGGACGAACTCCTCGGAGAAGTCGCCCTCCTGGAGGTAGTCACGCATCTCCTCGAGCATGGCCTTGCACTTAACATAGGTGTTCTTGGTTGCAGCCTTGCCGGCCTTGTTGGCTAGGGCGGTGCGGGCTTCGGTGCCTTCTTCGGCCTGCATGGCCTCGTCGACGGTCAGGTTCTGCTCGATGAGTTCCTTCTGCAGGGCGTCGAGATAGGCGCGGACGCCGGTGGCGCAGTGGTCGCGGTTCTCATAGGCGAGCGTGTTGATGTCCATGAGGACGTAGTTGATGGAGTTCTTGGGCTCCTCGTTGTTCACGACGTCTTCCTCTTCGCAGTGATCGAAGGAGACATCCTGATCGCTGAAGTAGGGGCTGACCTCGGTGAGCAGTGCGGAGTAGAGAGGGATGGCGACGGAGAACTCGGCGTTGGAGAGCATCTCCCACTGAATGGTCGCGATCTCGGGATCCATGCCGTGACGGATCTGGAAGGTGTGGATCTCGGTGTTGCGGTTGGAGCCGATGGCATAGGCGCCGTCGGTGTTGGCGTTGAGGCCGGCGACATTCTCGCCGCGGGCGGCGAAGGAACGAATCATCTCAAAGGTGTTCCAGTCGGACTTGCCGGGCTGGAAGAACAGCGGCTGCATCTCGTGGACCAGAGCGCCGGTCGTCGCGCGAGCGTCTTCGCGCTCGTCCTTGACGATCTCGTAGTCGGTGCCCTCAGCAAGCGGAGCCATGAAGTAATCGCGACCCTGGATATAGCGCGACCACTGGTGCATACCGGCTTCGCTGATCTCCTCGCCGTAGGTCTTGGCGACGTCGAACTTGCCGTCGGTGTACTCGGCAAAGCCCTTCTCCTTAGGCATGGACTCAATGCCCTCGGAATGGAGACAGTTCTCGGTGTCATCGAGGTCGACGTTATAGGTGAGGTTGCCGATGTTGGGGTTGAGCGAGGCAATATCATCGGCGAGCTTCATGGCAATCCACTGATGGCCGGAAAGCGCGGCGAACAGCCAGGTCTCGGTGCTGTCGGCGATGATGATCTGGTCGTTGGAGCAGACGCCCTGCTCGTCAATCAGGCTGCCGATGAGCTCGACGCCCTCGCGGGCCGTGGCACTCTCGCCCAGGATGACGCTGGCATAGCTGTACTCGCCAATGCCAGTCTCCTCGGTGATGGGGTCGGCCTCTTCGGCCTTCTCGTTATAGGAGGTGCTCAACGTGGCAGAGCAGGAGACGCCCTTCTCGTTGATGCCTGCCTCGGAATATGCGTCGTAGCGATCTTCCCACTGTGAGGGGTTGTCGCGAACGAAGGTGTAGCGGTAGGTTGCGCCCTTGGACTTGTACTCAAAACCGGACTCGACCGAGGTGTACTCGTTGCCGTCCTTGTGTGCGGGCTCAATGCCAAAGTGCTTGACATAGCGCGGACCGAAGTCCTCGGAACGGCCGTAGTACGTGTTGCCGTCTGCCGTGAGCTTGCTGCCCATGTAGATCTGGGTGCAGGCGAGTGCCGAAGTCGGCATGGCCATGATGGCCGCTGCTCCAAACGCAAGGCCGCAGCCGAGCTTTTTGAGCGTGTTGACAGGATGAGTAAACCTCATAATCCCTCCCAACCGTTGAAACCCCGCGGAACCGTGCAGGATTTCAGCTAATAAATACATCTATTAGCCTAAAGGAAGTGTAAAGAGTATTCATTCGACAACAGCTTTTACTCGATGAGCGTGAAGAAATATACGATGAACGGATAATAATACTCATTTTATGGCTTTAGTTAAATAAAGGCACCCTGCATTTACTGTAGCTGAATAAAGCATTAGACGGCGGTCAAAAAGAAAACTCTCCCGCTGTTTAGGATTTGCATAAACAACGGGAGAGACGATAATTGGATGAATATCAGACCAATGTGGAATTACTTCTTTCGGCGGTGAATCACGTTGATGGCGTAACCGACGAGCATGGCCAAGACGATGACAATAAAGCCGATCAGGGGATTGTCGTTCATGGGGTCCTCCTATTTACCAAGCGGTGAGAATTCATCGACGATGAGGTCGAGGCATTGCGGAAGTGCGCGGGCACCAAAGACGCCCGAGTTGCTGGAGATGATCTCGCCATCGAACTGCATGCCCAGCGACGGGGTGCAGGTGATCTTGGCTTCCTTGGTCTGGATGATCTTGAACTGCGGGCGCCCGAGTACCTTGCCGGCGGGGTCGAGTGCGGCGGTGATCACAGTCGGTAGAAGCTGCACAGTTTTTACGGGTTCGATGACCGCAATGTCGACCATGCCATCGTTCATGCGGCAGTCGGGGAACAGGTTGATGTCGTTTTGGATGACCGAGGTGTTGCCGGCCATGCAGCAGATGCCGTCGAGCTCCTCGACAATGCCGTCGTGCTCAATAGTAAAGTGCGCCACCGTGGGGTTGGGCGTGGCGAGCGCGGAGAGGAAGTAGGCGATCTCGCCGATGTCGTTTTTGGTGGGGGCGGCCTTCATCATGATCTCGGCGTCGAAGCCCGAGCCGGCGATGATGATAAAGCCGTGGCGCTTCTCGTTGCCGTTCTCGTCGAGCCAAAAGAGCTCGCCCATGTCCACTTTGACCGTGCGACCGGCTCGGCAGGCTTTGGCGAGCGCCGCTGCCTCGGGGGCATTACCGATGTTGTTAAAGAACAGGCAGGCTGTGCCGGAGGGGAAGACGAGCGTGGGGACACCGCACCCGCGCATCTGGTCGAGCACGTTGGAGACGGTGCCGTCGCCGCCCGAAACGACCACGCGATCAAACTCGCGCACGTCTGCCACGGCGTCCTCGGGCTCCATGCCATCGCCGATAAAGCGCATCACGACCTCGTCGCCGCCCTGCGCGAGGGCGTGCGTGAATGCGAAGATTTCATCTGAACTGGGGCCCGATGCCGGGTTGTGGATGATAAGGCAGCGCATACTTACGTTCCCGTTCTGTGACTAACCGAGTATAGTTGTAAGGCAATGCCGATATCCTACCCGTGTTTTTCGGGCCTAACCTTATTCGATGGGTTGATATGTACATTTCCACACATCAGGCTCTACTCGACTTTTGCCAGCGCGCCCGTGAGTTTGACGCGATTGCCGTCGATACCGAGTTTTTGCGTGAGCGCACGTTCCATCCGCGCCTGTGCTTGGTTCAGATTGCCACCCCTGCCGAGAGCGTCGCGGTCGACCCTCTGGTAATCGACGACCTATCGCCGCTGGCCGAGCTTATGGCCGACGAGAGCGTGACTAAGGTCTTTCACGCCTGCTCGCAGGATATGGAGGTTATGCTCCATACCGTGGGCGTGCTGCCACGACCGATTTTCGATACGCAGGTTGCCGCCGCCTTTTTGGGCGAGCGCCAGCAGATTTCGTATGGCGCGCTTGTTCAGACGTTTTGCGGCGTCTCGCTGCCCAAGACCGAGTCGCTGACCGACTGGTCGCGTCGCCCGCTGACCGATAAGCAGATTGAGTACGCGATTGATGACGTCAAGTACCTGATTGTCGCCTATACCGAGATGATGAGTCGCCTGCGCGAGCTGGGCCGGGTGGACTGGGTGCTCGACGAGCTGCGCCCGCTGGCTGACGAATCGCACTATCGCGCCGATCGCCACGAGGCGTTCCGCAAGGTCAAACGCATCAACTCGTGCAGCCGTCACCAGCTGGGTATCGCGCGCGAGCTCGCCGCCTGGCGCGAGGACCGCGCCGAGCGCCGCAACATCCCGCGCAAGTGGGTCATGTCCGACGACACGCTGCTGGCGCTCGTTAAGCGCAATCCTGTGCGCGTTGAGGAGTTCCGCAGCATCCGTGGTACCGATCAGTTGGGGGAGCGCGACGTGGATGGTGCGCTCATGGCCATCAAGCGCGGCGCGAGCTGCCCGCACGATCGCCTGCCGCTCATGGTGCGCGGGCATCGCCAGATCTCTCCGGAGCTGGAGAGCGTGACGGACCTGATGTATGCGCTCATTCGCCTGGTTGCCGAGCGCTCGGGCGTGGCGACCTCGGTCATTGCCTCGCGCGATGACCTGGCCGACTACATTGAGCATCCCGAGCAGAGCCCCCTGCGCGAAGGCTGGCGTTTTGAGCTTGTGGGCTCGCGTCTGGACGATCTGCTCTCGGGTAATATGGGGTTGACGGTGAAGGACGGCAAAATCGAGCTTTTATAGTCATATAGTTACGCGGTTTTACCAAACCGCGTAACAGCTCGACGCTGCAAACGGCCGAGAGCGGCAATCTGACGTTCAATCGTCGCTTGCGTACCAAAGTACGCGTCGCTTCTCTTTCACGTCACCTTGCTCGCTCTCGGCCGTTTTCGCTGACATTGCCAGAACATCGATGTTGATTTGCTGGTCAGTCGAATGGGTAGAATGCCTCCAACGTGTAACTCGATTCGGAGGAATTCGCATGCCTTATTACTATGGATACGGCTTTGGCATCGACCCGCTGTACCTGCTGGTTGTTCTTGTCTGCACGGTGCTTGGCCTTGCCGCACAGAACTATATCAACTCGACGTACAAAACCTGGTCCAAGGTTCGCTCGGACGGCGCCACGGGCGCCACGGTCGCTCGCCGCATGCTCGACGCCAACGGCTGCAACGCCGTGGGTATCAAGGGTGTCGCCGGCGAGCTCACCGACCATTACAACCCGCAGGACAATAACCTGTATCTCTCGGATGCCAACCGTTCGGGCGGGTCGGTCGCAAGCGTTGCCGTCGCCTGCCACGAGGCGGGCCATGCCGCCCAGCGTCAAAGCGGTTACGCCATGATGAAGGTTCGCACCGCCCTCGTGCCGGTCGTCAACTTTACCCAGAACACTTGGACAATTGTGCTGCTCATGGGTCTGTTTATGAACATCGCGGGACTCACGACCCTCGCACTGATCTTCTTCTCGTTTAGCGTGCTGTTCCAGCTGGTTACGCTGCCGGTCGAGATTGATGCTAGTCGGCGCGCCGTGGCGTATATCGAGCAGTCGGGCATGAGCTCCAAGCAGGTCAACGGTGCCAAGAAGGTGCTGACGGCCGCCGCGCTTACCTATGTTGCCGCTGCGCTCACCTCGATTATTCAGCTGCTCTATCTTATGGCTCGCTACAACAGAAACTCCAACCGATAACAAATGGGACAGGCAGGCGCCGCGGGGATTCGTGTCCTCGCGGCGCTGTACTATGTGTTGGACTTAAATTTGCACGGGGCCGGAGCCTCTGTGCGCGATAACGAAAGGAGGCTGCGTGGCAGGCTGGAACCTAACCGGCAATGCTGTTTCCGCCGAATTTGACGGCTCGGACGATCAGGAGCGCAAGGAGCTCAGCGTGAGCCAGGCGGTGGAGATCGCCGCTGGTGCGCTCGATGCCATTCCGCAGCTGAGCGTTCTGGGCGAGGTCACGGGTTTCCGTGGTCCCAACGCCCGAAGCGGCCACTGCTACTTCCAGATTAAAGACGACTCGGCCGCCGTCGACTGCATCATCTGGAAGGGCGCCTATCTCAAGCGTACCTTCGATCTGCGCGACGGCATGCAGGTGAGCTTTAAGGGCAGCTTCAACCTCTATAAGCCCACGGGTCGTATGAGCTTTGTCGCTCGCTCGTTTTCGCTGGCGGGGGAGGGTCTGCTGCGTCAACAAGTGGCGCAACTGGCCGAAAAGCTACGCCGCGAGGGCCTGATGGACGAAGCGCGCAAACGCCGCATCCCGGTGTTCTGCTCACGCGTGGCGGTCGTCACCTCGCTTTCCGGTGCGGTAATCGACGACGTCAAGCGCACATTGCGTCGTCGCAATCCGCTCGTCGAGCTCGTCTGCGTGGGCGCCAAGGTTCAAGGCGAGGGTGCGCCGGCCGAGCTTATTGAGGGCTTGCGCCGCGCCGCTTCCATTACGCCGGCGCCCGACTGCATCTTGTTGGTACGCGGCGGCGGCTCCTTTGAGGACCTCATGACCTTCAACGACGAGGAGCTTGCCCGCGCGGTGGCGGCTTGTCCCGTGCCCGTGGTGACCGGCATTGGCCATGAGCCCGATACCTCGATTTGCGACATGGTGAGCGACCGCCGCGCCTCCACGCCTACGGCGGCGGCAGAATCGGTGGCGCCGGCTATGACGGAGCTGGCCGATGTGCTCGAGGCGCGCCATCAGCGTCTGGGTGCCGCGATGGCATCGATGATTGGGTCGGCCCAGGTCGACCTGGAGATGCTCGATCAGCGCGGTCGCCGTGCCTGGGATACCTATACGGCTCGCTTGGGCGATGCGCTCGATGCGGCTGCGTGCCGCCCGTGCCTCAACGACCCAACGTTTATGGTCGAGCGTCGCGAATCGGAGCTTGCGCTGACTGCCGATCGCCTGTCGGGCGCTATAGTGCGCTCGGTCGGGACATTCCGCTCCAACTTTGAGCGCCTGCCCGAGCGTCTGGTTGCAAGCACCTCGGGGCTCGATGGCAAGCGCCATGCGCTCGCGCTTGCGAGTTCCCGTCTGGAGCATCAGGGGCGCACGATGCTCAACAAGCCCGCGTCCGACCTGGGCCGTGCGGCAGCCTCGCTCGATGCCCTGTCGCCGCTCAAGGTGCTTGCCCGCGGTTACTCCATCGCGTACAGCGATGACGGTGTGGCTACGAGCGCCAAGACTTTTAAGCCCGGCGACGCCATTCGCGTGCGCATGGCAGACGGCAACGTGGCAGCAACGGTCGATACGGTCGAGTAGGCCACGTTTCATAGCGATAAACCTTTAGGAAAGGAAACAGATATGGCAGAGAAGACCCCGGTCGAGCAGCTTACGTACAAGCAGGCCTCGCAGGAGTTGGAGCTCATCATCCGCAGCCTGGAGTCGGGCGATATGGAGCTCGAGGAGTCGCTCGAGAGCTATACCCGCGGTGTCGAGCTTCTAAAAAGCCTGCGCACCCGCCTGTCCGATGCCGAGCAGAAAGTCTCGGTGCTCCTTAAGGACGTCGATGGCAACGACGTGCTCGCCGACGGCGAGGCTGCCAACACCGACGACAACCTCTCGTTCTAACCATCTCGACCAAATATAATTACCTTGGTCTGTAAGAAAGGAACCAGCTATGTGTGATTGCATCTTCTGCAAAATCGCCAACCACGAGATCCCCTCGACCGTTGTCTATGAGGACGACCAGGTCATCGCGTTCGACGACCTTAACCCCCAGGCGCCGGTCCACACGCTCGTGATCCCCAAGAAGCACTACAGCGACATCGCCGACAACGTACCTGCCGAGACCATGGGCGCCATGGCGCACGCCGTCCAGGAGGTCGCCAAGGCCAAGGGTCTGGAGGACGGCTTCCGCGTCATCTCCAACAAGGGTGCCAACGCCGGCCAGACCGTCATGCACTTCCACATGCACGTTCTTGGCGGCAAGAACCTGGGCGAGAACCTCATCTGAGGGCGCTTCTTCCCTGCAATGAAACGGAAGCTCAGACACCGATAACTTATATATCAACGCCAATAAACCCGAGCGCGAGGGCGTTTGGGTTTATTATTGAAGCGTATGTAACCTGGCGGCGCCACGCCGCCTGTTAGTAGGGAGACACATGAACGTTCTGGTCGTCAACGCAGGATCTTCGACCCTTAAGTATCAGGTCATCGATACCAAGTCCCACAAGGTGTCCGCAAAGGGCTCCTGCGAGCGCGTCTGCTTTACCGGCGGTACCTTCACCCACGCTGCCAACGGTTCCAAGAAGGTGACCGAGAACATTGAGTTCCCCGACCACAAGGTCGCCATCGAGGTCGTCCTGAAGGACCTTGAGGCCAACGGCGTCAAGATCGAGGGCATCGGCCACCGTATCGTTCAGGGCGGTTGGTACTTTGGTGATTCCTCCCTCGTCGACGAGGACGTTCTCGCCAAGATCCGCGAGGTCGCCCCGCTCGCGCCGCTGCACAACAACCCCGAGGCCAACGTTATCGAGTACTGCCTGGAGCAGTATCCCGACCTGCCCAACGTCACGGTCTACGACACCGCTTTCCACTTCAACATGCCCGAGGTCGCCAAGACCTACGCCCTGCCCAAGGACGTCTGCGACAAGCTGCACATCCGTAAGTACGGCGCCCACGGCACCAGCTACCGTTATATCTCCAAGAAGGTCGCCGAGATGACCAACGGCGAGGCCCGCAAGGTCGTCGTGTGCCACATCGGTTCCGGTGCCTCCCTGTGCGCCATCGAGGACGGCAAGTGCATGGACACCACCATGGGCTTGACGCCGCTCGACGGTGTCATGATGGGCACCCGCTGCGGCTCCATCGACCCGGCTACCGTGTGCTACCTGCAGCGCGAGGGCGGCTATACCTTCGACGAGGTCGACGAGATGATGAACAAGAAGTCCGGCCTTTTGGCTGTGACCGGCGGCAAGACCAACGACTGCCGCAACGTCGAGGAGCTCGCCGCCGCTGGTGACCCCGATGCTCAGCTCGCCTTCGACATGTTTGTCTACAAGATTGCCGCCAAGGCCGCCGAGATGGCTACTTCCATGTGCGGCATGGACACGCTGGTCTTCACCGCTGGCATCGGTGAGCACGCTCCGGCCGTTCGTGCCGGCGTTGCCGACCGTCTGGCCTTTATGGGCGTCAAGATGGATCATGCCCGCAACGCCCTGCGTGGTGACGGCGCTTGGTGCCTGTCTGCCAAGGATTCCAAGGTCAAGATCTTCGTCATCCCCACGGACGAGGAGTTCATGATCGCTTCCGACGTCGAGCGCATCGTCAACGGCAAGTAATTGCAAGAGGGGAGGGGCTGGACGACCGAGCGCCGTTCGGCCCCTCTTTTGCGCTCGTTGGGCGATATGCTGATAGCTATTTATCAAGATATGATAACTTCTTATTAAAATGCGGCCGCCTTAAGGGGTCTGCGTCGACCGTATTGCACTGCAAAGGAGTCTCATGAACGTACTTGTTGTCAACGCCGGCAGCTCAAGCCTTAAATATCAGCTTTTGGATACCGATACCCGCGAGGTTTTCGCCAAGGGCAACTGCGAACGTATCGGTTCGGACATGGGCATCTTTGGCCACTCCGAGAACGGTGGCGCCAAGCAGACCGAGGAGGTCCCTTTCCCCGATCATCGCTCTGCTATCGCTCGCGTGCTCGAGGAGCTCGAGAAGACCGACTTTACGATTGATGGCATTGGTCATCGTATCGTTCAGGGCGGCTGGCACTTCGATGATTCCGCAGTTGTTGACGACGAAGTTATGGCCAAGATTCTCGAGGTGGCCCCGCTCGCCCCGCTGCACAACTACGGCGAGGCCGCGGCGATTGAGTATTGCCGTGAGAAGTATCCGGAGCTGCCCAACGTGGCGGTCTTCGACACCTCGTTCCACATGACCATGCCCGAGGTCGCCTATACCTACGCGCTGCCCAAGGACGTGTGCGACAAGTACCACGTGCGCAAGTACGGCGCCCACGGCACGAGCCACCGCTATGAGTGGATGATGGCCAAGGAGATCCTGGGTTCGCGCTGCCACCGTCTGCTTTCGTGCCATTTGGGTAACGGTGCTTCGCTCGCTGCTATCGAGGACGGCGTGTGCCGCGACACCACGATGGGCCTCACGCCGCTTGACGGTCTGATGATGGGTACCCGCTGTGGTTCCATTGATCCGGCCACCGTGTGCTACCTCCAGCGCGAGGGCGGCTACAGCTATCAGGAAGTCGATGACATGATGAACAAGCAGTCTGGTCTGCTTGCCATCTCGGGCATCTCCAACGACGCCCGCGACATCCGCACGCGCGCCTCCGAGGGCGATGAGCGCTGCCTGCTCGCCTTCGATATGTTCGCATACAAGGCCATGCAGCAGGCCGGTTCCATGATCGCTTCCATGGCGGGCGTGGACACCATCACCTTTACCGCCGGCATCGGCGAGAACGATTGGTCGATCCGCAAGGCCTTCTGCGACTGCTTTGAGTGGCTGGGCGTACGCATCGACAATAACAAGAACCGCGAGGCCGTGGGCAACGGCCCGCAGGTCATCAGTGCCGCCGGTTCCGCCGTCACGGTCATGGTCATCCCCACCGACGAGGAATACATGATCGCCCACGACGTCGAGCGCCTGACCAAGAACAACTAACGCGCGCATTTGCAAGTAAACGAAAGGCCTCCAGAGCAACAGCTCCGGAGGCCTTTTTGCTAGCAGGCGGAAATACCAGTCCCAAAGTGACCATCGCCAGTAACGCCTGCACTCCCAGCAACGGCACCCGGCCATCCAGATCTTCAGCCTCAGCTCGTAGCCAAGCCGCCGTCCACTCCAGATACCCTGACTGCCACGTGACGGCAGGGACCCTACAGGGTAAAGCTCTGAAAATATTCCACAGGACGGAGGAAGCCCCCGCCGCACGTAGTGCGCAGCGGGGGCTTCCGACATGTCCGAGGACGTTTTCAGAGCTTTACCCTGTAGGGTCCCGAGGGGATATGTTCGCTACTCAGCCATCTGAGCCTGGACGGCGGTGATGGCCACGACACCCACGATGTCGTCGGCAGAGCAGCCGCGCGACAGGTCGTTAACCGGCTTGGCGATGCCCTGCAGGATGGGGCCGTAGGCGTCGGCACCGGCGAAGCGCTGGACCAGCTTGTAGCCGATGTTGCCGGCCTCGAGGTCGGGGAACACCAGCACGTTGGCCTTGCCGGCAACGGAGGAGCCGGGGGCCTTGAGCTGGGCGACGGTGGGGACGATGGCGGCATCGAGCTGCAGGTCGCCGTCGATGGCGAGCTCGGGAGCCTTCTCCTTGCAGAACTTCACAGCCTCCTGGACCTTCTTGGCGACCTCGCCGCCGGCGGAGCCCATGGTGGAGTAGGAGAGCATGGCCACGTGCGGCTCAACGTTGCCCATGAAGGTGGACCAGGAGTGAGCCGAGGCGATGGCGATCTCGGAGAGTTCGTCAGAGGACGGGTTGATGTTGAGGCCGCAGTCGGCGAAGATCAGCGTGCCGTCGGTGCCGAACTGCGGGGTGTCGGTGCACATCACGAAGAAGGCCGAGACCAGCTTGGTGCCCGGGGCGGTCTTGAGGATCTGCAGCGCGGGACGCAGGGTGTCGGCGGTGGAGTGGCAGGCGCCGGAGACCAGGCCGTCGGCATCGCCCATCTTGACCATCATGGTGCCAAAGTAGGTGGCGTCCATCACCTGGGCGCGAGCCTGCTCGATGGTAACGCCCTTCTTGGCGCGGAGCTCGGCAAACTTCTGCGCGTACTCCTCGTGCTTCTCGGCATTGCGCGGGTCGATGACGGTAGCGCCGGGAACGTTGATCTCGTCGGGGTTGCCCAGGATGACGATCTTTGCCAGGCCCTCCTCGATGATTTTGGTGGCCGCGACGATAGTGCGCGGATCCTCGCCCTCGGGCAGGACGATCGTCTTAAGGTCGGCCTTGGCTGCAGACTTCATACGGTTTAGGAAATCGCTCATGTTACTCCTTACAAGCGTTTCGCTAAGCTCCAGGCGCCCGGCTGTTCACGAATAAACCCGCTGCTAGCGGGTTTACCTTTCAATTATGTTCGCCGCGGTGCTTGAGCTTTCCTTGTGTGGCAAGCTCATTATAGGACGCATTAGCGCTATAATCACTCTGATAAATATGTCTCGAAGAATGTTCGAGAAAAGCCCAGCTAACGAGCCCGTGGCTTTTGACAAGGAGTATCGATGCAGATTACCTCAGGCCTGCCTGAAGGCTTTAACGCCGGCGCGTACGACATGATTGTCGTCGGTGCTGGATATGCCGGTGCCGTTTGCGCCCGCCGTCTTGCCGAGACCATTGGCTATCGTGTTGCCGTTTTGGAGCGCCGTAGCCACATTGCGGGCAATGCCTATGACTGCACTGACGAGGCCGGAATCCTGATTCACGAGTACGGTCCGCATATCTATCACACCTTTAACGAGCGCGTGCACAATTTCCTGTCGCGCTTTACCAAGTGGACGGATTATCAGCACAAGGTGCTCGCCAACATCAACGGTACCCTTATGCCCGTGCCCTTCAACCATGCGAGTCTCAAGCTCGCCTTTGGTGACGAGCGCGGCGAGGAGCTGTACCAGAAGCTCGTGGAGACCTTTGGCAAGGATGTCAAGGTGCCCATTATGGAGCTGCGTAAGAAGAACGACCCGGATCTTGCCGAGGTCGCCGATTACGTCTACGAAAACGTCTTTTTGCATTACACCATGAAGCAGTGGGGCCAGACGCCCGATCAGATCGATCCCTCGATCACCGGCCGCGTTCCCGTCTTTGTGGGCGATGATGACCGCTACTTCCCGCAAGCTCCCTTCCAGGGCATGCCGCAGGACGGCTATACCGCACTGTTCGAGCACATGCTCGACCACGATCTGATTGATGTGTTCTGCGACGTGGACGCCCGCGACCTCTTCGAGATTGACGAGACCACCGTCAAGATCGACGGCAAGGTCTATGGCGGCGAGATCGTCTACACCGGTCCGCTCGACGAGCTGTTCAATCTCGACCTGGGCGCCCTGCCGTACCGTACGCTCGACATGAAGTTCGAGACGCTCGATATGGATCAGTTCCAGCCCGTGGGCACCGTCAACTACACCACGAGCGAGGATTACACGCGCATCACCGAGTTCAAGAATATGACTGGCCAGGTCCTGCCCGGCAAGACCACCATCATGAAGGAATACTCCAAGGCCTATACGCCCGGCTCGGGTGAGACGCCGTACTACGCCATTCTTGAGCCCGAGAACTGTGAGCTCTATGAGCGCTATCTTGAGCGCGTCCAGAACCTGACGAACTTCCACCCGGTGGGTCGTCTGGCCGAGTATCGTTACTACGATATGGACGCCGTGACCAATTCCGCCCTCGATCTTTCGGATGAGATTATCGCCTGCCATGCATAAAGTCATAACATTCGGTATTCCCTCGTATAACGCCGCCAAGGACATGGACCATTGCATCACCTCCATCTTGGAGGGGAGCAATTACGCCACCGATATCGAGATTATCGTGGTGGACGACGGCTCCAAGGACGAGACGGCCGCCAAGGCCGACGAGTGGGAGGCCCGTTATCCTGGAATCATCCGCGCGGTGCACCAGGAGAATGGCGGTCACGGTATTGCCGTCCTCTCGGGCCTGCGCGAGGCGCAGGGCACCTACTACAAGGTTGTCGACTCGGACGACTGGCTTGACGGCGCTGCCCTTTCGACCATGCTGTCGATTCTGCGTGGCTTTGAGGAGCGCGACCAGCGTGTTGACCTGTTTATCTCGAACTACGTGTACGAGAAGGTTTACGAGGGCACGCATACCGCTATTGGCTACAAATTTGCCCTGCCGCGCAAAAAGATCTTTTCCTGGGATCAGATCGGTCATTTCCGCCTGGACCAGAACCTACTCATGCACAGCCTGTGCTATCGCACGGATGTGCTGCGCGAGTCCAACCTTCCCATGCCGCCGCACACGTTCTATGTGGACAACATCTACGCCTACGTGCCGCTGCCGCGTTGCAAGACCATGTACTACGCCGACATCGACCTCTACCGCTACTATATCGGTCGCGAAGGTCAGAGCGTCAACGAGGCAACGATGGTCAAGCGTCTGGACCAGCAGTTCCGTGTTACGCGTATCATGATGGAGTCGTACCACTTGTACAGCGATGTTGAGTCGTCGCGTCTGCGTTCGTACATGATGGGCTACTTCACCATGATGATGGCGATCTGCTCGGTTCTCACCAAGCTTTCCGAGGAAGATTGCGCCGACGAGCGCCTAAAGATGCTGTGGAATGATTTGAAGGCCTACGACGAGCGCATGTATCGTCGTGCCCGCTACGGCGTGGTCGGGTTCTTCACCAATCTGCGCGGACGGGCCGGAGACAAAACCACACTCGGCCTATACCGTCTTGCCTCAAAGATCTTCAAATTCAACTAGCTGCCGAGTAATCGCTGCTGATAGGTTGACTGGGCCCCTTGGCCTTTAGTTTGCTACTGCGAACAGTCCTGCTCGCACGGAAAGCACATTAAGTGCTTTCCGGCTCGTGCGGAACTTGTATCAAACTAAAGGCCAAGGGGCCTCTGCTATAAGAATCGATTGTCAGGTTATTTGAATTTGAAGATCTTCGACGCGCGGTACACAGGGGCCTGGGCTGAAAAAATATTAGTTGGTAGTCGGTCGGAGGCGGGCGGGCATTACGTTTGTCGCGAGTTTCGCATGCAAAGAAGGCCACTTAATGTGGCCTTCTTCTTTCATAGGACTGTTGAGGAGCAAAAGTAATGCCCGCCC
>JAUMPM010000042.1 GCA_031294825.1 Collinsella sp. | reverse complement strand
GGGCGGGCGCTCAAGGCCGTCGCGAGGAAGCGGCTCAGGGCGATATACGCCGTGATGCGCGACCGGGTGCCCTACCGGGAGTAGCCCCGACGGTTGACAAAACTATAGGAACACCCAATGAGTGGCCGAAGAGTGTCCCCGGCGTCCAATCAAAAAATGGGCCATGTGTCCCAGTTGTGGAGACTCCTTGAGCCGTCTGGGTATCGCGAAGGATCGCGCACTCCCCCATCATCAAAAGTGACACACGCTACCAGTTGATGGGAGGCAGCCATGGGCTTCTTTGACAAGATGTTCGAGAAGAAAGAGTGCGCGATTTGCGGTACCGAGCTGGGACTTCTAGGTAAGACAAAAATCAATGAAGGCTACCTGTGCAAAGAGTGCGCCGGCAAGCTCTCCCCCTACTTTCACGGCTATCGCTCCAGCACCGCGGACGATATCCGTGAGCAACTCGCCTACCGCGAGGCCAACGCCGAGCGCCTGTCTTCGTTCAACCCCACGCGCACGCTTTCTGCCGGGCGCACCAATATTATGCTCGATGAGGACGCGGGCCTGCTGATCATCACTTCGCAGAGCCGCTGGCGCGACGCCAATCCCGACATCATCGAGTTCTCGCAGGTACTCGGCTGCGATATGGATATCGACGAGCAGCGCACCGAGATCTACCGCGAGACCAAGGACGGCGAGCGCGAGAGCTACAACCCGCCGCGCTACGACCTGGATTACGACTTTAATCTGACCATCCACGTCAACACGCCGTACTTTACCGAGATCAACCTGCGCGTGAACGACTCCACCATCGATCAGCGCGGCTCCATCGAATATCGCGAGGCCAAGCGCCAGGCAACCGAAGTCCGCGATGCGCTGGTGCAGCTGCGCCAGGAGACGCGCGACAGCGTCGTGGCCGCCAAGGCCCCCAAGACCGCGGTGACCTGCCCCTTCTGCGGAGCCACCACCATTCCCGATGCCAGTGGGCGCTGCGA
Source organism: Collinsella sp. (assembly GCA_031294825.1). GTDB lineage: Bacteria > Actinomycetota > Coriobacteriia > Coriobacteriales > Coriobacteriaceae > Collinsella. Next base: position 17,319 of record JAUMPM010000042.1, on the reverse strand, counting down.
ATACTGCGGCGGCGCCATCGGCGCATAGCCTCCGGCAGCGAAAGGACCAATCATGGCCTTCGAGAGCGTCAACTATCAATGCCCCGCGTGTGGCGGCCCCCTTCACTTTGCCAGTGCCGAGCAAAAGCTCGTCTGCGACTACTGCGATTCTCGTTTTGAAGTCGAAGAAGTCGAGGCCCTCTATCGCGAGCGCCAGGACAAGGCAGATGCCAAAGCCGATGCGGCAGCCGCAACGCCCAAGCCTGCTGTCGACGATGCCGTGCAGGAGCTGGCCCAAAACGCCGGCTACATCTGCTCGTCGTGCGGCGCCGAGCTCGTGTCCGACGGCACCGTCGCCGTCACCACCTGCCCGTACTGCGGCAACTCCGCCGTGGCGCCCGGCCAGCTCTCTGGCGACTTCTCGCCCGACCTGGTGATTCCGTTTAAGCTCGGGCGCGATGACGTCACGGCCGCACTCAAGGAACACTACAAGGGCAAGATCTTGCTGCCCAAGAGCTTTGTCACCGGCAACCATATCGACGAGGTCCAAGGTGTCTACGTGCCGTTCTGGCTCTACGGCGCCCGCGTTGACGGCGAAGTGTACTTTGACGCGACCAACGAGACCGTGACCGAGGAATCCGACCGCACCGTCACGACCACCGACCACTACGATGCCTATCGCAAGGGCAATATCTCGTTTAAGCGCGTGCCCGTCGACGGATCATCCAAGATGCCCGACGGCCACATGGACGCCATCGAGCCGTTTGACTACGACGCACTGCGTCCGTTCTCGGTCGCATATATGCCCGGCTACATCGCCAACCGTTACGACGAGGACTGCGAGACCTGCAAGGCGCGCGCCGAGCGCCGCATGGAAGAAAGCACGATCTCGGCCCTGCGCGAGACCGTCGTCGACGAATACGACGATGCCACGGTCGAAAGCAAGCAGCTCGACTACACCTGGGAAGACAGCGACTACGCCCTGTTCCCCGTCTGGATGCTCTCCACCTCGTGGAACGGCAAGAGCTACCTGTTTGCCATGAACGGCCAGACCGGCCGCTTGGTCGGCGAGCTCCCCTGCTCCAAGCCCAAGCTCGCCATCGCCTCGGTGCTGTTCTTTGTGATCGGATTTATCCTCTCCCAGATTCTCTTTATGGGTGAGAACGCCTTCGATCCGGATTACCTCACCTTTGATATCGAGGGCATCCTCATCAACATCATCGCGCCGCTGATCATCGTGATTATCGGAGACGTGCTACTGGTAGGCCAGCTCAAGACAGCCAACGAAGCAACCCATGCCGATGAGTATTGTGGCGAGCTCGACCTGACCGAGAAGCACGACACCTTCAGCCACACCGAGACCACCGTTGCCATGAAAGACGACAAGGACGACTAAGCAATCCAACCAATACCACCCGGCCTTTGACGAGAAAGGAAGATTACCATGGGACTCTTGAAAGCTGGATTGGGAGCTGCCGGCGGCGTCATGGCCGACCAGTGGAAGGAATTTATCTATTGCGAATCGATGCCTGCTGACGTCTTGGCCTGCAAGGGCAGCAAACGCACCGGTGGCCGCAGCTCCAACACGCGCGGCGAGGACAACGTCATCTCCAACGGCTCGGTCATCGCCGTCAACGACGGCCAGGGCATGCTCGTGGTGCAAAACGGCAAGATCATCGAAGTCGCGCTGGAGCCCGGTGAGTTTGTCTTCGATACCGGCAGCGAGCCGAGCGTCTTTAGCGGCAACCTGGGCGATTCCATCAAGGAGACCTTCGCCAATATCGGCAGCCGCTTTACCTTTGGCGGCGACGCGGGAAAGGATCAGCGCGTCTACTTCATCAACACCAAGGAGATCATCGGCAACAAGTACGGCACCGCCTCACCCGTGCCCTTCCGCGTGGTCGATAACAACATCGGCTTGGACGTTGACATCTCCGTGCGCTGCAACGGCGAGTATTCGTACCGCATCACCAACCCGCTGCTGTTCTACACCAACGTATGCGGCAACGTGACCGATAGCTATACGCGCGACAAGATCGACAGCCAGCTTAAGTCCGAGCTGCTCACCGCTCTGCAACCCGCCTTTGCCAAGATCTCGGAGATGGGCATCCGCTACAGCGCCATCCCCGGCCACACCACCGAGCTCGCCCGCGCGCTCAACGAGGTCCTCTCGGCCGACTGGCGTGACCTGCGCGGTGTCGAGATCGTGAGCTTTGGCGTCAACTCCATCGCCGCCTCGCAAGAAGACGAGCAGATGATCAAGGACCTGCAGAAGGCCGCGGTCATGCGCGATCCCACCATGGCAGCCGCCAACATTGCCAGCGCCCAGAGCGATGCGATGCGCGCAGCAGCCGCCAACCCCAACGGCGCGATGGCCGGCTTTATGGGCATGGGCATGGCAGGTGGCATGGGCGGCATGAATGCCAGCCAGCTGTTCGCCGCCGGCCAGGCACAGCAGCAGGCCGCCCCACAGCCGGCTCCGGCACCCGCCCCGGCACCGGCTCCTGCCGCTGCCCCCGCGGCCGGCACGTGGACCTGCAGCTGCGGTGCCACCAACACCGGCAAGTTCTGCTCCGAGTGCGGTAGTCCCGCACCCGCCCCGGCATCGGCCAAGTGGTTCTGCCCCAACTGCGGTAGCGAAAACGGCGGCAAGTTCTGCAGCAACTGCGGAACGCCCAGGCCCTAACCCCTTTATCTGGTAATTGGCGGGGAGGTCCGCCACCCCCGCATTTGCTTCTATGGGTTTCGTTCGATAAAGGAGGACACCATGAAGACAACGTTCAAAAAGTCCGCGCTCGCATTCCTGACATGCGTCCTGGCGCTCGCCTTTGCCCTGACGGGCTGCAGCGGCGGCGGCAAAGACCCCAAGGCCAACTTCGTCGGCAGCTGGCAGTACTCGGGTGGAACCTTGGATGGCGAAGAGCTGACCGAAGAGTACATGGATATGCTCGAAGAGTGGGGCGTCAACTGCATCCTGATCCTCGATGAGGACGGCACGGGCACCCTCGACCTGTTCCTTGAGGTTGTCGACCTTAAGTGGGAGGCCAAGGACGCCACCACCGCAACCGTCACCGCCGAAGATGAATCGCACGATCTGAAGCTCAAGGACGACAAGCTCGTCCTGGAGGTGGACGGCGACAAGTTTATCTTCACCAAGTCCGACAAGGATCTGTCCGGTACGGTAAAGAAGGATCGCGAGAACGCCGAGAAGGAAGAGGAGATCGATGAGGCCGTCGAAGACGACGATGTCCAGAGCGTCGAAATCTCCCCCGCCGTCACCGTCGCCGATGACGATCTGTGCACCATCACCATCACCGAGAAGTTCAAGGACGACTGGGGCGACATCGGCTTTGTCGTCAACATCACCAACAAGAGCGACAAGGACCTGACCTTCTACGCTCCTTCCGGCAAGACCAACGTCAACGGCACCATGAAGGAACCCTGGTTCTCGGCTCACCTGATGCCCGGCACCAACGCCACCGAGGAATTCACGTTCTCGAACGGCGAGCTTGACAGCCTTGACGACCTGGTCAACACGACCATCGGCATCGACGCCTATCTGACCGATTCCTACGAGGACGTCGCCTCCTACACCGCAACCATCGCGTAACGGCACGTAACATCAGCCGCGGATTGGCGGACACATCCGCGCACACCAGACGGGGCCGCAGGAGTTGATCCTGCGGCCCCGTCGTTTTTATGCCGATGCGTAACGAGCGCTAGCGCTCCATGTTGGGAACGATGCTGCCCTCCGTTACTGCGCGCACGGCCAGGCGCATGATGTTGTCGTAGCCGGTCTTGTTGAGAATCTCCGAGATGCGGCGTTTGATGGTGCCCTCGCTCATAAACAGCTCGGCCGCGATCTCGCGGCGGCTCTTGCCCTCGCAGGCAAGGCGCAAAATCGACAGCTCGACATCGTCGAGGGTCGCCGTGCCCGAAAAAATGCTCTCGGGCGGCTTGGGAAACGTGCAATAGCCCGCCAGCGTGGAGCGCATCACGGCGAACAGCTCGTCGATACCGACGTTCTTGTAAACAAAGCTATCGACGCCCGCCTCGCGGGCCTGATCGACAAAGGTGATCTCGGGCATGCCGGTCATGATAATGATGCGACACTCGGGCAGTTGCTCCTTGATGCGCGCCGCCGCCACGATGCCGTTTGAATCGTGTTCGGTGCACACGTCCATCAGTATCATGTCCGGGCGCTCCTTGAGCGCGACACCCAAGGCCTCGGAAGCATCGGCAATGGCGGAAACAACGGTCATATCGGGCTGGTCGCCAACGGAGCGCGCCAGGCTCTCGCGCAAGATAGCCTGGTCTTCGACGATAAGGACGCGAATCATGAGTTTCTCCTTTGAGCTGTGGCGCTGGCGTTGAGCGGGATGGACACCGCAAGCGTAAAGGGCGGGGCGGCATGGATTTCCAGGCAGCCGCCCAGATCTTGCGCGACATGCCTCATACCTGGAATACCCGTTCCCTCGCGATACGATACGGGTGCAGGCGCGCCGTCGTTAGAAACGGTCATCCGCGCAACAGCGCTGCCTTCCGACGTCTCCCGCCACAGGCGCACATGGACCCGATGGGCCTGCGCATGCTTGGTGGCATTGGTCGAGGCCTCGCGGATAATCTGCAAAAATGCGGCGGCGACACGCGCGTCCTCAGGCAGCGCACCCTCAACATCGATCTGCACACTCACCAGGCCAAAAGCATGGACGATATCACCCAGCTGCTCTGCAGGCTCGCTGGCACCACCACTGCGCAAATCGGCGGCAATTGAGCGTAGCAACGGGTCGATCTGCTCGAGTGACTCGTCATCCAGGCGCCCCTCCTCCAGATAACGATGGAGGATGGACAGGCGCTGCCCGATCACGTCGTGCACGCGAGCGCGCATACGCAGATAGGCCGCATTGTCAGCAACTTTTTTGACTTCTTCGATCTGGGCTTGGAGCTCTTGGCCCGCAAGCTCAAGCAGGTGGTTTGCTTGCGCCAAGCGGTCGTAGGCGTGTGCGTATTCCGTCACGTCCAGTCCGATAATGCGCTCAAAGAGGCGGCCCGAAACCATAACCTCGTCGTGCACAAATAGGCGAATCTCGGCGGGAGAAATCTCGATCACCGCGCGAGCCTCACCAAAACGGTCCAAGTTAATCCGCACGCGGTTCCTACTGCTTTCGGGCATTTGCATGCTAAGTTTACGCAGGTCGTTCCATGTGCCGCTCATGTCACCTAGATCGGTGGGCATATGAAGTTCCACCAGGTTTTTGCGCATGCAGCGGTTCATGAGCAGCGGACAGCCCCTCGGGTCCAGATACAGGATGCCCACGGGAATCACGTTGATGGTCTCGATCGTCGAGAACGCGGTGATATCCTCCTGGCGGTTACGGACGTCCATCAAGAGCGCCGCGATGGAACGGAACAGGAAGAACGCTCCCTCTGCGATAAGGACAATGGTCCACGCCGAGCTCATGGCAAAAACCACCGGCGGTGTAACGGCGACAACAAGCAGCAGCTCGACCAGCATGACGGGGCGACGATAGCGCACCATAAGCACCACGCCATAGGCAAAGATTGCGGCATTGAGCCACAGCACTCCGCCCATTGCCCTGGCACAAACGTCAAGCGGCGCCACCAGATACGAGCCAGACGACGCGAACAAGATAAGCGCCGAAACCACCAGGTGAACCACGAGGCTCGCCTCGTAGGCGCAAATCACCTTACGGTTATAGGACGAGCGGCGCGATGAGATGAGCGGGACGTGGATCGTCTGCAGACACGCAGCCAGGGCAAAGACAACATCGAGCGCAACGATTTGGGGAAGGATGAGCGAAATCTGCATCGTCACTCACCCGCCCTCGGCATCAACACGATCATACGCAACTGGCCGGGTTCGCCCTCAAGGCGGTATGCCACGTTGCGCCTTTGCAGAGCGCTTTCGAGCTCTTGCGCAGCGGGCGTCTGCGAAAGATCTGCATCATCGTTGGAAAAAAGCGTGGCGCGCAGCTCGACACTGCATCGGTCATGGTCGCCCAAGTGATACATAAGCGCCGGATGGTCGGTGGTGTAGGCAGAAAACGCAAAGTCATACACGCAGTCGTACAGGGCGCTTACCGTACTGGCGTGCATCGGGCGCCGTATGGCGATAATCGAGGCGCAATCGATATCGATGGTGCGCAGGTCGCTTGCGAGCTCGTTGGCAATGAGCTGAATGCGGTCGCGATCAAAACCGCTCTCCCCGTGCTGTGCCAACGTGAGCGACCCCTTGCGCTTGCAATAGGCGACGAGCATCTTGGCGCGCTGCAGCATGCGGTAGCGCTCGTGCGAAGACGCTTCGTCGGTCAACGGCGGCAGCGAGCTCAGCAGGTCGTACATCCCTTCGAGCGCGCGGGCAAGCGCTTGATCCACGTCTTGGACCAGCAGGGTCTCGGCCTCTTGATCTGCCAAATGCGTCTTAAGGTCGTAGTCGGCGGCGAGCAGCTCGTTTTGACGCTGCAACTCCATGCGACGATGTGCCAGTTCACGGTTAAGCTCGTTGAGCTCCGACACGTCTTGGGCAAGCAGGGCCGATCCGCCCAGCAGTGGGAAGGCACGGTACATTACATCGGGATCGGACGCCACGGCAAAGGCATGGGCGCGGCCGTGCTCCTGGACCCGCAACTCCTCGCGCACGCCCACCGGCATTGGCTTTGACACTGGCGTGGCATAGACTTCCTGCAGGTCGCGCGTTAGAACTTTGAGGTCAAGCGGCAAGGTGTCAAAGATGCCGGCAATGTCGTGATATGACGGAATGACACCGCAATCGAGACAGATTTCCATCGCCACCACGCACAGAACGCAGTAGACGAGCGAAAAGTTGAGCTTCCATGCCCAGGGCACGCGCAACGCATACGAGATGGCAAAGAATGCGCCACCCAGCAGTACGAGCGCCGCCGTACCCGAGAAACGCTGGATGCGAAAGAACGAGGACCGACCAACCAGGATAAAAAAGGCCACGAAGTTAAAGGCCGTCCACGCTAAGACGGCGAAATAACCCCAGCCGTACGTGTAATCGTTGCTCCAGGTGTCGCTTGTACGGTCAAAGCGGAAGACCTGCTGGTGAAAATCGTTGGTGAGCACAAATCCGATAAGCAGGATGGCCACAATCCACAGCGCAACGCAGTAGCGGCGATCCAGGCGGTGTTGCTCCAGGCCCGCAAGGCGCAGGCCACACAACTGGTAGAGCAGCGGAATGAGCGTCATGGGCACGTAGTACAGGTACCACAGCACGGTGGCATAGAACGGCGTGAACGACTTGTACTTGAGAATGACTTCGATCATCCACAGGGTGCAGATGGTGGCGATGGCAACAAGGCGGCGGCGCAACACATAGTCCAAACAGCGCAGATAGACCGATACGCCCCAAATTGAAAATACTATTGCGGCGACAAGCAGCGGGAGAGAGCTCGAATGGACGAGCGCATCCACGACCTCTTCGGACACCTCGCTATGGGCGGGCACGGCGTTGGAAAGTTTGGGGTCGAAGGCGAACAGCGACGGCAAGACCACCAAAAGCATGAGGAACAGCGCGGTGATGACACCGGCGATAGCAAAGACGCGGTGGCGGTACACCTGATGTGTTATGCCAACAAGGAATCGCGGCATGGCGAAGAGCCTGCCGCCCCTGGGATCCGCCACGGGAGCGGATCGGGCGGCCGCGTGGCCGATATGTCGCTCGCGGGTACCCATAGCGCTTTTAGTGTACCGACAGATGGGTCGAAAAAGCGGGCCGCATGTCCCAAAATTCGCAGACGGCAAGGCGCCCGGCGAGCACATACTCGCCGGGCGCCTTGGTTAGGAGGCTACGGTTATCGGGAAAGCCTAGGCCAAATCTTCGCCGTTGGTGGCGATAACCTTCTTGTACCAGTCGAAGCTCTTCTTTTTGGAGCGCTTGAGGGTGCCGTTGCCCGCATCATCGCGGTCCACATAGATAAAGCCGTAGCGCTTGGACATCTCGCCCGTGCCGGCAGACACCAGGTCAATCGGGCCCCAGGTGGTGTAGCCCAGCAGGTCAACGCCGTCCTCGGTCACCGCATCGCGCATCGCGGCGATATGCTGGCGCAGGTAGTCGATACGGTAGTCGTCGTTGATGGAACCATCCTCCTCGACAACATCCTTGGCGCCCAGGCCGTTCTCAACCACAAACAGTGGCTTCTGATAACGGTCGTACAGGTCGTTGAGCGTAATGCGGAAGCCCAGTGGATCGATGGCCCAGCCCCACTGGCTCTCCTGCAGGTAGGGGTTCTTGGCGCCGGCGAAGGCGTTGCCCTGGGTGCGCTCGACATCGGGGTTATCGGCACCGGCGGAGCAACGGGTGCTGTAATAGCTAAAGCTGATGAAGTCGACGGTGTTGGCGGCCAGGATCTCGCGGTCCTCGTCCGTCATGCCCACATCGATACCCAGACGCTCGAGCTTCTTGACGGCATAGGCCGGGTAGTAGCCACGGCTCTGAACGTCGACGAAGAAGTAATTGTCCTGATTGTCGAGCTGCGCCTGGCGCACATCGCCCGGACGACAGCTGTAGGGGTAGTAGCTACCTGCGGCGAGCATGCAGCCAATCTTGACCTCGGGGTCGATCTCGTGGGCAATCTTGGTTGCCCAAGCGCTGGCAACGAGCTCGTTGTGGGCGGCCAGGTACTCGACAGCCTCCTTGTTCTCGCCCTCCTCAAAGACCAGACCGGCACCCATAAACGGCAGGTGCAAGATCATATTGATCTCGTTAAAGGTAAGCCAGTACTTCACCAGACCCTTGTAGCGGGTAAAGATTGTGGTCGCGAGGTTCTTGTAGAAGTCGATGAGCTTACGGTTGCGCCAGCCGCCGTACTCCTTGATGAGGTGAATCGGACAGTCGAAGTGCGCGATGGTCACGAGCGGCTCGATGCCGTGCTTTTGACACTCGCGGAATACATCCTCGTAGAAGGCCAGGCCAGCCTCATTGGGCTCGGTCTCGTCGCCGTTGGGGAAGATGCGGGTCCAAGCCAGGCTCATACGGAAGGTCTTAAAGCCCATCTCGGCAAAGAGAGCAATGTCCTCTTTGTAGTGGTGATAGAAATCGATGCCGGTCTGCGCGGGATAGTAATAGCCGTCCTCGAAGTCGAGCATTTTACGCTGGCCGGAGACCACCGCATAGCGCTCGGGGCCGTGCGGAGCCACGTCCACGTTGGCAAGGCCGCGGCCGTCCACGTTATAGGCGCCCTCGCACTGGTTGGCAGCCGTCGCGCCGCCCCACAGAAAGTCTTTACGAAAAGCCATGCATCGATCCTTTCATACGCTGCTTGTCGTGGTTTCAGTATCCCCGCAAATAGGGCCTCGCCCAACGACAGCGACGCAGGCCGACACTTCTTTTCGCACACGGCGGCCCGGCAGCCGCCCCCGTCTGACACTTTCTGATACCGCCGCCCCAAACCACCACAAAGGGGACAGGCACCTTTGTGGCGGCTTGGGCCCGGTTTGTCTCGATCTGTAACAGGTAGAGACGATTTAGCCCGCTAGATGTTACAGATCGAGACAGAAGATTCTAGTCGCAGGTGATGTCGAGGTTTTGCCGACGAGGCCTACGTAACCGCCTTCGCTCAGCAATTCATTTGACTGAATAGGAAAAAAAGGAAAAAATAGGAAAAAAAGGAAAGGAGACTTATGACTGAAACCATCTTCTCCCCCTCATTTGGAAATCGCCCGTCCTATCTGGTGGGTCGCGGGAACGTGATTTCGACATTCATCTCCGGTCTTGAGCAGGAGCCGGGCAATCGAGACCGAGCCATGCTCATGCTCGGCCAGCGAGGCAGCGGCAAGACGGTTCTTCTGTGGGAACTTGCCGACCGCGCACGCAAGCTCGGTTTTGTTGTCGCCACACCCACCGTAGCCTCCGAAGATATGCTTGAGCGCATTGTTGAAAAAATCCAAGAAGCAGGCGAGCCTTATGTCAGCAAGCGTCATCTCCCCAAACTTTCTGGCGGTAGCTTGAGCGTCTTCGGCTTCTCAGCCGGTCTCGAGTTCACACGCGATGTGCAGGAGACCAAGAGTTTCCAGTTCAAACTCACGCAGCTGGCGCGCAAGCTGACCGAGCAGGGGCACGGCATCCTCATCCTTATCGATGAGCTCCAAGCTAATTCACCTGAGATTAGACAGCTCGTCACCGCCTATCAAGAGCTGGTCGGTGAGGGACTCAACGTCGCGCTTGTTATGGCAGGTCTCCCGGGAGCCGTCTGTGCAACGCTCAATGACCGCGTGCTGACATTTCTCAACCGCGCTCGCAAGGTCACGCTCGAACCGCTTTCAGTCGGAGATGTCGATGCCTATTATCAGCGGGCTTTCGAAGAGCTCGACCTTGATATTCCAGGCGATCTTCGCCTCCGTGCCGCTCGCGCAACCCAAGGCTCGCCCTATATGCTGCAGCTCATCGGCTATAACATCGGCAATCGCTGCAAGACAGGAGAACACGTAACGCCAGAGCAAGTCGACGGAGCTATCGAAGCGTCAAAAGCCGATTTCGAAAACGATGTTTGTGAAACGACGCTCGCCGCGCTATCGGACCAAGACGTCGCGTTTCTCGACGCAATGACTGATGACGAAGACGCCGTTTCGCGCATTTCCGATGTAGCGAAACGTATGTCAGTCACACCCGACTATGCGCAAAAGTATCGCCGGCGCCTCATCGACGCCGGCGTAATCGAACAGGCGCGCCGCGGTTACGTGCGTTTCGCCGTTCCATATATGGCTGACTATCTGCGCAGCCAACTCTAGGCAGCCACCACAAAGGGGACAGGCACCTTTGTGGCGGCTTGGGCCCGGTTTGGCTCGATCTGTAACAGGTAGGCCGTCGAAACCGAGCCTGGTGTTACAGATCGAGATTGTTCGGTCTGTCCCCTGCAGTTTGTCTAAATCTGTAACAGGTAGAGACGATTTAGCCCGCTAGATGTTACAGATCGAGACAGAAGATTCTAGTCGCAGGCGATATCGAGGTTTTTGCCGATGAGGCCTACGTAGCCGCCCTCGGCAGCCTTGGGGCTGTCAGCATGGCAGAGAACCCACTTGTCGGCCTTCCAGTAGCAGTAGCTGTCACCGGCGGTAGGCATGTCGGTTGCGGCCTCGGGGCGCGGGCCGTTGGTGCCGGCGGGAAGCGCCACCATCACCTGGAAGCCACCGTCGTCGACCATGCACGGCGTGTAGTGGAGCGTGGTGTTGAAGACCTCGACAACCTTGCCCGCCGGCACGCAGAACGCCTTGACGCACGCGGTATCGAGCTTGCCGTCCTCGATCTCCCAGCGATGCGCCACGAGCAGGATAAAGTCGCGCGCGCCCAGGTTGAACTCACTCGCGCGGTGGTACTCCAGGCAGTTGAGACGCGTGTTGTGGCCGTTGCACCAGCCGAGCTGGAAGGGACGGCCACCAAACATGAGAAAGCCCAGTTTATCGGCATCCTTGACGCCCTCGAGCTCCGGCGCACTTGCAACGTACTTGCTGCCCTCGGGGATGGGCGTGGCAGAGAGCGCCTCGAGCACGGGCGACGTGAGCTCAGACGAAACGTCATCCCAAACGTTGCCATAGGATTTGAACTCGGGATCGTTGACAGAGTAGATATGCATGTTCACTCCTGTTCGTAAATGTGACTATACGAACATTCTAGAACAAACATGAGCGATTTTGAACGCTCACCCCGACCAATCAACAAAAAGGCGCCCCCGCATAAGCGAAGGCGCCCAATGCGCGCGTTTTGGACGACAAAGCCCTTACGCCTGCTGATAGTGCAGATGCTTCTCGTCGATATCGGCCAGGTCGCGGTCGAGGTAGCGGCGCGCAAGCCAGTTGGCCATGGGGAGGTTCTGGTCCAGGTAGTTACCGCATTCCTCGGGAGCGGCACCGGGGACATCGCCCTCGAAGCCGGCGACAAACTCAAACAGCTCGCGGACGAGCGGCAAGACCTTCTCGCTCGTCAGCTCGCCAAAGACAACCAGGTAAAAGCCCGTGCGGCAGCCCATGGGGCCAAAGTAGACAATGCGGCTCGACCACTCGGCATGATTGCGAAGGAACGTCGCGCCCAGGTGCTCGATGGTGTGGCACTCGGCCGTGTTCATGACCGGCTCCTTATTGGGCGTGGTCAGGCGCAGGTCAAAGGTGGTAACGGCGGCGCCGGTCGCCGGATCGCGGTCGATGCGGCTCACGTACACGCCGGGCTCAAGCAGCAGATGGTCAACGGAAAAGCTCGCGATGCGCTCCATGGCAGATCCTCTCGATAGTCAAATTGGGACGGGGCTCTTTTAGCTGGTTCGAATGGTCACACCAATCATACCAGTCAAAAAAGCCCCGTCCCAAAAAGACAACTTAGCCAAGGACACGGGCCATACGCGTCTTGAACTCGGACAGGAAGCGCGGAGCATCCACGGTCAGTGCCACAAGCGCGCTCTTGTCCGGATCGGACAGGCGACGCTCATCGCAGATGGTGCGACCGCGGTACTCGCCCAGCAGATCAACACGCAGGTTGCAGCCGAGCGCACCTACGAGCGTGGGGTCGACCGCCACGGCAACGGCCAGCGGATCGTGCAGCGCACAACCACCCAGGTAGGGTGCGTTCATCTCGTACGAGCCAATGTAGTGCTCGACCATGCTCGCAAATGCGCAGCCCGCCATGGTGCCCGAGCCCGTCCAGCCGGCAATGTCGCGGCGTGTGAGCACCACGCGATGCGTCACGTCCAGACCCACCATGGTGAGCTTACGGCCCGAGCGCAGCACCGCGTCGGCTGCCTCGGGGTCGCTCGCCATGTTGGCCTCGGCGCCCGCGCTCACGTTACCGGGCACGGTAAGGGCGCCGCCCATCACGACCACGCGGCCGATGGACATCATCGCCGCCGCATCGCGCTCCAGGGCGAGCGCCAGGTTGGAGAGCGGGCCAGTCGCTACGTAGACCAGATCGGGACCATAGGTGCGCGCGGCATCGATCAGATAATCGACCGCAGCGTTGCCGTCGGCCGAGGTCGCCCCCACCGGCTCGTAGGGCGACGCGGGCACGCTCGCGCCGCCGATGCCGTTCTTGCCGTGAATGAGCGCGGTGGACGCCGGCGGCGTATAGGGCTCAGTCGCCTGCAGAGGACGGTCGGCACCCAGGTACACCGGAACCTCGGGGCGACCCAGCAGATCGAGCACCGCCAGGCAGTTGTGCGCCGATTGCTCGACGCGCACGTTGCCAAAGCACGTGGTGATGCCCACGAGCTCCACCTCGGGGCTCGCGATGGCATAGGCCAGCGCCATCGCATCGTCCACACCCATATCCAGATCAAGGATCAGCTTCTTGATTGCCATTGTTCTACTCCGCTTCTCCGTCTTTATCGTTTAACCAAACCAATGTTCAACTTCGGCGCGCGTGGGAATCGATTGCTGAGCGCCCAGGCGCGACACCGTCACTGCCGAGGCGCGAGCGCCCGCGGCCATGCACTCAAAGAGCGGCAAGCCCTCTAGGCGAGCCGCCACCAACGCGCCGATAAACGTATCGCCGGCGGCCGTGGTATCGACTACCGCACTCGAAAGTGCCGGCATGCGCAGCAGCTCACCGCCATCGCCGAGCGTAACCGAGCCGGCACCGCCCAGCGTGATGACCGCGGCGCCGGCGCCCTTGTCGAGCAGCGCATTGAGCGCGGCGACGCAACTCACATCATCCGTGGGCAGAATGCCCGTCAGCACCTGGCACTCGGTCTCGTTGGGACAGACCAGGTCGACCGCAGGCCAGACCTCCGCAGGCAGCTCGCAGGCGGGCGCTGGATTAAAGACCGTATAGAACCCCAGCTCGTGAGCGCAAACAAGCGCCTCGGCCGTCGCCGCAAGGTCACATTCGCCCTGGGCGATAAAGACGCTTCCGGCAGCCGGGGCAATCTCGCTGGCGTCGCCGTCGAGCTCATGGGCCACCAGACGCCTCAACGCGCAGGCAACGTCCGCGCCCGCAAGCGCATGGTTGGCGCCCGGTGACAGTATGATGCGGTTGTCGCTCTCGCAGCGAATGATGGTCGCCGTTCCCGTCTCCACGTCATCGCGATGCACTACAAAGTCACAGTCCACGCCGGCGTCTTGGAGCCCCGCCACGAGCGACGCGCCGAACGCGTCGCGACCGACCGCGCCGATCATGTGCGTGCACGCGCCCATACGCGCGGCAGCTACGGCCTGATTGGCGCCCTTGCCTCCGGCGTTGGTGATAAACCCGCTGCCGCCGACGGTCTCGCCCGCACGCGGTATGCGCTCGCACGCCACCGAAAGGTCCATGTTCATGCTGCCGAACACCGCAACGATGCCGCGATCTGCCATGGAAACCTCCTCATCTGCGGGCCTTATGCCCACCGTCGGCCGTCGATCGTGCACTCTCGCACCCCCTATAACTTTAGTTCACTTTGATGTGGACGCGCGCTTGAGCTTGCGCCAGCAGCAAGCATTCACAGGAGCAGGCAGCTACAATGAAGGCGTGATGATTATTCTCGTCATTGGATGATGTTTTATGGAACAACTCTCGCAATCGGGCTCGCGCGGTCGACGCCGCACGGGCAACGAGCCGGCGCCGCACGAACGCGTGAAGGGCGAACGCCGTGCCGACGAACCGCGACGCACCGCGAGCCCCCATCGCGCTTCTGCCAACAACGCGGGCCGCGCCAACACTCCCGCCGCGGAGCAGACGCCCGCTCGCCCCAAGTCCCGCTACATCCCTGCACTCGACGGCCTGCGTACGCTCGCCGTCGTCGCGGTGGTGCTCTATCACCTTAACCTCACGTGGGCTCAGGGCGGCCTGCTCGGCGTCACGATCTTCTTTGTGCTTTCGGGTTATCTGATCACACGCCTGCTACTCAACGAAGTCGCTAAGACCGGCCGCATCGACCTCAAGAGCTTCTGGATCCGCCGTATCCGTCGCCTGCTCCCCGCCGTGGTGACCGTCGTGGTGGTGACCTGTGCGCTGTGCACTATCTTTAACCACGTGATGCTCACCAAGATGCGCCCCGACATCCTGCCGTCGCTGCTGTTCTTCAACAACTGGTGGCAGATTGCCCAAAACGTCTCGTACTTCAATGCTCTGGGCGACCCCTCGCCGCTCACGCACTTTTGGTCGCTTGCCATCGAGGAACAGTTCTACCTGATTTGGCCGCCACTGCTGTTTGCCATGGTATCCATGCATGTGAGCAAGCCCAACACGCGCCGCGTGGTTCTGGGCCTTGCCGCGGTATCTGCCCTAGCCATGATGGTGCTTTACAACCCTGCCGCCGACCCCAGCCGCGTGTACTACGGCACCGACACCCGCGTGTTCTCGCTGCTGCTGGGTGCCTGGATGGCCTTTATCCCCGATCGCGACCTGGCGCCGGTGCGTCTCGCTCGTCGTTTGGGGCTCAATCGCCTAGCTGGCGCCGCCAAGCACGGCAAGAACGCCGAGGGCAAGCCTGGCGAGAAGGCCGACGAAGCAGCCGAGACCGCCCCGGCACAGCCGAGCGCCCTCGTGCGCTTTTGGTCCTCGCCCGCATCCATCGATGTGTTGGGCGTCGTGGGTCTGGTTGGCCTTGCCGCCATGGTCGCGCTCACCAACGGCTACACCGCCTTCCAGTATCGCGGAGGCACACTGCTGTGCTCGATCCTCACGCTCATGGTCATCGCGGCCTGCGTGCAGCCCCAGGGAATGGTTGCCCGCGCGCTGTCCGCCGAGCCGCTCGTGTGGATTGGCAAGCGCTCGTACAGCATCTACCTGTGGCACTATCCGCTGCTGTTGCTCATGAACCCGGTCGCCAACATCAACGATACGCCCTGGTGGCAGTACATTTTGCAGGTGCTGCTGGTGGTCGCCGTAGCCGAGTGCTCCTATCGCTTTATCGAAACGCCGTTTAGGAAGGGCGCCTTCGGCCGCACCGTCGCCGAGTTCCGCGATGGCACCACAAAGCCCGCTAACTGGGCACGCGCGCACGTCCCTGCCTGCGCAACCTGCGCTGTCGTGTTGGTCGTTGCACTGGGCGGCCTGATCTTTGTGCCCGAGACGTCTGCGCTGAGCGGTGAGGGCGCCGAAGTTCTGAACAAGGAAGCCAAAAACACCGCGCCCACCGACCAGCAGGCGGCCGACGACACCGACAAGGACAACGACGGCTTCCCCGATGGCTCCTACGACCTGTTGATGATCGGTGACTCCGTGTCGCTGCGTGCCGTTGATTCCTTTGATGGCGTGTTCCCACACAGCCATATCGATGCCGAAAAGGGCCGCCAGTTTGATGCGGGCCGCGCGACATTTGAGGGCTATCTCCAGCAGAACCTTGCCGGCAAGATCGTGGTCTTTGCGCTGGGCACCAACGGCTTGGTAACCGACGACCAGATCGACGCCATCATGGCCGATGCAGGAGATAAGCGTATTGTGGTGTTTGTGAACACGCGCAGCCCGCAGCCGTGGGTTGGCTCTACCAACCAGGCCATCGCCAACGCCGCTACGCGCTACAAGAACGTGCGCGTTATCGATTGGTACGGATACAGTGCCAACCGCAACGACCTGTTCGATGGCGATGGCACGCACCTATCGACCACTGGCGTGACTGAGTACCTCAACTTGATCCACGATGCCGTCAAGAAGGACCTGCCCGTACACCCCGAGGATCACGTCAACGATCCGCAGCCGGCAGCCGTCAAGTCTGCCACCGACGCACTCGTCAATGCGCTCGCTCTCAAGCCACACAAGCTGGGCACCGACAAGTAACCTGCAGCGTAAACTTCCCACATCCGGAGGGGGTGTCTGCTACGGCAGACACCCCCTCCGGCAGTTAGGGACACTCCTGGCGCAGCCAATGAAGACCTCTACGGATGAATTCCAAGCCGCTCCGCCGTTCCAGACATCGTTTCCGCGCCTCGCGCCTGCCCCAAACAATCAAAACAAGCCCTTTTCGCCGCAACCTCAAAGGTCTGTGGACAAAAAAGGCAAATATGAGTAGTGTTACCATTTTAGTAACAGGCAAAACCACCCAAAATGACGTCTGAGCGTCTCCTACAACCCCTAAAGCAGCCAACCTGACTGGTTTAAGGCGTATTGGAACCAATTTTAATGAACATACTATAGTTTATGTTCATTATCTTCTTGGATGTAAATGCTATTCACTTAGCAACAGTACTCATATTTGGCATTTTTTGCCCACTGCCATATAGCTAACACCCTACAGCAGGCAAAAAAACAGGTCGCAGGGGGGTGCGGACAGAAAGTTGGACCGCGGGGCGGTCCGGACTGGAGGTTCGCATGTACAGCAGGGAGAAGGTCGAGCTCTTCCTCCTGGCGACGGAGGACGGCATGGGGCCGACCGCCGCCGCGAAGTTCGCGGGGGTCTC
>JAUMPM010000021.1 GCA_031294825.1 Collinsella sp. | reverse complement strand
CGCCGGCAGCACCCAACAGGCCCTCTCGGGGGCAGGGACGTTCGGCCGTGCGCGGGCGCCCGGTCGGCGGCCCGTTCTGGGCGCGCCTCAATCGTAGCCCGAGATGGTCCCAGGCTGACAATTTCGACTGTAATGGACGTTCTTGAATGACCAGTCATTTAAGAACGTCCCCAATGAGTATATGGGGAAGCAGATTTTTCCGTTTGGCGATTTGTGTCTTGAAAAATGTATATAACGACTATAACGTAGTGTGAAACATATTGGAAACAATACCGAGGAGGCTGCGTTGAAGAAAAGCAATCTGGGCTATGTGCTGGTGCTGATCGCCGCGCTTATGTGGGGCAGCATCGGAATCTTTGTAAACGGCATCTCGGCCATGGGCGTTTCGTCCCAGAGCATGGCTGCCTTTCGCTTGTTGGTCGGAGCGCTTATCTTGGCGCCGGTCCTGATGTTTATGGGCTGCCGTCCGGGTGAGGGGTCTACCGTGGCTCAGGGTCCGCCGGCCCTGTTCAAAGCAAGCCCCAAAGAGCTCGTCCCCTGCGCGCTTGTCGGTATCGTCGGTTTGGCCGCCGCCAACACCTGCTATTACGAGTGCATGGGCGAGGTGGGCATGTCCACGGCCTCGGTGCTGCTCTACACCTCGCCGGTGTTTGGCGTCATGCTCGGCCGCGTGCTTTATCGCGAGGACGTGACCCCCAACAAGCTCGTTGCCATTGTCTTTAACATCGTTGGCTGCGTGCTTGCAGTGACCAATGGCGACCTTTCCGGTTTCCATTTTTCGGTTTGGGGCGTCACGTCGGGCGTGATTGCAGGTCTTTGTGGTGCGTCGCTCGCGGTGTTTAGCCGAATAGCAACCAAGACGGTCCACCCGCTGGCTGTCACGTTTTGGGGCTTTGTTTTTGGCGGTGCGGTTATGGCGGCTATCGCGGCTCCGTGGCCGGATGTCGCCGCGGCGATGTCGCCACAGCTGCTGCTGTTGTTCCTTGGCTTTGGACTCATCCCCACAGCTGTGGCCTACATCTTATATATGCAGGGTCTGTCCATGGGGCTCGAGACATCGAAAGTTCCCGTCGTAATGTCATTCGAGACGGTCGTCACCGTACTGCTGGGCATTGGTGTCTACGCCGAGCCCGCCGGCGCGATCAAAGTCCTGGGCATCGTGCTGGTGCTCGCGTCCATCCTGATTATGAACACCGACTTCTCTAAGCTGCGCAACAGTGTGTTTGTCGGTCATGTCATTGAGAGCATGACCTTTAAGCCCAACGCTTGGTGGACGGAGAAATCGCAGGACATGGATCTGTTTAAGGAGCGCACCGGCATCGCGCTGGAGCCCACCGTGCAGGAAAGCCCCTGGTATTTCGTGCGATAGGGGATTGGCGAGGCGTCTGATCGAGTATCGCCAGGCCAGTGCTGGCCTACCCGGCCCAACGTTTCAAGTGCGTTAAACCCGTCAACGGTCGATTTTCACCCGCGAACGGTCTTTATACTAATTAGCAATATAAGCAACGTATAAGACGTTATAATGACCATAACGAAAAGGAGGAGGCAAGATGAATCAGATCATTCTCGCATCTCATGGCGGCCTGGCCGCAGGCGCCAAAGACACGCTCGAGATGGTTCTCGGCGACGTGTCGAACGTCCACGTCGTGTCGCTTGCTCGTGACGACAAGGAGCCCATCACCAATAAGGTGGACGCCATGATCGCCACGTTCAACGCGGACGACACCGTCTATGTGCTGACCGATATGCTCGGCAGCTCGGTCAACAACAGCATGGTCGAGCTTTCCAAGAACGGCACGAAGTTCACGGTTGTCAGCGGTTTCAACATCCCGCTGGCGCTCACGCTCGCTATGAGCCCCGTCCCCGTCAAGGGCGCCGAGCTCGCGGCCCTCATCAACGAGGCCCGCACCGGTCTGACCAACCCCAACGCACCGGTCGAGGCTGCCGCGGCTCCCGCCAAGAAGGCCAAGGCGCCCCGTCACAGCTCCGGTCCCGCCAAGATCGTCCTCGCACGTCTTGACTACCGTCTGCTGCACGGCCAGGTCGTCTTTACCTGGACCACCAAGGTTCAGGCCGAGCGCATCATCGTCGTCGACAACGCTGCCGCCAACGATGACATCAAGAAGGGCGCTCTTAAGCTGGCCAAGCCCCAGGGCGTGCGCCTGAACGTCTTCACCGTCGAGCGTGCCCTCGCCAAGATGGACAAGCTCAACACCCTCGGCGAGCGCGTCATGTTCGTCTTTGGCAACACGGCCGAGATGCTGCAGTTCTGCCAGGGCTACAAGCTCAACGCTATCAACCTGGGCGCCACCGCCAACCACGACGGTGCCGATCAGATTGGCGGCAAGGACAGCTCCGTCTTCCTCGACGCCACCCAGAAGGCCGACGTCAACCAGCTGCTCGACATGGGCATCAAGCTCTACGTCCAGCAGACCCCTACGTATCAGAGCGTCGACATCGACGCCAAGCTGTAATCAACCAGGCTTTTGCCTGACTGAAAGGAGAAGGGTATGAATACGTTCATCAGTGCGGTGCTCGTCGGCCTCGTCGGCGTGTTCTGCATGTGGGACTCCCGCCTGCTCGGTCGTCTTAACTTCGAGCAGCCCCTCGTTGGCGCTACGCTCGTCGGTCTGCTGCTGGGCGATGTGCCCACCGGCCTTGCCGTCGGTGCCGCCGTCGAGCTCGTGTCCATGGGCCTGGTGCAGGTCGGCGCCGCCGTTCCGCCCGATATGGTCCTGGGCGGCATCGTGGCCGCTGCCTTTGCGTGCCTGACCGATGCTTCCGCCGAGACCGCCATGACGATCGCCATCCCGGTCGCCGTCCTGGGTCAGCTCCTCGGCATCGTGTTCCGTTCCATCATCGCCGCCCTCACCCATGTGGCAGATAACGCGATCGATAACGGTAACTTCAAGACCGCCTACCGTATGCACATCTGCGCCGGCTCCGGTCTGTACGCTGTCATGTACTTCCTGCCGATCTTCCTCGCCGTCTTTGTTGGTACCGACCTGGTTCAGGCCATCGTCAACATGGTTCCCGAGTGGCTGTCCACTGGTCTTAACGTTTCGACCAAGATCATGACCGCCTACGGCTTGGCCCTGCTGCTCACCATGATGATCAAGAAGGGTATGACTCCGTTCCTGTTCATCGGTTTCCTGCTCGCCGCTTACCTCAACCTGTCCGTCATCGCGGTCGCTCTGATCGGTGTGTGCCTGGCTGTCGTCTTCATGGGCTTCAAGTTCAACGGTTCCCATGCAGCCGCCGGTGTCGATTCCGACTACGATCCGCTCGAAGACGACGAAGACTAAGGAGGAACACACTATGGCAACCGCAACCAAGGACGTGTCCCTGAACAAGAAGGTCAGCCAGTTCTTCTGGCGCTCCTGGGCCATCCAGGCCTCTTGGAACTACGAGCGTCAGATGAACATGGGCTTCCTCTACGGCATGGTTCCCACGCTCGATCGCCTCTATCCGGATGAGTCCGACCCCAAGCAGCTCGCTGCTAAGAAAGAGGCTTACCACCGTCACATGGCGTTCTACAACTGCACCCCGCAGACGAGCGCTTTCATCCTGGGCCTCTCCGCCTCCATGGAGGAGGAGTACGCCAAGGATCCCGAGAACTTCGATCCCGATTCGATCAACGCGGTCAAGACCTCCCTCATGGGTCCGCTTTCCGGCATCGGTGACTCCTTCTTCCAGGGCACCATCCGCGTCATCGCCTTTGGCCTGGGCGTTCAGCTGGCTCAGCAGGGCTCCATCATGGGCCCGATCCTGGCCATGCTCATCTCCATCGTCCCCTCTGTGGTAA
The DNA here is from genome assembly GCA_031294825.1 of Collinsella sp. Taxonomy (GTDB): domain Bacteria; phylum Actinomycetota; class Coriobacteriia; order Coriobacteriales; family Coriobacteriaceae; genus Collinsella. The sequence continues at coordinate 25,973 of JAUMPM010000021.1, read as the reverse complement.
TCACTTGGTTCGCAGCCAAGATGGGCTATCAGGGCGGCCACGAGTACCTGAGCAAGCTTCAGGGCGGCGACCTCATGGAGAAGCTCATGTATGTCTGCGGCATCGTGGGTCTTATGTCCGTGGGCGGCATGATCGCTACGCTGATCGGCGCCACCACCCCGCTGCAGTTCGCTGAGGGCACCGTCGTTATCCAGGACATCCTGGACGGCATGATGCCCCAGATGATCTCCCTTGGCCTCACCGGCCTTATGTACTGGCTCATCAAGAAGAACGTCAACACCGGTTGGCTTCTCGTGATCGCCATCGTGGGCGGCATCGCCCTCTCCGCGGCCGGCATCCTGGCCTAGTCGCGACCAAGCGTCTAACCGCTTTCCCCCGGGGGCCTGCCTGGCATCCCATACCCCAGGCAGGCTTCCATCCCCAAAATGCGACAATGGGACAGTCCCTTTGTCGCATCCTCAACGGGCCGGCGACTCGGCCCAAACCACGGTAACCCTGCGAGCGCCCGGCAATGTGGCGCCGCAAAAATTGAAAGGAATGTGTCAGATGTACGAGATCGACCTTAACCTCCCTAAGCAGATCGTCGCTGACGTCCTGTCCAACCACGAGATCCACAGCGTCGCTTTCGTTGGCTGCGGTGCCTCCATGTCCGACCTGTACCCCGCCAAGTACTTCCTGGCCAACAACACGGACAAGCTGAACGTTCAGATCTTCACCGCTAACGAGTTCAACTACGACACGCCCTCCTGGGTCAACGAGCACACCTTCGTGATCACCTGCTCCCTCGGTGGCTCCACGCCCGAGACCGTCGAGGCCAACAAGACCGCCAAGAAGCACAACTGCCCGGTCGTCTCCCTCACCAACAAGGCTGGCTCCGCTCTGACCGTCGACGCTGACTACGTCATCGTTCACGGCTTCCACGCCAACTTCGCTGCCAAGTGCGAGAAGCCCGGCTACGCCATCGCTCTTGCTGTCGAGATCCTTCAGCAGACCGAGGGCTATGACCACTACGAGGACATGATTACCGGCCTCACCAACGTCTTCGAGCTCTGCGAGAACGCCGCTCAGCACTGCAAGAAGCTCGCCAAGAAGTTCGCCGAGGACTTCAAGGACGACAAGATGATCTACTTCATGGCTTCCGGTGCCTCCGAGAAGATGGCTTATTCTCACGCCGCCTTCCTGTTCACCGAGATGCAGTGGATCGACGCCGCCGCCTACAACACCGGCGAGTACTTCCACGGCCCGTTCGAGGTTTCCACCGAGGGTAAGCCCTACGTCTTCTTCATGTCCGATGGCGCTACCCGTCCGATGGATGCCCGCGCCCTCACCTTCCTTGAGCGCATGGGCGCCAAGGTCGCTCTGATCGACTCCAAGGACTACGGCCTGGCTGACGCCGTGCCCGCGAGCGTCGTCACCTACTTCAACCCGCTGCTGCACCTCGCCGTTATGCGCGAGTACGGCAACCAGATCGCCGAGGCCCGTCAGCACCCGCTGACCATGCGTCGCTACATGTGGAAGCTTTCCTACTAATCACAAGTAAGTAGACCTTACGGGTTGATTGAGAGGGGATGGGGTTTGCGCCCCGTCCCCTTTTTTGCTCTGGGGAGGGGCGTCTGTCGCGCCGTAAAACCCCAGATAAAACCTACCAAAATAAACCTGCCCCTATTTGGCAGGGGGGAGGAGATGCGTATGATCAAGGCAGTGCTGTTTGACATGGACGGCGTGCTGGTCGATACCGAGTGGTTCTACAACCGTCGTCGCGTGGCGTTTATGGAGGAGAAGGGCTTCCACTTTGACGAGATTCCCGATCTTTCGGGGTCTAACGAGCCTGCCATTTGGGAGGCGCTTGTGCCCGACGATGTTGAGCTGCGCGAACGCCTGCGCGTGGAGTACAAGCAGGTCTACAGCCCGGACCACCCCGTTCCGTATGCCGAGCTGCTCAACGAGCAGACGGAGCCGGTGATGCGCAAGCTGCACGAGCGTGGCGTGAAGTGCGCCATCGCGAGCTCGTCCTATCGCGAGCTTATTGACGAGCTGGTGGAGATTGCCGGCATTGCCGATGTGCTGGATTACACCATCAGCGGTCACGAGTGCAGTGCGTTTAAGCCCGACCCCGAGATCTACCTGCGTGCCATGGAGGCGGTGGGTGTGGAGCCCGCCGAGTGCCTGGTTATCGAGGATTCGCCTTTGGGTATCGAGGCCGGCAAGCGCTCCGGCGCCCGCGTCCTGGCGCTGCGTCCGCACGAGGGTGTCAACCTGGATCAATCGGGAGCCGATGCCGTTATCGACACGCTTACCGACATTTTGGCCGCTTTGTAGTGTCAATCCGCCGCGAGAAGCACGGGTTCAAACGTTTTTTGCGGTGGACTGGCTCAATTTGGTTTCGATTATGATCCGTTTGGCTTCGATTCGGGCTAAGTGAGTAGACTTTTTGGCGTAGGCCGAGCACAATGCATATCTTCCTTTGTAAAACCGCAGGTCACAGGGGTGGCGGTTTTGGGTGTGCACTGCAGGTCGCGTAAAGTCTACTCACTTGTAATTTGGGCCTTTGGTCGTGGGGGTTGCTGGTCCCGCTTTGGTTGTCGAGAGAGGGTGAATTGAAGCGCCCCCGCACGCTCCATGCTACAATCGCGGGCATGCCCCACAACCACATCTGCCTTCGAAGGGAGCCTACGTGGCGAACACCATCGATCAGCTCACGGACCGAGTGCTCGTGCTCGGCCGTCTCACCATCGTTCGCCGCGCTATTACCGCCGTGGCGGTCACAATTTCCGCCGTTCTCCAGACATTTCTGATCCAGGCGTTCATTCAGCCCGCCGACCTGCTTCCGAGCGGTCTCACCGGTGTCGCGGTCCTGCTTGATCGCGTTACCTCGCTCGGCGGCGTTCACATCGACATCTCGCTCGGTATGCTCGCGCTCAACATCCCCGTGGCGCTCCTATGTTGGAGCGGCATTAGCAAGCGCTTCGTCATCTTCTCGATGATGCAGGTCGTGCTCTCATCGCTGTTTCTCAACGTCTTTCACTTTGCGCCGTTTTTGGGCGACAAGATCATGCTTATCATTTTTGGCGGCGTGGTCTCGGGTCTGGGCGCTGCCATCGCGCTTAAGTCCGGCGCATCCACCGGCGGCACCGACTTTATCGCGTTATGGGTCTCCAACCACACGGGCAAGACCATCTGGGGTGTCATCTTTGGCTTTAACTGCTTTATCCTGGCGATCTTTGGTTTTATGTTTGGCTGGGACAAGGCGGCGTACTCCATCGTGTTCCAGTTTATTTCGACCAAGACCATCGACAGTTTCTATCGTCGCTACGACCGCGTGACGCTGCAGATCACGACGCGCAAGGCAGACGAGGTCATGACCGCCTATGTTGACCATTTTCAGCACGGCATTAGCTGCGCCGAGGTCATCGGCGGATACAGCCGTGAAAAGATGTACCTGCTGCACGCCGTTGTTTCGACCTACGAGAGTCAGGACATTATCAAGCTGGTGTGCGACATTGATCCCGGCGCCGTGATCAATGTGTTCCACACGCTCAACTTTGTTGGCGGCTGGTGGGGCGGTCATGTCGACGAGCCCATGCCCACGGCCGTTCCCGATCCCGACAAGCCCGCACGCATGGCCAGCAGGCAGGCGCGCCTCAGCGAGCAGGACAGCCTGCAGCAGGACGACGGCAAGTAGGGTTTTGGCATTTTGCCGGCCTGGCGCAATCCTGTCCGCTTGAGCCTCCCGAAAGCCTCGCTGCTTTCGAGGGGCTCTCGTTTGCCCAGATAAAACCTACCAAAATGAAGCTGTCGCTTTTTGGTAGGGAGGGTGTATCGTTTTATCAATATGAGGTAACATGAAACTAGACGTTATATACGTATTAGTTATTTCAATATTTCGATAAGAGTGATTAGATATGCCTGCGCCCAAAAATGCACCGCTTTACCAGCAGATTTACGACGAAATTAAGGATGCGATCGAGAAAGGTGTTTATGCACCCAAGGAGCGTATTCCGTCCGAGCTTGAGCTAGCCGAGCAGTACGACGTGAGCCGCATTACGGTGCGCCGCGCCGTCGAGGAGCTGTGCTCCGATGGCTACCTGGTTAAGCAGCAGGGCCGTGGCACCTTTGTCTCCACGCCGCACATCAACCGCCAGTTCCACGCTTCGACGCTGCAGACGTTTACCGCGCTGTGTGCCGATAATGGCATGAAGGCGGGCGCGCATGTGGTCGATCGCCAGATTGTGCCGGCACGTCAAAACGAGATGGAGTTCTTTGGCCTGCAAAAGGACGCGCTGCTGCTGCATATTAAGCGCGTGCGTACAGCCGACGGCGAGCCCATCTTTGAGGAGAACATCTTTGTGCCGTTTGACGCCTACCGTGAGCTGTTGACGGCCGATCTTGAGGACAAGTCGATTTTTGCCGAGGTCGAGCGTGTTGGCGGAACGCCGATTGTCTCGGTTGGCTACCGCACGGTCGAGGCCGTTCGTGCCAATACCGAGCAGGCGGCCGAGTTGGGCATTGCTCCGCACGATCCGCTGCTCAACCTGCGTGCCAGCTTTACCGGTCCCAATGGCGAGCCGGTTCTGATGGGTAAGCAGTACTACGTGGGATCGCGCTACGTCATGGTGATGTAAGTTACGCGGTTTTACCAAACCGCGTAACGGGCCGACGCTGCAAGCCCGCCAGAGCGGCAATCTGCCTTTCAACTTCGGCGGCATGACCAGAAGGTCAATGCCGCCTTGTTTCAAGGCACCTTGCTCGCTCTGGCGGGCTTTCGCTGTCCGCGCCAAAACATCGGCGTTGCCATGGCCCGGATGCGGCACTTGGGGACGTTCCTTTTTTGCCGGCACCTGGGGACACTCCTTAGTCGTTGGGGACGCTCTTAAAACGACTGGTCATTCAAGAAGGTTCCCAACGACTACCCGCAGAATGAGCGTGGATAATCTCCCGTTTTTGGTTTGGTGACGGGTTCAAAGTGGGAGATTACCCGCGCTCATCCGGAAAGTGTCCAAAAATCCACGCTCGTTCCCTTCGGATTGCATCGCCCGTGGCTGAGAGCCGTGCGGCACCGGTCCGCGTGGCGGCGTATAATCGGCGGCAGATGATTCTGACGTTAGGAAACCATGACCGATAGCATGCAGCAGATGGCGCTCGACACGCTCGGCGCCTATTTTGGCTACACCTCGTTTCGCCCGGGGCAGGACCGCATGGTGGATGCGATTCTTGCCGGCCGCGATGCGCTCGGCGTTATGCCCACAGGCGCCGGCAAGTCCATTTGCTACCAGGTGCCCGCGCTCATGCTGCCTGGTATCACCTTTGTGGTGAGCCCGTTGCTGTCGCTTATGGAGGACCAGACCCGCGCGCTGCTCGCGGCGGGTGCGCGTCCCAGTTATCTCAACTCCAGCCTTACCCCGGCCCAGCAAAATACCGTGCTCAAGCGGGCGCGCGAGGGCCGCTACCAGCTTATGTATGTGGCGCCCGAGCGCCTGCTCGAGCCGCGCTTTCTGGCCTTTGCGCAGGAAGCTGCGGCCGAAGGCGGCATCGGCGTGCCTCTCGTGGCCATTGACGAGGCCCACTGCGTGAGCCAGTGGGGCCAGGATTTCCGTCCCGCTTACCTGCAGATTCGCGAGTTCATTGATTCCCTGCCGCAGCGCCCCATCGTGGCGGCCTTTACCGCCACGGCGACCGAGCGTGTGCGCGCCGATATCCAGCAAATGCTCGGTCTGCAAAACCCCGCGACGGTGGTGACGGGCTTCGATCGCAAGAACCTCTACTTTGGTTGCGAGGAGATGGGCGACAAGGCCAAGACCGCCTGGGTGCGCGACTACGTGATCGCGCATTCGAGCGAGAGCGGCATCGTGTATTGCTCGACCCGCAAGACGGTCGACGCGCTGGCCGCGGAGCTTGCCGAGGCACTGGGCCCCAGCGGCATTCGCGTGGGCCGCTACCATGCCGGCATGGGCAACGACGTCCGCCGGCAAAGCCAGCGCGCTTTTATCGACGACGACATTCAGGTGATGGTTGCCACCAACGCCTTTGGCATGGGCATCGACAAGCCCAACGTGCGCTACGTGATCCACAACAACGTGCCCGAGAGCATCGAGGCATACTACCAGGAAGCGGGCCGCGCCGGCCGCGATGGCGACCCGGCCAGCTGCCACCTGCTGTGGAACGGCAACGATTTTCGCATGCGCCGCTTTCTGATCGATCGCGGCGATGCTGCCGACGAGGCGCTCGACGACGAGCAGCGCGCGTGGGCGCTCCAGAACCGATATCGTCTGCTCAGCCAGATGGAGGGCTACTGCAATACCACCGGCTGCCTGCGCGAATACATGCTGCGCTACTTTGGCGACGAGGCCGCGGCCGAGCATGCGGCAGCCGCCGCGGGCGGCACGGCAGACGACGCCGAGGGCTGCGGCAACTGCAGCAACTGCCTCACACAGTTCGAGGTCGAGGACGTCACCGATATGGCCCGCGCCGCTGTGCGCTATGTGGCCACGCGTCCCATGCGCTTTGGCAAGTCGCTGATCGCCGATGTGCTCCACGGCGGCAACACCGAGCGCATTCGCCAGATGCATTTGGACGAGGACCGCGGCTACGGTGAGCTGTCGAGCGAATCGGTCGGGCGCATCAAGGACATCATCGGCCAGCTGTGCGGCCGCGGTTATTTGGCCACTTCGCAGGGGCAATACCCGGTCGTGGGGCTGGGCCCGCGTGCCACCGAGGTCGAGGATGAGGCGTTTGCCTTTACCGTTAAGCGTCGCGCGTCCAAGCGCAAGGCCTCGGCCCGCGCCCGCCGCGCCGTCGATCTGCTGCGCGAGGAGGCCGAGCTGGATCAGCGCCCGCGCGTGGGCGACGATGCCGAGCTGTTCGAGCGCCTGCGTGCCCTCCGCAAGGAGATTTCGACCGAGCTGGAGATGGCGCCGTACATGGTCTTTTCCGACAAGGCCCTGCGCGGCCTGTGCCGCCTGCGCCCGCAGACGCGCGACGAGCTGATCCAGGTCAACGGCATTGGCGAGAAAAAGGCCGACGCCTTTGGCGAGCAGTTTATGGCGGCAATTGAAGAGTTTGAGTCCGAGCATGCGCGGGATGGAGCGTAACGATGGTAGCCGATAGCAAGACCGACCGTACTGACGTGTCCGCCGTACCGCTGTACCAGCAGGTCATGGACGACCTAAAGGGCGAGATCGCGCGCGGTGTGTACCCTGCCGGCTCGCGCATTCCCGCCGAGATAGAGCTCGCGAAGTCTTACGGCGTGGGACGCGTCACCGTGCGCCGCGCCATCGAGGAGCTGTCGCGTGCGGGATATCTCAACCGCCAGCAGGGGAGGGGCACGTTTGTGTGTGCGCCCAAGCTCAAACGCAAGATTGTCCAGAAGGGTGACGTTCAGAGCTTTTCCGAGGGTTGCGCTGCCAACGACATGGTGGCCGGAGCACGTCTGGTGTCGCGCACGGTGGTTGCGGCGACGCGCGAGGACGCGGCGTTTTTTGGGGTGGAACCCGGCTGCGAGCTCATCGTGGTCGAGCGCGTGCGCACGGCAGATGGCGTGCCCGTCATGCTCGAGAACAACGCCTTTGTGCTGGCCGACCATCCCTATCTGCAGACGCTTGCCGACAAGGACCTCACGGACAATTCCATCTTTGCGCTCGTTGCCGAGCGTTCGGGTCGCGCGCCGCTCAAGTCCGACCCCTGCACCGTGGAGATTGCGCTTGCCGATGCTCAAGCGGCCCCGCTGCTGGAGGTGCCGGTCGGCGAGCCGCTCTTCTATATGGAGGCTTACTTTACCGATGAGGACGAGCGGCCCTTGCTGCTCGGACGCCAAAAGATCGTGGGCTCGCGCTACGTCTTCGACATCTAACGTCCACAGATAGAACAACATAGAACAAATTTGCCGAGATGACTTCACGGGCGTTGTTGCACGTGTTATAAATAGGACAACATAGAACGATAGCAGGTACGAGCTGCCGTCGCTCAAAGCCGCCCCACAAGGAGGAACATCAGGATGAACGCACATGATCTGGTTCAGGAAATCATCGAGCGCAAGGGCAAGATCGAGAATGTCTTTTGGATCGCTTGTGGCGGTTCGATGATCGACCTGATGCCGGCCAACGAGCTGCTCAAGCGCGAGGCCACCACGTTTACCTCGACGGTCTACACGGCACGCGAGTTCTGTCTGATGGCCCCCAAGAGCCTAGGGCCGAAGTCGCTCGTTATTGCCTGCAGCCACAGCGGCAACACGCAGGAGGTCGTTGACGGCTGCGAGATGGCACTGGCAGCCGACGCCGAGGTCATTGCCCTCACCGACTGCGAGGGCTCAAAGATCGACAACGGCAAGTGGACCACCTGGGTCTATCCGTGGGGCGAAGGCGTGCCGCAGGCCGAGGTACCGCAGGGTATCGGCGCTCTGATCGCCGCCGAACTGCTTGACCAGCAGGAAGGCTACGAGGCACTCGCCGACATGTATGCCGGCCTTAAGCAGATGGATGCCCTGTTGCCCGCTGCCCGCGAGAAGGTCAACGCCGAGCTGGGCGCCCGTTTTGCCGAGCTCTGCCAGCAACATAAGTTCTTCTACATCCTGGGATCCGGCCCCAACTTTAGCCAGACCTACGCCATGGCCATCTGCTCGCTCATGGAGATGCAGTGGCAGCACTGCTGCTACATCCACTCCGGCGAGTACTTCCACGGCCCGTTCGAAGCCACCGAGCCCGGCGTGTTCTACTTTGTACAGCTCGGATCGGGCGAGTGCCGCCCCATGGAGGAGCGTGCACTTGCATTTCTCAACACGCACACCGATACGGTCATGGTGCTCGATGCGCTCGAGTACGGCGTGGGCGAGGTGCCCGCCAGCGTGCGTTCGTTCCTGGAGCCGATCTTCTTCTATGCGATGAGCTGCGAGCTGCGCGCCGCCCGCGGCAAGGTGTTCGACCACAGCCCTGAGATTCGTCGCTACATGGGCATCGAGCAGTACTAGGTAACGGGAAAAGCATTCACCTTCGATTCGCAAGCGAACAGCGTGCGTAAAAAGCGGGCCGCGCCGGTGGGTTTCCGGCGCGGCCCGCTTAGTATCGCGCATAGATTCGCAAGGTTGCGGCAGCCAGCGGCTTACTTGGCGTCGTAGGCCTCGGTATCCCACCAGTCGAGCTGGGCGATGTTGTCGCGGATGTGCTGGCAGCTCTTGTGGAAGCCCTCGAGCTCGTGCTCGGAAAGGTCCAGCGTGTAGACCTCCTCGACGCCCTCGGCGCCGATCGCGCACGGCAGGGAGGTAAAGATACCCTCCTCGCCATACTGGCCGGTCATGAGCGTGGATGCCGAAAGCACGGCGTGCTCGTTGTGCAACACAGCGGCGCAGACGCGCGCGGCGGAGTTGGCGACGGCGTACTCGGTGCACTGCTTGCCCTGGTAGGTCACATAGCCGCCCTTGCGTGCGAGCTCCTCGACCTCCATGTGGTCGAAGGCATACTTGTCGGGGTTCTCGGCCTGAAGTTCGTTAAGGCTCTTGCCGGCGATGGTTGCGGCCTTAAAGGCTGCCAGCTGGCTAAAGCCATGCTCGCCGATCATGTAGGCGTCGATGGACTTGGGGCTCACGCCGACCTTCTTGGAGATCTCGGTACGCAGGCGGGCGGAATCCAGGCCGCAGCCCGAGCCGATGATCTTCTTGGGATCGTAGCCGGTCAGGTGCCACAGCTCGGTGCACACGACGTCGCAGGGGTTGGAGATGCTCACGAAGATGCCGTCGAAGCCGGCGTCGACGATGCGCTTGGCAAAGGAGCGGGCGGCGTCGGTGGTAAAGAACAGCTCGCCGTCGCGGTTGCCGGCGGCCAGCGCGACCTTGCCGGCGGCGTTGACGATGACGTCGCAGCAGGCTAGCTCCTCGTAGTGGTCATAGCAGTTGACGATCTTGGTGTTGTACGGGACAAACGAAAGGGAGTCGCGCAGGTCCTGGACCTCGGACGTCACCTTGGCCTCGTTGATATCGCACAGGTACAGCTCATCGGCAATGCCCTGCATGAGCAGGCTGTTGGCGACATGTGCTCCTACGTGGCCCTGGCCGACCACACCGATCTTACGCGTCTGGTACATATACGTATCCTTTCGGCCGAGTTTTTCGCGTCGAACCATTGTATCGTCCTGCTGCCACTTTGCTAGGCTAAAGCGCCGTAGATTTTTGGACATGCCTTAATCTCTACTTTTGGAGTGATTTGGGCTGCTGACGGCATCGCTGGGCGATGTGCTCGCGCGGATGGAGCCGGTCGTTGTACCATAGTTGCAACTGACTCGTAAGGAGCATCCATGCCCATTCGCATCCCCGACGCCCTCCCTGCCGCCGCGCAGCTCGAGAGCGAGAACATCTTTGTCATGACCGAGTACCGCGCGCTGCACCAGGACATTCGTCCGCTGCGCGTGCTCATCCTCAACCTCATGCCCACCAAGATCGCCACCGAGACGCAGATCATGCGCAAGCTCTCCAACACGCCGCTGCAGGTGGAGGTGGATCTGCTGCGTACCAAAACGCACGAGGCCACGCACGTGAGCGCCGGCCACCTGGAGACGTTCTACCGCACGTTCGACGACATCCGCGACATCCACTACGACGGCCTGATCATCACGGGCGCGCCGGTGGAGCAGATGCCGTTCGAAGAGGTCGACTACTGGCCCGAGCTCTGCCAGATTATGGATTGGTCCACCACACACGTGCACTCTACGCTGCACATTTGTTGGGGCGCGCAGGCGGGCCTGTATCACCACTACGGTATTCAGAAGCACGACCTGCCGGCCAAGGCGAGCGGCGTGTTCGAGCATTATCTGGTGAAGCCGCAAAGCCCGCTGGTTCGCGGCTTTGACGACCGTTTCTATGCCGTGCATTCGCGCAACACCGATGTGCGCCGTGAGGACGTGGAGGCCGAGCCGCAGCTTGAGGTTGTGGCCGTGTCCGACGAGGTGGGCCTGTACATCGTCAAGTCGACCGACAGCCGTCGCTTCTTTGTATTTGGGCATCCCGAGTACGATACCGACACGCTGCGCCTGGAGTACGAGCGCGACGTGAAACGCGGGCTTAATCCCCAGGTGCCGGCGCATTACTTCCCAGGTGACGACCCCACCGCCGAGCCGCGCAACGTCTGGCGCAGCCAGGCTCAGTTGCTCTACACCAACTGGCTCAACTACTACGTCTACCAGACCACACCCTACGACCTGGCCCGAGCCGGCGAGGAGCACTAGGCTGCCGGGAGGTACGCTGGCATTTAGGCGCTGACGATGTGGGGTAGCGGCAGGTCGTGGGCGTCGGTGGGAACGTGGTCGACACGCTGCTCGTCAAAGGAGATGCCGATGATTTGACATGCGGGCGAGAGCATGGGCAGGTAGCGGTCATAGCAGCCGCCGCCGTAGCCCAGGCGCGCGCCGGCGCGGTCGAAGGCTACGAGCGGCACGACGACCATGTCGAGAGCTTCGGCAGGCACGATAGGGAAGCGGTCGCTGTCGATGTCCACGGCCGCGAAGGTCCGCGTGGGGTGGGCGATAAACGGAGCCGAGGACGCATCGCCGGCGGCAACTGCCCGCATGCACATGCGCTGGCCACAAGCTGCGGCGTCTGTTGCCGAGAACATGCACGGATAGGCCACGCGCCAGCCGCGTTTGGCGGCCGCTGCGGCAAACGCGGCAGGATCGACTTCGGAACCCATGGCGGCATAGGCGGCAACGGTGTGCGGCGCCGCGGCACCCAAGCGATCCAACAGCTCGACAAGTCGCGCACAGATAGCGGCGGACTTGGCCGTCCGCACATCCAAATCAAGAGCATCGCGCCGAGCAATCATCGCCCGCCGCAACTCAGCCTTGTCCATCCCAGCCTCCTCTAGCAAACCTACCAAAAAGGGACAGGTTTATTTTGGCAGGTTTTATCTGGGCAAGCGCGATATGGGCAGTAAAGCCACCGCAAATATGCCTGTGAACTGCGCCCTTTGTGGTTGTTTGGGCCTATGCGTTAATGCTATAACGCCGCAGCGATTGCTTCAGTCACAAACTTATTGAGTGACTCACCCTTCTTTGCCGCTGCCAGCGCCGCTTGCTTGTGGAGCTCAGAGCCCGTTCTTACGTTGAACGAGCCCTTAAAAGCCCGCTCGGGTTCCTTGCTTTTCTCGGCGCAAAACTCAAGGTAATCGTCGACGGCGTCATGGAAGCATTGCTCCACCTCTTCAGCTGTGGAGCCTTCAAATACGATTGCGTCCCTAATGCCGGTGACCATACCTGTTAGCACATGCTGTTCGGCATCGAACTCGACTGGGGCGAAATAACCCTTGTATGCCAAAACGTTACTCATGACTACCTCCGACATCTTGCAGAAATCGAACGATGTTTCGAATGGTCCCCGCCGTCAATTCGTCAGATGGATGTGGCGCGTGCATTACGAACATCCTGCCATCTGATGGCCTGTAGAAGCGAATGCGCGATCCGGATGTCTTGCCTTTGTTGTCCATTTCAAAGCCATATGAAGCCATGACTTTTAAAAAATCGGTATACCGATACGTCGAAGGGCAGCTAAGCAGTTGGGCGATGAGTTTATCGGTCCGAGTCATCCCGCCTCACATTCTGCAACTATATCCTAGTTGCAATTTAAGTCCGGTGCAAGCATCCCTACTATAGAACATGTGTACGTATAGAACAAGTGTTCGAACCAACACAAAGGCACCTGCCCCTTCGTGGTGGTTTTTGCTGGTGGGGCGGGTGTCTGCGGCGGTTTGTCTCGATCTGTAACAGTAACTCGGCAAAATCGGACCTAGATGTTACAGATTGAGACAAAGGGCCGGCGTCATCCGAAAACGTCTCGATTTGTAACATCTGGAGCCAATATTGCCGCCTAGATGTTACAGATTTAGACAAACTGGTGGGACGGGTGAGCTGCCCCGCCCAAGCAGCTGCAAAAGAAAAGGTAGATTTTCAGGCATGTCCCAAAAATCTACCTTTGTGGGTTAGGCCAGCAGGTCGACGACGTTGAAGCCGGCGTTGCTCTTGGCGATGACGTCTCGGCCGCCAAAGACACAGGTTGGCGACTCGGCTGCGATGCGCGTCACGTCGGCACCGAGCGAGCGAAGCTCACCGGGCGTGGCGGCGAGCATCTGGGCGCGGCGCTCCTCGCGCGCGTGCGGATCGAGCCCAGCCAGGTAGGTCGTATTGCGGCGCTTGGTGAGCGCGTACGGCTTCACGGGCGCGTCCATGCCGCTCACGCAGCTCACGATAAAGCCCTCAAAGGCGGCTTCGTCGGGCTCAAAGCTACCGAGCCATGCGCCCGCGCGTTCTACGCGCTCAAGCGAGGGGTCGATTGCCGGGTCGCGGTAGGTGTAGAACGCCGTCTGACGCTCACCGGCCGCGCGGAATCCGCAGCCGTACGCACCGCCCTTCACGCGGATCTCGTTCCACAGGTAGTCGTAGGAGAGCGCGTTGGCGGCAACCGCCCAGGCGCCCGTCACGTCAATGCCCAGGCGACGCGGGTCGCACGCGCTTGCCGCAAAGCAGATGTCGCTGGGGATGACAAAGGCCTCGTGGCGGTCGCACGGCGTCGGCACCACGAGCGCGTTGCGGCCGGCATCGGTGCCGTCGCCCGCGCCAAGCCCCAGGTCGCCCGCGGCGGCCCAGTACGTGTCAAAGTCCTCGTCGCTGCCGGTGAAGCTCGCCAGGCAGCCATCGGCCACAAAGATGCGGTCTGCCAGCTCGGCAAGCTTGGCACGCAGGTCGTCCAGTCGCTCGTCAAAGTGCTCGAGCAGATCGCGCAGGAACAGGTAGAAGTCCACGCCCGAAAGCTGCTCGCGCACCACGGCCGAAGGCGAGCTGTAGCTCATCGCGCGACCGAGCGCCGCCGAGTGTCCGTTGTTGATAAAGCCCTGCTCAAGCCCAATGCGAATCTGCGTGAGCACGTCGCGCACGCGGTCGGCGTCAGCATCGAGCAACAGCGTGTTCGACCACACCTCGCGTGGCAGGCTCGCCAGCGCATCGATCTTCTCGGACAGGGCACCGGCGCTCACCAGCAGGTAGGGACGCACACCGTCCACGTCGGGCTGCGTCATGACCTCGGTCGTAAAGCTCAAAAAGCCCAGCTTGCCGGCGAGCAGGTTGTCGAGTTCCTCGGCCGAATGCTCGCGCGTGGGCAGCTGCTTGAGCAGACGGCAGAGCAACGTCACATAGGGCAGGTCCTCAAATGCGACGCAGCTCAGGTCGAAGTACTGCATGGCGTAGGCCAAGCGGTTGGTGGGGATGCCGTGGCGCAGGCAGGGGATGGGCGCGGTCGTGTCCACAACGAGCGGCGGCTCGGGGCGCGCCTCGCCAATGTCGGAGACGCGCAGGCGCGGCAGCGTAGCCTTGTCCTCGGGCGTGTCCTCCGCCTCCTGCGCGGCACGCAGCACGGCCGTGCGCTCGACCACGTCCGCCAGCTCGGCATCGGTCATGGCGTCGCGCTTGGCAGCCAGCTCGGCAGCTTCGGCACCCTCCGCACCCTCGGCGGCATCCACCGGCACCAGCTCGACCAGCGCCATATGGTCGTTCTCCAGCACGAGCTCGCGCAGAAGGTCCTCAAAATAGCTGCCGTCCAGCTCGCCACGCAGCTCCTCGTACACCGGGCCGTACTTGAGCGCCAGCGTCGCGGCGTCGTCATCGTAGAGCCACGTGCTCAGCGCGTCGCACGCAATGGCCACGCCGTCGGCGATGCCATAGTCGCGCTGGCGCAGGTCGTACTCGTTGCTGCTGATGATGGCTTCCAGGCGCTCGCGCGGAACGCCATGTTCGCACAGGTCGCGGCAGGCGTCCTGGAACACGCGGCGCAGCTCGCGCGCCACGCCGGGCTGCGCGTTTTGCAGCATGATGAGTTCGTAGGGCTGCAGGCTTTCGGCCGCGGTGTAGCTCACCACGTTGCCGCCCAGGCCGGCGGCCAGAATGGCCTTCTTAACCGGTGCCTCGTTGGAACCCAGCAACGCCTCGAACAGGATGTCCGCCGCGATCGTGCGCTTGCGGTCGAGCGCACTGCCCAGCACCAGACCCAGGCCCACCAGGGCGTTCTCAGGCGTGGTGGCCATCTCGACGCGCTTATACTCGCAGGTCACAGGCTCCTGCACGTCCAGCGGATTGGGCGCCAGCGTGGACGGGTCCTCGCCGGCGGCAACGGCAGCGTCCATGCGGCGGCTCGCGGCGTTCGGCTGCGACAGATAGCGCTCGTCCAAGAAGGCCAGCGCGCGGTCCACGTCCAGGTCGCCGTAGAGCGTGATGTAAGAGTTGGAAGGATTGTAGTGGCGCGCGTGCGTGTCCAGGAACTGCTCGTAGGTGAGCGCGGGAATCGCGCGCGGGTCGCCGCCGCTCTCGTGCGCATAGGCGGTGTCGGGATAGAGTGCGGCGTTGACGGCGTCGTCCAGCACGCTCATGGGATCGGACAGCGCGCCCTTCATCTCGTTGAACACCACGCCGTTATAGCGCAGCGTGCCCTCGCGCAGGCCGGCGGCGCTGCCGTCGCCCTCGCTCTCGGCGCCCTCCGGCAGGTCCAGCTCGTAGTGCCAGCCCTCCTGCTCAAAAATGGTCGGCTTGGTGTAGATGGCCGGGTTGAACACCGCGTCCAGGTACACGTCCATCAGGTTGTACAGATCCTGCTCGTTGGTGGTGGCAACGGGGTAGATGGTCTTGTCGGGGTAGGTCATGGCGTTGAGGAACGTCTGCATGGAGCTCTTGATCAGGTCGACAAATGGCTCCTTGACGGGGAACTTTGCCGATCCGCACAGGACCGAGTGCTCAAGAATATGGAACACGCCGGTGGAATCGGCCGGCGGTGTCTTAAAGCCAATGGCAAAGGCCTTGTTTTCGTCGTCGCACGCCAGGTACAGCAGGCGAGCGCCCGAGGCGGTGTGGCGCAGCACGTAGGCGTCCGAGTCGAGCTCGGGCACGGTCTCGCAACGCTCGACGGCAAAACCGTGGCAGGTGGTACCGGGTGCCAGCAGCGCGGCAGCAGCGGCGCGCGGGTCGGTTGAGGTGGTGGGCATATGCAGTCTCCTTTGACGCCCCAGCGGGGGCGAATCGAGTCGAATCCTCGAGAGTATACCCATATGGGGCCGCGGCTCTGCGGCGAACTGAAGACGATGCCAGCGGATTGGGCATAGGTCCGCGTGCCCGCCGCACGAGCGTGGAAAATTGGACACTCGCCAAACGAGAGTGGATATCCGAAAATCCTCGCTCGTCCATCACTCGCGTATCTCTCGTCCCTCATTCGTCTCTAATATGAGAGATGACAGGAAGATGAGAGAAAAATATGAGAGATAACTGAGCAGCAAAGAGACGGGCAATCATGGTATTGTCTCAATACCGATTGTTCTACCAGCAAAAATATGTATAAATGAAGCAAATGGTAGACATTCCATCTCTATCTATCTCTTATCTCTAAGCCGAGAGATAGAGAGATAGATGAGAGATAATTACGAGAGATGACTAAGAGACGAGGGAAATCCATTCGCGGCATTCTTCGCAGAACCAAGCGAAAGGACGTGCAGATGAACGAAAACGAACTGACCGGTCTGCTCGAGTCTTTAAGGCGCATGGGCTCGGACGATCTTAACGTCGAGGTCAAGGAGAGCGCCACGACGCTTTCCCGCGACGTGTGGGAAACGGTGAGCGCATTCGCGAACACTGCCGGCGGAATCATCGTGCTCGGAGTGAGTGAGCGCGCAGGTTTTGTCCCGGTTGAGAACTTCGAGACCGAGAAAGTGCTCAACCAATTCGTGGCGGGCATGGGCGATGCCGGCGGTCGCGGAAAGCTGGCCAATCCGCCCAAATACACCATTGAGCGCGTGGAGCTCCAGGGCACCGTGGTTCTGGTCATCACGATTGAGGAGCTCGACCCGTCGAGCAAGCCTTGTTATATCATAGAGCGGGGCGCCCAGGGCGGCAGCTACAAGCGCATCGATGACATAGATGTGCCGCTTTCATCGACCGAGGTGCTCGCATTGGCGTCATACGGTCGAGCGACTCCGAGCGATCGCGACGCGGTGGCGGGTGCGGGCGCGGACGATCTCGACGAGACGCTGGTCGACCGTACGATAGATCGGGCTTTCTCGTTGACGCCCCGGGCAATGCGCGGCGCGCCGGACAAACAAACGAAGCTGGAGCGCCTAAATATCCTTGATTCCCAGGGCAATGTCACCAAGGCTGGACTCCTAGTTGTGGGCACCTACCCTCAGCAGTTCTATCCCAAGCTCTTCATTGACGTGGCTGTCCATGCGGGAACTCAGAAGGGCATGGCGGGGTCGCTGAGATTCATGGACCGCACAATCTGTGAGGGAACGTTGGGCGAGATGATCTCTGATGCTGTCGCGGCCGTCGCCAAGAATTTGCGGCGAACCTCGACCGTCCAAGGTGTCTCGCGTGTCGACTCGCTGGAGATTCCCGAGGAGGTTCTGCGCGAGGCAATCGCCAACGCCGTAATCCATCGAGAATACGGGGATCGGTTCTGTGGACAATCGATTGCCGTCGACGTCTTTGACAATCGTGTCGAGGTGACGAATCCTGGCGGCCTTTACGGGGGAAAGACTCGCGAGAACTTGTTTGACGGCAGCTCCCGATGCCGTAACGCGACGCTCGTGAAACTCATGTCGATTGTCCCGCTGCCGGATGGCGCAGGTTCGTCGGCTGAGGGCAATGGCTCTGGCATCCCGATGATGATCGATGCCATGCGCGCGCATGGTCTGGCCGAGCCCCTGTTCTGCCCGGGGTTCGATCGGTTCAAGGTCGTACTTTACCGTTCAAAGATCGAGCCGGTCGATCATGGCGGGGGCTTAATTGTGACGGCACTCAAACACTACGGCGAGCTGGGGACGCGTGAGCTGGCAGAACGCACGGGGCTTACAATTTCCCAGGTTAGGTCGCGCGTCAACGCGCTCATTGCTCAAGGCGAGCTTGAGCCCACGGCGTCGGCGACGAGCCGCAACCGAAAGTATCGACTGTCAGAGCGTGTGGAATAAATGCGTTAGTGGACGAGGCGACCCAATATCGACCCTCAATTGGCGCCCGCTAAGTTAAAGCGGTTGTCGCCCAGTCGACGGTGATGCTAAAGACTCGGCTTACGCCGGCATGGCCCCGAACCCGTCCATCAAGAACAGCCTAAGAACCAGTTTGATGACATTTCCCGGTTTGACTTCAGCCGTGCCAAAGACGTGGTGCTCGGCGAGCTCGCTGGAGTATGCATAGATGTCGCGGATAAGGTCCGCGCCCGAAAGCGTAAACATGTAGCCTGCGTCCGAAAGCGCATTGGGTGCGGCGGGCAACTTGGCTATGTGGCAGAACGTTTGCAGGTCGGGCGCCATAACGTCCTGGTAGCCAAGATGGCTGCCGTCTTCTTGTGCGGCGAGTTCCAGCTGGCGTACTCGATCCAGCGCCGCTGCCAGCACAAAGCTCGGCGTGGGCGCATTGACGTCCTCCGTGCTCGCCACGAGCTTGCCCGCTGCCTGCGTGACAAGCCAGGCGACCTCGCGCTGGCAACGTACGGCCTTGCGCGTAACTGGCTTGATGGACGAAGAAGAAACGCTCCCCTTAGGCGGATTCGAAGCAGCCATAAGACCCTCCCATGAACAATCCGGCCCAACAAGCCCGGATGAAACACGTGCTACATCAGTATACAGGGGAGTGGGGTAGCGGGGTACAAGCGCGCCAGCGGCAAACCGAGAGCATCAACAATGTGCCTCCGCTCTATTTGGACGATGGTACGTGGGTCATTAAGTACTCGGTTCAAGCGCCGGGTACCGTTGGTTTTCGAGACCAGAATTACAACCGTAAAATGCTCAACTGCATGGAATGTGACGTCCCAGTCGGAGTCATATTTGCAACCGAGGTGGGCTATAAGGTGCTCGGCCTTGCGTTTGTTGAGCGGTTCGAGCCCGAAAACGGATGGTTTGTTCTGCACGGTCCTGTTCATGAAGGCGGACCGGACCCTCGTTTTGCGCCCGACATGAGTTATCTGAAGCACATACCCGTCGATATTGAGTTTGCCGGACAGGGTGCGACCGACGATGAAATTTGGCTTTGGCGGTCTTTTACGATCGTGCTGTTTGATCGGATCGCGTGGCGATGCAATCTCGCACACGCCTGCCG
Organism: Collinsella sp.; assembly: GCA_031294825.1. GTDB lineage: Bacteria > Actinomycetota > Coriobacteriia > Coriobacteriales > Coriobacteriaceae > Collinsella. Next base: position 6,881 of record JAUMPM010000021.1, on the reverse strand, counting down.
GTGCATGCTCTTCCTGTTTTGTATAGCGAGAGGGGAGCGTGTATGAGCTGGCGAGGCGATATTGCGATGGGGAAGTACGGAAAACTGCCGTGTGCCCTTATAGACAACAATATGTTTCCGAGCGTAGAGGTTGATTGCGGGTCGTTTGTCGTCACCTGCCCTTGCTGCGGCTCGCAAATACCGTGTCTCGACATTCGGTTCATCGATGCGCGCGACAGGTTCAGCGACGAAGTGAGAAAACAGACAGGCGTTCATATGCCGGTGTATCCGGAGAAATGCCCCGTTTGTGGCCTCGATATCGTGTACGACGCCGGCGACGAGGGATAGGTGATGCGGAGGAGCTGACTGTGAAGGCCTCTCCGTCCCTACAAATAAATCCCCTCACCGAGCTGCTTGTGGAACTCGGCGTGATGGTCGCGTGCCCAGGTAAAGAGCGCCTGGTCAAAGTCGGTACGCGTGGCCGGGACGCCAAAGACGCCGGCAACTTCGACGCGTATAAACTCCAGTGCCGGCAGCTTGTTGATGGCAGTGAGGGCAAACGGGGACGAGGGCTCCTCGAACAGATAGCGGCTGCCTTGCAGCGCGTCGCAACTGGTGCACGTGTTGCCGAGCGACGGGGCTTTGGAGGCTCGCGCGCCTACGGGCTTGTAGCCGCAGCGCTTAGAAAGATAGTCGCGGATCTCGCCCGGCACGCAGCCAAGAGCGGGCACGATGGCGAGTGCGTTGGCGTTGGCCGTGTCGATGGTAATGTGCCCGGCTTCGTTGGGCGCGTGCGCGATGGCGATGCCCTTGTCGTCATCGATTCGATAGGGAATGCCGAAGGCCGCGACCGAGGTCTCTTTGTGACACTTCCAGCACTCGCGCTTGCCCAGTACTAGATATATATACGGCGCTGAGGGGTCGGATCGGTCAACACCGGGCAGCCACTCGGCAAAGGGCTCGGGGTTGACGCCGCTGGGTACATACCAGATCTTCTTGGTCCGGTCCCATTTGGCGCCCAGCGCCTTGGCTTCTTCTTTGTGCGAAAAGGGGACATCGAGCTCGGTGCGCATGGCGGCTCCTTGGTGCTGCAGGTGCGAGTGGCTCAAGGATACCGCAGGGCGCAGACATCGCGGCGTTTTGTTGAGAAGTTGCGGCGCGGACTGATTGGTTATGCCGATGGATAGATCGGCAAGTAGATGGTCGGCTTTTGGCCAGTTGGGCGGCTGGGGCAGCTTGCGGCGCAGTTTTGTGCCTGGCTATTGTTGATGTTGGGGTATTGAATTTGTTTGGCAGCCATTCGTCAGGTGAATTGATGCTACGTTGCGATGACGGTTGGAACTGCCAGCGGATTTGGCGACATAAAACAAAACAGCCCAGAGGACATAGCCTCTGAGCTGCGAACATTTGGTGGGCGTTAGAAGATTTGAACTTCTGACCTCTTCCGTGTCAGGGAAGCGCTCTCCCCCTGAGCTAAACGCCCGATCAAGGGTGCGCAAGCGCGCAAGGGATAATATAACGGAGCCTGAATTCGGTGGCAAGAACATTTTTAAAAATCGCTTACATTGTGGAATTCGGGGGTCTTGTCATATCCATTTCAAAAGAGCCTGCTGCCGCGATTTGGCTGTCGCATAATGCAAGGCCGTTGCGGTGTCGAGCTATGGCAAGACGCCTGCGGAATTGTCCTACCGATAAGCGGACAAGCCTTCGGCTGGTGCCTTCGCCGTGGTAAGGTAAGCCGAATTGCTTCCAGACTGTTTCGGGGGAGTGGAATGAGCAAAGAGTGTGTCGAGCAGGTCGAAGGCGCAGGGGCTTCGGTGCCGATGACCGATATATCGAACATTGATGTGCCCGAGGGCACCGACGAGCTCAGCCGCAACACCCGTCGCGCATGGCGCGACCGCCTGAACAGCGCTTCGACGCGCAAGATGATCACGGGCGTCTTGGCTACGCTGGTGGGCGGTTCGTTTTGGGGCTTCTCGGGCACCAGCGCGAGCTTTCTGTTCGATACCTACCACGTCGACACCTTGTGGCTTATGAGCGTGCGCCAGATTCTCGCCGGTCTACTCTTTATGGCTGTGGTTGTCACGCGCGACCGCGAGCGCCTGGTTAAGCTCTGGACCACACCCGCCGACCGCAAGCAGTTGCTGTTCTTTACCGCCTTTGGCCTGCTGTTCAACCAGTTTTGCTATCTTTCGGCCGTGCGCCTGACCAACGCCGGAACCGCGACGGTGCTCCAGTGCCTGCAGCTGGTCATCATCATGGGCTACGCCTGCGTGACCGATCGGCGTATGCCGCGCACGCGCGAAATCATCGGCATTGGCCTGGCCCTTGGCGGCACGTTTTTAATTGCCACCGGCGGTGATCCCACCAGCCTGAACATCTCGCCGCTCGGCTTGATCGCGGGCCTCATGTGCGCGGTCAGCGCCACGTGCATGGCGGTGATTCCCGCCAAGATCCTGCCCGAATACGGCAGCCCCATCGTCACAGGTTCGGCCATGCTCACAGCGGGCGTTGTTTCGTGCATCTTCGTACAGCCTTGGGCGCATATGCCGGCGCTCGACGCTGCCGGCGTCGAGGCGCTCGCGGTGTTCGTGGTCATTGGCTCGTTTTTTGCCTACATGCTCTATATGCAGGGCGTTAAGGACATCGGCTCGGTGCGTGCGAGTCTCATCGGAACCGTGGAGCCCGTCTCGGCGACCATCACCAGCGCCGTTATGCTGGGCACGGTGTTTTTGCCGACCGACCTTATCGGCTTTGCCATGATCATCGTGATGATGTTCCTCACGGTGTAGCTGGCGCCGCCGCCAAGACAGAAAAGGTGTTGTGCCGCATTTTCGCCAATTGACGTCCGTGTCTGGAGTTTAGCTGTCGATGCTCAAAATGCCATAAACTAGTAACGTTATGGATTTTTTCATTGCGACTCAATTGCGAGGATTTCTTTATGGCTGGTAATCACTTTAAGGGCAGCGATAGCGGCCGTCCTGCAGTTCCGCCGCGTCCGAACGGGGCTGGTAAGGCCGGCACGCCGGGCGGCGCTGGACAGGGCGGTTCCAGTAAGCGCGTGTCCCCGGGCGAGACGGCGATGTTTACCGCTCTGTACGAGCAGTCTCAAAAGGCAAAAAAGACCGGCCGTGCAAGAGGGAATGTCTTTGCGGGCGGTGCAACCTCCGCGTCGCAGCCGAGCGGGGCTCCTTCGGTACCTGCGAACAACGCAGGTGCTGCCAACGCCGCAAATGCCGCCGGCAACGTTAATGCCGGCAAGGCCGCCAACAATACTCCCTCTGCCGGTGGCGCGGGGCTTACGGGTAACCTTGGCACGATTTACACCGGTGCCTCCGAGACTGGCACGTTCGCCCGCCTGGATGATAGCGGTGCCGAGTTTGCGGGCTCGGGTTCCAAGGAAGATTATTACGATTTTGGCTTGAACTACGGTAGCGACGCTTCGTCGAGTTCGACCTCTGACGGTCTGGTCCGTCATCGCCATCGCAAGGGCGAACGCAAAAAGCGTCACACCGGCGCCATTATTGCCGCTGTAGTCGCGGTGCTTCTCGTTGCGCTTGGCGCAAGCGGCTTTATGCTGCTTAACTCGGCAAAGACCGTAAAGAGTGAAGCGAAGGAGGCCGTCGAGATTGTCGGTGGCCTTAAGGACAAGGTCACGTCGGGCGATTTTTCGACGCTGCCTGACGACGCGAAGAAGATTGATGAGCTTTGCGACAGCATGAAGGCGGAGACCTCGAGCCCGCTGTGGACGGCGGCTTCGTTTATCCCGGTGTATGGCAGCGACATCAATGCGGCCCGCACCATGATCGACGCCCTGTCCGATGTCTCGAGCAATGCGCTGGTTCCCATGGCCGATAACCTTTCGCAGGCCACGCCCGGCAAGCTGTTTCAGGACGGCATGATTAACGTGTCCGCGCTGCAGGCGGTCGCCGATTCGCTTTCCAGCAGCTCGAAGGTGTTCAAGAGCGCCAACGAGAAGATTCAGGGCATTGGCGATACTCATATTTCCCAGGTGACCGAGCTGGTCGATAAGGCCAAGGACGGCTTTGCCACCCTCAACGGCGCGGTTGACGCGGCGGAGAAGGTCGCCCCCGTCCTTCCCCAGATGCTCGGCGCCAACGGCCAGACGCGCAACTACCTTGTGTATGCCATGAACAACGTCGAGATTCGTGCCTGCGGCGGCTTTGGCGGTTCGCAGGGCCTGATTTCGGTCGCCGACGGCCAGATGTCGATTGGCGAGTTTGTTCCCCGCATTGGACTCAGCGAGGATGAGGCAGTCGAGAGCGTCGACGAAGAGGATGAGGCGCTGTTCGGCAACCACAGTAACCTGTACAACTCGGGCAATACCTATTCGCCTGATTGGCCCCGCAACTCGCAGCGTGTCGCAGCCCTGTGGAAATCTCAATATGGCCAGGACGTTGACGGCGTCGTGGGTATCGACCCGGTGTTCCTGCAGTATCTGCTGGGCCTGGTCGGTAACGTGTCGCTGCCCGACGGAACGGTTGTCGACGGCACCAACGCCGCAAAGGTCCTCATGCACGATGTGTACTGGAACTATCCGGTCGAGGAGTCGGACGGTATCTTTGCGGCTGTTGCCAGCGCCGCCTTCGACAAGATCCTTGGCGGTATCGGCGATGTCGATGTTACGAAGCTTGTCAGCGCCGTTGAGCGCGGTGCCGAAGAGGGGCGCCTGATCGCGTGGATGAAAAACGATGACGAGCAGAACGCTATCAAGGAGATGAACATCGACGCCTCGCTGCCCGATCCGGATGACCCGAGTGAAGATCCCGTTGCTGGTGTCTACTTTAACAACCTGAGCTTCTCCAAGCTCGACTGGTACCTGAATGCCGATACGCAGATTGGCCAGGGCATCAAGAACGGTGACGGCACATGCTCGTATCGCATCACCGTTATCCTGACGAACATCATGACGCAGGAGGAGGCCGGCAAGCTGCCCGACTACGTCGCGGCGAGCGCGCCCGATGCCGCGCGCGACGACGAGCGTCTGAATGTCTCGTTGTTTGCCCCGACGGGCGGCAACATTACTGATCTGACCGTCGAGGGCACCCAGTTTGGTCTTGGCGCCGCTACGTGGCATGGAATCCCCTTCTATTCGGGCACCGTTGACCTGCATGCTGGCGAGACGACGACGATCACATATACGCTGACCACGTCAGCCGAGGCGGGGGACAAGCCGCTTACGCTGCGTCAGACTCCTACATGCCAGGCGGCTCGCGACAGCGCGTCGGCGTAGGGTTTTTCTGGTAGCGCAGATAATCGAGTACCATTTTGGGGCGGACAGGCAATCTGTTCGCCCCTATTTTGTAAGGAGAGCGCATGAAGTACTTTGGCACCGACGGCTTTCGCGGTGAGGCTAACGTTGGGCTGACGGTAGAGCACGCTTATAAGATTGGCCGTTTTGTGGGCTGGTATTACGGCGCCAACCGCGAGCGCAAGGCGCGCGTCATCGTGGGTAAGGACACGCGTCGCTCGAGTTATATGTTCGAGGCGGCGCTGGTGAGTGGCCTGGTCGCGAGCGGTGCGGACGCCTATATGCTGCACGTGATCCCCACGCCGGGTGTAGCGCATCAGACCGTGGAAGGCTGCTTCGATTGCGGCATCATGATCAGCGCGAGCCACAACCCGTTTTGCGATAACGGCATTAAGCTCGTCAATAGCGACGGTTTTAAGATGGACGAGGACGTACTGGAGCTCATCGAGGACTACGTCGATGGCAAGAGCGAGGTGCCGCTGGCCACGGGCAACCACATCGGCGCCACGGTGGACTACATGCAGGGCCGCAACCGCTACATTGCCTCGCTCATCGCCAGCGCGAACTTTTCGCTGCAGGGCGTCAAGATCGGCATCGACTGCGCCAACGGCTCGGCGTCCTCGGTGGCCAAGCCGGTGTTCGACGCGCTGGGCGCCGACGTGCGCGTGATCAATGCCGCGCCTGATGGTTTTAACATCAACGTCGACTGCGGCTCCACGCATATGGAGCGTCTGCAGCGCCACGTGGTGGAGCAGGGCCTGGACGTGGGTTTTGCCTACGACGGCGATGCCGACCGCTGCCTGGCCGTGGACGAGCGCGGCCGCGTGGTCGATGGCGACCAGATCCTGTACGTGTGCGGCGTGTACCTGAACAAGCACGGTCGCCTTTCGGGCGGTACCGTGGTTCCGACGATTGCCAGCAACTTTGGCCTGATCAAGTCGTTGGAGCTTGCCGGCCTAAGTGCCGTGACCAGCGGTGTGGGCGACCGTCACGTGTATGCCAAGATGCGCGAGGGCGGTTACAGCCTAGGCGGCGAGCAGACGGGCCATACGATCTTTGGCGATATCGAGCGCACGGGCGACGGCATTATGACCTCGCTGCGCGTGATGGAAGTGATCCGCGCCGAGCGCGAGACGCTCTCGCAGCTCACGGCTCCGTGCAAGCTGCTACCGCAGGCGCAGGTGGCCGTGCGCGTGGCGGACAAGGACGCCGCGCTCGAGAACATGGGCGTGCAGAACGCCATCGCCGAGGCCGAGGCTGCGCTGGCAGGCGAGGGCCGCGTGCTCGTACGCAAGAGCGGAACCGAGTCGGTGATTCGCGTGTTGGCTGAGGCTCCGGACCAAGCCGCCGCCGACGCCGCCATGAAGCGCATCGCCGCTGCACTGGAAGCTTTATAGTTACGCGGTTTTACCAACCCGCGTACCCGCTCGACGCTGCAAACGGCCCCAAGCGGCAATCTGACGTTCAATTTCAAGGGCGCGACCAGAAGGTCAGCGCTCTTTCATTTCACGTCACTTTGCTCGCTTAGGGCCGTTTTCGCTGACGCTGCCAAGGCATCGGCGTCAACCTAGTCGTTGGGTGTTCCTATAGTTTTGTCAACCGTCGGGGCTACTCCCGGTAGGGCACC
>JAUMPM010000040.1 GCA_031294825.1 Collinsella sp. | reverse complement strand
GGTCCCGAGCCGTCGGCGAGGGCGAGCAGGGCCTCGATGCTCCCGGAGCGCGAGGCGCCTCCCCAGAACCTCCCGAGCTCCTCTCTCCCCTCCTCCCCCATCTGGGCGAGGATGCCCGCCTCGGACGGCCCGCACGGAAGCGACACCCCGGCGAGGCGCATCCCACCCCATGGGACGATCCTCCACGGCAGGGGCTCGGCGCCCGTGACGGTGAGGGAGAACGAGAGCCTCGGAAAGACCGAGAGCGGGGCACCCGGGCGCTTCGCCTCGCTGGGCGAGATCCCGAGGGCGTCCCTGAACGCTCGGTTGAACGCGGTCGGGGAGCAGTAGCCGTACCGGACCGCGACGTCGACGACCCGCTCCCCGCGGGACAGGTCGAGCGCGGCGCGGGAGATGCGGCGCCGGCGCACGTACTCCATGAGGCCGATGCCGGCGATATAGGAGAACATCCTCCGGAACTGTCCCTCAGTGCAGGCGGCGAGCCGCGCCGCGTGGGCGAGGTCGAGATCCCCCTCGAGGTTCGCCTCTATGTAGTCCATCGCGTCGTTGAGGCCCTCTATCCAGCCCATCGGGTCACCATCCTTCCGAGAAGAGAGCATGGGGCAACAAGGCAGCGCAGTCCTCGCGTCCAAGGGGCGAATAATGAGAGTTTTTGATGACTGGCTCGTCGCCGACGGTCCGTCTCGATGATAGACCGTCGGCACGCGGATCCGACCTGCGAATGCCCGTTTTGCAATGTCAGGAACCTCGCTCAGGAGCACGCCATGAAGGAGGACGCCCGCTGCGCCGTGATGCGCGCGGCACACCCACGCCGCGGCAGCCGCGATCGAAAGCCAGGGAGGGACGTTAGCCACTGGGTTAACAAGTAGCCCATTCCGTGCGCACAGCGCCAGGAACAGCGGCCCGCCCAACGACCACCTTGGACCATGGCACCGTCGCAGTAAGAGGACGGACAGAGCGGGCCGCATTTGAGACAAGGTGAAGTGAACGAAAGGGCGCTGACCTTTTGGTCGCGCCCTTGAAGTTGAAAGGCAGATTGCCGCCCTGGCGGGCTTGCAGCGTCGGCTGATTACGGCGTTTGGTAAAACGCCGTAACAATCTAACCGCCCAGATAGGCTTTGCGGACGTTATCGTCGTGCAGGAGCTCTTGGCCCGTGCCGGTCATGGTGATCTTGCCGGTCTCGAGCACGTAGCCGCGTGTAGCAATCGAGAGCGCCATCTGCGCGTTCTGCTCGACCAGAAGCACCGTGGTGCCGGCCTTGTGCAGGTCCTCGACAATCTGGAAGATCTGCTCAATCAGAATCGGCGCCAAACCCATGGAGGGTTCGTCGAGCATAAGCAGTTTGGGGTTACTCATAAGGGCGCGGCCCATAACGAGCATCTGCTGCTCGCCGCCCGAAAGGGTGCCGGCGACCTGGCGACGGCGCTCCTTAAGGCGCGGGAACTGCTCGTAGACGCGCTCAAGACCCGGAGCAACCGTGGACTTGGGCTGCGTGTAGGCGCCCATCTCCAGGTTCTCCTCGACCGTCATCTGTAAAAAGGCGCGACGGCCCTCGGGGACCTGGGCCAGGCCCTTACCCACCAGCTTGTCGGCAGGCGTATGGGTAATGTCCTCGCCCATAAACTTGATGGAGCCGGTCTTGGAGCGCAGCAGGCCCGAGACGGTTTTAAGCGTCGTGGACTTACCGGCGCCGTTGGCACCGATCAAGGCCACGATCTCGCCCTCGTTGACGTTAAAGGAGATGTCCTTGATGGCGTGGATGGCGCCGTACCAGACGTTGATGTTGTAGACGGAAAGCATCGGCTCTGCCATTTAGTTCTCCCCCTTATCCTGCTTGCCCAGATACGCCTCGATAACAGCGTCGTTGTTCTGGATTTCCTCGGCCGTGCCCTTGGCGATGACCTTACCAAAGTTGAGCACGCAAATGCCCTCGCAGATGTTCATAACGAGCGACATGTCGTGCTCGATAAGCATGATGGCAATGCCGAAGGTGTCGCGAATCTTAACGATGTTCTCCATGAGTTCCGCGGTCTCGGACGGGTTCATGCCGGCGGCAGGCTCGTCGAGCAGCAGCAGTTTGGGGTTGGTGGCAAGCGCGCGGACGATCTCCAGACGACGCTGGGCGCCGTAAGGCAGCGAGCCAGCCTGCTCGTTTGCCAGATGCTCCATATCAAAGATGGACAGCAGCTCCATGGCGCGCTCGTGAGCAGCCTTCTCGTGCTTCCAATACGTCGGCAGGCGCAGCACGCCCTCAAAACCGGAATAGCGCTCCTGGTTATGCAGGCCGACCTTGACGTTATCCTCCACCGTCATGGTGTTGAATAGGCGAATGTTCTGGAAGGTACGGGCAATACCCATGCGGTTGACCTGGTAGACCGACTTGCCCGAGGTGTCCTCGCCGTCGAGCAGGATGGTGCCATGCGTGGGCTGGTACACCTTGGTGAGCAGGTTGAAGACCGTGGTCTTGCCGGCGCCGTTGGGACCGATCAGACCGGCGATCTCGGTCTTGCCGATAGTCAGGCTAAAGTCGTCGACTGCCTTAAGGCCACCGAACTCAATGCCCAGGTGGATGCACTCGAGTGCAGGGCGCTCGCCCAGGTCACGATCGGGAACGATGGCGCCAGAAGGATACGGGACCATCTTGCCCTTCTTGAACTCAAATTTACTGGGCATCGGCTGCCACCTCCTTCTTGGAAGCAAAGCGGTCCTTGACGCGACCGAAGAACGCCTTGAGCTGCGGGTTGTTGGTAAAAATCATGACCAGGATCAGCACGATGGCGTAGATGAGCATGCGGTAGTCCGAGAACTGACGAAGCAGCTCGGGAAGCACCGTGAGCAACGCCGCCGCGATGACGGAACCGCGCATGTTGCCCAGGCCGTCCAGGACCACGAACACCAGGATGAGGATCGACGTGTTGAAGTCGAACTTGGTGGCGGAGAGCTGCGAGAAGTTACCGCCGAAGAGAGCTCCGGCAGCACCGGCGAGGGCAGCGGAAACCACGAAGGCGATCATGCGGTACTCCGTGACGGAGATGCCTACGGACTCGGCTGCAATCTTGTTATCGCGCACGGCCATAATGGCACGGCCGGTACGGCTGCGGACCAGGTTGAGCACGATCACGAGTGCGACCATGACCAGGATGGCACCGGCGAGGAAGGTCGAGTACGTCGACACGCCCGAGGCGCCCTGGGCGCCCTTGATGATGGCGGTGCCGTCCTCGAGCAGGTGCAGGTCGTCGATCGTAGAGTTGCCCGTGATGTTAAAAATCACGTGCAGGCCGCGGGAGTCGACGCCCACAATGAGGCAGGTGACGATCTCTTTGATGATCTCGCCAAAAGCCAGGGTCACGATGGCCAGATAGTCGCCGCTCAGGCGCAGGACCGGGATACCAATCAAGAAGCCCAAGATGGCAGCGGCGATAGCGCCGACCACAATGCTGATGATCAGACGCATCGGATCGGACGGAACGGCGCTCTCCAGCGCGACGGCGGTGACGATGCCCGTGTAGGCACCGACGCTCATAAAGCCCGCGTGGCCCAGCGACAAGTCGCCCGCGATGCCGACGACGAGGTTGAGGGAAATGGCCATGACGATATAGGCCGTGATGGGAACCAGCTGACCGGCGATCATGCGCGGAATCATGTGGTTAGACTGCATAAAGAACACGATGGCGAAGGCCACGATGCACATGGCGTACGTGACAAAGTCGTGACGCGTCTGCTTGTCTTTAAGAAACTTCATAACGCTCACCTACACCTTCTCGGGGACGTACTTGCCCAAGAGGCCGGCAGGCTTGACGAGCAGGACGATGATCAAAACACCAAAGACGATGGAGTTGGCAAGGCTCGTGGAAATGTAAGCCTGCGCCATCGCCTCGATGATGCCGATGAGAATGCCACCGACAAAGGCACCGGGGATGGAGCCGATGCCGCCGAAGACGGCGGCGTCGAAGGCCTTGATGCCAGGCATGGCACCCGTCGTGGGCTGCAGCACCGGCGAGTAGGAGCACAGGAGCACGCCGGCGATGGCGGCAAGCGCCGAGCCGATGGCAAACGTCATCGAGATGGTGCGGTTGACGTTGATGCCCATGAGCTGAGCGGCGGCCTTGTCCTCGGACACGGCGCGCATGGCCTTGCCCATCTTGGTCTTACCTGTAAAGAACATCAGGCCGGCCATGATAACCAGGCAGGCGACGATGGTGACGAGCGAGACGGCGCTTACGTTGAACTTGGCCAAGAACTCCGGCACCTGGAAGGTGACGAGCGAAGTGAAGTTCTTGGGCGTGGCGCCCCACAGAAGCTGCGCGGCGTTCTGCAGGAAGTAAGACACGCCGATAGCCGTGATCAGAACGGCCAGCGGGCCTGCTTGGCGCAGCGGCTTATAGGCCAGACCCTCGATGAGAACGCCGAGAACCGTGCAGACCACACAAGAAAGAATTACAGATGCCCAGCCCGGGAGGCCGAGATACGACGTGGCACAGAACGAGACATAGGCACCGACCATGATAACGTCGCCGTGAGCGAAGTTCAGCATCTTGGCGATACCGTAGACCATGGTGTAGCCCAACGCGATGATGGCGTAGACGCTGCCCATGGACAGGCCGTTGACCAGGTATTGAATAAAGACCGTCATGTTCCACATCCCCCTTTCGAATAGGTTTCCAGTTAATGTATGAAACAGGGACGTTACACTGTCCCTAGATACCAAGCAAGCAGGGAAGGCCAAAACCTCCCCTGCTTGGGATCAAAACCGCTCTATGTAAGGCGGCCAATTAGGCCTGTACGTACTTGCCGTCGGTGATGACGTACGCCGTGGGCTCCTTCTGGACCTGGCCCTTATCGTTCCAGGTGAGCTTGCCGGTCAGACCGTCAACGGTAATCTTGAGCATAGCCTTGGACAGCTTCTCGGCGGCCTCGGTCGGGTCGGCGTCGACACCAAGACCGGCCTCCTTGAGGGCCTCGGCCACCGCGTGCACGCCGTCGTAGGCGTCGGCGGCAAACTGGTCGGGGGTATCGCCGTACTTATCCTTGTAAGCGTTGACGAAGTCGGCGTTCTTCTCGTCGTCGGCGGAGAACGGGGTCATGAGCAGCAGACCCTCAGCAAGAGAGGTGTCGAAGCCCTCAACGCCCAGGATGCCGTCCATGCCGTCGCAGCCCATCATCTTGACGTCGTAGCCCATGTCCTTGGCGTTCTTGAGCAGGACGGACGCCGGCGTGTAGTAGATCGGCGCAAAGATCATGGTGGCGCCGGCCTGCTTGGCCTTGGTCAGCTGGTTGGTAAAGCTCGTGGCGGAGTCGTCCTTAAAGGTCTCCTCGTCAACAATCTCGAGCTTGGACTCAGCGGCCTGGGCCTTAAAAGAATCTGCGATGCCCGAAGAATAGGCGTCGCCGGAGTTATAGAACAGCACGAACTTCTCGTCCGCATACTTCTGCGCCAGGAACTTGGCAGCGTTGACGCCCTGGTTGGGGTCGGTGAAGCAAACCTGGAAGACGCAATCCTTGCCGTCGGTGACGTCCTCGGAGGACGCGGACGGGGTGATCATGAACGTCTTGGGGTCGTTGCCACACTCTGCGGCAACGGCAACCGACGCACCCGTGGTGGTCGGACCGACGAGGGCCTGCATGCCCCAGTCGAGCAGGGTGTTGAAGGCGTTGACGGCCTTCTCGCCGTCGGCCTGGTCATCTTCGGCCTTGCTGGCAAGCGGCAGCTCTTTGGTCGAGAAATCCTTACAGCCAAGCTCGACACCCTGGGTAACGGACTTGCCGTAGGACGCGTTGGCGCCGGTCAGCGGGCCGATGGTACCGATCTTAAACGAAGCGTCGCTCGAAGCGGAACCGCTGTCGCCGCCGTTGGAGGAGCAACCAGCTAGAATGGACATCGCCCCCAGACCTGCTGCGCTCGCGATAACGCTCCTGCGATTCATAACAGGGTTCAATGACTTACCGGTGAGGCTCGACATGCGGCTCTCCTCTCAAATCTCGTCGGGTTTCGGTAACCCGACAGGCCATCCTTCGCCGTGTTCGGCGTTCGCAAAATAGTAGACGCTTTAGTTGAGAAAAGTGGCGATTATTTCAACTTTTCTTTTGTTTTGTCCATTTATCCGAGATTATGCGTATTTCTGTCGGTTTATGCAGTTTAGCCACTTTATTGTGTGAAAGTGTTGTTTCCGTTCTGTTACAAGCGTCCCTGCCCTGATTAAAACGGCCTCACCGGTCGCGTTTTGTGCGCACCTAGGCAGCGATGTACTTGCCGTCCTGAATCACATAGGCTGTAGCGGGCTTTTCGACCTGGCCCTCGTCATTCCACGCCGACGAGCGCCTGCATGCCCCAGTCGCACAGGGCAAACCTTATGGCGCAAACGTTGACAATTTGTTACGGAGTTCCGTTTGTAGCGAGCATATTTCCAATGTTTCCGCAGCGTTTCGGGGGTGCCGTTTTGTGCGACTCCTGTTGCCTGGCGAGCACGCGCCCTCGGTTCACGCTAGAATGCACTCAACCATTAAGCGGTTAATCCATCCATAAGATGCACGAAGGAGCTATCTATGAGCGAACCCCTGCGCACCGTGAACGTCGGTCTGATCGGCCTGGGAACCGTCGGCGGCGGCGTGGCCCGTCTGATCAAGAGCCACCACGATGAGTACCTGGCAGCCTACGGCATCGACCTTAAGCTGACCCGCGCCTGCGCGCTTGCCTGGGAGCAGGCCGAGGCAGCCGGTATTGAGCGTGAGGCCTTTACGAGCGACTGGCACGACGTCGTCACCGACCCCGCCGTCGACATCGTCGTCGAGCTGATCGGCGGCGAGCATCCCGCAACCGAGATCTTCACCACTGCCTTTGAGCACGGTAAGCACGTCGTCTCTGCCAACAAGGCCCTGCTGGGCCGTCATGTCGAGACGCTCGCCGAGAAGGCGCGCGCGTGCGGCGTGCAGATTAAGTGCGAGGCCAGCTGCGGCGGCGGCATCCCCATCGTGAGCACGCTTGAGCACGATCTGGTGGGCAACAAGATCCTGACCATCGCCGGCATCCTCAACGGCACCACCAACTACATCCTGTCGCGCATGGACGCCGAGGGTGCCGATTACGCCGAGGTGCTCGCCGACGCGCAGGCCAAGGGCTATGCCGAGGCCGATCCGTCCGCCGACGTCGACGGCTTCGATGCCGCCAGCAAGACGGCGATCCTCGCCTCCATCGGCTTTGGCACCCGCGTGACCACCGACGACGTGTATCAGCAGGGCATCCGCACCATCGGCGCCGAGGACATCGCCCAGGCCCGCGAGCTCGGCTACACCATCAAGCTGTTGGGCATCGCCCGCAACACCGACGCCGGCGTCGACGTCCGCGTGCACCCCACGCTAATCCCCGCCGACCACATGCTCGCCAAGGTCAACGGCGCCATGAACGCTGTCTACGTGGTAGGCGACGCTGTGGGCGAGACCATGTTCTACGGTGCCGGCGCAGGCTCCTTCCCCACCGCAAGCGCCGTCGTGGGCGATATCCTGTCGCTGTCCGAGCAGATCAGCCGCGGCGTGGCACCGCTGCCCGAGATTGAGCCCTACGGCCACAACCTTGCCTTTAAGCCCATGGACGAGCTCCAGACCAAGTACTATGTGCGCCTGAAGGTTGCCGACCGCGTGGGTGCCCTGTCCGAGACGGTCGATATCTTTGCCAAGCACAACATTTCGATCTCGCTCATCAACCAGGTCGAGGACGGCAAGTCGGGCCTCAGCGACACCTGCCCGGTCATCTTCCTGACGCACCGCGCGCTCGAGAAGGACGTCCAGGCTGCCGCCGCCGAGCTTGCCAGCGTCGACTGCGTGGCCGAGGTCGCCAATGTCTTGCGCATCGAGGACGTCGAGGCTTGGATCGAAGGCGTCATGGCCAACTAGTCCGGCCTTCGCTATACGACATGTATGTTGAGGGGCTCCCGTCCGATCTTGGATGGGAGCCCTTTTGCTTGCGTGCTCGGAGCGCATTAACGCGGTCAGCGTTTGAACAACTCGACCGTTCATTGACAACCGGGGGTACCGTTCACCGATAAGCGAACGTGCTCGTTTTGGGCCGCTACTATGCTGTGTTGCGTATGTCCACACCCCCGAAGAATGGAGGCACCATGTTGCTCGAGGGTAAGAAAGCAATCATCACCGGAGGCACACGCGGCATCGGCTATGCCATCGCCTGTCGTTTTATTGAGGAAGGCGCCGCCGTCACCGTCTTTGGCTCGCGCCAGGAGACTGCCGACGCAGCTGTCGAGAAGCTCACCGCTGCCTACCCCGAGGCCAAGGTCTGGGGTCGTTCTTGCGATCTCACCTCGCTCGATGCCGTAACCGAGGCCTTTACCCAAGCTGCAGCCGACATGGGCGGTTTGGACACGGTCGTCAACAACGCCGGCATCTCCCAGCGCTCGCCCCTTTTGAACTACACGGCCGAGGAGTTCGCCAAGGTCATGGACCTTAACGTCGTCGCCGTCTTTAACGGCCACCAGGCCGCAGCCAAGATCATGACCGAGGCCGGCCACGGCGGCACCATCACCACCACGAGCTCGATGGTCGCCAAGTACGGTCAGCCCTCTGGCGTCGGCTACCCCACGTCCAAGTTTGCCGTCAACGGCATGGTCCAGTCGCTCTCGCGCGAGCTCGCCCCCATGGGTATTCGCGTCAACGCCGTCGCCCCAGGCGTGACTAAGACCGATATGGTCGCCAACCTACCTGAAGAGGTCATCAAGCCCATCATCGCCACCATTCCGCTCGGCCGCATGGGCGAGCCCGAGGATGTCGCCAACGCCTTCGTCTTCCTGGCAAGCGACATGTCCTCCTATGTAACGGGCGCCATCCTCCCCGTCGACGGAGCCGCCCGCTCCTAAAGGCCGCAAGCCACGGATTCGAATCTCAGCAGAATTCAATGCAAAAGGCGCGCTGCCCGCATCAACCGCAGGCAGCGCGCCTTCTTTTGTTTGGACGGAAACCGTATCCCGGCATTCCTCGCTACTTGCCGTCGTCGTCCTCGGCTTCTTCTCGTGCGTAGAGCTCCAACATGCGGCGGCGGTATTCGCGCACGGCGAGCTGGCGCGTTCCAGGCGGCGTCACTCGCGCGGTGTGAGCTTGCTGGGGTCGATCTCGTCGCCATAGGTCTTCTCGGCCAGCAAATGGGCAGCGTCCACGATGCGGGCATCGATGCGGCCACTCGCCGCTTCGGCCGAGAGACGGTCGGCAATAGAATCAATCGTAGGCATGCCGTCGAGCGTTCGCCCGTGACCATGCGAGGTCAGCAGTTCGTGCTCGCGCGCGAGCAGGCTCACCAGGTCGTGATGGGCATGCAGGATGTCGAACGCATCGGAAGGGTGCTCGGCAACCTCTGCCACCGCGGCAACGGGCGCGGCATCGACCACGCGGTAGAAGAGCTGCGCGAGCAGCGGCATCAAGAACACCGTGATGGCGCCGGCGGCAACCATGACCGATGCAATGTCCTGCGAAAGCGCGCCCGCATTGACGGCAACGCTCGTAACGGCGACGATAGTAGGCAGCGCTGTGGTGCAGTAAAGTGCCACCGTAGTGCGACCGTGCGGCGAAACGTCACGTGTGAGCGGGCACAGCTTCATGGAAATGGCGATGGGCACGGCACGGATCACGAGCAGCGCCACGATAAAGCCTGCGAGCATCAGCGGATTGGCGGCAACGGCGGAGAGGTCGATCTTCGCACCCGACACGCAAAAGAAGACGGGAATCAAAAAGCCATATGCCAGACCCTCGAGTTTGCTCTCGAGCGTATGATCGCCCTAGGGGATGATAAAGCGCAGGACAAAGCCCGCAGCAAAGGCACCAAGCACGATGTCGAGATCGAAGATCGCCGTAAAGGCCACGAGCACGATAAGGATGAAGACCGTAAGGCGCACGAACGTCTGCGACGTGGTATCGGCACGGTTCTGGATAAAGCGGAAGAAGCGGTCCCCAACCTGCGCGAGCGGGTAGGCACGGCGGCAAGCACCACGCAAACGACAAGAAACACAGCGAGGATCATGAGCGTCTGAACGCTGCTGCGTGCAGAGAGCAGCACCGACATCGCAAGCACGGGACCAAGCTCTCCCCAGGTACCGTATGCCAAAATCGAATCGCCCAAACGCGTGCCCACAAGCGAGCGCTCGTGCAAGATGGGCATAAGGGTGCCCAGCGCCGTCGAGGTGAGCGCAAACGTGACTGCGATGCCATCGATGCTGCCTGCCGAAAACACCGGTATCATGCGGACGGCGAACCAGGCAAGCAGGAACGACACGACCCAGGCTCCCAGGCCCCAGCGCCCCTCGCCCCCAACAACATGTTTTGGATTGATCTCGTAGCCCGCAAGCAAAACCAAAACGCAAGGCCGAGCTCCGACACGATGGATACCACCTCATCAATATGGATGAAGCCGAGCATATGGGGACCAAGCACGGCGCCTGCCAGCAACAAAAACACCGTCTCGGGAATAGCGCGACCCGGAACGAGGGCAGCGAGGACGGGGCAGATAAACGCCGCGCCAGCGATGATCGCCAAAGAGACAAAAGCCATGAAAAGGGCTCCTTTCGTACTTCCCGACTGCACCCGTTTTGGCAAACGGCAACTCGTAAGAGGGAAAAGCCGAAAGGAGCCTTCTGAATAAGCGACAGAACTAGGTGCGGGCGAGGAGGTCGACCGTCAGATTGGGATCGAACGGCAGCTCATCGAAGGGATAGAGCGGACGCATGATCTTGTGATGCCCCAGGCGCGGGAGGTCCTGGTCCACAGCGCCCGGCGTGAGCGCCATGACCCAGCCCTTGGCGGCAGCGGAAAGATCGGGCTCGAGATAACCCATCTTGACGACGACGATATCCTCGGCGTCAAACGGCGTGCCGGCAGCCTCATACTGCTCGGAGCAGCCAAACTGCGTGCGCGCCGTGGTGACGATGACCTTGAAGTTGCCCTCGGCGATAACGGCGCTCTTGCCGCCGCTGCGATACTCGTCAAACAGACGATCGATCACGCCGTCCATCATCACGGGTTCACCGGACACACCGCCAGTCATAGCGTCCACTGCCAAGCGAACGGAAGCGCTCACGCCGGCCTGCTCGCACGCCTCGACCGCAGCAGGATCGTTGAGCGATGCGAAGACGACGTGCTTCGTGCTGCCCTGAGCGCATAGGCGTCAAGAATCTCACGCAAAAAGACGGTGCTGTCGTCCGTGCCGCCGGCACCGGGATTATCGCCCGTGTCGGAGATGAAGAACGGGCTCACCTTGGCAGAGAGCGCCTGGGCAACGGAGCCCTCGGCGGTATCGGTGGGGCCTACGAACTCAAAGACGCCGGCGTTGTCCCAGAAGTCCTGGGCCGCAGCCATGGAGGCGGCAATGGGAACGTCCTTGCCCACGATCTGACGCACGCGAGAGGCGATCACGCCCTCGCCGTCCTCCTGGTCCACCACGCTCGCGGCGCCGTGGATGGTGAGCAGCACGGCGTCGAGCGGCTCCTCGTTATGGGCCTGCTCGAGCAGCGCACAGAACTCATCGAGCCACGCGTTGAAGAACTCGTTGGTCACGGGGCCGCTGGGAAGAGCGCCGGCATAGGTAAGGGGAACCCACTCAACGCCCTCGACGCGCTCGATGTTGCCAAAACGCTCGAGACGCGCGGCATCGATCGCGGAGGTGTCGCCCGTGATCCACGGATGGCTGTCAAGCAGCTCCTGGCCGCGACGGATGCGGAAGGCGGCCTCACCCGAGCGTTACGGCGTGAACTCGGAACACTCGATATGGAAGCCACCGACGGCGATACGATAGGGTTTGGACATGACAATCACGCTCCAAAGGACCGGGGATATCAAACGGGTTCCATTGATGGCGCATACCGCGGCGGTCGCCGCGAACGTTCGCGCGCTCGCAACATAACGACCTGTCAGCGGCGACGGTCGCCCTTGGGTCCAGCCGTTCCCCTGCCTTGTCGGCAATCCCAAGGCTCATGCGCGCGGCGACGAAGTCCGAAATCCGTTTGCAGAACAATAACCGCCCCCACTGTTATTCACCGGGAATACCGCCCGCTCGAGCTGCCGTTTCTTGTCTTTGCGCAGCCTGATTATTAGCATATTTAGGGCGTTTCCCCGGGACAGCAAGGTTGTCGAGGCGTCATTGCCGCAGGCCGGGATGGAGAAGAGTGCATCGACGCCAGGCGCGTCATCGTGGCCACCGGACGTCGCGGCACCGATTGGCTCGAGCACCTGTACTCCGAGCACGGGATTCTCCATACGCCGGGACCTGTTGACGTGGGCGTGCGCGTCGAGATGCGAAACGAGGTCATCGAGGACGTAAACGAGGTCCTCTACGAGGGAAAGCTCATCGGCTACCCCAATCCCTTCCGCAACAAGGTGCGCACGTTTTGCCAAAACCCCGGCGGCTTCGTGACGCAGGAGAACTACGACGGCGGCCTTGCGGTGGTAAACGGTCACTCCTTCAAGGAACGCAAGTCCGACAATACCAACCTCGCCATCTGTGCTCGCACAACTTCCGCGAGCCGTTCAACCAGCCGATCGCCTATGCGCATAATATCGGTAGGCTCTGCAACATGCTGGGCAACGGCCACATCCTCGTGCAGCGCTTTGGCGATATCCTCAACGGCAAGCGCACCTGGCAAAAGGAACTCGACCAATCAAACGTGCGCCCCACGCTACCGGATGCCGTCGCAGGAGACATCACGAGCGCGCTTCCCTACCGCACGATGACCTCGATCGTCGCGTTCATGCTCGCCGTGGACAAGGCAATTCCCGGCTTTGCCTCTGCAGAGACGCTACTCTACGCGCCCGAGCTCAAGTTCTACAGCAACCGCGTGACCATGGACAAAGAGTTCACCACAAGCGTCACCAACCTGCACTGCCTGGGAGACTCCAGCGGCTGGACACGCGGCCTCATGATGGCCTCGGTCATGGGATACCTCATGGGCGAGCGTCTAGCGGCAGAGCTGTAGGCAGCGAAACGGCGTCGGCGGCGAGGCGAGCCGGCTGTCGCATAGGGTGCGGCGCCCCTGCAGGACACGCAGTCCTGCAGGGGCGCCGTTTTGCACAGTGGCACCATTTCGCGCGGGGGCGCCGTTCAGTCTTTAAGGTAGCCGTATACCGCTTGTGAGTAGAGCAGCGCACCATATTCGGAAGGATGCGAATAATCCTGGAAGAAGCTCTTGTCGTACTCATGAGAAGAAAAGTCGATGTAAGGTACGCCCGCCTCCTCGCATGCCTGGCGAATCATCGCGTAGTACTCCTGCCTCATAGAAGCGGTGTACGCCGTCTGGTCGTACATAAAGCCGTTGACCGGCTGGATAACCACGAGCGGAACCATGCCCGATTGCACGCCCGCCGCAAGAGCCATCTTAAAGTCCTCGTACTCCTGCCGACTAAAATACTCGCCGTTATGTACCCTCCATGCGGTCCTGGCCCCTTCGAGCCATGCCTCGCCGCGCTTTTGATACCACCCCTCGTCGACGGCAAAAGTCTTGTTGCGCGAGCTGGCAGCCAAATCATGCGTCGCTTTCGTCTCAAGCTCGGCCCAATCGGGAGCTGATGATGCAACTCCCGGAGCACCCGGAGACGGCACCGATGCGCGATTCCCCGCAAGTCGCAACCGCGCGTCATCGACTGTCGACGCTATCGCGCGGTCCATGGCGCCGGAAAACGAAGACAGAGGGGAGGCGCCCTTCGAAACATCGACGCCGTACTCGCCCAACCGCGCCGCCACGCGCTCTTTAAGGTCTGCGGAGATGCGGTCGTTTGCCATGAAGGCGTCATAGGCATCGTACGAGAACATGGCAGGAAGATGGTCTTGCGGCGCGCGATAGCACATGAACCACTGCATGCTCGCAAAGAGCACACTGCGGTCTTGCCCCGTCGCGCCACCGAGTGCCCCCATTTCGACAGCTTGCCAAAGACTCTCGCAAGTAGCGCGGCCCACGGTAAGCGTACTGATGCCGTACTCGCCGTTCAAAAGGAGCTTGCTGGGGTTCATGGCGCCGCCATGGCGCGGGCTCAGCTCGGACGAGCCAAAGACAAAGCGCGGATTATAGCCAGCCTTCGCGCGCGCCGCGTATTCGCCGGACACGAAATGATAGTTCGACGCCTGGGCATAGGAAGGGTACGCGACAAATACCGCATCCCCTGCGCCCGACGCGCCGATGCCCAATGCGGCTCCCGCCCCAGGCACCACCAGGGCCACGCAAATGCCGGCAGCAAGAACAAGGGCCACCGCGACGGCACCCAGCCGCTTGAGAGGCACACGGGACATATACGCTCACCACCTAGAATGCCGAGTACACCGGTGCCGCCGGCGCACCATAGGGCGAAAAGAGAAAAAACCAGACAAGTATCGCCGCAAGCAAAAGCACCAAGACGAGCCATGCGGCAAGGGCGGAATAAGAACCCGCGAAGAACCATGCGCGAACGCGCTCGGCAAAAGGATACAGGCGTGCAATGGGCCCCGTTGCCCTGCGTACGCTCACAAGCGCACCTCGATCTGGTGGATGATCTTATTTGCAGTGTTCATCTCGTCGCGGTCCACCGCCGTGGGCGCGATCTGAACGCCAAAGTCCTCCTCAATAGCCACAAGCAGCTCGATGGCCGCCATAGAATCGAGCAGGCCCGCGTCAAACAAGTCGATGTCGCGCTCTTCGCGCACTGCTTCGTCATCACAGATATCCTCGAGTATATCCAGGACCTTTTCTTCAATGTTTGCCGTAGCCATCTACATCATCCCCTCAATGATTTGCTGGACCTGGCCGGAGAACAGGGCGAACCCCAAGAAGACGAGCTGCATGGTCACTGCCCACGAAAGCACTCTGTACCAGGTCTTTTTCTTATTGCGCTTATAGAAACGGGACTTCTTTTGATAGGCCTCCGCAGCTGCAAGGAGGATCCCGTGATAGGCACCGTATGCCAGGTAACTCGGCGTAAGGCCATGCCAAGCCCCCATGAGCAGCATGTTCGCCATATAGGCGGCGCAAGCTGTTTGTAGCCTGGTCGAAAACACATGTCGCCGCGTGACCGCGCGCGTAAAGCGCATGAACACGAAATCGCGCAGCCAGGTGGAAAGCGTGATGTGCCAGCGATTCCAAAAATCCTTGATGTCCACAGCCGCAAACGGCGCGCGGAAGTTGCGCGGGCAGCGGATGCCAAAGCAGTAGCTCGCGCCCATGGCCATGAGCGAATAGCCGGCAAAGTCGAAAAACAGGTAGATCCCGTAGCCGTAAGCATAGGCAATCTGGTACGCCACGCCGGCAAGACCAAGGTTCTCCAGCTTAGGGGCCCCACCGATGCCCGCAGCCGCGACAGGGTCGTACCAGTCGCACACGACGGTGGCGATCACCAGCTGAAAGACCGCGCCCACCAGCAAGAGCAATATGCCACGCGTAAGCAGGTCGGCATATTCGTCGCGCCGATACGTGCGACGCGCATCTTCGACAAAACGACGTGAGCGATCGATAGGCCCCGAGGTAATCTGCGCGAAAAACGTTAAATAATAGAGGCAATCGACAAGAGATAGCTCATCGATCAGCCCATCGCGAATCTCGATGATCACCTGCACCGCGCGAAATGTGCAGTACGAGATGCCCATGAACCCCAAGAGACCCGCACCCGCCGCCGAACTTAACTTGTAGATAACGAGCGGGGCGCACGTGAGCGCCAGCGAAGCTCCGTAGACAGCCATGCTGCGCGTGCCGCGCCTCCAGCTGGCAAGCGTCCAAAAGACCGCCGCACAGGACAGGACGACGAACAGCAAGAACGAGTATGCCGCAGCACGGTCCGACGCAAAGAGAAAGGAAAGCATGATGCACGAAGCGGCAAAACCGTATCCGCGAAGCGGGCGCTCCGTCAGACCCAGTGCCGCCGCAGGCACCACAAGCGCCGCCAACACGACGAAAAAGGAAGCGGAGGTAAAAAACACCATGGCACTAGCCGTTCTGCAAAAACGCAAGCGCACGCCGATCGAGCTTGCCGTTCCCCGTGACGGGAAGCGCGGGCACAAAGACCACGCGACGAGGAACCATGTAATGTGGAAGCGTCTGCTTGATTTGCTCTTTAAGGGCAAGGCCGGCACGGAAATCCGACAAAGTGCGCTCCTGCGCGCTCACCACATAGGCCACCAAGTGTGAGATGCGCCCCTCGCGCTTGGCCGCGACAACGGCACACGACGCCACCTCGGGCAAACGCTGAAGCGCCGCTTCGATCTCGCCCAGCTCGATGCGGAACCCATTGAGCTTGACCTGTAGATCCAGGCGACCACGATAGTGCAGCATGCCTCGGCCGTCCAAGCGTCCCTCGTCACCCGTGCGATAGCTCCTCACAGGCATGCCATCCACCTCGACCACGCCAAAAGCGCGCTCGGTTAGATCCCGCCGGCCCCAATAGCCCGCAGCCACCGTATCGCCCTCGATAACAACCTCGCCCCACGCACCCGCAGGGACATCGTGTCCCTCATCGTCGACGATGCGCAGACGTGTGCCCGGGCGCGGGCTTCCGACCGGCAGAGCCTCGGCGGAGGCAGCCATCTCATCGCTTACCACCACCTCCGTCACCGCCACCGTGGACTCGGTGGGGCCATAGGAGTTGATGATCATCGCGTTCGCAAAGCGCTCGCGCAGACGGCGCGCCGTCTTGTTGGCAAGCGTCTCGCCGCAAAAGATAAAGGTGGCGAGGCCCGGCAAGAGCTCGGAGGAAAACTCGGGGTTCGCCAGGCACATGTCGGCAAACGAGGGTGTGGACACCCAAATGTTCACGCCGCTTTTGGCAAGAGCACGCAGCAGGTCGGTCGCACCCTCGGATGTTTCATGTGTAAGACTGAACAGGCTTCCTCCTGCAGCCAGGGCGCCCGCGAGCTCGAAGACCGAGAGGTCGAACGAGAACGGGGCCTGATCCAAGAAAACGCAGCCATCCTTGTCCACGCCACCGAGCGCCAGATCCCAATCGCAGAAGTTGTCGAAGCACGCGGCCGTGACCTCCACGCCCTTGGGTGCACCCGTGGAGCCAGAGGTGAACAGCACGTAGGCCAAGTCCTCGTCGCAGATCCAGGATTCGCGCCTCGAAGCGCAGCCGGATACCGCAGCTGCGCAAACTCCCTCGACATCGATCACCTGCGCGAACGAAGGCTGCACCTCCGCTGCATCGCCCTCGACCGAGAGGAGCAGCTCGCCGCCCACTTGTTCGGCGATAGATGCCACGCGTGCCACAGGCACCGAATGAATGTCGACGGGAACATATGGGTGCCCGCTTTTCATGCACGCCAAAAACGAGGCGACCATATACGGGGACTTGTGGCCGCGCACCACGATGGGCGCCGCCGCGGCAAGTCCCAGTGTGGACAGGTGCCCGGCAATGCCCTCGGAAGCCCGCCAAAGCTCGGCATAGGTCATCGACTCGCCCGATGACGTGCGAATCGCTACGCGATTTGGCTTGCGCTGCATATGGGCACAGATGTAATCGAGATACCGCATCGGTAAACCTCCTCCACAGCTCGCAGTGAGGATCCACCGCAAAGCAGGACCGTTGTAACACCCGCCGACACGCGGGGATGAATCGAGGTAGCTACGTGACAAAACTGAAAGCGGGCAACAGGGGGCATCACTCACCGCCCACATTCGGCATCTTGCATGAGGGGGGGGTACGTCAAGCAGCGTTTGCGAACAGCCTCAAGGCTCCACAAAGCGGACGAGCCGTCTCCAGCGGAAATCTGTCAAGCCGGAGATAATGACGCGCCAGCACCCATGCGGCGCGGCCCATGTCGTATGATGATGAGGTTTATATTACGCGCGGTTCAAGGCGCGGAGCGCATGCCCGCGACCGCCGCCGTGCACCGGCACGAGTAGCCACTACCAACAGGAAGGCAGCAGCAATGGTCTCTCGCATCTACGTGGAGAAAAAGCCAGGGTTTGACGTGGAGGCGCAGCAGCTCAAGGCAGAGCTCACCGAGATTCTCGGCGTGAGCGGCCTTACGGGCGTTCGCGTTATCAACCGCTACGACGTTGAGGGCATTAGCCAGGAGCTTTTCGACTCCTGCGTTCCCACCGTGTTCTCCGAGCCCCAGGTGGATGTAACCTACGCAGAGCTGCCCGACTGCGGCGACGCGCCCGTGTTCGCCGTGGAGTTCCTGCCCGGCCAGTTCGACCAGCGCGCCGACTCCGCAAGCGAGTGCGTGCAGCTCATCTCCCAGGGCGAGCGTCCCGACGTGCGCTCCGCCAAGGTCTACGCGCTTGAAGGTGACCTTGCGCAGGCGGACGTCGAGGCCATCCAGCACTACGTGGTGAACCCCGTCGAGGCGCGCCTCGCGAGCCTCGAGCTTCCCGCGACCCTCAAGGTCGACGTACCCGAGCCCCAGCCCGTCGAGGTGCTCGACGGCTTCCGCGAGCTCGATGAGGCCGGCCTTGCCGCCTTTATCGCCGAGCGCGGCCTTGCCATGGATGAGGCGGACATCGCCTTTTGCCAGCAGTACTTCCGCGATGAAGATCGCGACCCCACCATCACCGAGATCCGCGTGATCGACACCTACTGGTCCGACCACTGCCGCCACACCACCTTCGGCACCGTCCTGGACGACGTGAAGATCGACGATGCCGTGGTGCAGCAGGCCTTCGACCGCTATATGGAGATGCGCCACGAGCTCGGTCGCGACGCCAAGCCCGTCTGCCTCATGGACATGGGCACCATCGGCGCCAAGTACCTTAAGAAGACCGGCGTCATGACCGATGTCGACGAGTCCGAGGAGATCAACGCCTGCACCGTCAAGGTGAAGGTCGATGTCGACGGCGAGGACCAGGACTGGCTGTTCCTCTTTAAGAACGAGACCCACAACCACCCGACCGAGATCGAGCCCTTCGGCGGTGCCGCCACCTGCGTGGGCGGCGCCATCCGCGACCCGCTCTCGGGCCGCAGCTATGTGTACCAG
Source organism: Collinsella sp. (assembly GCA_031294825.1). Classification (GTDB taxonomy): domain Bacteria; phylum Actinomycetota; class Coriobacteriia; order Coriobacteriales; family Coriobacteriaceae; genus Collinsella. The sequence continues at coordinate 59,859 of JAUMPM010000040.1, read as the reverse complement.
GCCATGCGCGTCACCGGCGCCGGCGACCCCACCGTTCCGGTTTCCGAGACGCTCGAGGGCAAGCTGCCGCAGCGCAAGCTCGTGACCACCGCAGCTGCCGGCTACTCCAGCTACGGTAACCAGATCGGCCTTGCCACCGGTCAGGTCAACGAGCTCTATCACCCCGGCTACGTGGCCAAGCGCATGGAGGTCGGCGCCGTCGTGGGCGCTACCCCGGCAAGCCACGTGCGTCGCGAGTGCCCCGCCCCCACTGACAAGATCATCCTGCTGGGCGGCCGCACCGGCCGCGATGGCATCGGTGGCGCCACCGGCTCCTCCAAGACCCAGAACACCGAGTCCATCGAGACCTCGGGCGCCGAGGTCCAGAAGGGCAACGCCCCGGTCGAGCGCAAACTGCAGCGTCTGTTCCGCCGCGGTGACGCCTGTCGCCTGATCAAGCGCTGCAACGACTTTGGCGCCGGCGGCGTCTCGGTCGCCGTAGGCGAGCTTGCCGACGGTCTGTATGTCGACCTGGACACCGTGACCAAAAAGTACGATGGCCTGGACGGCACCGAGCTCGCTATCTCCGAGTCCCAGGAGCGCATGGCTTGCGCCGTCGCCGACGGTGACGTCGAGGAGTTCATGGGCTACGCCGCCGAGGAGAACCTCGAGGCGACCGTTATCGCCGAGGTTACCGCCGAGCCGCGCATGCGCATGGCCTGGAACGGCGTCGCCATCGTCGACCTGTCCCGCGAGTTCCTCAACTCCAACGGTGCGCCCAAGCACCAGGTCGCCCACGTGTGCGCCCGCAGCGTGTGGCAGCCCAGCTGGGCCGGCACCACGCTTGCCGAGCGCATGACCTCGCTTGTCACCGACCTCAACGTCGCCTCTAACAAGGGCCTTTCCGAGCGCTTCGACTCCACCATCGGCGCCGCGACCGTGCTCATGCCCTTTGGCGGCAAGACACAGCTCACCCCAAGCTCGGCCATGGTCGCCAAGTTCCCCGTGGACGGCGAGACCACCACGGCAAGCGCCATGGCATGGGGCTTCAACCCCTACCTGATGGAAGCTGACCAGTTTGCAGGCGCCTACCTGTCCGTGGTCGAGTCCATCGCCAAGCTCGTGGCTGCCGGCTTTGAGCACAAACGCGCCTATCTCTCCTTCCAGGAGTACTTCGAGCGTCTGCGCACCGAGGCCGAGCGCTGGGGCAAGCCCATGGCTGCCGTCCTGGGCGCCCTTATGGCCCAGGTCGACCTGGGCGCCGGCGCCATCGGCGGCAAGGACTCCATGAGCGGCTCGTTTGAGGACGAGGCCGGCGAGCTCAACGTTCCGCCGACCCTGATCAGCTTCGCCGTTGCCGTGGGCCGCGCCGCACGCGCCGTCTCCCCCGAGTTCAAGGGCCTCACGCACCGCGTCGTCCGCATCGCCCCCGCCACCTATGGCGAGGACTACCGCCCCGACGCCCAGCAGCTGCTCGCCGCGTTTGACGCCGTCGAGGCGCTTACTGCCACCGGCAACGCCCTGGCCGTCTCCACGCCCGGCTACGGCTGCGGCGCCGAGAGCCTCTTTAAGATGTGCGTCGGCAACCAGATCGGCATCGAGCTTGCCGAGGACGTGGACGTGGAGAGCCTCTTCACCCCGCTCTACGGTAGCTTTATCGTCGAGCTCGCCGAGGACGCCGAGCTGCCCGAGGTCGCCGACGGCGTTGTCGTCGAGCCCCTGGGTACCACCGTCGAGGGCTATGTCATCGACACCGGCTCCGAGGTCATCGATCTCGCCGAACTCCAGGAGGCCTGGGAGAGCGGCATCGAGGGCGTCTTCGCCTACCGCAGCGCCGGCGAGACCCCCGAGGTCGAGACAATCGACTTCCGCGCCAAGGACATCCACGTGTACGGCGGCGCCAAGATCGCCCGCCCGCGCGTGATCATCCCCGTGTTCCCCGGCAACAACTGCGAGTACGACAGCGCCCGCGCCTTCCGTGCCGCCGGTGCCGAGGCCGACACCTTCGTGATCAACAACCTCACGCCCGAGGCCGTCGCCGAGAGCACCCACGAGCTTGCCCGCCGCATCCGTGCAAGCCAGATCGTCATGATCCCCGGCGGCTTCTCGGGCGGCGACGAGCCCGACGGCTCCGCCAAGTTCATCACGGCGTTCTTCCGCGCTCCCGAGGTCACCGAGGCAGTCCGCGACCTGCTCAAGGCCCGCGACGGCCTGATGCTGGGCATCTGCAACGGCTTCCAGGCTCTGGTCAAGCTCGGCCTGGTGCCCTACGGTGACATCGTCGACGCCACGCCCGATGCGCCCACGCTGACGTTCAACACCATCGGTCGCCATCAGAGCCGCCTGGTGCGCACCCGCATCTCGTCCAACCTGTCCCCGTGGCTGTCGCAGTGCAGCCTCGACGACCCCTACACCGTCGCCATCAGCCACGGCGAGGGCCGCTTTGTCGCCAACGACGAGGTACTCGCCCAGCTCATCGCCAATGGCCAGATCGCCACGCAATACGTGGGCGAGGACGGAAAGCCCAGCATGGACCTCTCCGTCAACCCCAACGGCTCCGCACTCGCCATCGAGGGTATCACGAGCCCCGACGGCCGTGTCCTGGGCAAGATGGGCCATGCCGAGCGCCGCGGCGACAACCTGTACAGCAACGTGCCCGAGCACGTCCCCGGCGATAAGTTCATGCCGATCTTTGAGAGCGGCGTAGCCTACTTCGCTTAAAGCTTTCCCATCGGGTACAATCCCCATCGGGTAACAACACCCGCCACCGGCACTCCCAGTGGCGGGTTCTTTTTTGCTTCGCGCATATAGGAAGGACATCATGGAAAGCCGCAAGCCGTATCTCGCCACCCTGCCCGGACTCATCCTGGGTTGCCTTGTTTGCTGTGCGCTCTGGGGGTCGGCCTTCCCCTGCATCAAGATCGGCTACGATCTCTTTGGCATTCCCGCGCACGACAGCGCCTCGCAGTTGCTCTTTGCGGGTCTGCGCTTCACGCTCGCCGGCATGTTGGTCATTATCGGCATGAGTGCGGCGCAGCGCCGTCCGCTTGTTCCACAGGCGCGTGATATTAAACCCATCATCACGCTGTCGCTCTTCCAGACTATCGGTCAGTACTTCTTTTTCTACCTTGGCCTGTCGCATGCCAGCGCCATGTCGAGCTCCATCATCGAGGCCAGTGCCAACTTCTTGGCAATCCTCTTTGCCGCCCTGGCGTTTCACACCGAAAAGCTCGATACTGCCAAGGTGCTTGGCTGCGTTTTGGGCTTTGCCGGCGTCGCGCTCGTCAACCTCTCAGGCTCGGGCGGCACCTTTGGCTTTTCGCTCAATGGCGAGGGTTTTATCCTGGCATCCACCGTTGCGGGCGCCCTTTCAACCTGCCTGATCGGCATCTTCTCGCGCGAGCACGACGGCGTCCTGCTTGCCGGTTGGCAGTTTTTGTTCGGCGGCATTGTCCTCGCTAGCATCGGCTATTTGATGGGCGGCAAACTCTCCCCCACCTCGCTCGCCCCCGCCATCGCGCTCATCATCTACATGGCGCTTATCTCCGCGGTCGCCTACTCGCTGTGGTCTCGCTTGCTTGCCGTCAACCCCGTCAGCCGCGTCTCGGTCTTTGGGTTTATGAACCCCGTCTTTGGCGTGCTGCTGAGCGCACTGCTGCTCGGTGAGGGCGCTGGCACGAGCCCCGCTACCGTCATCGTTGCCCTGCTGTTGGTCTGCGGCGGCATCATCATCGTCAACAAACCCAAAAAAGCCTAGCGAGCTCACCTTTTTAGAGAGGGCGTTCGCACACTTCAGCTTAATGGAGCACACTGGTTCTCGTTAATTTCGTACCGAGCCGCGGCGGCAGACGCTCGTCTTGCCGCACCGCGCCTGGGCGTTATGGCCGGTGGCCCCCGCAAACGCAAAAAGAGCGCACGACCATCGCAACAGTCGTGCGCCCTTTTTCTAGCGTATCTGGACACCGGCTTTCTTTTTCTCGGCCTTGACGCGGTAGAGCTCCGCATCGGCAGCGCGAAGTAAGTCTTGCCAGGTATCAACACTATCGCCGACCCGCGCGTAACCGATGGACATCCGCAATGCATACGGCACCTCGGCACGAGCGAGCTCGTCGTTAATCGCCGAACACAGGTCTATGATGTCCTGTTCCGCCGCAGCCTTCTGGAGCACCACGAACTCATCGCCGCCATAACGTGCGATAAAACCACCAGACGCCGAGCAGACCTCTTTGAGCGTAGCAGATATGACCTGGAGAGCATGGTCGCCCTCCACATGTCCATAGCGATCGTTAATCAGCTTAAAGCCGTCGGCGTCCATCATAAGCAGATACACATCATCGGCCTGATCAGCACCCGAGAACAGCGACAGCATATAGGTCTCAAAACGGTTGCGATTGTTAAGGCCAGTCAACGGGTCGGTCGAGATCAGCTGCTCCTGACAAACAATGTAGAGCTGCAACATACTTAACATGATGCCGACACTAAGGCAGGGACCCGAATAAAAGACCTGAAAGACACCGGCCACCAAGGCCGGAATGGCGAAAAATGGCAAGGTTTGATAGATGGCCTTCTTTTGTAGGCTCTCGACCTTGCAAGATTGTATAAACGCATGCAGGGACGTATATATAACGTAGCAGTAGCTGACGATGGGCTGGATCATATAGACAAAACCGCGACGATACGCGCCCTGCGCATCGATATAGAACAGGGCATGCGTCCAGTAGCTAGTAAACGCCAGTACGACTCTACCAGCACCGCAGGCAGCGTTACAAACGCCATCCTATAGCGCGCGGTCAAAAGGCGAGAACCCTGCACCGTCTCGGAATAGATAAACCAAATGAGGCACGCGGCGGCAAAGAGCGAAAACGAAACCGCGTTGGAAATCCAGTTGGCAGCAATGCCCAGCGTGCCGCCCACACCGTCCGAAAGCGTCCAGATTATATCGAATAACATGTACGCGGCAGAGGTGTAGCCGAGCGTACTAAACAATAACTGCTGGGTACTCGAGAACAAGGAGTGGCGACTTCGCGCGGCAAGCCCGATAAGAACAATCATGCATAGCAGGAATATCTCAATCTTGAGTGCCTTAACCACTAGACGCCATCCCTTCAATATCCAAGTGGTCAGAATCGCCCGATTCGTGTCTGGGCAATAAACACCCCTACTCCGCAGGGGTAAGGGGAATAATAGCAGAGCGCCCGAACGTCACTGCAAGACAGCTTTCGTTCGGGCGCTCAAACGGCGCGAATTGCACGCCGGCTTGATTGACTCGCGTCAACGATTACTCGCCGTCGATGTCGGTCGCGACGGCCTCCTCGATGGCCTCGACACCGGCAAACGACAGATCCTCCTTGCCCTGACAGAACTTCTTATCGACCCAGCCGGTCAGAATCGGGGCCAAGATCGCCGTGATGATGACGGCGGTGGCGATCTGAGCGTACGCGGTGGGCGCAAGCTCGGCATAACGCGGTGCGACCTCGGCGAGGGCGACCGGCGTGGTCATGGCCGTGCCGGCGATAGTGGAGCAGGCAACGGCCGCCTTGCCGTTACCACCGCACAGGCGCTCGAACGCAAAGGTGATGGGGCTGACGATAAAGAGCGTAACAAGGCCCAGCAAGATACCGGAAATACCGCCGGTGATAAAGCTCGACAGGCTCATGGACGCACCGAGCTGAAAACCGATGACAGCGATCGCAGGATTGGAGCCGGGGACCAGCAGGTTCTTGATGAACGGGAAGAGGTTGCCCAGAACCATGCCGATAACAAGCGGCAGGATGGATCCGATGATGGTGCCGACGGGGATGTTGGCGAGACCCGAGACACCGAGGATGATCATGGTGACGGCGGGGCCGGCCGTAAAGAACAGGATACCGACGGCGCCCTGCTCGGACTCGTCGCCGAACTCGCCCATGATGCCCGTATAGAGCGCCATGTTGCAAAACGTAATGCCGCCGATGATTGAGACCGAGCTCAGGCCCAGGAAGTTGTCGTTAAAGAAATATGCCACACCCAAGCCAAGGGCGGCCGCAACAACAAGCTTGGGGATCAGTACGACAATGCCGGTCTTGATAGCGCCCGGCGTGGACTTAAAGCTGATGCCGGCACCCACGAAGAGCAGGATCGCAGCGACGATGGTATTGGAGCCGCCGCGGCAGGCAGCCGTAAAGAAGCCGCCGATCTCAAAGACCTGCGGACAGAAAGTGTTGAGCAAAAGGCCAACAATCATGGGATAGACCATGATGTCGCCCGGGATACGCGGTACCTTGAATTTCTTTTGCTCGTTGGCGGTCGCTCCCTGTGCCATGAAACCCCCATTTCCGCTGACGCAGAACAAAAGCCCACGTCACGCTTTGCTACAGTAAAGTTTGACCATGGTACCAGAAGAAGCAGACCAGCTCGGTGAGAAATTCGATTCGTTGGGTCAGGCAACGACATGGCAGAATCATCGCCCGGCAGCAACCGAGTTCACCTACAATTGCCACCGGATCGAAAGACACAGAAAGACACAATTTTTAGGAAGCCATTATGACAGCTATCGATCGAACGCGGGCTGCGGCGGCCTTCAAGACCTACACCGATGCCTACGATGCCGCCAATCCACGTATCGCGCTCAAAATCGAGCATACGTACCACGTTGCCGAGGCATGCGATGCCGTGGCGCGCGAGCAGAGCTGGTCGACAGAGGATATTGACCTGGCCTGGCTTTGCGGCCTGTTACACGATATGGGACGCTTTGAACAGTTGCGGCGCTGGGACACCTTTAAGGACGCCGAGAGTATGAGCCACGCAGCGTTGGGCGTCGAGGTTCTCTTTGGCGAAAACCCCGACGACGCGCCTGCCACAACAAGCATCCGAGATTTTATCGAGACCGACGAGCACGACGAGCTCATCCGCGCGAGCATCGCCTATCACAGCGACTTTCGTCTGCCGGCACAACTCGACGAGCGTACACGGTGCTTCTGCGACATCGTACGCGATGGCGACAAGATCGACATTATGCGCACCATCGCCGACAGCACCGTCGACACCATCCTCAAGGTTGATGAGGACACATTTCTCGCCAGCCGGTTCTCGACACCGGCTCTCGCTGCCTTTGACGAGCGCCGCTGCGTCACGCGCGATGAGCGCGACGAGCCCGCAGACTACCTGGTGGGACTCATCTGCTTTATGCTTGAGCTCGTCTATCCAGCGAGCCGCGCGCTGGCGCGCGAGCAGGGCGATATCTACCGCCTGCTCGACGCGCCCTTTGGCATTACGCGCCCCTTTGCCGATCCCGCCACGCAAGCGACCTGGGAGCGTCTAAAGGACGAGATGCGCGACTGGCTGGCGCGCGCCTAGCGCTCAAGCTGGGCCAGCAGCTCCTCGACGACCTCGACGGCATCACCGACAACCTTGTACTGGGCAGCACCAAAGATGGGGGCATCCGGGTCCTCGTTGATGGCGATAATGCACTCCGCCCCACCGATGCCGGCAAGATGCTGGATGGCGCCCGAAACACCGATACTCACGAGAAGCTTGGGCGAAACCGATACGCCCGTCTGGCCAATCTGATGGCGATACTCCAACCAGCCGGCCTCCACGACAGGTCGCGTGCAGCCAAGCTCGGCTCCCAGAGCCTCGGCGAGCTTTCGCATCAGCGGCAGGTTTTTCTTGGAACCAATGCCGCGACCCACCACGACAAGGCGCTCGGCATCGGCAATCGAAGCCTGCTGCCCCCACTCCTCGGCGGGAATCGAGATCTCGACACGGGCCTTAACGTCTTCCGCAAGCATCACCTGGGTGATCGCGCCGGAACGGCCGTAGTCGAAGTCGGGCGCCTTAAAGATGCCGGGACGAACCGTTGCCATCTGGGGACGATGATTGGGGCAGACGATGGTGGCCATTAGGTTGCCGCCAAACGCCGGACGCGTCTGTTGCAGCAGTCCCGTCTCCGTATCCATCGAAAGTACGGTGCAGTCAGCCGTAAGGCCCGTCTGCAAGCGCACGGCAACGCCGGGTGCCAGTTCGCGGCCAAAGGCGGTCGCACCGTATAGGATGGCCTCGGGTTTGCATTCGGCTACCAAATCGCAGATCAAGCGGGCGTAGACCTCCGCATCGTTTTGGCGCAGGCGCTCGTCGCGACAGGCCAGGACTTCGTCGGCGCCCGCGCAAACCAGATGCTCCAGGTCGCCGAGAGAACCCTCGGGACCCATACCGACCAGTGCCACCAGACGGCAGCCGCGCGCATCGGCAAGCTCGCGGCCCTTGCCCATAAGCTCATAGGCAACGGGAGTCACCGTATCGTGCTCGTCGGTCTGCACGAATACCCAAATGTCTCGATACGCATCGAGGTCAACCGCACCAGCGGCCTCGTCACGCTCGATCGAGATAGCGTTGACAGGGCAGGCGTCGACGCACCCACCGCATAGGATGCAGCCGTCGGTTACGCGGGCGCATCGGCTGGGTCGCTCGCCTTCCACTACGATGCCGCCCGAGGCACAGGCGCGAACGCAGCGACCGCAGCCGATACAGGCTTCGCTATCGATAATCAGTCCGCTCATCTATGCCATCCCCTCGATAATCTTGGCAAGTTTTGCCGCCTGCTCGGACGCCGTTCCGTCAACGTCCTCGCACGTTTGGTCACGGTCGGGCACAAACGAGCGCACGACCTGTGTCGGCGACCCGGCAAGACCGCAACGCGCGGGGTCGGCGTTCACGTCGGCGGCACTGACCACGCGCACGTCCGCCTCCTCCGCCGCGCGAATACCGGCAATACTCGGCATACGCAACTGGCCAATCTCCTTGGCAGTCGTCATCACGCACGGCATCTCAAGACACACCGTCTCCTCGCCGGCATCGCAGCCGTGAACAAGCGCCAGTGAACCACAGGTCGTAAAGCCCGCGCTTTGCACGCAGCTCACGTCGGTCACACAGGGAATCTCAAAAGCACCGGCAAGCTCGGGGCCAATCTGGGCCGTATCGCCATCCACCGCCATCTTGCCGCAGATGAGCAGGTCGAAGTCCTCGTCGAGCGCCTCGATGCCGCACTTGAGGGCATAGGTGGTTGCCAGGGTATCGGCACCTGCAAAGGCGCGATCGGTCAGCAGCAGCGCGTCGTCGGCACCTCGAGCGATGCAGTCGCGCAGCAGCGACTCGGTCGCGGGGATGCCCATCGACACCACCGTCACGCGCACGTCCATGCCAAAGCCGATAAAGTCGTCCTTCAGCGCCAGCGCGCATTCCAGAGCGCTCGCATCGAACGGGTTAATGACCGCCTGCTTGCCATCACGCACGATGGTATTGGTCTTGGGGTCCATCTTGACCTCGGTGCTGCCCGGCACGGCCTTAACGCACACCACCATATGGAAATCACTCATATTCACGCGCCCCCTTTCTGGACGAGTTCATCCAAGAGCTTCTCCGAAAACAGGTTGCCGCGACCCAGCTGCCCGTCGGGATCGAGCTGGAGCTTGAGCCGCGCCGACTCAACCATGGCCTCGTGACCGTACATCGTCTCTAAGAAGCCCGCCTTGATCTTGCCGACGCCGTGCTCGGCAGAAACGGCACCGCCCATAGCCGTTACCTCCGCAGCCCACTGGGCAAACAGCTCGCCACCGCGACGGTAGTCTTGCGCATCGCGCGGCAGGATGTTCACATGCAGATGGTTGTTACCGATGTGCCCCCAGGCAGCAGATTCAAGCCCGCTTTCGGCCAGTGTGCGGCGATAGAGGGCCACGACATCGGCAAGGCGTGCATTGGGCACCGACATGTCCGAGCCCAGCTTGGTGATGGTGGGGTCGATGCGGCGACGCTCGTCGATAAGCATGTTGACGCTCTCGGGCACCGCGTGGCGGAAGAATCGCTGGCACTCGCGATCGACCTCGGTGCGCGCGACCCATGTCGCATCGTCGCGGCCGCCCGCAAGCTCCAGCACCCATCCCAGGTGGTACAGTTCCTCGGTCGCCTGGGCCTCGTCATCGCAGTCGAGCTCCACGTAGACACAGACCTTGGCGTCTTTGTCGAGCGCCGGCAGCGAGGCAAACGCCGTCGACTGCTCGCGCTGGCGACGTAGAATATCCAGGGCGCCAGCGTCGAAGTACTCGATGGCAGCCGCATGGGACAGGACGGGACGCACGGAATCGGTAAAGGACACGGCCTTGTCTTCGCTATCGAAAAAGCAGCTCACACCCCAAACGACCGCAGGCGCCGCCTGCAGGGCGATCTCGAGCTCGGTAATGACGCCGAGTGTGCCGCACGCACCGATAAAGAGGTCGATGGCGTCCATTTCGTCCGCAACGAAATAGCCTGAGGCATTTTTTGTCTTGGGCATGGTATAGCCGGGAAGATCGAGCTCGAGTGTGTGGCCCTCTGCCGTCACGAGTGACAGGTGGCGGCCCTGGGCAAAAGCCTCGCCGCGCTGAAGCTCAAGCAAATCGCCATCAGGCAGCGCGACGTGGAGTCCCGTGATATGTGGGCGCAAGGAGCCGTAGGCGTAGCTGCGGGCACCAGAGGCGTTACATGCCGCCATGCCGCCCAGACAGGCAGACGTCTCGGTGGGATCGGTGGGAAAGAACTGCTCGGGGGCCTCTTGGAACTCCTCGTAGGCCTCAAGCGATGCCTGGTCCCAACCAGCAGTCGGCAGCACCTTCTTGCCCAGCTGCTTGCGCAGCTCAGAAAGCACAACACCCGGCTCCACGCGCAGTAGAAAGCGACCTTGTTCATCGCGGCGAAGGCCCAAGTAGCGATTCATACGGGAAGTATTGAGGATATGCCCGCCGTGGGGCACGGCACCGGCGGCAAGGCCGGTTCGGGCGCCCTGAACCGTTACCGGGACACGCTCGGCATGGAGCTTTTCCAAAATGGCACGGACCTCGTCTTCCGTTGTCGGAAACGAGATGCTCGAGGCCTCGCCCGACGTGCGAGACTCATCGCGGCCATACTCTTCGAACTCGTCGGTGAAGGGTTTGATGGTTGCAGACACGCGAACTCCCCCTTTAGCTAACTACAGTGTTTGCAGGGAGATGTTACCGCATCGTTTCGTCGACGTGTTCGAGACCGTCTCCATAATTGGCGATTTTTACGTTCGTGCAATTCGGCGAGCGGCAAGGTTTCCTCGGCAGACGATGCTTTTGACACATATGGCCCCGCCGTCGCCGATCGCTCGATTGTCGCCCGAAAAAAGTTGAAGTAATTTTTGCCGCCTTTTACCTGCTGAGACGCCAATCCGTCAAGCATTTGGTCAGAAATTGGTCAAGTTGCGACTGATACGGTCGGCATCGACAGCCAAAACCGATAGAAGTTTTGGCCCAAGAAGCAGGGAGGTTCCCATGGCATATTACTGGCCCCAGTACGGCATCGCCATCGAAGTCGACGACGATCCCCATCTCCTGCCTTTCGACGAAGAGGCATTCCCCGATACGACGGTCTACCACGTTACCACCGATGTGATCTGCGACCCCGAGTCGTTCTCGGCGCTCGCCCACCACATCGCGCATATCCACGACATCGAGCTCCCTCCCGACTTCGACGAGCTTGCTTACTCGCGCCGCCTGATGCTTCACATGCTCTTTGGAGCGGACCCGTCCACCTTTGCGCGCATCTATACCGCCAAGGATGCCGCATGAGCGCGAAGAGGCCACCCCACTTTGTAGGCCTGGGTCGTCGCAAAAAGCTCATCGTTGCCTGTTTGGCCATCGTCTGCGCCCTTGTCGCCGTAGGACTATACGCTTGGCAGTCGCAGCCCGTACCCGAGGCGGGCGCTTCGGTTACGACGGCCGAGGGCAAAACGCGTCAGGAAATCCAAGATGAGCTCGACGCTATCGTCCGCGACAACATGATGACGATTTCGGTCGCGCCGGTCGCTCAGCTGCAGGAGGACGGCAAGCTGCGCGTCAACGTGCAAAACGTCCAAGACAATAAATTTCCCCAGCGATTCCGCGTCATCCAAAACGACGAGACCATGTACGAATCCGGTGTGGTCGAGACCGGCAAGACAATCGAGACGTGCCCCGCCGGCGACATCAAAGAAGGCGAGGCGTACATCGAGATCCAGGCACTCGATGCCAAGACCCTCGACAGCCACGGCAATCCGACACGTGTCAAGGTGCGGGTTGAGCAAGCCGAGAACTAGCTTTTCCGGCCGACGCGGCACCGCACGCAATTCACCAGCATTCGTCCAATCATCGCGGGGACGGCCCGCGGCGAATAGAAAGGAACGACCATGGACATCACCAGAAACATGAACGGAGCCAGAGCGCTCGTCGTGGGCGCAGGGCTCGCGCTCGCGCTCGCAATGGGCGCTGCCCCGACGCCAGCTATGGCGGCCGGGCGCGTTGGAACCACGAAAGTAATGGTCAGGACCGAGATCGACAACGTTGAGTTCAAAGTTCCGACGGTTATTCCCTTCGTCGCCAAGGCCGACGGCACGCTTCAGGGCCCCTCAGAAGACGCGACCACCATCGACAATCATTCGGCCTACGGCATCCATGTCACCAACATGAAGATCGACGCCATGAACACCTGGACCATTGCTGCCGACGCCAAGGCCGGAACCGCGCAGAACTCCATCGACTTTAAGGTCGGCCCCGACGGCGCACTCCAGAACGCCAGCGCCGCAATGCAGGGGACGGGCCTCGATCTTTCCAAGAATGCAGCCTTCGACATGGGCTACCAGGGCATTGCCGGCGGCACAGACAAAATTAAGCTCAAGACAAGCGGAAACGTCGCCCGCGTCACGCGCGACATCTTCCACGTAACCGGCGAAGGCGATCAGGTTGCAACGATCACCTGGACGGTCGAGCCCGGTGCGCACACGGCATAAGGCCGTCGCCCTGGCCGCCGCCGTCAGCATCCTAGCGTTTGGGCCAGCCATGGCCTTTGCCCAGCAAGAACAGGCGCAGGCCGCCACACAAGTGACGGTCGACCTCTCGGAGCTCGACCGCGGCGACCGCGAAGAACCGTTGGCGCAGACAGGCGACAGACGATGGCTCTTGGCAGCAGGCGCCACAGCAGCAGGCGCGGGGACCGCCGGCTTCGGTCTGCACATCAAACGCAGCCAGAAACAAAACACGGACAGGCCGCACTAAATTAGCTAAGGAGACCCCATGGCATCGAAGAACCTTTTGCCCGTCGTCGCACTCTGCGGCGCGCTCGCAACCGGAACGCCCGTCGCCGCTTGGGCGACTCCCGTCATGGCAGACTCCTTACCAGCAGCCCTAAGCTCCGCACCAAATCCGTCGAGCGCCATTGCGTGCAAGCGTTTTTCGATCGCACAGGCCGCAATCTCGACCTCGGGATGCCTTCGTCGTAATACGGACGGCTCGATAGTCGTGGATATCAATCGTTCGAACAAGGCAAACGGCTCCCAGGCGGGGTGCGCCGTCTGCACGTGGCGCTCGGTTGTGCTCGATGCAGATGGCGATCCATGCAATTTAGAGCTGCGCATCGACATCGCTCCGGTCGATGACTCGGCGAACGGAGCGAAGGTCGCCTTCGACGGTGCGTTTTTCGAGAAAGGAGGCGGTATATGTCTGGGCTGCGCCGCCGCGAATGCAGACGATGCGCAGCCCACCCTCTCATTCACGGCATCGTTGCGGCTGACCAAAGCCGGCACCGATGCCATCGCGGCGGGAAAAGCGTCCCTGCTGTTCTACGCCGTCAGCACCAAAGACACAGACGCTCATTTCGAGAAGCCAGCCGGATCACTCAGCCTTACACGAGGGATAGAGGCAGGCCCTATTGAAATCGACGCCCACGCGCAATGCACGCAACGCATTCTTGCCGACCCGGCGCTTCTCGAAATGGAGTGGAACGGATCCGGAGCCATCGGAATTCTCCCCTCCGCGCTTGACGCCAAGACGCTCCCCTCAAACGACGAACCCATCAACGCAACCATACAAGAAGAGAGCGCGGATAAAGAAGCAAGTACGGGCGACACGCCGTCGCCGACAAACAGCGTCCCAGCTTCTTTCGAAGCACCGGATGAGCCCGCTACCGATCCAAACGATCCCGAGCTCGCGGACAGTCTGGGGCTTGCTGATCCTCAAGAGATCGATGAAGGTAACTGCTGCGTGCTTGCCGCGCTCGACCACACAGAGGTCATCGACGCTGCGAACATCGAAACTGCCGCCGCCAATCAGCCCGTCCGCAAGTCGGCTATCATCGCATTTCCTGAATCCATCGAAGTCGTCTTTTTGCCATCGGGCGAGGTCGTGGCCCCAACACTGCTCACCTTGTTGGGCGCCAAGAATACTCGAAACGAAATTAAAAAGGTCACAGTTGTCGACCCTGCAACCACCGCTAAGCTGCGTCTATACGCCGTTGCTCCAGACGGAGGCAAGACCTTAGAATTCGATGGCGACACACTCCTAGCCTGGCGACGTCTGGACATTATGCAAGACGTCTCGTACCAGATCGAGCTCGAAGGGTTTGATCGCGCCCGCGATGCCAATATCATCGCCGCGGCTATTGAATCCCCGCAGCGGCTTATGACACTGCGCTTTGAATACTATCCCTATGTCCCGACAACCACCTGAGGCTTAAATGCTGCGCATCATTCCTAACACCACTTATATAACGTATTAGATGAGTCGCGATGTGCCTCGCATTTCGTTCTGCTACGATTGCCACGTTGGCATCAATACAGGAGGGCTCATGCCGGGCTTGGGAACAATCATCAACGTTGTGCTTTTAGTTGCGGGCGGTCTTTTGGGATTAGCGGGCGGCCGCTTCATTACACCGCGCATCCAAGACACGCTCATGAAAGCATCGGGGCTGTGCGTCCTGTTTATCGGCCTTGGCGGCACCATGCAAAAGATGCTCCTTATCGATGGGAAGGCGCTAGCGACCACCGGTACCACCATGCTCATCGTCTCATTTGCGCTCGGTTCGCTCATCGGCGAGGCCGTCAACTTGGAAGCCACCATCGAGAACCTTGGCGAATGGCTCAAGCGCAAAACCGGCAGTGAGGGCGATAACGAGTTCACCAACGCTTTTGTCTCGGCTTCACTCACTGTGTGTATCGGCGCCATGGCCATTGTAGGATCGATCCAGGACGGTCTGCTCGGTGACTGGTCAACGCTTGCCTTGAAAGGCGCATTGGACTGCATCATCGTCTGCACCATGACGGCGTCGCTTGGCCGCGGCTGCATTTTCTCCGCCCTGCCCGTCGCCGTGTTCCAGGGGACGATCACGTTGTTTGCCGGCGCGCTCTCCCCCATCATGACCACAGCAGCCCTCAACAGCCTTTCGCTCGTAGGCTCCATGCTCATCTTCTGCGTCGGCGTCAACCTCATCCGTCCTCAGACCTTCCGCACGGCCAATATGCTTCCCTCCGTCGTCATCGCCGTCATCTACGCCCTCCTGTTCTAAATCTATCTACGCAGCAGTATCTCGAACATCTGTTTGATGCTGTGCTATGATATGAGGTCACCGTAGCTGCGTTCGAGAGGAGGAGCGGTGGCCGACCAGGACATCAAGATGCTCATCGAGCGCATTATGGCCGAGGCCCGGACCCATCAGTCCGCCCGCTTCTCAAACGAAATCTACGCAGACGAGCCGATTCTCAAAACCGGCCGACAGATGCAGAATTTCCTCCCCGACCAGTACCGCAAGATGCGTGAGATATCGCGTTGGCAGGATGACCCCAAAGGCGGCGCAGGTCGCTGGCTTTCGGAAGCCGAGCTTTTCTACCGCCAGGGCCTGCTGATGGCCGACTTTGAGGACGACTGTCCCTACAACGGCACCTTTAAGTCGTACTTTCCCACCTACAACGCCATGAGCGACCGGCAGTTGCGCGGCTACTTTACCTGGCGTGCCCAAGTGCGCCGCGGAACCGTCGAGGAAACGTCTACGTCCTTTGCCTTTCTGTATCTCTATGAGCTGATTTGCGGCATTGGCGTAGATGACCCGCTCGATGGTTTTAACAAGATCAAGGCTTTTTGGGATGTCTATCGCGCCTTCGAGCCCGGCATCGACCGATTTGCACGCGTGTGGCTGCAGGATTACGCCGTATTCCACGGGCTCGACCCCAAGCTGCTTCGCGACTCTAAAACCGTCATGTTCGATAACGACCTTATCGAGCTGCGGCGCGCGGCACGAGACCTTGTACCAGCACCGGCACCGTCCGGTCAGACCCCTAAGCGTCGCAAAACCTCCGAGCCCACGCTCCCCCTTCCACCCGATGAGGTGCGCGAGGAGCGACTCATGGCCGCCATCAACGCCCTCTCCACGTACAACCTAAGTAACTCGCGGCTCGACCGCAGCCACCACCGCGATCTGCGCCACGTGGCATGCGCCGTGTATGTCCGCATGGCGCGCTACTATGACACGCACCGAAAGACCGGCATCGTGGCGAGCTTGTTTGGGGAGGAGACGGCCATGCCCTACACCATGTTTGCCTCGGCCGTATTCTTTGCGCCCGAGCGCCACGAGGACTGCGAATACCGCCTGGATCCTATCCATATCTACCGTTGCCAAAACGGCTTTTGGGAATGCATGCGTATCCATGGCAGCAGGCAAAAGAGCAGCAAGCTCGGTGAAATGATGCGCGCCTGCGACCAACGCCTGCGCCTGGCGCTGGACCCCGCCCATCCCCTTAAGGAAGAAAAGGTCCCCAAATATCTGGCCAAGATTATCGATGACGAGATTGTGGCATGGCTTTCGTGGGACGCCGCACACCAGCCCGTCAAAATCGATATCGATCTGAGTCAGCTGGGGCACATTCGGAACGCCGCTGCGCAAACGCGCGAAGCGCTTTTGATCGATGAGGAACGCGAGGACGGCGCGTCCGCAGAAGCTGAGGCAGCGGACTCAGGGCAACCGGAAGCCGAGCCCGTAGCCGACGCGATTGTCGAGGCGGTCGCGGCACCCATTCGGCAGGACGAGGCCGACGAGCCGACCATATCCACCGAACAGTTTGGTGTCGTGGCACCGCTTCTCGCGTCAACGTCAGCGTTCGCAGCCGCTGCGCCCGCTGACGCAACGAACGAACTCGCGCCCGCCGCAGACGCCTATCTCCGCGCGCTGCTCGAGCACAACGCAGTACAGGCGGAATCGGCGGTAGCGCAATCGGGGCAGAGCGAGGACATGCTCGTCGATACCATCAACGAGGCGCTCTTTGACCTGGTAGGCGACACCGTAATTGAATTTAGCGCGGCAGGGCCGCAGATTATTGAGGACTACGAAGCAGACGTGAGAGGATACCTAGACCATGAGTGATACCGCATCCGCAGCACCCCGCGTGCCCAAGCGCGTCGCTGCCGTCATTCTCAACTCGCTCAAGGGCGGCGTGGTCCCGCGCATCGGCCTTCCCTATATCACCGTGGGACGCGAGGTCGAGATTCGTGCCCTGCTCACCGATTTGAGTCTCATCGCCGACGGCGGCGCAAGCTTCCGCTTTCTGGTCGGTCGCTACGGCGCCGGCAAGAGTTTCTTGCTTCAGACCATCCGCACGCACGCCATGGGCGAGGGATTCGTCGTCGCCGATGCCGACCTGTCGCCCGAGCGCCGCCTGCAAGGCGGTCAGGGACAGGGCCTTGCCACCTACCGCGAGCTCATCCGCAATATATCGACCAAGACGCGCCCCGAGGGCGGCGCGCTCAACCTTATTCTGGATCGCTGGGTTGCCTCGTGTGCCGACGTCGACGAGTCGGTCGTTAATGCCCAACTGGCCCCGCTCGAGGAGATGGTCCACGGCTTTGACTTCACCCGCATGCTCCGCCGCTACCGCGCGGCCGTATCCGAAGGCGATGAAGAAGCTATGAGCCGGGTGACCAAATGGATTCGTGGCGAATACCGCACCAAGAGCGAAGCGCGCGCCGAGCTGGGCTCCTCGACCATCATCAGCGACGACGACTGGTACGACTACGTCAAGCTCATCGCACGTTTTTTGGTCTGCAGCGGCTACAAGGGTATGCTGGTGCTCATCGACGAGCTCGTGAACCTGTATAAGATTCCTAACGCGATTACGCGCCAATACAACTACGAGAAAATCCTAACGATGTACAACGACACGCTGCAGGGCAAGGCACAGTACCTGGGCATGATCATGGGCGGCACGCCGACCTCTATCGAGGACCGCCGCCGCGGCGTCTTTTCCTACGAGGCCCTTCGGAGCCGTCTCGCTCAGGGCCGTTTTGCGCGCGATGATCTCAAAGACATGCTCGCTCCCATCATCCGCCTGCAGCCGCTCACCTACGAGGAGCTGCTGGTGCTCATCGAAAAGCTCATGCAGATCCATGCCGGCTACTTTGGCTGGACGCCCACGCTTACCGAGAACGACTTGGTGGACTTCCTCAAGATCGAGTTCGGTCGTGTGGGAGCCGATACGCATCTGACGCCGCGTGAAGTTATTCGTGACTTTATCGAGCTGCTCGACATCCTATGCCAGAACCCCGACGCCAACGTAGCCGAGCTGCTGCAAAGCATCGGCGGTGACGCGCTGGCGCCAGCAACCGCAACAGGCGACACCGATACCACAGGCGGCAACCGTAACTTCGCCGAATTCACCATCTAACCTGCCAAAAAGGGACAGGTTTATTTTGGCAGATTTTATCTGGGCAAACGTCGATGTTGCAATTCGACGACCCATTGCCCGTTGCGTTTGATAACCCGTTGTTGAAAGGAGGCCCCGTGAACGCCTTTGACCGCTACGCCCCGTTTATCCAAGACTTCATCTACTCCCACGATTGGGAGAGCCTACGCTCCATTCAGGTTGCGGCGGCAGATGCCATCTTTAACTCGCAGGACAATGTGCTCCTGACGGCATCCACGGCTTCCGGCAAAACCGAGGCAGCCTTCTTTCCCATCCTGACCGAGTTTTGGGAGAACCCGCCCGCAAGCGTGGGCGCCCTCTACATCGGCCCCCTCAAGGCGCTCATCAACGACCAATTCGTCCGCCTCAACGACCTATGCGAAGAAGCCGATATCCCCGTCTGGCACTGGCATGGCGATGTCTCGCAGTCACACAAGGCCAAACTCATCAAAAAGCCGAGCGGCATCCTTCAGATTACGCCCGAATCGCTCGAGGCGCTCCTGATCCATAAGCACATGGCGATCCCGCGCATGTTTTGCGACCTGCGCTACGTCGTCATCGACGAGGTTCATTCTCTCATGCGCGGCGACCGCGGCGGGCAGACGCTCTGTCTTATCGAGCGCCTCTCGCGCATGGCAGGCGTGCAGCCCCGCCGCATTGGCCTTTCGGCCACCATCGGCGACCCCGAGCGCACGGGCGCTTTTCTCTCGCAGGGAACGGGACGCGACTGCGTTATCCCCCGTTTTGAGGAACCGCGTCGCGTGTGGCGTATCTCCATGGAGCACTTCTACAACTCGGGTCCCCAGGCACAGCAGCGGGGATTCGAGAGCATGGGTCCTCAAGAGGCCGAAGTGCTTGCGTGCGAGCGCATCGAGGCGGCGGCACCCGCGGCACTGCCCGCCGGCGCCCAAGACATGCGTCACAGCGGACAGCTCACACAAGAGGAACGCCGTCAACATCGTGAGCGGACACGGGGCAAGGCCACACCCAAGGACCGTCGCACTTCCTCGGCCCCCGAGGGCGAAGTCGACATCCCACGAGCGACCGAGCAGGCGCTTCTCAACCCCACCGACACGGCGCCCGACAACGCCGACCCCGGTATGGGCTATATCTTTGAGCATACGCGCGGCCGCAAGTGCCTGGTCTTTGCCAACTCGCGCGAGGAGGCAGAGGCCGTGTGCTCCATGCTGCGTAGCTACTGCGAGAACCGGCACGAGCCCGACCGTTTCCTCATTCATCACGGCAATCTTTCGGCATCGTTGCGCGAGACGGCCGAGGAACTCATGCGCGACGAGGAACAGGCGCAGACAACCGTCACCACCTCCACGCTGGAGCTCGGCATTGATATCGGTCGCCTGGAGCGCGCGTTCCAGATCGATGCACCGTTTACCGTCAGCTCCTTTTTGCAGCGCATGGGGCGCACAGGCCGCCGCGATCTTCCGCCCGAGATGTGGTTTGTCATGCGCGAGGAGGAGCCCGAGCCGCGCACGATGATGCCCGAAACGATACCCTGGAAGCTCCTACAGGGCATCGCACTCGTACAACTCTATCGCGAAGAAAAGTGGGTCGAGCCGCCCGAGCTCGATCGACTCCCCTACAGTTTGCTCTATCACCAGACCATGTCGACGCTCGCCAGTACCGGCGAGCTCACACCGGCGGAGCTTGCTCAGCGTGTGCTCACGCTCAGCTATTTCCACCGCGTCTCGGCCGATGACTATCGCGTGCTGCTGCGCCCCCCCATCCAGATCGACCATATCCAGGTCACCGAAGGTGGCGGGCTCATCGTGGGTCTCGCGGGCGAGCGCATCATCAACAACTTTAAGTTCTACGCCGTATTCCAGGAAAACGAGGAGTTTACCGTCCGGAGCGAATCGGCTGAGCTGGGCACGATCGTTAATCCGCCCCCGCCCGGTGAGCGCATCGCCATCGCCGGACACTGCTGGATTGTCGAGGAAGTGGACTGGAAGCGCCACACCGTCTTTGCCACGCAGGTCAAGGGCCGGGTGCCGGCCTACTTTGGCGACTGCCCCGGCGACATCAATACACACGTACTCGAGCGCATGCGCAAGGCGCTCAACGAGCACGCGACATATCCGTACCTCATGGGTAACGCACGGGCCCGATTAGCGCAGGCTCGTCATACGGCCAAGCTTTCGGATGCGGGAACTAAACCACTCATCAACCTGGGCGGCGATACCTGGGTGCTCTTCCCCTGGCTGGGCAGCTACGCCTTTTTGGCGCTCGAGCGCATGCTCAAGATTAAATGTGCCGCGGAGCTGGGCCTTCGCGGACTTGACCCATCGCGCCCGTACTTTATGCAGTTTAAGATGAAGGCCGACGAAGAGACGTTCTTTGAGGTGCTCGCCGCCGAGGCCGAGAAGGACTTCGATCCCATCGAGCTCGTCTATCCCGGCGAGGTGCCTTATTTTGACCGCTACGACGAGTTTGTTCCCGAAGAGCTCGTGCGCAAGGGTTTTGCCGAAGGCGTGCTCGACATCGAGGGCATGAAGCAGCGTGTCCGCAGCTGGAGCGACCACGCCTAAGACCAGTCTTTTTGGGACGGGGAGACCTACTTGTCGTGAAGGACGGTGCCGAGAAAGTCATCGTCGAAGGGCACGGCTTCGGCGAAGACATAGTCGCCGTCGCTGGCGATGAGCAGGTAGTTCTCCTCGCCGCCGAACTCCGCATCGCCACATGGGACCACCCAAGCATGGGCGAACACCCCGAGTGCCGTGGCAGCGCAGTCGCGCAGGAACGTCACATCGCTCCCCTCGTTAGCGCTCACAATATTGGCCACGTAGATACCCCCGGGGTTCAGGCTGCCTCGCACCAAACGCAACGCCTCAACCGTCGCCAGCTCACGTACGGGCTCGGCACCGCCAAAGCAATCGCTTACGACCACGTCGTAGCGACGATGGCCCACGCTCGTCACACCCAGATACGAACGAGCCTCAGCGGTAATCACCCGCAAGCGGTCGCCCACCGTGTGCTCCAGTTCGTCCAGATAGAACCAACGACGTGCCAGACGCGTAATCTCGGCATCGTACTCAATGACGTCCATGCGCAAGCTCTCGTGCGACATCAACGCGAACTTGGGATAGGCAAACCCACCGCCGCCCAGCATAAGCATACGGTCGATGCCGTGGCCATAAGCATCGCGCATCACATCCTCGGACTCAAACACGTCGTCAAACGCACGATAGTACGCAAAGACGGGCTCCGCCCAACGCTCGCCAATGTAGCTTGCGCTTTGGTAGACGCCGCCTTGCACTAACACGCGAATCTCGTCGCCGCCCTCATCGTGCACGCGCTTCACACGCGCCAACCCATTGCGGGTTCGCGCGACCTGCAGACAGGCAGCACGAACAGCGACGGCGGCCGCACCAAGCGCCGCAGCTCCCAGGGCGACGCCGGCAACAACGCCAGCAGAAACACTTGGCTTGTTCATTTAGAGCTCCTTTTGCAGATAGAGTCCGTGGTCATAAAAACCCAAATGGCGATAGTACTCGCGCGTACCGATCGCGCTGATCACGTTGATACGCGCATAACCCGCATCCCGGGCAATCTCGCATGCGCGCCCCACCAGCGACCGCCCCAGCCCATGATGCTGAGCCGCCTGGCCCTGATCGCCCACACGTGCCGCCATGCCATACACGTGCACCTCGCGAATCATTGCCTCGTCCGGCGTCGTCGGCAACTCGTCTGCGTGCGCGGTAACAAACGCACGATCGGGCAACGACAGGCGCAAAAAGCCGGCGATCTTGCCTTCGAGCGTCACCCACTGCAAAAAGCGCTCGCGCGTCACCGGCGTCTCGTACGCCACTTCCTCGTCAAGGGTCAGCTCATCCAAGTCGGCACCCGCCGTGCTGATCTCGCGATAGCGAATCTCACGCACCGTCGCACCATCACCCCGAGCAGCCAGGCGGTTCTCAACGAGCTGGCGTAGGTTGGGCTTCTTGTTGCCCACCATAATGTCGTCGGAGCTAAAGTCACGAATCATACGGCTGATGCGACAGAACGCCGGCGTCACCACGATGTCGTCGGCCAACACATCGAGCAGCTCTTCCTCGGTATAGGGGCGCCACTCGCCGCGCTCATAGCGGCCCACCAGACGCGAGCCCTCGATGAGCGCGCACGGGTAGACCTTGACCTCGTCGGGCATAAAAGCGCCCTCGGTCATAAAGTGCTCGTAGTCGCGCTTGTCCCCCTCGGGCGTAGCGCCCAACAAGTTGAGCATAAAGTGCGCGTGGATCTTAAAGCCAAACAAGCGCGCAAGCGAAAACGCCCGCTCGATCTGCGCCACCGAAATGCGACGCTCGTTGATATCGAGCAAATGTTGGTCGAGACTCTGAATACCCATCTGAATCTTGGTGCAACCCAGGCGGCGGATGAGCGTGAGGGCCTGCGGCGTTACGGCATCGGGGCGCGTCTCGATAACGAGCCCCACCACGCGATGCTTCGCCGTCTCGTTGATGCGCTGCTGACGCTCAAGCTCCTCCATCGTTGCCGTCTGCCACTCGGCAGCCTCGCCCCATGGCGTACCGGGGCCGTACAGACGACGCACTGCGCGGTTATAGCCACCAACGACAGCATCCACACGCCCCTGCTCGTCGGCAACGCCGGCAGCAAGCTCAGCCTCGTCTGTCGCAATGCCGGCAGCCCGATAGCGCTCGCGGCGCTCTGTTACCACCGGCGGCAGGGCATCGGCGGGAGCGTCATCGAGCAGGCGCCCTGCCTCGGCACGGCTGATGCCCGGACGCGCCAACATGGGGTTTGCCGCCACGCCGGCGACGGCATCGTCATTGAGCGCACGGAAAAGCTCCAACATAAACCACGTTTGATACCCTTGCGGATAGTCGCTCCAGGTGCCACCGAGCACGATGAGCTCTATCTTGTCGGTCGCATGCCCCATCTGCGAAAGCGCGGTCAGACGAGCGCTCACCTGCAGATACGGGTCAAAGCAATTTTGCTCCGCACGGGCGCACGCCGGCTCGGCATGCAGATAGCTTTTAGGCATGCGCAGATCGTTGGGGCAAAACAGGCAATCGCCCGAGCACGGCCAGGGCTTGGTGATGACGGTAATGGTCGCCACGCCCGAGGCCGTGCGACGAGGCTTCATACGCAGCACCTGCAGCAGCCGACGTTCCAGCTCGGCATCGACATTCCACCCAGCCCAACGAGCCGGCTCCTCACGTTTTACCCGCTGGTAGAACGGCAGCAGACGGCGCTTGGCCAAATCGCGTTTGTCGGCACCTTCACGGCGCGCCTCGGCATGTATCAGTTTGACGAGCGCTTTGTCGTCCACGGTCTCGCCGCGACGCAGAGCCTCGAGTATGTTCAAGATAATCTGTTCCATGACCCCATTGTAAAGGCAAAGGCGCCGGAGCCGACCTCGGCTTCGGCGCCTTCATCAAACAGCGCGTCTATATCTTCGCCTAGGCTTTCGTCTGCCTCACTACTCCGAATCAAACGACATGTCGCCCGAATCGACTTCAAAACTATACACAGCAGACTTATCCCCGTTATCGAATTCAAGATTCAAAATGGTCTCGCCGTCGTAGCCAAGCGGAAGGAAATCACTCTCGAAGTCGCCGCTGCCCAAGGTGAGGCTCGCCTTAAAGCCCGTCGAGTTCGGAACCGTCATCTCCACATCGCCCGAGCCCACACTCACGTCCATCGATTTCGCGGGGGCTTGGTAAAGCTCGAACGTCACATCGCCCGAACCGACCTCAGCGCTGAGCGCATCAGTCACGCTGCCCGTAAACTCTACATCTCCCGCACCCAGGAAAAGGTCGAAACCGTCACAGATGACACCGACAATCTGCAGATCACCCGAGCCCACGTGCGCGTTGACTCCCTTCAGATGTTCGGCAACACGGCGCGGCAGCTCGACCGTAACTGAGCGATCGATTGCCTTATCGTCATCACTTCCAAACTGGGAAACCTTGAGCGTCGAGTCCTCGACGAATGCGATGTTTTGCGTCGCGGCCTTGGAGGCATCCATACCCTTGGCAACGCGCCCCCGCTCGATAACACGAGCCTTGTTGCCATCAACAACCTTGACGTCCACCGAAGCCGCATTGATATCGAAATCGAGGTAGCGGAACTCATCGGCATCAAAAGTCGTGCTCGAAAGCTGCTGAGGCCGAGCGGAATAGTTACCGCCATCCAAAAGATCGTCCTCGTCAACCGCATCGTCCATACCAGACAAGCCGGATACAACATCGTCGAGGTCCCACGGGCCATCAAAATGAATCAAAGTCCGCGAAGTGCCAAAGACAAGTCCGATGATGAGTACGAACGCTCCGATGCCAACGCCCAGGCGCAGCTTGGATTCATGCGAAAGCCTCATCATTCGTCACCTTCTTTGGCACATGGCTCAGCGGTGGCCGCGGTAGCCACGTCAGCATCAACCGAAGCGGAAACATTCTGAGTCCTAGCTGTCACCGGTGCCGGACCAACCTGAATATCCCCGCGTGCCCAATCACCATCGAGCGCACGCGCCACCCAGTGATAGATGGGAATCGTAAAGAAGATCAGCGCAGCAAAGGGGCCGGCACCAAACAGGAACATCAGCAAAAAGAACAGCAGCCAGCACACGGCCCAATACGGGAACGACTGGAACGGGCCCTTCACCGGAGTCGAGCCAACCGCGGCGCCACTCGTCGCCTGCGCCGTAGCGGCATTGGCGGCCTGCGCACTCCAACTCGCCGCCTGCGCCGCCTTGGCTGCCGCGTCACTTGCCTGCGTTGCCGCCTCAGTCGCACGCGCCGCTGCCTCATGGGTGCGGGCGCGCTCTGCCGCCTCGGCCTCGCGCTGACGGGCGCGGTCCTCGTTCTCAAATTCGATATCGTCCTCGATCTCGTCGCTCGGATTGAGGAGCTCGTCCAAACTCACGCCATAGAGTTTGGCGAGCGAGATCAGGTTCTCGGTATCGGGCGAGCTCTCCGCGCGCTCCCATTTACTGACCGCCTGGCGCGACAGTCCCAACTTTCGTGCCAGCCCTTCTTGGCTAAAACCCTTGCTGCGACGAAGGTCGGCGAGCCGCTGCGCAGTTTCTACATTCATGGTTCCTCCTATGTGATGCCAGCCGTGCCGCCGGACCGTTTTTGTTCTTAAGGCGCCTTGCACAGTTAAAAATCTATCCGCCACCGCCAAAAGCATGCCACCTATTCTAGTGAGATTTTTGACAACCGGCGGTTGCGGGTGCATATGAGCTGCGGAAATGTGTCCAAACGAAGCAATGGCACCTAGCCCGGTTGTCCCCGTTGCGGCGTTAACGGTAGTATGGTCGTACTGTTTATTCCGCACCGCCAACGGAGGGAGTCCCGCGCCGTGAACCGCGATTTCGCCTCATCGCTCATCCAGCTCAACAACACGTTCTATCGCGAGCACTCCGCCTCCTTTTCCGATACGCGTCAGGCCCCGTGGCCCGGCTGGGTGCGCACCATGGACATTGCGCTCGAACAGCTCGACGTCGCCACGATCGAGCATCCCGTCCGCGTCTTCGACCTAGCCTGCGGCAATATGCGCTTCGAGAACTTTGCCGCCGGCGGCACGCTGGCTGCCAAAGGCGTGGACGGCACGAGCCCCTCGGCAGACGCCAGCTGCCCCTTCGAGTTCTATGGTGTCGACTCGTGCCAGGACCTGGCCATCGATGCACGCGGCCACGCCCTGCGCATTCCCAACCTGCACTTCCAGGAACTCGACGTACTCGACGCCCTTATGAAGCTCAACCCCGCCGAGACGCCCGATGTGCTTTTCGACGCACCGCTCGCCGACATCTCGGTCTGCTTTGGCTTTATGCACCACGTGCCGTCGTGCGAATACCGCGTGCGCGTGCTCGACGCCCTGGTGCGGCAGACGCGCCCAGGCGGCATCATCGCCATCAGCTTTTGGGAGTTTATGAACGACGAGCGCATGGCGCGCAAGGCCGTTCGCGCCGAAGCCCGCGCCGAGCTCACCCCGCCGTTTGAGGGCTACGATTCCGCGCAGTTTGAAGCCGGCGACCACCTCATTGGCTGGCAAAACGACCGCCATGCTTACCGCTATTGCCACCACTTTGACGATCAGCAGATCACCGACTTGGTGCGCGGCGTGCGCACGTTCTACAAGAGCGGCGAGGTCCCCGTACGCGAGCTTGAGCGCTTCCATGCCGACGGTCGCAGTGGCGAGCTCAACCGCTACGTGATTCTAAAGCGCCTGTAGGCACCGACGACTCGCCGTCGAGCCGCACCGCGTCTTTCGGGCAAACTATGCCTACTCTTTTTCAACCCATTGATGGAACGCGCAGCTAAGCGTTCCATACTTATGACCAAGGAGCCTCATGGGAGCCGTCCACGTTCGCACGCCTAAGAACTTTGTGCTGGAAGAGCGCCTGGAGCGCTACGCCGATGCGATTGAGACGAACCCTGAAATCTATGCCGGAGATTGGCGCGAGGCCTGTGCGCCCGCAGGCAGCAAGTCTTTCGAACACCTTCACCTGGATCTTGGCTGCGGCAAGGGAACGTACCTTGTAGAGCGCGCGGCCCACGAGCCAAACACGCTCTTTATCGGCATGGACCAGGAGCCCATCTGCATCGCCTATGCCGCACAGAAAATCTGCGAGCAGGAACTGACCAACGCACTCGTCCTGCCCCGAGGCGCCGCATCGCTGCCGCAGCTGTTTGCCGCCGGCGAGCTCGATGCCATCACCATCAACTTTCCCACGCCGCAGCCCAAGGCCAAGTACGCCAAAAAACGACTCGTCCATGTCGACCATCTAATGCTCTATCGTCCGCTCTTTTCAGTTGGCGCCACCGTCACGCTGCGCACCGACAGCAAACCATTGCGCGACTACGCCTTGGGGCAGCTTGCCGCGGCCGGCTACGACACACTTTGGGTAAGTGACGACGTTCGCCGCGACCATCCCGAGCATCCCGAGACCGAATATGAGTGCCGCACGCGCGAGATGGGTGCCGTCGTCTATGGCATTTGCGCCACACCCGGCGCGCAGCCTAGCGATGAACAGCTTGCGGCGGGCCACGCGCAGGAGCAAAGCCTTGCCTGCTACCTGCCCGAAAACCTCGATGCGCTCACCTATGTACCTCTGGGCATGGAAGAGGCCGTCGAGAACTTTAGAAACCGCGCCCGCAAAGGCAAGAAGCGCCTGCCTCAGGAACGCTAGCACCGCACGCCCATTTCCTGCATTTTCTCACGCGCTGCCGCCCCGCGCCGCCGCTACGCCATAATAGTTGGCGGACAATCGCGAGAGAAAGCAAACACATGGCACAGACCACGACAGATACCGCCGCCAGCACCGTCTCCGGCGCCGGCGCCGCCAGCTCATTCTCGGGCGGCACGGGAACCGAAGCCGAGTTCGGCTCGCTCGGCGCGCTCTCCCCCACCTGGTGGGAGCCCGAGGACGGCAGTGAGCCCGAACCATGGCTCACGCCCGATCAGGCCTTCGAACGCTTCTTTGAATGGACGAGCAATCGCGGCATTGAGCTGTGGGACCACCAAGAAGAGGCCCTCATGGACCTGGCCGCCGGCGATCACGTCATTTTGGGCACACCGACCGGATCGGGTAAATCGCTCGTCGCGCTGGGCATGCTCTTTATGGGCATGGCGCAGGGTAAGCGTTGTTATTACACGGCCCCCATCAAGGCCCTGGTCAGCGAAAAGTTCTTCGACCTTGTGCAGGTGCTCGGCCGCGATAACGTCGGCATGATCACCGGCGACACGCATATCAACACCAAGGCACCCGTCATCTGCTGCACGGCCGAAATCCTTGCCAACGATGCACTGCGCGAGGGCGAGGACGCCGATGTGGGCTGCGTGGCCATGGATGAGTTCCACTACTTTGCCGACCCCGACCGCGGTTGGGCCTGGCAGGTACCGCTGCTCACCCTGCCCCACACGCAGTTTATGCTCATGAGCGCCACGCTCGGTGATGTCACCGCCATCGCCGCCTCACTCGAGGAGCACACCGGCGCTGCTTGCGACTTAGTTGTCGACGCCCCGCGTCCTGTTCCGCTGAGCTACGACTATGTGACGACCTCCCTCGAGGGCACCGTCGAGCTCGCCATGCGCCGTGGCGAGGCCCCGCTCTATATCGTACACTTTAGCCAGGATGCCGCCCTTGCGACGGCGCAGTCGCTCGCCAATTTTGGCATCGCCAGCAAGGAGCAGCGCGAGGCCATTAAGGAAGCTGCCAAAGGCACGAGCTTCTCCACGGCCTTTGGCAAGATTCTCAAACGTCTGCTTGGATGCGGCGTCGGCGTGCACCATGCTGGCATGTTGCCGCGCTATCGCCTGCTGGTCGAGCGCTTGGCGCAGCAGGGTCTGCTGCCCGTCATCTGCGGTACCGATACACTCGGCGTCGGCATCAACGTACCCATCCACACCGTGGTGCTCACCGCGCTCACCAAGTTCGACGGCTACAAGATGCGTCGCCTGCGCGCCCGCGAGTTCCATCAGATTGCCGGTCGCGCCGGCCGCTCGGGCTTCGATACCGAGGGCATGGTGATTGCCGAGGCACCCGAGCACGAGATCGAGAATGCCAAGCTTATGGCCAAGGCGGGCGACGACCCCAAAAAACTCCGTAAGATTAAAAAGAAAAAGGCCCCCGAGGGCTTTGTCACCTGGAACAAGCAGACCTTCGAGCGTCTGATCGAGACGCAACCCGAGACGCTCAAGCCGCGCCTGCGCATCACGCACTCCATGGTGATCAGCGTGGTCGAGCAGGGCGGCGATGCCCGAGCCCGCGTACACGACCTCATCGAGACGAGCCTGCAGACTCCCGAGGAAAAGGCTAAGCTCGAGGTTCGCGCCGACGAGATCTTCGCCACGCTCATCGATTCCGGCGTCGTCGTTCGCACCGAGGTGCCGCCCGCGCCCGACGCCCCGACTGATGCCGCACCAGACATCGACTATGCGCTGACGGTCGATCTGCCCGAGGACTTCGCACTCGATCAGCCGCTCTCACCGTTCTTGCTTGCTGCGCTGGAGCTGCTCGATCCCGAGAGCGAGACCTATACCATGGACCTGATCTCAATGGTCGAGGCAACGCTCGAGGATCCCAAACAGGTGCTGCGCGCACAGGAGCGAGCCGCACGCGATCGCGCTATGGCCGAGATGAAGGCCGACGGCATCGAGTATGAGGAGCGCTTGGAGCGCATTCAGGACGTCACGTACGAAAAGCCGCTCGAGGATTTGCTCGACGCCGCTTTTGACAAGTACTGCCAGGAAGTGCCCTGGGCCAACGACTACCAGCTCTCTCCCAAGAGCGTCCTGCGCGATATGCTGGAAAGCGCGAGCGATTTTAAGGGCTACATTCAAAAGCTCGGCATCGCCCGCTCCGAGGGCATTTTGCTGCGCTACCTGGCAGAGGCTTACCGTTCGCTTGACCGCACCGTGCCCATCGAGAAGCGCGACGAGCGCCTACGCGACATTATCTCGTGGCTGGGCTTTGTGGTGCGCTCGGTCGACTCGAGCCTGGTGGACGAGTGGGAAAACGCCGGCAACCCGGCTGCCCTCGACGCCGCGCCGCCGCAGGGCATCGACGAGGTCGTTGCGGACCGTCGCGGCTGCACGCTGCTGGTGCGCAACGCGCTCTTCCGCCGCGTGACCCTTGCCGCTCGCGAGCACGTTCGCGATCTGGGCGAGCTCGACGACGGCTGGGGCATGAGCGAGATCCGCTGGCAAAAAGCACTTGACGCTTACCACGAGCAGCACGAGGAAATCCTCACCGACGGAGATGCCCGCAGCGCCGCTATGTTTTCCATCGACGAGTCCGACGAGAAGACCGCGCACGTATGGCACGTGCACCAGATCTTTGCCGACGAGGACGGCGACCACGACTTTGGCATCATGGGCGATGTCGATCTGGACGCCACGCAAGACGGCGGCGAGGTCATCTTCAAGAACTACCGCGTCGGCTTTATCGAGGACCTGCTCGAGGACTAGCCGAACATACTGGAACGAAACAAGCGGGGCCGTTGGCAATATCGCCAGCGGCCCCGCTTTTGCACTATATGCTATGCCTTACTCGGCATCCTCGACCTCATACGAATCCGCCTCGGCTGGCTCATCGTTTGTCTCTGGCGCAGCCCCGCGCGCCTCGTCAAACGCTGCCTTCATGGTCTTGTTGCCCCACGTGAGCTTGCGAATGGTAAGATCGTCGGCCTTCTTGTTGGCTAGGCGCAGATTGTTCTCGGAGGACAGCAACGCCTCCTTGGTTTTCTGCAGATGGCTAATCGTCTTGTCGATCTCATCGATTGCCGTTTGGAACTTGCGGCTCGCGATCTCGTAGTTGCGGCCGAAGTCGTTCTTGAACTTTTCCATCTTGGCTTCGAAGTTCGTGACGTCGATATTCTGCTGTTTGTACTCCGCCAGCTCCTGCTTATAGCGCAGCGAACCCATGGCGGCGTTGCGAAGAAGTGTAATCATGGGAATGAAAAACTGTGGGCGAATCACGTACATCTTCTCGTAGCGATAGCTCACGTCCACGATTCCCGCGTTATAGAGCTCGCTCTCAGGCTCGAGTAGCGTGCAGAGCACCGCGTACTCACAGCCTTTCTGGCGACGATCGTGATCGAGCTTCTTAAAGAAGTCCTCGTTTTTATGCTTGGTCGCGGTCTCGTCGTTCTCGTTTTTCATCTCGAACATAATCGAAATGACCTCGTTGCCGCTCGCATCGCACTCGCGGAAGATAAAGTCGCCCTTGGTGCCCTCGGACGCATCGTTATCCTTCTCGAAGTACGCGTTAGGAAATGCCGTCATGCGCAGACGGTTAAACTCGGTCTCGCAGTGCTGCTCGAGCGACTCGCCCACCATCTTGGTGGACAGGCGGACCTTCATGTCCTTAAGGCGCTCGATCTCTTCATCCTTGTAGCGAATCAGGTCATCGCTCGCGCGCTTGGCTTGCGCAAGCTCGAGCTCGTGTGCCGCCTTGGCTTGCTCCTCGCGAGAATCGCGCACCGCCAGTTCGCTCGTCAGTTTGGCACGCGCCTCATCGCGCTCGCGATTCGCTGCAGCGACTGCCTCTGACAGGTTCATTTTTGCCGTCAGCTCCTGCTCGCGCAGTTGGGCACGCAGGCCCTCGGCCTCTTGCTCAGACTGTGCCTTTGCGGCGGAAAACTTCTCTTGTACCTTCGCGCGGTAGTCAGCAAGCGCGCGCTCGGCCTCGCTGCGAGCAGCATCGAGCTCGCGCTGCGACTCTGCCGCAGCAGCGGCAAGCGCCATCTCCTGGGCCTTGTCCGCCGCGGCGAGCCTGGCCTGCAGCTCGGCAATCTGAGCATCACGTGCAGCTAAATCATTTTGAGCAGCATTGCGCGCCGCCGACTCGGCAAGCTTGGCTTCATCATCCTTGCGCCCCAACTGCGCACGCAAATTGTCGATCTCGCGCTGGAGCTCGGCATTTTCCTTTTGAGCGTCGGCACGGGCCTCAACCGCCGCGCGCTGGCTTGCACTCTCGCGCTCTGTGGCAGCGCCCTCGAGCTTGGCGCGCAGCTCGGCAAGCTCAGCATCGCGCTTGGCAACCTCTTGTGCCAGCTGCTGAGCTGCAGCGTTCTTCTGCTCGACAAGCTGAGCATTGCGCTGAGACTCTGCCTTTTGCAGAGCAGCCGTCGAACGCGAGCGCTCAAGCTCCAGCGCCTGCTCGCCCTCGCGCTGAACTGCCTTCACACGCTCATCCAGGTCGCGCGAAAACTCGGCATTGCGCACTTGCTTGACGATATCCGCATAGCCGGACGCGTCGACCTTAAAAACTTCGCCACAATGCGGGCACTTGATCTCATTCATAGCAGCTCCTCGATGAACGCAAATTTCAACCGCCTACACTCTACCGCGCCGCACGGACAAAAAAGGCACCGACGCCATAATGGCAACGGCGTCAGAACCACCACAAAGGGGACAGGCACCTTTGCGGTGGCTCGTGTCGCGGTTCGAGAATTACAGTCCAAAGAAGCCGAGGATTTGATCACGGCTTACGGGCTTGTAGTCGTTGGCATCGAGGCCGACATCGTAGCGAAAGATGGGGCGTTCGCGATCGCGGTTGCGCGCGTTGGTGCGGTCTCCCCTGCTGTGGATATGCCCGTGCAGCATGATGGCGCCACGCGCCTTGCCATTCCAGCTGAGCATGGGGTAATGGCTCATAACCAGGCGATGGCCCTTGGCATAGCCGGGAGCAATCTCCAGATAATCACGCACGTCATCCCAGATTTGAGGCGCAGCTGGATCTTCCCAGTCGCCGTCATGGTTACCACGGATGAGCGTCACGTTCTGGCATTCGATACGCTCGCGCAGGCGCACCGCCTCCGCCAGGGGCAAACGATAGGTAAAGTCACCCAGAATATAGAGGCGATCATCCACCGCCACGCACTCATTGATGGCGTCGATGACCTTGCGGTTCATCTCCTCGACCGAATCAAACGGTCGATCCATGTCGTGCAAGATATTCGTATCACCCAGGTGCAGGTCGGCGGTAAACCACATCATCGTCTCTGTCCTCATTTCGCAACGTGTTCAACTCGTGCTAAGTATACAGACGCAGCGATGCGACGGTTATCCAAAGAGCCCGCCGAACAGTCCGCGGCGGCGCTTGTCTTGCTTTTTCGAAGCGTCGCCCCAGGCGTTCTTGTCCTGCCGCTTCTTACGGTCCTGCTCCAGCTCATCGTCATCGAGCAGCATATCCCACTCAAACGGGTCATCCGTCAGATCAAACAGATCATCGTCATCAAACATGACCGCCTCCATTGCCGGCTAGCGAGCATCCACCACATAGAGGCCAACGCGCACCTGATGCCACGGGCTGCGCTCGGGAGCAATCTGCTGCACACGGACCTCAAATACGTCCTCGTGGCCGTAATACATCATCAAGGACAGCGGACCGACCTCGTTTCCCGGAACATAGCCGAGCTTGGTGTTGCCGTAATAGATCGCAACCGCCTCGGGGTCATGGGGATTATCGCGCTCGGCACACAGCGTCAGCTTATCGCCGACCTTAAGATCGCCCAGGACCAAGGCACCGTCGGCATACTGAAATCCTGCGATATGAAACGACAAAAGAACACGTGAAGGCTCGTACATGGCAACTCCTCTAACGACCGGATAAACCGGCGCTTAACCTTACTGAGAAGTTTACGGGCCCGTGCGGACACGAATTCACCCGCTCGCGCCTTTCACCCAGTTGCCGCAACGCTTGCGAGACAGAGCGCTTGCAGATAAGATAGAGGCACGGATGGCACCCGTTGCAGCGGGTCTTGCCAACTCCAGTGCACGTTTACATCGTGAGAAGTGGCCGTCTTCGCTTACGCGGGGGCGGCTATTTCATTCGGCCGATAAACAGGCCGAGTTCGATAGCCGCGATTAACAACGCCAGTAACGAAATAACATCGCTTACGTTCATACCAATTCCCTTCTAAAGGGAGTTGGCCCATCCGTACCCCATGGCAGTAGTCTAACGTAAATGGCAGGTAATAGGAACACTTGTTCGTATTACCTGCCATTTCCTAATGCACAAACATGCGCACGAATTTGTGCTTCCAGCTTGCGTAGGGCGCATACCGAAACGGCACGTCCAGCCAGGTTGCCTTGTTCACGATGCTCTTCTTGTGGCTAAACGTATCGAAGCTCTCGCGTCCATGGTACTGCCCCATACCGCTCGCCCCCATGCCGCCAAAGCCCATATGGCTCGTAGCCAAATGCATGATGGTGTCGTTGACGCAGCCGCCGCCAAAGGGCACGTAGCGCACAAAGCGCTGCTGAGCCGCACGGTCCTGGCTAAAGATATACAGGGCCAGCGGCGTCGGACGATCCGTAATAAACGTCTCGGCCTCGTCTAGGCTCTCAAACGTCAGCACCGGCAAGATGGGACCGAAGACTTCCTCCTGCATCACGGCGTCATCGGGGGCCACGCCGTCCAAAATCGTCGGCTCAATCTTGAGCGAAGCCTCGCGCGCGGCACCTCCCAGCACGACCTTATCGGGATCGATCAGCCCGCGCACGCGCGCAAAATGTTTGGCGTTGACGATATGCCCGTAATCCTCGTTATCGAGTGGATGGTCGCCAAACATACGGCGGACCTCATCCTTAATGAGGCTCAGCAGCTCGTCATGCACGCTCGTATCGACCAGCAGGTAGTCGGGCGCCACGCAGGTCTGCCCCACGTTGAGCCATTTACCAAAGGCAATACGCCGTGCCGCAACCTTCAAGTTTGCCGTCGCATCCACGATGCAGGGACTCTTTCCGCCCAGCTCAAGCGTCACGGGCGTAAGGTTTTTGCTTGCGCGCTCCATGACGAGCTTGCCGACCGGAACGCTACCGGTAAAGAAAATCTTGTCCCAGCACTCATCGAGCAGCGCTTCGTTTTCGGCGCGCCCGCCCTCGACAACCGTCACCAGGCGCGGATCAAATGCCTCTTCACAGATTTGCTTGAGCACCGCGCTCGATGCCGGAGCATAGGCACTCGGCTTGATGACCACGGTATTGCCCGCGGCAAGAGCCCCGGCGAGTGGCTCGAGCGTCAGCAAAAACGGATAGTTCCAGGGCGCCATGATAAGCGTGACGCCATAGGGCACGGCTTGCGTTTTGCACACGCTCACGGCATTGGCAAGGTCACACGGACGCAGGCGCGGACGACTCCATCGAGCCACATGAGCGATCTGATGACGAATCTCGGAAAGCGACGTGCCGATCTCGCACATATAGGCCTCGTCATGCGACTTTCCCAAATCGGTCTTAAGCGCATGGGCAATATCGGCCTCGTGGGCCCGCACCGCATCGCGTAAACTCGCGAGCGCGCGACGTCGAGCATCGACATCAAACGTGGCGTGCGTCTTAAAGTAGGCGCGCTGATCGCCGACGATGCGCGCAATTTCCTCGGTGTTCATGGACCCTCCTAGTTCTCATCCTCAAACATACCACCCGCGACGACCTCGTACATATGCTCGAGCTCCAGGCGGTCCATCAAAAGCGGAACGGGGTACAGGGGATTGGCCTCGGCATCGGCATGTGCCGCCATCTCAGGAATGTCGGAGCGGCGAATACCTGAGACATATTTGGGGATTCCCAGGGCCCCGTTCATGCGGTCGACCCAATCGATAAAGGCCTCCGCCGCAAGACCATCCTGCGCGGTAGCCGGCGCAATGCCCGCCATGCGAGCAAGATCGGCAAGCTTAGGGGCGACGGCGTCACCATAAGCGCGAAGCATGTGCGGCAGGATGGTCGCGTTGGCCAAACCGTGCGGAATTCCATATCGGCCGCCCAGGCTGTGCGCGATGGCATGCACATATCCGACATAGGAGCGGGTAAACGCAACGCCCGCCTTATACGCCGCCGAAAGCATATTGCGGCGCGCACGCATGTCGTCGCCATGCTCATAGGCCTCGAACAAATTGTCGCGGATGAGCTGAACCGCCTGTCGCGCCATCTTGCGCGTATAGGGCGTGGTGCTTCGCCCGATAAAGGCCTCGACGGCATGCGTCAGGGCGTCCATACCCGTCTGCCCCGTAATGGAGGCGGGCAGGCCGCGCGTAAACTCGGGGTCGTGCACCGCAAAGCGCGGGATAAGCACAAAGTCGTTAATGGGGTACTTGTAGTGTGTCTCATCATCGGTAATTACCGCTGCAAGCGTGACCTCGCTTCCCGTGCCTGCCGTGGTGGGAACGGCGATGAGCAGCGGCAGGCGACGATGAATCCGCAGTAGGCCGCGCATCTTGTTGATGGGCTTGTTTGGCTGCGCGATGCGCGCTCCCACGCCCTTGGCGCAGTCCATGGCCGATCCTCCGCCAAAGCCGATAATGGCCTGGCAGGCGCTCTCTCGATACAGGGACGCCGCTTCCTCCACATTTGAGACCGTGGGATTCGCTGATGTTTTGGCATAGACCGCAGCGCCAATTCCCTTGGACGCGAGCGCTGTCTCGAGCGGTGCCGTGAGCCCCAGACGGGCAATGCCGGGATCCGTCACGATAAGAACCCGCTGTATCGAACGCTCTTGAAGCACCGCGGGCACATCCTCATCATGCTCCAGAATGCGTGGCTCGGTATAGGGCAGCACCGGCAATGCGATGCGAAAAACCGTTTGATACGTTCGGCACCAGGCGCGGCGGGCTAGATGCATAAAGGAAACTCCCTCATTTGTTGATTGGTCAACATTTGCTCGACCGATTGTACTCAGCGGCGGTCAAAGACGGCCTGCTAATCGTTAATCAATCAACATCTTCATATCTCAAAATTGTTTTATTAAAAATCATTCCTAATAGGCTTCACATTTGGTTGCATTTATGGATAATAGAACCCGTCAAGACGCACGTCCGGAGAGGGCCCTTACGGGACCGGACGAGCGCACCATCGCCATCGATCGAAGGGATCGAATCATGAAATTTGTTTGCCCCGTTTGCGGTTATGTTGAAGAGTACGACGGCGACCAGCTGCCCGAGGATTTTAAGTGCCCCCAGTGCGGCGTTCCCGGTTCTCGTTTCCTGAAGCAGGAGGAGGGCCAGCTCGAGTGGGCTGCCGAGCACGTCGTGGGCGTCGCCAAGATGGAGGGCGTCTCCGAGGACATCGTTGCCGACCTGCGCGCCAACTTTGAGGGCGAGTGCTCCGAGGTCGGTATGTACCTGGCCATGGCTCGCGTCGCTCATCGCGAGGGCTATCCCGAGATCGGCCTGTACTGGGAGAAGGCTGCCCACGAGGAGGCCGAGCATGCCGCCAAGTTCGCCGAGCTCCTGGGCGAGGTCGTGACCGACTCCACCAAGAAGAACCTCGAGATGCGCGTTGAGGCCGAGAACGGCGCCACCGCCGGCAAGACCGATCTTGCCAAGCGCGCCAAGGCCGCTGGCCTCGATGCCATCCACGACACCGTGCACGAGATGGCTCGCGACGAGGCTCGCCACGGCAAGGCTTTCGCCGGCCTGCTCAAGCGCTACTTTGGCTAAGCCAATCGCCTGAGAGACATTCTCTAGCTTTTATAAGGCCCGGACCGTATTGGTTCGGGCCTTTTTGTGTCTCGAGGACTCGTTAGCGCCCCGAAATAGAACTATCTTCGGCATCGGTTTCTCGTCAAAAACTAAGTGAGTAGACTTTTTGGAACTTGCCGAGCAGACCATCCGTACTGCTTTATAAAGTCGCAGGTAAATGACTTGTTGCAAAAACAGCTTGGTCGCCATCAAGCCAAAAGTCTACTCACTTAGTTCCGCAGTCGTCCACGATCGAGCTGTTTTGTGTCTAACGGGCATCTTTCCTTCGATTACTCCCAATTTTGTCCAGTCAACAACTAGTTCAGACCGGAGTAATGCCTCGGCCCTTTGCTCATCCGAGCTTTTATCACGATATTCAGCATCGAGCATCCTGTATACGGCCTTAACGATCGCGCGGAATCTATCCTCATCGGATATCTGTCTGTGTGTCAAGAGAAGTACATCGTAGCCCATGGCCTGAAGGGCCGTCATGCGGTCTGCGTCGCGCAAGCCATCCCCCGCGCGCCCGTGCGAGGCCTTTCCCTGACATTCAATGGCCACCTGTCGCCTCCCGTCCGGCGAAGACAGAAGCAGATCGATATACACACGGGACTTTCCCACAATCGCTCGAGCACTTGTGCTTAGTATCACTTCGACATTGAGCTCTATGCCGCAAAACCCTTCGCCTCCCAGGGCTCGCGGCAGTCCAAGCAACAAATACGCCTCGACCTCAAAAGGCGACGCGGCACCCAATGGAACGAGTTGCGATACCGCCATAAATCTATTGCCATAACGCATCCCGCAAACA
The DNA here is from genome assembly GCA_031294825.1 of Collinsella sp. Classification (GTDB taxonomy): domain Bacteria; phylum Actinomycetota; class Coriobacteriia; order Coriobacteriales; family Coriobacteriaceae; genus Collinsella. The sequence continues at coordinate 21,626 of JAUMPM010000040.1, read as the reverse complement.
TCTGAACAAAAGCGGTCAAGGTCCCCACCCAAAACCAAAGCGTCTCGACGCCATAAATTTGAGGCGGTGCCGTCCTCGGACGGGCAGCGCATCCAACCGAACGTTGTCGAAATCGTGCCCGAATCAATTGCACGCGAAAGCTCCGCCTCGAGTGCCGCCGGCAGAGCGCACACCGCAAACAAGCCACACATCTCCGCCAATACCAAAAGAAGCTGAAGATCCGTCAGATGCCGTGACATGATAAATGCCGTCAGTAGAGGAGACGTGACCAAAAATCCATGCTCCGTTTCCAGCACAGATTCCCTGGGGAGATCACCAAGGAACAGCCGCTGCCTAATGCTGGCAGGGCAAGTCCGTTTGTTTCTCGACCGAACCAATGTATACAACGGAAAACCGAGCGCAACCGCAGCCGTCGGGTTGCGGGCGAGATCATATCGCTGCCGGTCTTCTTCCGGTCGTGGAAGCGGCGGACACAAAGCGCGGACTTGAGGAGGCAAACGCCAGTACCTAAAAGCCGATATGTCACAAAGTAGATCCTTCATAGGCACAGGAAAACACAGATTTCAACCCAGTCGGTCTCGTATTGGCGCGAACGCAACAAAAATGGCACCGAACGGACTGCTAAGTTTTCAACAGCCCTCCCCAACTGGCCAAAAGCTTGCCGTGAGCTGGACGAAGCCCTGTTGAAAACCCCATTTTTTCTCATGAGGAAACTTTGTGCGGCAAGTGAGTAGACTTTTTCGAACTTGCCGCGCAGACCATCCATATTGCTTTATAAAGTCGCAGGTAGATAGCTTGTTGCGAAAACTGCTTGGTCGCCAAAGTGCCAAAAGTCTACTCACTTAGATTGCAGAGCGCCCCATTAGCTGTACTTCCAAGGTGTTAAGCGCTTTTGAACTCAAATCGTCATACTGGACAAGAATTTGAGTTGAGTTTTCAGGGACAGACGCGCCATCGGCACGCCAATAACAGTCACTGATATCGATAAAGGAGATGCTCGAGCGCGTGAGAGCCTGCGCAAAAGAGCTTCCGCCCGTTCCACGCTCCGCAACCACGGCGCAGTAAAGGCCCGCGTCCGCATGCTCGATCGAGACCTCCCCTGCTGGAAACGCTTTCCGTACAAGTGCCGCTAGGCCATCACGTGCCTCACGAGCACGAACGCGTACGCGGTTTACATGCCGCTCGTAATCACCCGATTCCAGCAAACGCGCCAAAGCGACCTGATCAACAGAACTCACCGACGAGGCGTAAAAACCAAGGTCGCGCCTAAACCGCTCCATCAGCTCGGCGGGCAGCACCATGTACGCTAGACGCAGCGCCGATGACAGGCTCTTCGAAAACGTGTTGGTGTAGATAACCGACTGAGCGGCATCGATTGACGCGAGCGCAGGAATCGGTTTGCCGGCAAGGCGAAACTCACAATCAAAGTCATCTTCGATGAGATACCGACCTGGTCGCTCGGCGGCCCAGCTCAGCAGCGCGTAGCGACGCGCAATGCTCGTCACAAGGCCGGTCGGATACTGATGGGACGGCATCAGGTGAAGGACATCGGTCCCGCTTTTCTGCAGAGTGCTCAAGTCCACGCCCTCATCATCCAACGGGATATGTCGAACTTTGCAGCCCATAGCCTGATAGATGCGCGTCAGGCGCAAATAGCCCGGGTCCTCAACGGCATACACCTTGTCCGCGCCAAGCAACTGAACCAACATGGTATCGAGCAGCTGGGCGCCCGCGCCGATAACGATGTTATTGGGATCGACATTCATGCCCCTCGTCCCACGCAGATGGCGAGCAATAGCGCGTCGTAGTCGAGCGGTGCCCTGTGCCGGTGCGGGCGAAAAAATCTCGCACTCGTCTTCGGATGTCAGCGTCGCCCGTAGCGCACTTTGCCAAAGCCGTGCCGCCTCCAAAGCGGAAGGAGAAAGTGTATCGAATCGATCGACCTGTCCGTTGACATCATGCGCGCTGGGGTCCACAGAGACGGCATCTTGGTCGATGCCCTCCGAAGCCAAAGGCAAAACCGGTGCATCCGGAAGCTCGCAAGCGTAGTAGCCACGCCGCGGCATTGAACAAATATAGCCCTCGGCAAGTAACTGGCTATATGCATTCTCGATGGTAATGACACTGACTCCCAGATGACTGGCAAAGGCGCGCTTAGACGGAAGATGCTCCCCCGCCGAAATGCGTCCAGCTACGATATCATCTCGAATTTGCTGGTAAACATACTCATAGAGCGATGCTTCGCCGCGTTTTTCCAAATTGTAGTCAAGCATGAGCATATCACCTGACCTTATTAAGTCATTCAATCTGGTATTAGTCTGACCTTGTTATTATCTCGAAAGCTGAGTATTTCGCCATACCCAGCTCCCCGATAGGATGTTCCGTCAAGCAATGCACATGCCAACCAAGGGAGCAACCATGGCAGAACAGACCAGCAAGGCCGATCGCGTCAAACTCAATCACGAGCTCGCGCAGATGCTCAAGGGCGGCGTCATCATGGACGTCACCACGCCCGAGCAGGCACGCATCGCCGAAGAGGCAGGCGCCTGCGCCGTCATGGCACTCGAGCGCATCCCGGCCGACATCCGTGCTGCCGGCGGCGTATCGCGCATGAGTGACCCCAAGATGATCAAGGGCATCCAGAAGGCCGTCTCCATCCCCGTCATGGCCAAGTGCCGCATCGGTCACATTGTCGAGGCGCAGGTCCTGCAGGCCATCGAGATCGATTACATCGACGAGTCCGAGGTTCTCTCCCCTGCCGATGACGTCTATCACATCGACAAGACCCAGTTTGACGTGCCGTTTGTCTGCGGCGCCCGTGATCTGGGCGAGGCGCTGCGCCGTGTTGCCGAAGGCGCCACGATGATTCGCACCAAGGGTGAGCCGGGTACGGGCGACGTCGTTCAGGCCGTGCGTCACATGCGCAAGATCCAAAAGCAGATCCGCGACGTTGTTGCCTTGCGCGACGACGAGCTCTTTGAGGCAGCCAAGCAACTGCAGGTTCCGATCGAGCTGGTCCGCGAGGTCCATGCCGCGGGCAAGCTTCCCGTCGTAAACTTTGCCGCCGGCGGCGTAGCGACCCCCGCCGACGCCGCACTGATGATGCAGCTGGGTGCCGAGGGCGTCTTTGTCGGCTCGGGAATCTTTAAGAGCGGCGATCCCGCCAAGCGCGCCGCCGCCATCGTCAAGGCCGTGGCAAACTTCACCGACGCCAAGCTCATTGCCGAGCTTTCTGAGGACCTGGGCGAGGCCATGGTGGGCATCAACGCCGACGAGATCGAGATTATCATGGAGGAGCGCGGGCGCTAGTCCAGCAGAAAGGATCGCACATGAGCGATTATGCAGACCAAACGGTCGCCGTGCTGGCGGTCCAAGGCGCTTTTGCCGAGCACGAGGCAAGACTATCCGAGCTGGGCGCACACTGTATTGAGCTGAGGCAGGCGGCCGATTTGCGGCAGAACTTTGATCGCCTGGTCCTCCCCGGCGGCGAGTCCACCGTTCAGGGCAAGCTACTTGCCGAACTCGATATACTCGAGGGGCTTCGCACCCGCATTGTTGAAGGCATGCCCGTCCTTGGCACCTGCGCCGGCCTGATTCTACTGGCTCACGACCTTGCCGCCCATGACGATAAGGGGGCGCCGCGCCTGGCAACCATGGATGTGCTCGTCGAACGCAACGCTTATGGCAGACAACTCGGCAGCTTTCACACCAAGGGGCGGGTAGACGGTATCGACAGTGAAGTGCCGTTAACGTTTATCCGTGCACCCCGCATCGTCGAGGTGCGCGGCAATGCTAAGGCTCTGGCCGAAGTCGATGGCCGTATCGTCACCGCCCGTCAAGACAATCAGCTCGGTGTCACCTTCCACCCCGAGCTCGACGACGACACCCGCCTCCACGAGCTCTTCCTCCAAATGTAGGCAGAAAACAAACGAGCGTGGATTTTCGGACGCATAGCAAATGAGAGTGGATAATCTCCCACTTTGAGCTTGAATGCAGGCTCAAACCGGGAGATTATCCACTCTCATGCTATGTAGTCATTTAAGAACGTCCCCAATGACCACTTCGACAACACCGATGTTTTGGTACCGACAGCGAAAACCCGCCAGAGCGAGGGAGGCCCTTTTGGGGCGAGATGACGCCATAGGTTGAGCATAAGTCAGCGAGCGGGTCGCATTTGTGACAAGGTGGCGTGAAACGAAAGGGCGCTGACCTTCTGGTCGCGCCCTTGAAGTTGAACGTCAGATTGTCCAAATGCGGCCCGCGCAGCGTCGGCCCGTTACGGCGTTTGGTAAAACGCCGTAACTAAAAGCGATTGCCGCGGAAGCCGCCACCGTTGCGGCCACCACGGTCGCCGCCACGGCCACCGCGGTCGTTACCACGGTTGCCGCCAAAGCCGCCACGGTTGCCACCGCGATCGCCATAGCCACCACGGTTGCCGCCAAAGCCGCCGCGACCGCCACGGTCGCCGCCGCGGTCACCAAAGCCGCCACGGCCACCGCGATCGCCGCCGCGACCGCCACGGTCGCCGCCACGGCCACCACGATCGCCAAAGCCACCGCGACCGCCACGGTCGCCGCCACGGCCACCGCGATCGTCACGGCCGCCGCGAGGACCGCGGTCCTCGTCCAGGCCCATGGCGACGAGCGGAGCGATAACCTTATCGAGGGCAGCCATCAGCTCGGTGGCCTCCTCGTAAGAAAGCTCGGGCAGGAGCTTCTCCTTCTTGTTGGCAAGCTCGACCAGGCCCTCAGCGGCATCCTCGGCAGCGAAGACGACGATCTTGCGCATATCGCCCTCGGCGTCGTCGATGCGGCCGACCAGATCGGCGGCCTCAGCCTCGGCCATCAGGCCATCGAGCTCACGGAGGCGCATGCCCAGCAGGTCGGACATTTCCTTCTGCTCCATCTTGGGCTTGAGGTCAAGAAGCTTGATGGCGCGCTCGATGTTCGCCATGCGCTCGGCCTTGGCCTCCTCCTCCTTGGAAATAGCAAAGCGACGGCTACGCAGCAGGCGAGCGGCCTTCTGCATCTTGTCCATCAGCTCTTCGTCATCGTAATCAGCGGCGGCCTCGACAACCTCGGCCTCCTCCTCGGCGGAAACCTCGTCAGCAGCCTCAACCTCGGCAGCTTCGGTCTCCACGGTCTCGACTGCCTCAACCTCGGCAGTCATGGTCTCGTTCTCGGTCTCGTTCATGATCTCTTCGTTCTCGGACATGAGACTCCTTCTTGGCCCTCTCGGGCATCATCGCCCCATTCGCGGGGCCCGTCGCGCACTCTTTGCGCTTTAAACATTCATGCCTCTCGGCAAAACGTCCATTAGTTTATGGTGTCGCCATCCAATCTAGCTGCAGAATCTATGTGCACACATTAATGCGACATGTGCGACTCGCGACGAGCGTACACCAGCGACACCACGAACCCGACCACGGCAATTACAGCCGCCACACGCACGGCAGCTGCAAATCCAATCGCCTGGGCAACGTCCGTCGCAACACCAGCGGCACCGGCAGTCGCCGCAGAACTCGAGAGCAGACCGATAAACAGCGACGGGCCAAACGATGCGGCAATCATGTTCCACGTGTTGAGCAATGCCGTTCCGTGAGGATGCTCAGCGGCAGGCAGCGTCTCCAAGCCGGCCGTTTGCGAGGGGCTCAGCACCAAACCGACTCCGGCATACACCACAACGGTCAGTGCCACGACGACGCCGATGTTCATGCTTGCCGCCGTCACCGAGATGGCAGTCTGCCCCACGGCAATCAGGGCAAAGCCGACCGGCAGCAGCGGCCATGCGCCACGGGCGTCCATCACGCGTCCGCCCACAATCGAGGTCACGGCATTGCAGGCAATCGCCGGCAAAATGAGCAAGCCCGCAACAAGGGCGGTCATGCCGTATGCGCCCTCAAAATAGAGCGGCAACAAAACGCTCATCGAGAACGTCGTCATCATCGACACCACCACAAGCAGACACGCAGGCCAAAAACGAACGCTCGCCATGGGACGCACGTTAAGCACCGGATGCTCGAGCTTGAGCTGGCGGGCCGCAAACAGGCCGAGCAGCACAATGGCGGCGAAGAGCGTCTCGATGCCGGCGATCAGATTGGTCGAGAACTCGCCTACGGAATACACAAATGCCGTAATACCGGCGGCGAGCAAAACAACCGACAGAATATCAAGCGTGGCGTTCGAACGCTCTCCGACATTCTGAACAAGCTTTACGCCCGCCGCGGCGACCACAATGCCGCCCACCAGCGGCACTACGAACACCGCCCTCCAGCCAAACAACGTGCACATAAGACCGCTGATCACGGGCCCAAACGCCGGCCCCAGCGTAATGCAGGCACCGCCCAGGCTCAGATACAGACCGAGCTTCTCGCGCGGAGCGCAAGACAGTACCACGTTCATCATGAGCGGGAACAAAATGCCCGATCCTGCAGCCTGCAAAATACGGCTTGGCAGCAAAACGCTAAACGACGGAGCGAACAGGCACAGGACTTCGCCGGCGACCATGCATCCGCATGCGAAGAACAGCAGCTTGCGCGTCGAGAAACGACCGGACAGGAAGGCCATGATGGCCGTAAAGATCGACGTCACGATCATGTAGCCCGAAACGAGCCACTGTGCCGTGGTGGCACTCACCGAAAAGGCTGCCATAATGTCGTGCAACGCCACGTTAATGATGTTCTCGTTAAACGCGGCAACAAAGGCTGCAATATACATTACGACAAGAATCGCCGCAGTGGCCGATGGCGTTACTTGAACTTGTTGCTGAGATTTGCTCCCCATGCATTTCCTTCCTCTTGGAACGACAGTCGCATCGCCCCAGAGGAACAGTCCGGGGCGAAAAATGAGCCCTAGACTTACGCCAGACGCCGCACACGACGAATCTGACAACATGGTCCAACGTCGAAAGATTGTAACGCGGACGCGCAGCTTTCCTTCCGCGCTATTATTAAAAGTCCACGAAAGCATATGACATGAGGAGCCCGCCATGATTAAACCCATCATGAAGTCCGAGTTCTTTTTGCGCCTACCTTCCGAAGACGCGGGGCCCGACGATGCCGCAACCGGGCAGGATCTCCTGGATACGCTCCACGAGCATGAGCGCGAGTGCGTGGGCCTCGCCGCCAACATGATCGGCGTGCGCAAACGCATCATCTGCGTAAAGGACGGCAACAGGACACTCCTGATGTACAACCCTCAAATTCTTGAGCAGGTCAATGCCTATCAGACGAGCGAAGGATGCCTCTCGCTGATCGGCGAGCGTCCCTGTACCCGCTATCGCCGCATTAAGGTTGAGTATTTGGACGAGAACTTCGTTCACCGCATCAAAAACTTCTCGGGCTACACCGCCGAGATCATCCAGCACGAAATCGACCACTGCAATGGCGTCGTGGTTTAGGCCACCCGCCAAAATGAGGGTACCGGAGGCCTCCCTATGGATATCAGCCGCTTTGGCGAATTCGCCATCTTAGCGCAGTCACGCACGTTTCTTGATGCGGCGGAACTGCTTTTCATGTCGCAATCAACCCTCTCCAAGCACATCATGGCAATGGAGCACGAACTCGGCTGCAAGCTCATCGATCGAAGCCAGCGCCACGTAACACTCACCGCGCAAGGTGAAGCGCTCCTCCCCTATGCGCAAAAAATTGCGACGTTTCAGCACCGCTATCTTGCCGCCATTCAAATAGGCGCAGGTGAGCCGCTCGAGCACCTCACCGTAGGTTCTATCCCCATTATGGCCCCTTATGGGATCACGGACGCCGTCATCGATTTTCAGCAGGCGAACCCCTCATATTCTGTTGAGCTCATCGAGGGCGAGGGCGACACACTCAAGCGCATGCTCCTGCACGAGGACATTGACCTGGCCTTCATCCGTGACGGCGGCGCCATCGAGCCGGAGTTCAAAAAGATTCCCTTTACGACCGACCGGCTCGTGGCCGTCCTTCCACTCGACCATCCGCTCGCCGAACGTGACGCCGTCGAGATAGACGACCTTATCGACGAGAATTTCCTCATGCTTCCCCAAGGCTCGTTCGTAAGCGAGCTCGTCCTTTCCCTTTGTCGCGAAGCTGGATTTGGCCCACGTGTTACGTTCACCGGCAAACGAGCCGAGAACATCATCTCCCTTGTCGCGCGCGACGCCGGCGTCTCATTCCTCATGCGCAAGCCGGCGGAATCGCTCGCCAGCGGAAAGGTAGCCTTGGTGCCGCTCGAGCCCGCGACGACCTCCGAGGTCAGGCTCTACCTCAAGCGAAACGCCGCGCACTCGCAGGCTGTCGTCTCGTTCATTGGCTTCCTCCCCTACCGTCAGCTCCTGCAGGGCGACCGTGCGTCTTCCATCCCGGCACGACCATCATAATCCCGCTGCCCCACAACGGCAGACTTGTGTCCGCAAACACGCTGGCAGCGGCACGAAACACAAATATGCCTCGGGCGGCACGTCGCCGTCCGAGGCATATTTAATCAAAGTGCGCAAAAAGACTAGTCCACCGAGATGTTGAGTGCCTTACCGCCCTTGTCCTTCCTGGTACCGATCACCATAGCGGCGACAAGAGCCAGAACGAAAGCGACCACACCGGAGATGACAAGGCCGATAAAGCCCGTGTCGATGCCGGCAGGGTTAATAAAGCTCGGGAAACCGAGCGGGCCGGAGGCACCGAAGGCATAGAGTTTGGCACCCATGAGGCCGGCAATGGCGCCGCCTACACCAGCGGAAATAAAGGTTGCCCACATAAGACGCTTACGCGGCAGCAAGATGGCGTAAAGCGCAGGCTCGTTGACACCGAAAATCGAAGAGACAAGGGCGGGAATGTTGACGGCAGCATTTTCCTCGGAATCCTTGGTTCGGATGATCATGCCAAGCACAGCACCGGCGATGGCACAACCGCCTGCATACACGAGCGGGTTAATGAGGTCATAGCCATAGGTTGCGACATCGAGAAACCACAGCGGGATGATACCCCAGTGCAGGCCGAACATGACGAGCAGGCTCCAGAACGTGCCGATGACGAAGCCGGCGATGGCGGGCTGGAAGTTGATGAGCATCAAGATGATCTGGGCAACGATATTGGAGAGGACCGTCATGACCGGACCGACCACAAGCAGGCCAAGGATGCCGCAAATGAGGAGCGTCAGGATGTTGGAGAAGAACGAACTCACAAGCGCGGGCAGCGCGTTAGAAAGGGCCTTGTGCACCTTGGAGGCAATCCAGACGATAAAGATCGCAGGCAGAATCGTCGATGAGTAATTCTGCATGATCAGCGGGATGCCAAAAATATCACCGTAGACATTGGACTCGAAGACCGTGCCGGCGCCGAGCGTGTAGAGCGGATCTCCGCCCATAAGGGCAACGAGCGTCGGGTAGACGAGGATACCGCCGAGCGCCATTCCCATAACGGGCTTAAGTCCGAACTTCTTGGCCGACGTCCAGCCAATGATTAGCGGAAAGTAATAGAAGACCGAATCTCCGATTGCCGAGAGCGTCACATACGTATTGCTGTCCTTGGCAAGCCAACCGGCAACCGTGCAGAGCGCGAGCATCGACTTGATAAAGCCACCGGCCATAAGCACGCCAAGAACCGGCTGCAGAATCTCGGAGATGATGGCCAGCAGACGCGAGAATGGATCGCCCTTTTTGACGTCGTCGCCTTCATCGATATCGAGTGCGGGTTTGGAGTCGAACCCGCCAATCTGAACAAGGTCGTTGTAGACGGCCTCGACAGTGGCACCAATCACGACCTGATACTGTCCGCCGGCCTGGATGACGTCAACGACGCCCTTCGTCGCCTTAAGCTCATTGGTCTGGGCGAGCGATTCATCCTTGAGGTGGAAGCGGAGACGCGTAATGCAGTGGCTCACGTCTAACACATTGTCTCGACCACCGACCTTTGTGATGATTTCATCGCAAAGCTTCTGGTATTTCATGGAATTCTCCTTTTTCTGAGCGGGGTATAGCATCGATTTCAGGCCTCCGTAGTCGACGTGGGAGGGCAAGGAACCCGCTTCCCCCTTTGTAATCCGCGGACGCACGTACGCCCGGGATGGGAAACGGCAGAGAAGATGGAAGATGCCGATCACATGGCAGGGAGCCTCATTGGCCCATGTCACGCAATCAGGTCTACAGACGCGAATCTGCTGCGCCGAGAAGTCTCGTCGTCTGGCAGAACTTGTCACACAGACGTTCCGGTTCGCCCTGGGGAATCTGAGTACGCTCGGTCTCAAAGGAGAGGCCGTACTCGCGTGCCGGAAGGAAATACTCGAAATAGCCGTTGGTGTAACCGCAAACTATTCCCTCGACCGGGCATTCGCGCTTCATGCGAATACCCAGGTCGCTGCCGAGCTCACTCGGGAACACAAAGAGATGCAGGCCGCCCAAACTGATGACGGCACACTTAAGCGTGAGCGAAAAGTCGTCATGGGCAACGGTGTGATAGAACGTCTGAGGCTCGATGCGGTCGAGAACGACCTCGCGATCGAGCTTGATCTGGGAAATCGCCTCGGCAAGACCGGTCGAAACGCGCTCGACCTCGGGAATGCCGCGTCCCTGGCGAAAATTGCGGTCGCTACAGTCGCCAGCAGCACCGACGACCATGGCCGGATAGTAACCAAGACTCTGAGCGAGCTTTTTGCCGGTAAGACCGGCGAGTTCGCTCGTGAGCTCCGTGCAGTCGGGTCCGACGCAAGCGGAATGCACCGCCCAGTTCACAAAGCCCGCAAATGGCTTGCCTTCGGTATCGAAGAACGATACGACAATGACCTCATTGTCGGCGAGTTCACCTGGGATGATGCGGTTGTCGTAGAAACCGGTGATGACCTGCTTGCCCAAGCGACAAATCGCGGGCTGTGCGTTGGCGCTACACTCCTCAAAGCATTGGCAAATGGTATCGAGGAACCAGCGGTAGTAGTTCTCGTCGAATTTTCCCGTCCACCAGCTGCGGTGGTAAGCGACGATTGAAGTATGGTCGTGCGTCGCCGAGAGCAGGACGCAATCACGGTCAATGCCGTAGCGCTCGGCGAGCATTGTCTTGACTTCCTCGGCCATGCTTTCCTCGAACTCGAGGACATCGGCATTAAAGAGAAACACTTCACGTTCGCCTTGCTGGAAGAGGATGGCGTTGGCGAAGACGTCGTCATGGACGCCCGTCGCAGGTTCAAGACGGTTGGGAAGATTGCGGTAGCCAATCAGGTAGATGTCGCCCTGTGGGGTGATTTTGCGGCGCGCGTGTCCAATGTTCATGCACGTTCTCCTTCTGTGTCACGCCGCATTCAAGGCGGCAATGATGATTTCGACGAGGCGCTCATGGGATCCGGCGGCAAAACCGGAGTTCATAGCCTCATAGGTGATCTTTTCGTATGCGTCGGGAGCCGGTAGGTACTTCTGTCCGCCGTTGACGAGCGTGGCAAAGAACACAGAGCCGGACCGAGCGGCGCGCACAGTAGCGCCGAATGCACTCGAGACCTCGGGTTGTACGCCGACAAGCTCGACGTTTCCCAGCCGGAGCAGATAGACCCTCGTGCGCTGCTCGCCAGCGGCATGAAACTCATACGTTCGGTGCGGAGCCAAAGAGTGAAAATCGGCGCGTGTCTGAGCGGGCAGGAGAACGTCGACCGTGCGGGCATCGATGCCGGTAGCGTCATCCTCACGCGCCATGCGAGCGGCCTCGATTAAAGCATCGCCCAAGGCCTGCCCCTGCTGGTGCAGCATGCGGTATCCGTCCTCATGGGCATCGACCGTCTGCTTAACGCCGGCCGCATCGAACATGACGTTCATGGCGCGCTCCGCCGGACCTTGGTCGCCCGCGGCGCCTGGCAGCAACAGGGCAACGCCGCCCAGCTCGCGCTCGAGTGACATGGCGGCAAAACCAAAGAGGTCTCCGCTCGCCATGCGCCTCCCCTCGGAGTCGCGCGACCCGTCGAGCACGGAGGACTGAACGTCCGCCGTCGCGAGCACGGCAACATACTCGCCCCCGGCATCCCTTATGGCGAGTACGGGCATCGTGTGGTCGGCAAACCCCCTGGGATTCGAGCCCAACCACCAGCCGGCAGGCGTCTCAATATCGCGATTAACGTTCACGGGGCATTCGCCCTCCACAGTGGCGAGCGTGGCAGAGCGAATGCCCGCAACAGCGCGCTCGACAGCCGTGCGGGCGGCAGCGACGAGTGCTGCGCGATAGCGCTCGTTGCGATTGCGGGTAGCATCGTCGGCAAGATGCCCGGGAGTGCGGACGTGAGGCATGGAAAACGTGTGGGTAGGAACCACCCAAGAATAAGCACCGCTGCAATTGGCGGCATCCTCAACAATCTCACGCAGATCGGCGAGTAGAGCCGGAGCGATCGAGGTGACCTCAAGCGAAAGGACGCAGGCGCGTCGCCCCGTCCCCTCGATGATAAGGGCACGGGCGAAGACCTCATGACGGAGTTCGTCGAAACCGTCGAACGGCAACACGTCCCCAAGATCGATGGCCACACGAGCGGCCCCAGCCCTCATCTCTCCTTCGTCCATGGCAGATACTCCCCTCTGATTGCCGCTCACTCGACACCGTACAGTTGCTGCGCCGTACCGCCAAGCACAAGGTCGCTGTCTGTATCGCTCAGATTTGCAGCGCGAACGCAGGCGACACCCTCGGTGAGCCACTCGCGTTTAACGGGATAGCTCGTGCCAAAAACAATATGGTCTGCACCCAGCACGTCAACCGCACAGGCGAGGAGTGTCTTGCCCCAAGGCTGGGCATGGGACATGTCGAAATAGATGTTGTTCTCGAGGTGCCTGGAAACGGTCTCGGTATCGACCTGAAAACGGCCAGAAGCATCAGGGCGCTTGGGACCATGAGGCAGCAGCATCTCCTTGAACGCAAAGTATGCGCCGCCGAGCATGGAGTGGACCATCTTGATATTGGGGTAGCGCTCAAAGAAATCACCAAAGATCTCTCGGCCGATCGCCGTAGTTTGGTCGACGCAGCGGCCATAAGAGCGGCGAAGGTTGTCGTACGCGAGAAGCGACTCGTTCTCGACCGGCACGGGAACATGGTGCACGTAAACGGTGACATGGCGTTCGTTCAGGTGCTCGAAAAAGCTCGAGAAGACCTGGTCGTCGAGATAGCGCTTGCCGTAGTGAGCGCAGAGCTGCACACCCGCAAAACCATCGTCGAGCCTGCGGTCGAGCTCCTCCAAATTCGCTTTGGTGCCAAAGGGCGGCACGGCGACAAGCGGAATCAGACGGCCACTTGACGCCTTCGCGTCAGCAGCCATACCGTCGTTGAAACGCCGGCACATCTCGAGCGACATCCACTCGTGACAGCCGGGGAGCTTGAGAATCGCCTTGTCGACCCCCGCCTCATCCATATCGGCCAAGCGCTTCTCGAGGGTGTAGTCGCCCTCAATGTAGTTAAGACCCGGAGAACCGGCGGGCATCTCGATCACGATCTGTCGTTTGCCGGCGGAATTCATGGTCAGATAGCCTTCGGTGTCATAGGCGCGGGGTACCTCGGCCAAAAACTGTTCGCAGAGCGTCTCGTCATGAAAGATGCGCTCGTCGAACCAGTAGGAATTTGCATCGATAATCATTGGTTGGAACCGCCTTTCATCTTGTTGAAAACATTCTAGAAAAGCAGGTACCCGGACATCAATTCCAGCTTAAGCCCACTGTATTCCATTTTGGAATAGAACTTACCGCTCACACGCGAACCTCGCCCGCTCAACGAGACAAGCGCTAACAGCACGGGCTTAGACAGAAAACGGTCGGCCCGCATCCGTTGCGGGCCGACCGTTTCATTACAGGCTACCTTTGCCGTTACGCCTGGCGGTAATGATCGAAGAAGTCGGCGAGATCTTCGAGGGACTCTTTAAGCACTTCCATGCGCGGCAGGTACACGATGCGGAAGTGATCAGGCTCGGCCCAGTTAAAGCCGCCGCCGCGCGTGATCAGGATCTTCTTCTCGTGCAGCAGGTCGAGAGCGAACTGCTCGTCATCGGTGATGTTGAACTTCTTAACATCCATCTTGGGGAAGATGTAGAACGCCGCGCGCGGCTTGACCACCGAGATGCCGTCGATCTTGTTGAGCGCCTCATACACAAAGTTGCGCTGCTCGTAGACACGACCGCCGGGACGGATATAGTCGTTGACCGACTGATGGCCGCCGAGCGCCGTCTGGACGATTGACTGGGCCGGCACGTTGGAGCACAGGCGCATGTTGGAGAGCATGTTGATGCCCATGATGAAGTCGCTCATGCAGCGCTGGTTGCCCGAAAGCACCATCCAGCCAATGCGATAGCCCGCGATCATGTGCGACTTGGAAAGGCCGCTAAAGGTGACACAGGGCAGATCGGGAGCGAGCGAGGCAATCGAGACGTGCTCATAGCCGTCCATGCACAGGCGGTCGTAGATCTCGTCTGCAAAAATCATGAGCTGGTGCCTGCGCGCAACCTCAACGATGCCCTCGAGCACCTCACGCGGGTAAACGGAGCCCGTGGGGTTGTTGGGGTTGATGATGACGAGGGCCTTGGTCGCGCTCGTGATCTTGGACTCCATATCCTGCAGATCGGGATACCAATCGGCCTGCTCGTCGCACAGGTAGTGCACAGGATGGCCGCCGGCAAGGGTCGCGCACGCCGTCCAGAGCGGGTAGTCGGGGCTGGGGATCAGGATCTCATCGCCGTTGTCGAGCAGCGCGTTCATCGAAAGTTGAATGAGCTCGGACACGCCGTTGCCCGTGTAGATGTGCTCCATCTGAACGTTGGGCAGGCCTTTGATCTGCGAGTACTGCATGATTGCCTTGCGCGCGGAGAACAGGCCACGCGAGTTGGAATAGCCTTCGCAGTCGGGCAGCTGCTGGCGCATGTCCTTGATGACCTCGTCGGGCGTGCGGAAACCGAAGGGCGCCGGGTTGCCGATATTGAGCTTGAGGATGCGCTCGCCCTCGTCCTCCATGCGGGCAGCCTCGTCGACGACGGGACCGCGCACGTCATACAGGACATTATCGAGCTTGGTGGATTTAGAAAAAGTACGCATGGTGGTGCTCCTTGGAATTTGAGCTGAGGGATGGGGTTCGGGCTTGGAAACGTTACGGGGCGATGATGCCTCGCCTTGATCGGCGTCACCGGCAAGCAGCCAGGTAACATCGACCTCCAAAATGCGGGCGAGCAGCTCTGCCACATCGCGCCGCGGAATCGTCTTGCCGCTCACATATTGGCTCATCTGACTCTTGCCGAGTTTTTTGCCGAGCATCTCCGATGCGCGGATTACGTCCGACTGGCGAACGTCGCGATCGGACATAGTCTGTCGCAGGCGATCGCTAAACGTCTCTTGGGCCACTAGAACCTCCTTGCTGGCAAAGTTCAATTTATAGAACACGAATTGAACCAGAGTTCAATTTAGGTAGCAGTATAACGCGGCACCTCATTCCAAAGTTCAATTTCATAAGAAAATGTACCGAACCCCGAGGATTGTCCCAAAGTGGACAACAGGTACGCGCCTTTAGAGATATTCAAGGAGACGAGCCGCCGCAAGCGAAACGTCAGCCGTGCGATATATCGCATTGATCTGCCGATGAGGATGTCCCTCGAGTGGGCGCACGGCAACATCGAACTGGCAGCGGCGCAAGATGAGCGCCGGAAGAATGCTCACGCCCAGGCCGTCCTCGACCATAGCCATAATCGCATAGTCATCCCAGGTCGACAGCTTAGAACGCACCGTCAGGCCCGCGCGACGAAACAGCGGCGTAATCTCGTCATCGGTGCCGCGTTCCAGCAGAATAAACTGCTCGTTGGCCAAATCGGCAAGGGAAACGACCTCCGCGGTGGCAAGCGAGGAGTCCGCTGGCACCACGGCCATCAGCTCGTCTTGCACCAACGGCCGCGACGCCATGCCGGCGCCGCGTGGCTCACGCGGGATAAAGCCCAGGTCACAACGACCCTCAGCCACCCATTGTTCAATCTCTGAGTAATCGCCCATCAGTAACTCATAATCGACGTCCGGGTGATCAGCGCGAAACCGCGCGATCACCGGCGGCAGTACATGGGTCGCCACACTCGAAAACGTACCGATACAGATCTTGCCACGCATGAGCCCCCGCATCTCGTCCACGCGTCGCTGCAGGCGGCCAAACTCTTCGCATAACGCCTCGACCGCCGGCATAACTTGCCGCCCGTCAGCAGAAAGCACTACGCCCTCGCGACTGCGGTCGAGCACCTTAAAGCCCCAGTCGGCCTCAAGATCGGCCACCATACGGCTCACGCCCGACTGCGAATAGCTCAGCCGCTCAGCGGCGCGCGTAAAACTGCCGGCGCGCACGGTCTCGAGCAGGACCTGCATCTTTTGAACATTCGTTTCCACGGCGCCCCTCCACCTATGCATGAGCTTTTGTCATGTTATCTATGCATTATATTCGCTTTTCTTCTATAGCCAGTTCACCCATAGTGAACATGCACGGATATAGAGGGGATGTCAGCGCATGAACAACGGACTGCTTACGTACTTAGCAGCATTGCTATTGTTTGGCTCCAACGGCATCATCGCCGCTGCCATCGCGCTGCCGAGCTCCGATATCGTGCTACTACGCACGTTTTTGGGCGCACTCTCGCTTGTCACCATCCTCGTCATCACCCAACGCTATAAGCTGCAGGCGCCATCTCGCCCCCGCGAAGCCGCAGCCCTCCTCCTCTCGGGAGCCGCGCTGGGCGCCAGCTGGATTTTTCTGTTCCGCGCCTACCAGACGATCGGCGTCGGCGTATCCTCGCTGCTGTACTACTGCGGCCCCATCATTGTCATGGCGCTCTCCCCGCTCATCTTTGGCGAAAAGCTGACCGGCGGCAAAATCGCCGGGTTTATCGCCGTCGCCTGCGGTGCTTTTCTCATTGCAGCACAAGGTCTAGGCGGCAATATGCCCATTGCGGGTATCGCCTGCGGCATCGCCTCGGCATTTTGCTATGCGCTGATGGTCATCGCCAGCAAGGGCGCGCCACACATCGAGGGCCTCGAGAACTCCGTGCTCCAGGTGGGCGCCGCCTTTGTGACCGCGCTGGTCCTCACGCTCATCACGCAGGGCGCCCCCTCGTTCCTGTCCGCCGGCGTCGCCGCCAGTATTGATTGGCGCGCCGTCGTCATGCTCGGCGTCGTCAACACCGGCATCGGTTGCCTGCTCTACTTTAGTGCTGTCGCCAAGCTGCCCGTACAGACCGTCGCGGTCGTCGGCTATCTCGAGCCGCTTTCGGCCGTCGTGTTCTCGGCCGTCCTTTTAGGCGAAGCCATAACACCGGTCCGTCTGATGGGCGCCGCGCTTATCATCGGCGGCGCGATTTTTTGCGAACTCGCCGGCAAACGCGCAAGCGCCAAGGCCGGCATCACCCAGGCAGCACGCGCTTAAAAGCCCCTGCTTTGAAATGCCCCCACGTACATGAATAATCCCCAGCTGAGGATTATTGTCTAAAATAACCTGATGTGCCAAACTGCTCTTGTATGTATAAAGACGGCATAAAGGTTATCCGTCCTAGACAGATAACCGGATGTCCAAGGGAGTCCACGTGGCACAAAACGAACTGGAGGCAAGTCCCCAAGACCAGCGTGGTCAAGGCGGGCACGGAGCCATTCCCCTCTCCGCTGGCATGCTGCTCGTAACGCTCGGCGTCGTCTATGGCGACATCGGCACGAGCCCCATGTACACCATGAAATCAATCGTCGCCAACAACGGCGGCATCGGTACCGTCAGCGAGGACATGATCCTGGGCGCGCTTTCGCTCGTCATCTGGACCATGACGCTCGTGACCACGGTCAAGTACGTGGTTATCGCCATGAAGGCCGACAACCACAACGAAGGCGGCATCTTTGCCCTGTTTAGCCTGGTGCGCAAGGTGGCACCGTGGCTGATTCTCCCCGCCATGATCGGCGGCGCGGCGCTGCTCGCCGACGGCATCCTCACCCCTGCGGTCACGGTTACCACGGCCATCGAGGGCTTGCGCACTATCGAGTGGGGCCATGCGCTTTTGGGTGACGGCCAGACCAACGTCATCATCATCACCATCATCATTATCTGCGGCCTGTTTGCCATGCAGCGCGCCGGCACCTCGTCGATCGGCAAGTTGTTCGGCCCGCTTATGACGCTATGGTTCCTATTCCTGGCTGGCGCCGGCCTGTTCAACATGCTCGGCAACCTGTCCATCCTGCGCGCGCTCAACCCCATTCGTGGCATCATGTTCCTATTCTCGCCCATCAACCACTCGGGCATCATGGTGCTCGGCTTCGTCTTTCTGTCGACGACCGGCGCCGAGGCGCTCTACTCGGACATGGGCCACGTGGGCAAGGCAAACATCTATGCATCCTGGCCGTTTGTTAAGGCGGCCCTTATCCTCAACTATCTGGGTCAGGGAGCTTGGCTGCTCGCCAATAACTCCAACCCCCAGATGCTCGCGATGGATATCGTCAACCCGTTCTACATGATGCTTCCCGAGCCCCTGCGCCCCTTTGCCATCGTGCTTTCGGCCGTAGCGGCCATCATCGCCTCGCAGGCGCTCATCACCGGCTCGTTCTCGCTGGTATCCGAGGCAACCCGTCTCAATCTCATGCCGCACCTGCGCATCCACTACCCCAGCGACACCAAGGGCCAGCTCTATATTCCGCTCGTCAACAACATCATGTGGGTCGGCTGTATCTTCATCGTGCTGCTGTTCCAGAACTCCGAGCGCATGGAGAGCGCCTACGGCCTCGCCATCACCGTGACCATGCTCATGACCACGACGCTTTTGACGAGCTACATCGCCGGCATCCTCAAGCACAAACTGGGTGCCTGCGTCTTCGCACTGCTCTTTGGCGCCATTGAGCTGTGCTTCTTTGCCTCGTGCCTCACCATGTTCTTTGACGGCGGCTATGTCATGATCTTCTTGGCCGCGCTGCTGTTTGGCCTTATGTACGTGTGGCGCCGCGGCACCGCCATCGAGCGCACGCAGACCATCCTGCTGCCCGTCTCCAAGTACATTGACCAGCTCGACCGCCTGCGCAACGACGAGACCTATCCCGTGCTTGCCGACAACCTGGTGTTCCTCACCAACAGCCCCGACCCGCTCACGCTGGACCGCGATGTGCTCTATTCCATCTTGGATAAGCATCCCAAGCGCGCCAAGGCATACTGGTTCATCAACGTGTACGTTACCGATGAGCCCTATACGCACGAGTATTCCGTCGAGACCTTTGGCACAGACTTCCTCTTCCGCGTTCGCCTGGACCTGGGCTTTAAGGTCAACCAGCGCGTCAACGCCTATCTGCGTCAGATCGTCGGCGACTTGATGGCATCGGGCGAGCTGCCGCCGCAACATCACACCTACTCCATCTACGAGACACGCGGCAACGTGGGTGACTTCCGCTTTTGCATGCTGCGCAAGATGCTTGCCCCCGAAACGGACATCAACCGCAATGACCACCGCGTGATGGCTATCAAGTACGCCGTCCGCCGCGCCTGCGGAAGCCCGGCACGCTGGTATGGTCTTGAGAACTCGGCCATCATCATCGAGTACGTGCCGCTGTTTGCCCGCATGCGCCCGGCCGTTAAGCTCGTGCGCACCCAGGTGCCGCTCGAGGTTCAGATCGAAGAGGCCGAGGAAATGGAAGTCGACATCTTCTCGGACGACTTGGTCAACGGCAACGAGGCCGGTAGGGACATGAACGTCGATCCCACCGAGCTGCTCGAGAGCGTCGCCGATACGCCCGAACAGCAACAGCTCGACGGCCTCGAGAACGAACAACTCAACGACGCCAACTTCTAGCGACGCCATAAATCAACGACAGCGGCCCTGCGCCTCACGATCTGCCAGGGCCGCTTTTGTCTACGTTTTTGGCCAGGTAAAACACCTTTGAGGCTTTACCTGGGCGTAATCGTAGACTGCTATTCGGCATTTCCGGGGCTAGACAACCGCCTGGCCCCAATCGGTCATATAACCCTAGCCCACATTGAAATGCCATCGAAAAAGAAGCAGGCTATAGAGACTGGTCTCTCACCCACTCGATGAGTTCGGGGATCGCATAAGCGTATTGCCAGGTAAAGTTATGAGTGTTTCCACCCTGGACCGTCTTGTCGGTGCTATCGAGAGTTCCCTTCTCTACATGAAGGAAAACGACATGCGCCCCATCGGTCACCGCTTGTTTACAGGCCGAGGAGCAGACATCCGAGAGCTCGACCATAAGCTCATCGAGCGTCTTCTGGCTGCTAGCCGCCTTGGCTCCTTCCTGGTTACCCGAAGGGTTTTTCTCTCCCGTTGCGTCGTAATCAATCCACAGGCCACTCGTATGTCCTTCGCCGTCATAGTTATAGGCGCAATTCAGCTGCTTCTCAACATAAGGAATTCCGATACTCGCGACACCCTTCTCGGGATCCGTCATACCGCCATAGGAATTGGAATCGTCTTCAGAAACGAATATCACCATGGGCGTCTTGGCAATCGGAGTCATGTTGCCTTGCCCGGCAACGAGCATAAGCGCTGCAAAGGAATTGTCATCGGGATGCTTGGAGGCATATTCGATGAGGGCCATGCACCCGGCAGATTCGCCCGTCCCGTAAATGCGATCCGGATCGATTGAGTAACCCTGGTCGATCAGGTCCTCGATTACATGCAGGCAAGTCTCGATATCGCAACAAGTTCCAGCGATCGTCAGCACAAATTGTGACCCATCAGCCCAGGCAAGGGCTCCCAGACCTTGACGAAGATTCACCCTCACATCGCAGGTGGTTACCCCCGCATCCGGCAGGAAGAGCGTGATGGGGTATTTCTTTGCCTTGTCGTAGTCGTCAGGCTGTGCCAAGGCAAACGAAGCATGGAATCCAGTTTTGGGGTCATCGTAGGTCCCTGCAACAAACTTGTCTGCCTCGGAGTTGAGAACAGTCGAAGCCACGAGATATCGGGAGGATGTCTCGTCGCCTGTAAGCTTTTTACCTGCAGAATCCTTGAGATCCTTTATTTGGGCGATTTTGACGCAACCGCTATCAAGGGATACGGGACCGTTTGAGCCTACGCACCCACGCGTCATCTGAAACATCAACGTCTGTGCGCCCGCATCTGCTGGATCGAGCTCGACGATGACGTACGTTCCCTTGCTTTTGCCCCCTTCATCACTCAGCTCGGCTTTGTCGTTTACATAGGCAGTGACAATCGAGCGTCCCAAAACCGAGAAAGATCCCAGCCCCTTTTCCTGAGCCTGTTGACCGATGCCGCCATGTCCGGGATCAACCGAAGACGCATCGACATCCACGTCGTATTCAATCGCCACGCCGACAATCTTCTCTCCGATTGCATATGTTTTCGCAAGTGCAGAAACAGAGATAACGTGCTCGTAGTATTCGCTAACGTCGCTATCCGTGCCACCCAATTTGCCGTCGCTATCAACCTTCAGTGCATCATCCTTGCCGGCAGCCACGCTTCCCGCGCCGCTTTCGCTTCCAGACGCGCAGCCAACAAGCATAGAGGCGGTGCCCGCCAGCATTGTAGCCCCACCGGCCGTTAAAAAGCTTCGCCGACTCATTTCGAAAGCCATTTTTATTGCCCCGTTCCCCAGCCCGCTTCTGACTGGATTTTCAGCATTTCTAATCAGAAATTAACGAAACGGAGTCCGTGCCTTCGAAGCGCCAAAACAGGGAATCCGTTGATGCC